>JBBKWB010000022.1:0-19705 GCA_037968755.1 Woeseia sp.
TTCGTCCCGCCCTAGTTTAGTGGACACCTTTAAATGTGCACAATAGTGTGCGAGGAGGTGTCGTATGCCAAAGAAAAAGTATCGACGGTATAGCCCCGAGTTCAAGCGTCACGCATTGAAGCGATCCAGCGAAGACGGGGTCACGGACAGGGACGTCTGTAAGGATATTGGGATCAGCGAACGACAGTTGAGACGCTGGCGAGACCAGTACCGGCTGCTGGGTGATCAGGCGTTTCCAGGTCAGGGCAAGCAACGCGATGAGGAGATCGCCGAACTTAAGCGCAAGCTCGCAAAGGCAGAACAGGAAAGGGATTTTTTAAAAGATGCGGCGGTTTTCTTTGCCAAGGAGTCGAAGTGAGATACGCGTGTATCGATCGACGCCGCAATCAATATCCGGTGAGGATGATGTGCCGTTTGCTGCAGGTTTCGCACAGTGGCTACTACGCGTGGCGGGTGCGGCCTGAGAGTCGCCGGGCCAAGACGGATCGCGAGCTGATCGAGCGGATTCGGCAGATCCACGCCGACAGCGACGGGGTCTACGGGGCGGCAAAGATCTGCGCTGAGCTGAACGAACAGGGCTGCCCCTGTGGCCGCCACAAGGTGGCTCGTTTGATGCGCCAAGCCGGCCTCAGGGGATGTCCGAAGCCAAAGTTTAAGGTCACAACACAACGTGACCCGAGTCACCCGGTTGCGGACAACCTGCTTGAACAAGACTTCACGGCCGCCGGCCCGAACGAGCGTTGGGCGTCTGACATCACGTACATCTCGACGCGCCAGGGTTGGTTGTATCTTGCGGTGGTAATGGATCTTTACTCGCGTCGTATTGTGGGCTGGTCGATGAGTCGATGGATCAGTCGGCACCTGGTGATCGATGCATTGAACATGGCGATTGGCCAGCGCTGTCCTGAGGGAGTCCTGCTGCATCATTCTGATCGCGGCAGCCAGTATACGAGCGATGACTTTCGTGACGAGCTCAACGCGCACGGCATTCAATGCAGCATGAGTGCACGCGGAAACTGCTACGACAATGCCGTCATTGAAAGCTTCTTCGGGCTACTCAAACGCGAGCGAGTGAATCGAAGGTATTACCTAACACGAGATGACGCCAAGCAAGACATCTTTGATTACATCGAGTGTTTCTATAATCGAAAGCGACGACACGGCTATCTTGGTAATATAAGTCCGGCTGCTTTCGAGGAGCGTGCCAATGTTCAATTACATGTGGTCCATTAAACCGGGGTCGAACCACATGACTGCGAAGGGCCAGTCCCATTCCTTTATGATCTCTACCGATGGTGGAGCGTGTCGAGCGAATTGCTCGTGCCACGGGACTACGAGCGTCATCGCTTTCCTTTTCCGCCTGAGCTTTAGTTTCGCGCTGAGCAATGCTGCGGCAGCTTTTCTCGAATGCTCGGCAACTACTGACTCCAAGAATTTTTCGTCAGGCTCAACCACTTCGACAGATTCGATTTGATCCCATGGAATTTGAACGCATGGGCCGATTTTGTCTTTCTTCTTCACTCTGCAAACGGTTATGCCATCATCGTCCGCGTAGCTCTTGGCCGCAGACATGTCGTCCAAGTCCGAAGAGCCAAACAGGCCGCCGCTCATAGGCATTTGATCTGGCCTCGCTCCTACCTTTGAGTAGTCTTGCTCCAGTGCGGACCATAATGCATCTTTGCTGTCTGAATGGAAGTACGCCAGCACCAGCGCAACTAGCACGTAAAAGGAGAACACATACTTGAACGTATAGAGCGCGTAGTCGTTATCTTCGAAGAAAAGAACCATACCGCCATACATCGCCCCAATAAGAATTGAAAACCCTACAAGGTAGATTGTGAATCGGCGAATCAGATTAGTTTCCTCTCAGCAATCTACCGGCGCAGCCGGGATTTCGAATAGCTGTTGCGAATGACCGGAATGGGTCACGAGCCGACATTCTACCTCAGATTCTTCGATGGGCGGTTATACGACGTGAAGCAGCCGCTCAAAGATGTTTCCGCGGTAACGCCCACTTCAAACGGCAGCTCTTGTGGAGAGCAGTCGCTCGTTTATCTTCCTGGCGACCGACGGCAATCGGCCAAAAGCGGCCATCCGCGGTATGCCTATTTCAGCTGGATCTCACCTGACTCAATATCGTGCGAACCTGGGCCAATCCAGATGCAAAGACCGTCTCGCATCTTCAGGTAAGCATCGCTCAAAATTGGTCTACTCCGATGCTTGGCAACAGCCAGCCGGTTGCTTATGTGATAACGGACCTTTCGAGAGACTCTCTCCAGCTCTTTCCAGTTCACCGCTTCCAGCATCGCGTCGGGAAACGACGAACGTTGCCACGCTCCTTTTTCGCTCCAGTGGCCTATATCGCTCCAATCAAGCGGACTACCTTCGATATCCTTGATGCCACCTTCTTGCAAGCTAATGACGCCCGGCTGGGCGATCTTGTAGCGGAACCCGCCCCCCGCAGATTCGTTGAGTTTGTACTTTTGTATTACTGGGCCAGAGGTCACGGACGGCGAGATCAGCGCTAGATAAAGAAGTCCGTGTGATGCTTCTGCTGGGTTTTCCGAGTCGAAACTTTGCAGATTCGCGAAGCAACGCAATTCCTCGTTAACTCGCGAGTACGGCTCGAAAACTTGGCAGTCGGTCTCCTCGTATACGAATCGCACGATTTCTCTATGATCATTCGGGGTCGCGTAAAACTGCAAAGAAGCCAATCGGTAATTCCTAAAAAGAAATTGACTGGAGATACCTGAGTGACCGCAATGGGTCAGTAGCAGTCTGGCAGAAGTTTAACACCTGGGCGGCTGCTTCCGAGTGCATACCAGCCGCTCGTTTAATTCAATCGCGACCGTCTCAGAACGGCCACAAGGAGACAGTCAGCGATTCCACTACGACAGAGTCTTCTCCAACAAGAGGCTCTCAGCAGCCTGAAATAGTTCATCATGCGTCGAGTGATCCGTGACTGGTTCTTCGGCGACTAGTTGCCAGTCTCTCGGCGCCTGTGAATCAGCAACCTCGCATTGGTACACAGAAATTACGAACTCCTTCCCGTCCCACTGAAGCAGCGCTCTACGGTGCCTTACGCCTACCTCAATCGTCCAGCTTCCGAAGTGCAGTAGGTCGTAAGCAACGCCATATATCGCGATTCCAGACTTGCTCAATGATTTCGAAAATGTGGCAAGTGCCGACATGAAACTTACTGACGATTCGGCATCATCCATGTTGGTACCTTTATCGAAGTGCGGCAAAAGCGACCGTCCGGAAAGGGTCAGCAGCAGCCTGCCAATAGTTTAACACCGAGGCGGCCGTATGCCCGGCTGGTATTGAGGGTGAAGCGAACAGCGTCATTGGCAAGTACCACCCCCTGCAAGCCGCAGTACGACAACGTCATAGACTCAGCCCAGCTAAGACGTCTATGGTCATGCTTCTTGTCGTCGATTTGAACGAGGAGCACTACAATGGCCAAGTCGAATCCACCGATCACCAAAGGACGGCGATGATGGAGCGGATACAGACAAACGTATCCGATCGACTAAAAAATGGACAGTTTCGACTTAGAAGTGAATTGCTCCAAGGCCACCATCCCTAATAGCGAGTTTCCTTTTTTATTCAATCCTGGGGACCAAGTTGCAATTACAAACTGGTTTGGAAGCAATGCAACAATACCGCCACCAACACCACTTTTCCCTGGCAAGCCAACTTCAAATGCGAATTCCCCGGCCTCATCATAAAAACCACAAGTAAGCATAACGGCATTGATACGCTTTGCCTGGCTTTCAGTAATATGTACCTTCTCGAATAAACATTTCCCTTTATTGGCGAATAGATAAAACGCTCTTGAAAGCTGCAGGCAACTCATTTCTATGGAACATTGATGGAAATAGAAATCTAGAACGTCGTCAACACTATTTTCAAGGTTATTGAACGATTTTAGAAGATTGGCTGCCGCAAAATTTTTGTAGCCTGTTCTTCTTTCAGATTGAGCGACCTGTTCGTTGTAACTGACGGCATTATCGCCAGTCAGGTCTCTTACAAAGTTTAGAAAGTCAATTTTCGGATCGTCTAAATGAGAGAGCAAAATATCTGAGATAACAATAGCCCCAGAATTGATCAAAGGATTTCGAGGAATACCATTTTCTAATTCTAAAAGTGATAACTGATTAAACGGATTTCCTGAAGGCTCAACGTCCACACGTTTCCAAACATCGTTTCCTTCAAATGACATAGCTTTGGCCAGCGCTAGTACTTTTGAAATACTCTGAATAGAAAATGGCATATTGTAATCGCCAACTCCATATTCATACCCCCTTGACGATCTTAAATGAATGCCAAAATGATTCTTATCAATCTTGGCTAGTTCAGGTATGTATGAAGCTACAATACCTTTATCTGTTGCAGCCAAAGCATCTTGGTAAATAGCATCTAATATGGCTTGGTTATTACGCATATTCTTCTACGTAAAAGAATAGTTTTAAGACGGTAACTGGAATTATCTTTTTCATAGTCATTTACCTATCCATGATCTTATTTATCAAGTGCCACTTTGTACCGCCCCGGGGTTCACCGGAGAGTTCATGGTTTGATTCAGGCAGCCATTTCCTGACCTTGCTATTGATGATACAACCTTCACCTTCAGAGTTTCGCGAGACGATCTTGCCTTAATTGGAATCACCGGTGTTGCTCTATGCGGCAGATATTTAGGCCAATCAGGGTGTGGTACTTCGACAAAAACAGTCTGTCACCTGGACGGCTGCTGTCGAATGCATACCAGCCGCTCTTGCAGTTCGGTCCCGAGCGACACAGTTCGGCCAGGAGCAGCCGGTGCTCCTCCACATGGAGCTGGCTATTCGCGAAACTTAAAGTGAATTCTAGAGGATGTTTCCGCGGTAACGCCTACTTCGAACGGCGGCTCTTGTGGAGAGCAGTCGTTCGGTCGTTTTCCTGGAGACCGTCTCAGAACGGCCACAAGCGGACGGTCAATCAGACTGAACGGCATTTTGCTGAGCAATCGCCCATGAATAGGCGCAGCATCAAGTGACTAGCCGGGAGTGCGCCTTGCTATTCCTGGTTATCAGCACCCGCTCGCGCCATCCAGGGCCCCAGAGCCTCCATCAAGGCATCGAACCCGCTTTCAGACACCATCGACTTTTCGCCGCTGCCGTAGGGCCACATGAGATCAACAAGATTTCGCATCTCTTCCTGATCGTAACTGTGCTCATGCGAGCCATTGAACTGCAGCAACTCGGCCATACCGGCCGCAATCGTCAGGCCGGCCTCGAACTGCTCGGGAACGATCATGTATCGGTACCGAGGAGACTCCTCAAACAACGCGCGAGAGATCGCCTTTGCAACGGCGAGAGGCGGCGTGCCCTCGCTGGTAAGACCCACCTCAAGTCGTTTCTTGCAGCTTTCAAGCATTGACTGGCGACTCTCTTCCCACAGGCCCCAGTTGTCAGTATCGGCATTCGCGATACGGCGCTTACAGCGTGTCAGCCCGATCTCGGACGCAAAGTTCCCCGGATTGACCGCCGCGACATGGACGCCGAACGGCTCCATCTCTGTTGCAAGCGAATCCGTCATTGCCTCTACAGCATGCTTGCTCGCGGCGTACATGCCATAGTTCGGCCCGGCCAGGATGCCGGAGATGGAACTGATATTAATGATTCGACCTTTGGACGCCATGACGAGCGGCGCAAACGCCTTGGTTACTCGGTAAACACCAAAGACATTAACATCGAAGAGGAACTGCAGTTCGTCTTCTCTGGCGGCAACCAGGGGCGCAACGACGTTAACGCCTGCGTTATTCACAAGGCCCCACAGCCCACGACCTTCCCGTTCGATCAGCGCAACTGCCGCATCGATTTGGTCCTGCTTCGTCACATCAAGGCGCACCGCCATGATGTTTTCGATCGCATTAAGCTCGGCCATGTCAGCGTCTTTTCGGGCACCGGCGTAAACAAAGTAACCCTGCTCGGCCAGCAATTCGGCGGCTGCGCGTCCGATTCCACTGGTCGCACCGGTAATCAGGATGGCTTTCTTTTCGTGACCGTCTGCATCGGCGGAAGTTGGAAGCACTAAAAGCAACGCTAACAGGACGACAAATAGACTTCTCATTACGATCTCCAGATGGGCTCTAACTGAAATGGCGAAACCGAAATTCTGGCGCGGTTTCGACCGCAGATCACTAGCCGGTAGTAATGCCGCCGACGCGATCGGAGCCATCGACACGGATAGTGAGGCTCGGGCCATGACCTTCCTCAAACATGTGCTCGTAGTTTTCCCGGATTTCTTCGCGCGAAACCACAACTGCTTCGGCGTCTCCGGACTGAAAGTACATAAAAGCGCCATCGGACCAATGAGCCATTGCCGCTTCAATATTTTGGCTGTTGATGGCATCCGCAAATGATTCGCTGGCATCTGGCGGCGGCCCAGAACTGATCTTCGTCGAAGCGCACCCGAAGAGCGAAACAACAAGGAAAACAAGTATTCGTTGTAGAGTGTTCATAATTACCAAGGAGCCAAGTTCTCCGATTTGCGAATGTCGCCTTTGGGTCACGACCCGTCATCTTACCGCCGATGTTTCAAGCGGCTGCTATGCGATCTGAAGCAGCCCCACGGTTAGCTTCCTGGCGACCGTCGCAGAACGGCCAGCAGCTGACAAACAATTTCCGTCAATGTGCGTGTGCTTGCCGATGTTCGCCAATTAGATCCCGACCAAAGTCGCCATCGTAATCCCGCCACACGGTGTGGCTATGATTGGCGTCATTCTGAATATTGTCGTATTCGATCAAGAAAGTTGGTGCCTGAACCCGGTAGTAATGCGCGTCACCGCGGTTACCGGACCCGATCCAGGCGAATTGGATTTCGCCTGCACCTGCGTCAACCTGAGCCCGGCGTTCCAGCGCCGCTTCATCCGCCACATTCTCAATGTATACATCAATAAGTTGAACAAGAAGCTCGAATTGATTCGGTGTCAATTCGGATGCTTTGATACCCTGCGGTTCGTCCGGAATTACGCGAGGGCTGGCCGCGGAGAATATATTTCTAGGCACTGTCTCTCCAATCACGGCCTTTTTGAGTTGATTGTCATCGAGGGAATCTAATAATCGCCTGGCACGATCCTCTTCACTACCTAAAACCCGCAGATTCTGCGCCGGTCCATTTGGCACTTTGTGTGGATTAGCGCCAAAAAATGCGGGTGAGGATGCGATTAGTTGGCCATCGACAATCGTAAAATTCAGTGAGATATGGTGCCCCTCAAAACTCCAGCCCCAAGATCCTTTTGATTGAGGTCCCCCGAACACTGTGACGAAGTATCTCGTCGGATCTCGCGATTCATAGGCGCCCTCACGACCCCGCTCAACTTCGATGCCCCGCAATATCGACTCGAGGTGCATAATGCCGGTCGCCTTTGAATAGCCAGCCTGGCCCAGAGACTCGTTAAGCAGAATATTTACAAGATAGATCTGCTCTGCCGTCATTGCTTTTAACGGCAGTCCTTTTCTGTCCTTCTTGGGAACGTAGTGCCAGTCGATACGTTCATCACTCTCTAAAAGATAAGTTATTTGTTTTCGTTGACTGTCAGAAAGTGCGGAAAGCAGATTTTCGGCAGCCACCGACATATCGAACTCCTCGGCTCCGGACGATGCCCAAACAAGACACATTCCGAATACTATTGGCACGAGCCCTGCGTTCCTTCTCATTTGCTGCTCCTAAGATATTGAAAATAAGCTGCTATCTAATTCAGCAATGTCTGCTTTGGATCAAAAACAGTCGGCAAACAGTTTAGCACCTACGCGGCTGCTTCCAAACGCATACCCGCCGCTCGCTTAATTCAATCGCGACTGTCTCAGAACGGCCAGAACCGGACTGTTGATTAAGGGACTTCCTTACACAATCTCGTTCACTCTGAACCAACGACATTCGAGGGATGAAGATGAACTATTTTCCATGAGTCGTTCTCCTTAGCGAGAACAAATGTGCGTCTCGACAATGATCTACCATTTTCAAGATGAAACGTTACGACTGCGGCATTGGTGAACATCATGACCTCAAGATCTCTAGGATCCAGACTCATATACGGTGGACCGGCTGCGCCTTCACGCCACCCCGCTATAAGGTCCCTCATCTCAGGAAGCAAGCCCCTTACACGTTTGTAATTAGATGTTTGTATTTGAGATTCGAATCCATTGGACATTATCGCGCGTGGAAAAGAAGATGAATTGTCAGCGAACGATGCCTCCATGACATCAAGGTCACCATTTTCGAAGGCGTGAACAAACGTGGTTAGCACCGCCATCACTTCTTGTTCCTCATCTACCGCCTGCGCGGAAGACGTGCAGCCAACCTGAAAAATGCTCAGGATAATCGAAGTGGCAGCGATTGCATGGATACGTTTCATTGCGGTTGACCTCAGTAAAAAACAATTCGTTTCTAAGAGAAACATAGCTAATTATTGGACAAAAAATTCTGACAGCGTGTCCTTAATTGACTAACTTCGAACGTCAGATTTGGGTCATTAGCAGAACTCAATGATACGCCGAAAGCAGCCGTTTGAGCGGCTGGTATTGAGGGTCTAGCGGACCTCGCCATTCGCCGAAAGCGGCCATTCGGAAACAGCAAGTTTCGAGAAACGACGA
The DNA here is from genome assembly GCA_037968755.1 of Woeseia sp. Taxonomy (GTDB): domain Bacteria; phylum Pseudomonadota; class Gammaproteobacteria; order Steroidobacterales; family Woeseiaceae; genus Woeseia. The sequence continues at coordinate 8,640 of JBBKWB010000022.1, forward strand.
TTGAGCTCGAGCGGTAAGTTTTGGCCGATATCAACCGCCTGATGCGCACGCGTCAAGTTTCCGCAACCCCAACCCGAAAAGTGACGGAGCTATTTGCCAATTCTGCCTAACGTGACGGACTTACGTCCTGAGGTGCAGGGAAGCGGCCCTTAACTAGCGCTCGTAGACAACCTCGCCACCCACTATGGTCATCAACACGCGCCCATTGAGGATGTCCGCGGCGCGATCATCGGCGAGCACAAAGGGGTCGATATCCAGCACGGTGAGGTCTGCCCAGCGTCCCTTTTCAATGATGCCGGTGTCGTCTTCACGGAAACTGGCGTAGGCCGACCAGTCGGTGTAACCACGCACCGCCTCTTCGGCGTTCATCGATTGCTCGGCATACCAGCCGCCTTCCGGCTCACTGGTCTTGTCCTGGCGCGTTATGGCCGAGTGCAGGCCGTAGAAAATACTGTGGTCAGAGCCGGGGTTATCGGAGTTGAAAGTCAGCCGAGCGTTAGCTTCGCGCAGGGTGCGCCAAGCATAGGCACCCAGCACACGTTCGGCGCCCAACCGCTCTTCAGCCCAGGTCTTGTCTTCCATCGCGTGCGGAGGCTCCATCGATGCGATGAAGCCCAGCTTGCCAAGCCGCGGTATGTCGTCTGGGTGCATGACCTGTGCATGCTCAATGCGATGCCGCAGTTTCCCGGCTGAAGGATGCTTCTGGATGATGCCCTCAAGAATGTCCATTGCCTCACGATTGCCTGCATCGCCGATGGCATGGATCGCCACCTGGAAACCGGCAGCCATCGCGTCGGCCATCAGGGCCTGGTTGAAGCCGTAGTCGCCGCCGCTCACGCCGCGATGTCCCGGCTGGTCAGCGTAGTCATACAACAAGCGCGCACCACGCGAACCGAGGGCACCGTCGTAATAGGCTTTGACCGTGCGCGTGACCAGCATGCTGTCGTTATCTTTGTCGGGCCCTTTGGCAATCCACTTGCGCATCAGGTCTTCGTCGCGCAATGACAACATGGCGTAAACGCGGATTGGCAATCGACCCTCTGCTTCGAGTTTTTCGAGTACCTGCATGTGCTGCGTGCTGAGCCCGGCATCGTGGACCGCCGTATAGCCGTCCTCTGCCATCTGCCTGAGTCCCGCCAAAAGCTGATTCGTAAGTACCTCGGCACTGGCTGGCGGCACCGCACCGCTGACCAGTTGTACAGCACGATTCAAGAACAGTCCGCTCGGCTGGCCGTCGCTGGCCAGATGCATTTCGCCACCAATGGGTACTTCCGTTTCAGCGGTGATACCGGCGACATCGAGCGCTTTCTGGTTTGCCCAGCCAGCGAAACCGTGCAAGCTGCCGAGGAATACGGGGTGATCCGGGACAGCGGCAGACAGCAACACTTTATCCGGATAGCGATTCGCCCACGCGCCCTCGTCCCAGCCGCGGCCCACTATCCATTCGCCCTTTGGCGTGCTCTTCGCACGTTCGACGACGAGTGCGATCGCAGCTTCTTCCGTTTCGACGTCGACCAGATTGACGCGTTCGAGTCCGGCGCCCAGTCCGAATACATGGGTGTGTGAATCGACGAGCCCGGGAATAACGGTTGCGCCGGCCAAATCGATAACGCGGGTGGCGTCGCCGCGCCACTCCAGCGCGTCGCGGGTGCCGCCGACGAATACAATCTCGTCGCCGTTGAGAACTACGGCATCCGCATCGGGGTGCCAGCCGAATTCGTCGCGCGGCGCATCCTTGCTGAAGGTGCCATCGGGCGATGCTTCATCCCAACTTAGGGTGTAAACGCGCGCGTTCGTGAGGATCAGGTTCGCACCTGCCTGTGGATCGACTTCGTTGCCGCCGTCACTACACGCCAGCAACAGGAAGGCCATCGCCATCAATACACCGCGCTTGAGCTGCTTCATTTAATACCCCTACCGGAATTGTCCGACCGACGTTACCTGAGCAGGCGACTGAAATCGACCGTCACCCGCCGCAGCTGGGCATTGACATCACGGGCGCATATGCCAGGCCTGACTTGACATTTGCGCGGCCAGATTTGAGGCTCCATGCACTGTGATTTCAGGGTACGGCATCATGACAACAATAATCCGCCGGTCTGTATATCGGCTCACTACCTCCCTCCTCCTTCTCTGCCTGCTAATGGCGCCGTTGGCCACGAGCCAGGCAGCGCTGGACGACAGTCTTCTCGCAGGACTCAAGGCACGCAATATCGGCCCCGCCACGGTGAGCGGACGCATCGCCGCCATCGATGCGGTTGCCAGCGACCCAAACCGGATCGTAATTGGCGCGGCCACCGGCGGCGTCTGGATATCCGGGAACGGCGGTTTGAGCTGGGATGCTGTGTTCGATGATCAACCGGTTGCATCAATCGGCGCACTGGCTATTAACCAGTCCAATCCGGACATCATTTGGGTAGGCACGGGCGAAAGTAACGTGCGCAATTCCACGTCTATCGGTGGCGGCCTGTACAAGTCCATCGATGGCGGCAAGACCTGGTCGTTCTCCGGCCTTCGCAACAGCGAACGCATCGACCGGATTGCGCTGCATCCACATAACCCTGACATCGCCTATGTTGCCGCACTCGGCACCCTGTGGGGACCGAATGAGGAACGCGGTGTTTACAAGACGGTTGATGGCGGCAAGAGCTGGCAACGCATCTTGTTTGTCGATCAAAGTACCGGTGCGACAGACATCAAGATGGACCCGTCGAACCCTGACAAACTGTACGCCGGCATGTGGCAGTTCCGTCGCTGGCCATACCAGTTCAAATCGGGCGGCCCCGGTTCCGGCCTGTATGTGTCGAACGACGGCGGCGCAAGCTGGAAGCGCAAGACAGAAGAAGATGGTCTGCCGAAAGGCGAGCTGGGTCGCATGGTGTTCGCCATTTCCAAGGCAGCACCAAAGCGTGTTTATGCACTCATTGAGGCGACCAAGAGCGCCTTGGTTGTTTCGGACGACGGCGGCGATTCCTGGCAGAAAGTAAACGAGGAATACAACGTCGCGGATCGACCTTTCTATTACAGCGAACTTGCTGTCGATCCGCAGGATCCTCTGCGCGTGTATAACATCGCGACCCGGGTTCGCGTATCCATCGATGGTGGTAAAAGTTTCGATTACATTCCCGCAATCAACTGCTGTGATGCGGGCAATACCGTGCACATCGATAACCACGCCTATTGGATCAACCCGCAGGACTCAAGGCACATGATTGTGGGCAATGACGGTGGTATTGCGATCACACACGACCGCGGCGACACGTGGCGCTATGTACGCAACCTGCCGCTAGCGCAGTTCTACCATGTCGCGGTTGATAACGCGGTTCCGTATAACGTGTATGGCGGCCTGCAGGATAACGGCTCCTGGCGGGGGCCTGCCGAGGTGTACCAGGCTGCCGGCATCCAGAGCCTGCACTGGCAAGAAGTGGGTTTCGGCGACGGCTTCGATACGCAGCCTGATCCGCGTAATCCGCGCGCCGGTTACACGATGTCGCAGGGTGGCTCGCTCAGTCGCTGGAACCTGGACACGGGCGAACAGCGGTTCATTCGCCCGAATCCGCCAGCGGCGAATGTTGAATTACGCTTCAACTGGAATGCCGGTTTTGCCCAGGATCCATTTGACCCGGCGACCATCTATTACGGTAGCCAGTTCCTGCACAAATCCACGGACCGCGGCGAGTCCTGGAGCACGATATCCGGCGACCTCACGAGCAACAACCCGGATGTGCAGAAATATCGCGAAAGCGGCGGCTTGACCTACGACGTAACCGCTGCCGAAAACTACACCAGCATCGTTGCAGTGGCGCCCAGCCGACTTGAACGCGACTTGTTGTGGGTAGGCAGCGACGATGGTCGCGTACACGTCAGCCGCGACGGCGGTACAAGCTGGCAACGGATCGACAACCGTGCACGTGGCGTGCCTGAAGGCGCCTGGGTGCCGATGATCAGCCCGTCGCCGCACGACCCATCCGTCGCCTTCGTCGTGTTCGATGATCATCGACGCGGCAACATGCAGCCCTACGTTTTCCGGGTCAGCGATTACGGTCGCCGCTGGGAATCGCTCGCGACCAATGCGTTGTCCGGCTATGCCTTGTCCGTGCTGCAGGATCCTGTTGATCCCAAACTGCTGTTTCTTGGTACCGAGTTTGGTCTGTATCTCAGCAATGATAGCGGCCAGTCATGGAGCAAGTTCACGAATGGCGTGCCTACCGTTTCGGTCATGGACATGGCGGTCCAGGAACGCGAACACGATCTTGTTCTCGGCACCCACGGCCGCTCGATATTCATCATCGATGACTACCGTGCCCTGCGTAACCTCGACCAGGACACGTTCAGCTCGCGCCTGAAAATGCTGTCAGCGAGCGAAGGTCAGCAATACGACGATGACATGCTTCGTTCAACCCGCTTTACCGGCAACGGTGAGTTTCGCGGTGACAACGAAGCATACGGGGTCATGCTTACCTTCGCTGCCAACGGCGACGACCTGAGCCATCCTGATGAGGATCGCGATCGCGAACGGCGCATACGCCGACGGCATGCCGCAACCGGCGAAGCCGACAAAGACCGGAAAGACGAAGCGCTGAAGATCGAAGTGCGGATTATAGACGGCAGCGGCGAGCTGATTCGCAGCTACAAGCATGCGGTACACCAGGGCATAAACCGCATTGTTTGGGATATGCGCCGCGACGGTGCGCGAAATATGCCCGGCGGTGAAGAGGACGACTACAAAGACGGACTGCCCGCGGGGCCGGAAGTCACGCCTGGCACTTATCAAGTACGGCTGAGTCTGAAGCAGGGCGACGACGAGACCACCGTTTCCACCGACGTTGTGGTAGCAAAAGATCCGCGCAGTCCTTACAGCCAGGCAGATATGGAGCGCAACTACGCGACGCGCCTCGAATTGCTGAACATGACCAGGCAAAATGTTGCCGCAGTGGAGCGCATCGTCGCGGCGCGAGACGATTTGACCGCTATCAAGAGCCGAATTGCCAAGCGCGCTGACAGCGATAATCTGAAAGCACTGGAAGAGACCGCAACCGCTGCGATCAAACGACTCGACGAGCTGGAGAATCTGTTCCGCGTCCCGTCGGAAACGAAAGGCATTGTGTACGACGACGACAAAGTGTCGAGCCGCATCGCAAATGCAGACTACTACGTGTCATCAACACTTGCCGCACCTTCAGCCAGCGCGCAGGCGTATTTGCAATTGGCACGGGATGCGCTGAATTCGGCACTCACTACGAGCGATGCCTGGTTCGACAATGAACTGCCCGCATTGAGGGCAGAGGTCGAACGCGCCGGCATTGGCTTATTGACTCAAAGCAAACCGATCGATTGAACAAGAAAAACGGGGCGCCAGCGCTTGCTGTCGCCCCGTACTTCTTACGCTTCAATGAGCCGAGCCTGACGCCCGTTACAGGAAATTATTCGGCCAGATAATACTGCGCCACATGTGCGCAGTTGGGCTGCCATCGAATCCCAAACCCTCTTTCGGTTGCTTGAAATTACGGGCAATGACATCCGTGAATTCCTCAACCTCGACAAACACATCCGGTTCAAACGAATACAGATCATTAACCGTAATTAGGCGTGACGTCATATACCACTTGTGTTTGCGTGCGCGCCGCGCCTCGGCTTCGATATACGGTTCGGGAGTGTAGTCGGCGCCGAAAAAGCGAATATAGGCCTGCGGATATTCGTAGCCAACGGACTCGTCCGGGAAGAACCGCAGCGCCTGATGTTTTTCAATCGCCCAGGATACTTCTTCGCTGACATACGGCCGCACGAGCTGCGAACACCAGTAACCGTGATCCGTGCGTATCAGTGCGAATACAGAAATGTCATGCAGCAGGCAGGCCATGACAACTTTTTCATCGTTGCCATTTTTCATAGCGAGGCGCGCGCTTTGCAACACGTGCTGAGCCGGGGCAAAGCGGTACTTGAAGAAGTCGATCAGGGTTGGCTTGTCCGGCATGTGCGGCAATCGTGGGTCATCACCCATCAGGAACGGCCGCTTATCGTCGCCCCCTTCGCCGCGCTCACCGCCAATGTTGCAGGCGAATGGCGTGACCACCCTGCGATCAAGCTCATCGCTCATCGCGTGTTCGAGTGCATCTGCCTTTTGTGTCAGTGTCGCGGCGCCGGCTATTGACGCCGTCGCTGCCACACCCAGATTACTGAGAAACGCTCGACGGTCCATACTTAATCCCTCGAAAAGCTGTCGCAGGTCAGTTGGGGCTGCCGATATCGATCGTGATCTCACCGACACCGTCAATGCCGCCTGTGAGTCTATCACCTGCGACCACCGCGCCTACGCCGGAGGGCGTGCCCGTGAACAACAGATCGCCGGGAGCCAATGTAAACAGGGTAGACAGCTCGGCAAGCGCCTCCGGTACCGACCAGATCAGGTCGGACAAATCGCCTTCCTGGCGCAACTCATCGTTCACATTCAGCCAGATACGGCCGGCTTGTGGATGGCCGATTGCGCTTGCCGGGTTGATCGCCGAGATCGGCGCGGCCTGTTCAAAACTCTTGGCAGGATCCCAGGGGCGACCGTTTTTGCGTAACGCTGCCTGCAGGTCACGGCGCGTCAGATCTATGCCAACCGCGTAGCCGAAAATCAACTCGCGTGCTTGCGTTGCGGTGATATTGCGGCCGCCCTTGTGCAGGGCAACCACGAGTTCAATCTCATGGTGCAGGTTGCTGGTACGTGGCGGGTAACTAACCGTGCTGCCGTCCGGCACAACAGAGTCGGATGTTTTCATGAACCAGACCGGCGCTTCCCGTTCAGGGTCATTGCCCATCTCACGCGCATGCGCTGCATAATTCTGGCCGACGCAATAAATGCGGTGTACTGGAAAGTTTTCTTTGCTGTTCGTAACAGCGACGGTTGGATACTCGATCGAGAACATGCTGCTTTAGCTCCGCCGTAACGGCCGACAGCGCCGACCGGGAAGTGAATTGCTTACACTTACTGGCTGCGTTGCCAGCATAGTTCGGCGATGATACCTAACTTGTTATCCAATGGCGGACATGTTCTACCATCGCGTCTCTCGCCGCCGCCGCATCCCCTGATTCGATCAGCCGGAACAGCTCCATGTGTACATCAAGCATTTTTTGAGCCTGATCGTGATCGGGCCAACGCGCTGGCGGCATCAATACTTCGCGCATCGCATTCAGTTGCGCGACCAGAACGGCATTGCGGGTCGCCCTGGCAATTGCGAGGTGAAACTCTTCGCCCAGCAACGCGGACTTTTCCGGATTATCGAGACAGTCTTTCGCCTCGACCAGCAGTTGCCTGATCGCGTCGAGGTCTTCTGCTGTGCCGTGCATTGCCGCCATCGCCACTGTCATGCTTTCGATACCGGCACGTGCCTGCAATACGTCTTCCCGCGAGACGCCAATCAACTTCAACTGGATCGCCAACGCATCTGCAAAACGATCACAACTGCCCGCTGCAATAGTGGCGCCGCCCTTCGCACCCATGCGGATATCGACTATGCCCATCGCCTCGAGGCTGCGCAGTGCATCGCGGATGCTCATGCGGCTAACGCCGAACTGCTTGGCGAGATCTGCCTCCGAGCCCAGCACGTCGCCGGTTTTGAGATCCCCCGAAAACAGGGCATCGCGAATTTGCGCCACGATCTGGCTCGACAACGTCATGCCGCGCGACGGTCGAAATGCGCCGAGATTAACTGCCAATTAATTACTCCGAAAACCAATCCGGCATTAGTGAATGCGTCGCCCCCGTGGGCTGTTATTCTTTTGGTAGCGCCGTTATACAGTTCGCGCACATGGTAGCAACGGCCTTTGTGTATTATCAATATTAGACTTATTCCAGAGTGCCAGTATCGTTTGGAACCATTACGTCCTCAGTGCTTAAGCGCACGCCAGGTCCTTACCTACTGCCAATTAGCAATCGATTCCGGAGGAAACTTTCATGACCATTGCACGCCGCACATTTTTGAAATCGGCAACGGGAATTGGTGCCGCCAGCTCACTTGGCGCATGGCAACAGGTTGCGGCCGCACTCGCGAGCGACACGCCTGATGGAGCGTTCGGTTTCGCGGAGGATCGCGTACCCATGAATGCCGCCAACTTGTGCCCAATGCCAACGGCCATAAGTCACGCGGTTGCCCGCTACAGTCACGAATTGGATCGCGACCTGAGCTCAGCGAACAGGCGGCGCATAGAGAACATGAAAGAAGACGCCCGCACTACTGTCGCAGCGCAGCTCGAATGCAGTGCCGATGAACTGGCAATCGTCCGTAATACTTCCGAAGCCAACAGCATCGTCGTGCAGGGCCTGAAACTCGGCAAAGGCGACGAGGTGTTGCTGTGGGATCAGAATCACCCGTCCAACTCGCTGGCCTGGGACGTGCGCGCGGCACGTGACGGCTTTTCGGTGCGGCGATTTTCATTACCCATGAATGCGGCTTCGATTGATGAAGTGGTAGCCGCCATTAGCAAGGAGGCAGGCAAACAAACGCGCGTCGTGTCGTTCACCCATATATCAAACATCAGCGGCTTCCGTTTACCGGCCGCAGAGATATGCAGCGCGCTCCGCCGCAAACGCTCGGACCTGCACATTCATGTCGACGGCGCACAGACCTGGGGTGCACGCCACTTCAGCCTCGGCAATGTCGACTGCGACTCGTTCAGCGGCAGTGCACACAAGTGGTTTATGGGACCCCGTGAAACCGGCTTGCTTTTCGTGCGCGAGGCGAAGCAGGCAAAGCTTGCAGCCACTGTAGTCAGCATTCCCTGGGGTAACGAGGTTGAGCCGTCCGTTGCCGGCGCCCGCCGATATGAGGCATTGGGGCAACGGGATGATGCAGCCATTGCCGCGCTCGCGGAAACCGCTGCCTGGCATGCGGAGTTGACCCCGCAATTCGTCGAACAGACCGCCACCGCCATCGCCGACCAGCTGCGCGACGCACTTAGCGAATTCGACGCTCCATTTGTGTCTTCGCGGCACCCGGACTTTCGCAGTAACGTCATCATCCTGAAAGCGTCGCGCGAGCAGTTGCGCGAGCTGCCGCAGAAAGTATTCGAGCATTCGGGGGTTATTACGGTAGCAACCGGCGGCCTGCGCATGTCGCCACATATCTACAATACTCGCGACCACGTATTGCGGGTAGCTGCTGCGGTCAAACGCTATCGCAGTTTGCTGGGTGACACCTGAGCCGTTGCTTTTGCAATCTCGCCTAACACCGTGGATTTTTTCTGTTGTCTGACGCGATAACTGGCGGGCTGCGCGGTAGTAAAAGGCATGCAGCCCCGCGACCTGCGTTTGCAGCCTTCGGGCCCAGGTGGACGCCGTACTAATCGACGATGCCCTGGTTTTTGCTGGCGCAACTTTCTGCATTACCGGGCCAGGCCGGATTGTCTGCGCACAATTTTTCGCAGCGATGAGTTATTCTCGCGCGTGATATGCAACGCCAGGCACTGAAGAACCGCAACTACCTCATCTACTTCGTTGGCAACACGATTTCGTTGCACGGACTGTGGGTCTACCGGGTGGCACTCGCCTGGCTGGCCTGGCAACTGACCGCATCGGAATTCTGGGTAGGAGTAGTGGCCTTCACCCAGTTCGCGCCTGCCGTCCTGTTCGGGCCGATTTTCGGTGTCCTGGCGGATCGTTTTGACCGGCGCGCTGCATCGATCCTGATTAACACGCTCAGCACGCTCAACATGACGCTGCTGGCGCTCCTGACGGTACTGGGCAGTACTGACATCTATGTCCTGATTCTGCTCGGCATGATGCAAGGCATCCTGGACGGCGCGCATATGCCGGTACGTATGTCGCTGGTGCCAAATCTAGTGACCCAGGACGAGTTGCAAAGTGCGCTCGCAACCAACTCGATTTCGTTCAACCTGTCGCGCTTCATCGGGCCCGCAATCGCCGGACTGGTGATTGCGACGTTGGGCGTCGCAGCAGCGTTTGCGTTGAACGCCATTTCCTATGTCGCTGTTCTGGCTGCCTTGCTGATTGTCCGACTGCAACCTGCGCCGCAACCCAGGGAGCCGCGTGGCGCTGTGTGGCAAGAACTCAAGGTCGGCGTACGCTATGCAATGCGGCACCCACAGATTCGGCCCTTGTTGGCCTTGGTGGCGGCGGCCTCAGTGCTCGGTCGCGGTCCGCTGGAATTACTGCCCGCCTACGCAGACGCCGTGTTCAATCGAGGCAGCGTGGGTCTTGCGATCCTGACCTCGGCTGTCGGCGGCGGCGCAGTTGTTGCGGGATTAGTGCTCGCACGCGGTGCCGCCTGGTTAAGTTTTCGCGTCATCGCTGCGGCAGTCATCGGCAGCGGCTTGCTGTTGATCATGATGGGTTTGAGCAATCAGTTCTGGATAACGACAACACTGGTCGCGGCTTTGGGCTGTTGCCTGTCGCTGTCAGGAGTTGGCTCACAGATTCTGTTTCAGTCCTTGGTCGCGGACGAAGTGCGCGGCCGGGTCAGTAGTCTCTGGGGCATGGTCGCCTTCGGTGGGGTCGCACTGGGTGGCTTACTGGTCGGCAGCTTTTCAAGCCTGTACGGCTTGCGTGAGGTTACAGCGGTTACCGGTGTGGCGTGTACCGTGCTGGTCGGCGCCATTTTGGCGCAAGCGGCTATCAGTCTGCGAGGACGCAGTTCTGCGTAATGGAATACTGGCCGTAGCTTACAGAGTCAGCAAACGCTGCGCGCAAGTGAGGTCAGGCGGGTGTTAGCGGCAGGCAGCCCGTGACAATGCCGGGACGGCAGAAAAGAACGGCGTGACCCTTCGGTCACGCCGCCTCAACCTGCGATATTTAACGTGGTTAGAGCTCGAGCTGGCGCTCGCGAGGTTTGCGCGGCTTGCGCGACACCTCAACACCCTCGCTGCGTTCATGTTGCCGGCGATGACGGAGTTCGTCATGGCGCTGGCCGTGCATTGCCACTTTACAAAAGCGGCTGTCGAGCATGCGATACGTCAGATCATCGAGATCATCGAATCGGCTGCCGTAATGGCGGATAGACATTTGTCAGTCCTCAGTAGATTCGTACACGTCGGCAGGCGATCGCCGTTACGAATCCGGGTTATGG
>JBBKWB010000023.1:0-27551 GCA_037968755.1 Woeseia sp.
GTATTCGCATTCCGACCCATCGAGTTTTCGATGTTTGCGCGACATCGAAAAGCACATCCGCCCAAGTTCAGACCGCTTCCGGCAAAGTAGCAACTGTACAGTTGCTTACGGTTGAACTGTGCAGTTTGCCGGTCAATAAACTCTTGTATGGTTGTGCGTATCCAGTTGCTGTGAGTTTTAGTGTATGGGTAAGCGCGAGTATCAGTATTTCATCTGTGATGTATTCAGTTCGCAGCGCTTCGGCGGTAATCCTCTCGCGGTCGTACCGCTCGCATCCGGCCTTAGCGACACAGAAATGCAACAGATTGCCCGTGAGTTCAATTTCTCGGAAAGTACCTTCGTTCTTCCAGGTGGCAACGGCTTCACCCGCAAAGTCAGGATCTTTACGCCAACCACTGAAGTGCCGTTCGCCGGGCATCCAAACGTTGGGACTGCTTTTGCCCTGGCGCAGGACGGCAGTCTTGGCGATTTTTCCGAAGAGACAGAAGTGCTGTTTGACGAATTAGCCGGACCTGTACCAGTGGCAGTTCGTCGCCACAGCGCTGGCATCTGGTGTGAATTACGTGCGCCGCAAGCGCTGTCCCTTGGCACTGTCGTAGAGGCCGAGCGGATGGGCAGGGTGTTGTCTATTCCAGTCGACGACATCGTCACGCAGACTCATCCGCCACAAGTCGCCAGTGTAGGGTTGCCGTTCCTCGTAGTTGAGGTACGAAGCCTTGATGCCTTACAGCGCGCTCGAATCAATATTGCTGAACTTGAGCAGCTGCGCGACGACGGTATTGAACCGGATGTGCACGTTTACTGTAAAAGTGACGATGCGTTTGACCTGCGTGCACGCATGTTCGCACCGTTCGACGGAGTTACTGAGGACCCGGCAACCGGCAGCGCAAACTGCGCGCTGGCGGCATTACTGGCTCGTTGCGATGAGCGCGAATCCGGCAGTTTCAGCTGGAGAATCGCGCAGGGTGTTGAAATGGGCCGGCCAAGCGAACTCGAAGCCAGGGCGGAGAAGGCGGGAGATGCGATCGATACCTGGATCGGCGGCTACAGTGTTCTGGTCAGTGAGGGGACGATTTTCCTCGGCCAGTAGCCAGCACTACCTGTGTGAGAAAACAGGTACGTCCTTAGCGGATGAAAGTGCCGTGCAAGCTACGCGGCGGCGTTCCTGCTCAGAAGTCGAACGTGTTCATGCGCAGTTTGAATTGCATGAACACGACACCACCAATGGTCGGATCTACAACATTCGCATGCGCCATATCGTGGACTGCTTTTTTTGGCAGGTAAGTTAAATTGACGCCGGCGTAGCGATTGCCAATGGTGACTGCAGGTAACACGCCGGGAAACGGTCGGTAGTCGTTCATGTCCTTTCGTGCCATCAGGAACGCGACGATGCCTGCATCGAAATAGAACCCGGCAAAGCGATCAGTACTGAACAGGCGACGTTTAAGCCCGCCACCGGCCATATAGGATACGTTCTCGAGGCTGTCAACGAAGGTATTGGCGTTGAGTGTCTTGATCCAGCGGGAAGAGTTGCTGAGTTCATACTCGAGGCCAAGACCGAGGTTATTTTCATTCCAGTCGTAATGCGAATTGATGTGGTGCGACTTTCCATTGATGACGAAATCGAGGTTTCCTGCGCTGGCTGGCTGACTGAACATCGTGATCAGCAAAGCGGCGAGGGCGGCGGTCACTGCGGTCATTGAAGTAGTCATACAGTCTTCAAAGCAAGCTGCGTGCCAGCTCCGGAATCCGATAAAAAACAGCTAGATACGGAAAGACATAAAACGGTTCGTAAAGTCAGCCGACAGTCGAACGCCGCTCTTGTGTGAACTGGTTCACAGTTTTCCTGAATCCGGGTGGCGGGAGGTCTTGTAGCGCAGGAATCGGGGCCTCGCGGGAAAGGCTGGCACGGATTATTGCCGAAAGCGTAAGAAATCCCGACACTTTGGCAGAATTGATGGCGGCGCCGACCTCAGGACGGGCAAATCGCGGTGCGCATCGCCGATACGGACGTGTACAGCGATGTGCACTGGTCGCTGGCAGCACTCGTCTGACGTCAATCGCCATGGCCGGCGAATGTATGCTGCGCTTGCAATGTTTGATCAACGGTAGCGGACCGACGACAGACGGTTTTACGTTGACCAGCGGTAGGATTAACAAGATGAGTAGCAGGGTGTCCGTGTTGCGAGCAGCATAATATTAACGATACAGCTGCCCAACAATTGGATTCATCATGTCAACGAAGAAACCAGCAGAGTTCATGCCCATCCGCATGCCGCAAATACCGGATGCATCGAGTGCTAACTTAAAACAGGCGTTGCCGAAATCGCTCGACCGGTTTTCCCTCGAAGACGAGACAAATCCTGGCGGAGATCCGTACAACACCCTGGAGCCGTTCGTCGCGCCACGCTTTCGAAAGTCGTAAACTCCAGCAAAGGTGTTTCAGGGGCAGCACATTGTCGGCGAATTCTGTTGTAGTGGCCTTGTCGATCAATAGCGACGATCTATTACGTCTTTACTCTGGCAGCGCGAGGGAAGTTATTGCGGTGGCGGAGGGTGGCAGGACCGTCAGGTTTCCAGCAAACGTGTTGCGTTCACAAGTGATGCACGACGGCGTGCATGGCCGCTTTCGGATCGACTTCACAAGTTCCGGAAAATTTTGCGGAATCAGCAGGCTGCACAGCCGCGACGGGTAAACCGCTCAGGCGAACGTGTCGACGAACGTTCCGTTCAGACCAAGCACCTTGTTGATATTGGTCAATGCCTTGATCGTCGCTGTCCCGAGGCTATCGATCAGGCCGGCCTGATCCTGGGTCCCCGCCAGCAGGCGTTTTACGTCGCCGCCACGATGCTGCAAATCTTGTGCGAAGTCACGGCGTTCAAACAGGGCGAAACCGCCGCGCCGTTGCGCGCTCGAACTGCGATCGAACTGAATGCCGAAACGCTCTTCACTCAATTCGCCGCCTGGAAAAAGCGTTGAAATCGCCGACGACAGGGTGCCACGAAATATGCCAGTGTGATCCGAGCCATCCCGAAAAGAGGAATCGGTAAATACGCGGTTCAGCCCGGCAAACACTTCCTCAAAGCTGTCAGCAATACGGTAGGAACGGCGTTTTGAAATGCCGCTTACGCCGGCTTCGGCGTCGAGCACACCTTCTGGAATCTGCAGCGCGCTGAACAGACCCGTACCATTACCATTAATCTCGAGAGATTCGCCAGAGGTTGTGCCCTCAATTGTGACTTTCTGAGTCTGCGGATCAAACACCGCCGTTACGCCCGCGGAAGAGCTGTTTATTCGCTCGATAACGTCATTCAGGCTGTCCGCCGCACTGTCGATACTGATACTGGTCTGGTTGATGAAAATCTCACCGCTCTGCACGCCGCTGAACGGTGCGACGCTTTCCAGTACCCGTTCCGTTTCGGGGTCAGTGCCCCCAACAAGATTGCTAATGCTGAGTTTTAGCGCGGCAAATAGGTTGGAGGTATCGTTCTGCAAGTCGATGGTTGACGCGGAGCCGCTGGTCGATTGCAGGAACTCGAGCCGCTCCGTCGCGGCGTTGTAACTTGCGTTGACGCCGGTTGCTGCGAGATTGATACGATCAACGACGTCGTTCAGTGTGTCCCCGGCGTTTACACTAATCGTATTACCGTTTAGCTCGAAACCACCGTCGACGACAGGACTGAGCGTGTTGGGTGATAAGTAGTACTGGAAGTTCGGGTTGTTGTTGCGAACGCCATTGAATGGCAAGGCCGGATTAAAAACACTCCCCGTGTTCGCGTTGACCTGGATGGACGTTGTATCGGTCTGTAGCAGGCTTCCAGCGCTGATCGTGAAGTACAAGCCGTTGCCGATCTGGTATTGCTGGTCAGCGACGTCATTGCGTTGAATCTGGATTTCGTCGATCTCGTTATTACTTGGATCGCGCACAACAATACGCAAGTTACTAAGACCCTTGATACCACCACGGCTGGCCTCAAACGAGAGTGATCCGGAGCCATTGCTGCCGTCGTATTCGCCGCCCAGGGTCAACAACGTTGTTGAGCCAATCGCCCAGCCCGGACCAAACGGCGTGAAAGAGTGTGGCGAGGCATTCACCTCGTCGCTGGAATACAGGCGCGCGGCGGTTGAGGACAAATCGAGGTTCAGGCCGGGATTGGATACCGCATCGGGTAGATCAACCCGCAGGCTTGTTTTAACGTCAGCGAGATCGGCGAGCGCCAGCAGCGACTCGTAGACCTGCAACAGCTCATCGCGGGCGCGCAGCAAATCAGAGCGACTGTTGTTGGCCGTGACAGCCTGGGGTGCTTGTGGTGCGGGAGCACTGCCGGTCGCGCGGACGCGGGCGAACTGGGTATATGACACCGGATTGATACTCATGGCCTGTCCCTGGCTAGTCGAACGACGCGGCCTTAAGTTTCTGCACCGCACAGTGGTTTGTCGGCAGGGCGACAGAAATCTTTAGCGTTATGACAGGATATTTCGGCCGTTGTCGGAAGCCCGAACTTGGCTCAACTTATTACAGGGCGCAACATAATGCTGGCGAAAATATCGGCATCCACCGGCTGATCGACGAATGTTTCGATCCCATCCAGCGATGCGAGAATCACGCGCTGGCTGCGGCGTGCACACAAAATGACGCGACAGGCGCGACCAGCCGATTTTGCGGCGTCAATAATAGCTACTGCATCAATCGGGTTGGTCAGGTTGCCAATAACGACAGTATCGGGCATCTGGTTTGGTTGTTGCAGGATAACGGCAGCAGCCTCTGCCGAGGTAACGCGATTGATGTGCAAATCGTGCAGCACCGAATTTGAGCGAAAGCACTCTGCAAGTACGTGGTCATTCTCAACCGCCAGCACATGCTGCCGCGGTGATTCCTTGGTGCCCAACGGTCCGGAGACATCCAGCTGTACTGCAGGAAGCATGACCGTGAACGAGCAGTGCGCAGTTCGCGATTCACCCAGCACGATATGGCCACGAAGTTGATGAACGAGCGTATGTACAATTGATAAGCCGAGGCCCGAGCCTGCGCCTTCGGGTTTGCTGGTGACGAGCGGTTCGAATATTCGCTGGCGCAGGTTCAAGGGGACTCCGGGGCCGCTGTCAGAAACTCTAACCCAGACATGCTCGCCAGCAATGAGCGCACCACATGAGGCGCATGTTTCCGTGCTGGGCGTACCCTGGCCCACGTGCACATCGATGAAGCCGCGCTCGCCAACTGCGTCGCGCGCATTGAGGACCAGATTGAGCGTTATTTGCTGCAGATCCTGGGCTCTCGCGATGGCGCCGATTTCATCGGCATCGCTGTGAAACTGGAGTTCAATGCCCTTTGCAATCCCGGAGCGTAGCAACTCAACCGTCGTACCGACTTCGCTGACTATGTTGACCACCGCGGAACGCAAGTCCTGACCGCGACCCAGGTAGTTGAATTTCTGTACCAGGTCGCGACTGCCCTCCAACGCCGAGAGCAGCCCCCTGGCGTGCTCTTCCTGAACTGTTTCTGTTTTGCTCTCGACGTCGCGCAGAATTTTCTGAGCGAACGATTCCGCGCCGAATAGCGAGTTGCCGAATTCGTGTGCCAGTCCGCCGGTCAACTGGCCAACAAGTTCGATACGTTGAGTTTGCCGAAGCTGGGCCTGCAAATCCTTCGATTCACTTTCCGCAACGACCTTTTGCGCCTCGATCTCGCGAAAGCGGTCGCGCAACAACAGGTACTGCCAACAGATGCCGATCGTTGCGCCTGCTAGCCAGGCCAAAACAAATATATCGCGGACATTGCGAGAGTTCTCAGCCAGCAAGCCAAAGCCATAGCCGCCGAGGTGTATCAAAGGGATTGCAACGCTGTATGCGAGCAAGGGTCCGAGATTCAGCGCGCTGGACCAGTCGCTGCGGTCGGTTCGGGACAGAATAGCCGGGCTGCCCTGGCGAATCCGCGATGCAAAGAACAGCGGCAGGTAGAAGGCGAACCACAAGAGGTTTAGTGGCTGACCTGCTCTATAGCTAATAATTCCCGTGTCAAAAACAACGACCATGAGATCGGCGATCGTAATAAACGCAAAACCTGTTCCGAAGAGCGCCAGTGTCGTGCGCCACGATCGGCTGGTCGAAACGCGCGCCTGCGTCAGGTAGCGAATCGCGATATAGGCGTCCAAAATGGCATAGACCGCGAACGGGGATTCGTAGTCCTGTATGCCAGCCAGTGCGGGCACCAGTGCCGTATAGCCGAAGATGCCGACAATCAACAGAACGCTGCTCAATGCCGCCAGGCGCGCGCGCAATATTTGCAATGGTGACTTGATCAGGCCCGGGCGCAGGTCAACCGCTACTACCGCAAGGCACGACATACTCAGGAGCAATATGTCCTTTATAAAATTAAACAGCCACGGCGTTTCGACGCGAATTGCGTAACCAAGCAGGCTTGCGAGCAGCCAGCATAAAAAGGAGCCACTCAGTAGTATCCAGAAATTTCGGCTGGTTGCGTCTCGGCTTTGAATTGCTGCTGAGACAAATAACAGGAGTGTCAGGCTGAGTAACACCAGCTCGGCAAAATAGACATCGACTTGCCGCATGACGTCGGCTGGCAGTAACGGTAGAAAGTAAATAAGGAAGAGCAGGAAAAAAACCACAAGCGCGATACGCAACGAGAAGTCGACGCGTACTTTCGACATCATTGTCGAACTTCGATTGTCGTGCCCCGAGCTCATTCCTGGAGTTAACGCCTCGGCAAGGCTCGCGTTCCCTGGCGGCAACCGAGCGTCACAGCCTGGTCGGCTGAATATTGCAATAACGTTCCAACGCAGGGTACTCGGCGGCAAAGCGTTGTCGCATGTCGCATGTGTGTCTATTTGACCTGAAATTGCGACACTCGATCAAGGACCTTTTTACGTATTGCTGCGAATCAGCAACATTGAGCAGATCGATTCAATTGAATCGATATCGCTACGGATAGTGGATCAGGTTAATCGTCGTCAACCTCGAGCTGACCCGTCAGGCGTCGCCAGAGATGAGAGCCAGAGACGCCAATAGTCAGCAATGCCGCAAAACAGACGAGGATGATCCAGGTCAGGGAGGTCAGGGAATCGGCCGCGAGCAGGCCAAAATCGGTTAGCAGCCAGATCAGCGCTGCAAAGAACAGGGCCCCAAGAACCATTCCCAGGGTACCGAGGGAGCGGAAGCTGGCAACGAGATAGATGGTCCAGCCAATGAGCAACAGGACAACGACGAAAAAGTGCGCCGCGCCTAGCTCACTGGCGGCCAGTGCTTCACGAATCCACGCAAATACGGAATACTTTGTTGGGTTGTAGGTGGCGAGAACCAGAACGAGTGCTGCAACGAATCGCACGCTAAAGCCGCTAAAGGTCAGATCTGCGCCACGCGACGACTTGCTGTTTTCATTTTCGGCCATTGCTAACTCCGCCTTGCTTGAATTGTTGTCACCGTGAACCAGCCAGCGGCGTATACCGCAATGCCAATGCAATCGTTACATCCGGCGCGGTATCGACCCGCACATCTTCGCCTACTGCGATTGCCAGCTGCAAGCGTTCTCCCAGTTTTACACTGCCGCCAACATTCAATTGCAACGCAGGGTCACCCAACATTCGCAGTGCTGAATCGTATGCCTGGCTGCGAATGGTTGCCTGCGCCGTTAGCGTCAAACGTTCGTGAGCCCGAAAACTCAGGCCGCCGTTGGCTTGCCCGATCAGGCGCCGCGCACGTGATGCCAGGCGATCAGGCTTGCCGACGATGATGGCATAGGCGCGGTAAAACGAACTCCAGCGTGCGCTGGCGCCAAGTTCGTTGTTGTCTGCCACGAGACCAAGTGCGATGTCCATGCCGCCGCTGCCGGTCAGCCGGTCGCTGTCTCCTGTCGGCACCTTGATCGCGAGTCGAATCGCCTTGTCGGATGTCGCAGTGTTCTGCCATTGCCAGCTCCCGGTCAGGCGAACGTCGCCGATACCATGCTGGCTACGCTGGTTGTCGAGTAACAACATGCCGTTATCCGAGTAACGAAAATCGATCTGATCGGGCGGCACCAGGTCACGCAGATTGTTTGGAAATCCGAACCAGTCGTGCCACTGCTCCACCACGCCGTCGAGCGCGCCGCGCGCATGTATGAAGTAGGGCAACTCTACGCCGATACTGTAGCGCTCCGCGAGCCGCCATTCTGCGGCAAGTGAGATGCGGGTGGTTTCACCGTCGAACAGAGACATCTCGGAGCCATCTGCATTCTGCGACGAATGACTGGCTGTTGACGATGTCAGCCGCCATTGGCCCTGCCGTGTGTTTGGCAAGGCGGCGGTTTCATCCATGCGGGCGAGCCCGATATTGGCAATCAACGGACTCAGGTCGGCTTCTGGCAGCGGCTCGGCTTGTGCGCTAGCTGCTAGCAGGATCACAACCGCGCAGGCGTCGCGCAGGACTCTGATCACCAGGACGTCACGCTTACTCAGCTGCGTTGGCAATGGTCTTCGAGAACCTGTGCGACACAGCAAGTCAGGCGCTTACCGGTTTCGATGTGCAGGAACTCGTTCGGTCCATGCGCATTGGAGTTCGGTCCTAACAAGCCTGTAACCAGGAACTGGGCTTCCGGGAACTTCTCGCCGAGCATACCCATGAACGGAATACTGCCGCCTGTGCCCATGTACATAGACGGCTTATCGAAGTAGTCGTTGGATGCGCGCTGCATTGAGTCGGCCAGCCAATCGGCTATCGGCGGTGCATTCCAGCCACCCATCGCGGATTCAACTTTGAAGCCTGTCTTGCTGAACGGCGGTGGATCGGCATCCAGCACTTTCTTGACTGCAGCGGCGGCCTTATCAGGATCGCAGCTGGGTGGCAGCCGGAACGAGAGTTTCAGAGTTGTTTTTGGCAGCAACACATTTCCGGCGTTGCCAATGCTCGGCAGGCCATCGGCACCTGTGATGCTCAGGGTCGGTCGCCAGGTGTTATTCAGCAGCAATTCGTAGGGCGATTCGGCGGGCGTACCCTTGTCGTCTGCCCATGGAAACTTGCGGAAGACCGAGTCCTGCAAAACGTCGGCGGCAAGTTGCGCCTGCTGCAGCCGGGCTTCCGGTATATCGCTGTACAGTTCCTCGACGATTAACTTGCCGTCAACTTCGCTTTCGATTCGACTCAAAAGTTGCCGAAGTATGCGAAAGCTCGATGGCACGATGCCGCTCGCGGCCCCGGAGTGCACGCCCTCTGTGAGGACTTCCGCCGTAAGGGTGCCGACGAGGTTGCCACGCAGGGACGTTGTGCACCAGAACTGGTCGTAGTTGCCGCACTCCGCATCAAGGCAAACGACGAGGCTGGGTTTACCAATCCGGTCTTCCAGCATCTCAATGTAGTGGGGCAGGTCAAAGCTGCCACTTTCTTCGCAGCCTTCGATAACGATTACGCAGCGCGCATGTGCTTTGCCTTGTTCCTGCAGTGCACGAATTGCGGTGAGTGAACCGAATACCGCGTAGCCGTCATCCGCGCCGCCGCGACCGTACAACTTGCCATCGCGAATGACGGCTTTCCACGGCTCCAGGCCATCGGCCCAGCCGCTGAATTCCGGCTGCTTGTCGTAATGACCGTATAACAACACCACATCATCGCTGCTGCCCGGCACCTCGATAAACAACAAGGGTGTGCGCCCTTTGAGCTTAACGACCTCAACTTTCATACCCTTTATGGGCTGCTCGCGGCACCAGCGTTCGAGCATTGCGATCGCCTGGTCCATGTAACCGTGCTGCTCCCAGTCCGGGTCAAATGTTGGCGACTTGTTGGGTACCGCAATGTATTCGCTAAGTTGCGGGATGATTGAGTCATCCCACATCGCGTTGACAAACTTACTGGTGGTTTCGCGATCCATGATTTCCTGTTCCGTTTGCTGATGCCCCGGTCTGTTACGGGGATACGTTAATTGTGACAGAGCATCGCGCGGAGTTCAGCTGACCGCCTGCGCGCGCTCGGTAGTTGCTATGGTTTTGGTTGGCCAGATCGCAGTCGGCGACAACGCGAATGTCCAATCAGCCTCGCGAGCGGCGGGCTAACCATATCATTTGTAATGAAATCTGCGCAGAAAATTCTGCTGGCTAGTGGCAAAATGCGGCGCGCATAGTGCAGATTGTCTGACCGGAGTAGCGATAACGCCGCCAATGAACAGCAGGACCGTCATCGTGGTGCTAGTGGCAGCGCTGCTCGTCATCGTGGCCTTGTTTGATATCGATATCAGGCCGGAGTTTTCGCTGCCTGGCGAGCAACAAGTAGCTGATCCGGAGCAGGAGCAGCGCTTTGACGCGTGCTACGCCCGCCGCGATAAGCTGATTCATCAACAAGCGTTTGGCACGATTGACAACCCCGATGTGCAACGCGAGTTTATTTCCATGCACCGCGATACGGCGAGGAAAGCGTGTCGCGAGCAGTATCCGGAACAGCTCAATACCATTCGGACGCCACTGAAAATCAACTTACTGGATCTATCATTTCGTTTCGGCCGTTGATGGACTGAGTAGCGTTGGCTACTCGCGCCCATCGTAGACAATCTTGCCGGCAACGATCGTCATTAGCGCTTTGCCATCAAGCAATTCATCCGGATTTTCTAATGCCGTGCGGAAAGGGTCCAGGGACAGCACGGTAAGGTCGGCCCACTTGCCAACTTCGAGCGTTCCCGTCAGATCTTCGCGATGTGATGACCAGGCTGGCCAGCTGGTGTACGCGCGCACCGCTTCTTCAATGCGCATGCTCTGTTCCGGATACCAGCCACCCGGTGGCTCGCCGTCACGGTTCGTGCGGGTTACCGCACAGTGCAGGCCATAGAAAATATCAAAATCCGTGCCGCTGAGATCTGAGTTAAATATCAAACCGGCGCCGTTTCGGCGCATGGTTCGCCAGGCGTAGCCACCGAGAATACGTTGCGGTCCAACTCGCTCTTCCGCCCACGGACTGTCTTCGACCGCGTGACCCGGTTCCATCGACGCGACGAGGTTCATTTCGCCGAAGCGGGCGAAGTCATCGGGATGCACAATCTGTGCGTGTTCGACTCGGTGGCGCAGCTCACGCGCGGCCGGGTTGTCGGCTAACACCTGCTCATAATAATCAAGCACATCACGATTGCCGCCGTCGCCTATGGCGTGCACGCCTACCTGGAATCCAGCCGCTATTGCACGCGTTACAACTTCTTCCGGAAAGCCGTATTCGGAGCCGGCAACACCCTTGTGACCCGGCATGTCGGAATAATCTGCAATGAGCTTGGCGCCCCGTGACCCCAGCGAACCGTCGTAGTAAGCCTTAACGCCGCGTACCTGGAAGAAGGCCTCCCGGTCCTTCGTTGGACCGCTTTCGATCCACTGGTTAACGAGCGGCATATTCTCCGCTCGTGCCGCGACCATGCCCTCAACCCGGATCGGTAACTCGTCAGCTTCTGCCAGTGCCGTGTAGGCCGGCATGTAGTCCGAGTAGATACCCGCATGGTGACCATTGACGTAACCGGCTTCTGCAATTTCCATTAATCCGTTTACCAGCAGTCGCTTTTTCTGCTCCAGTGACGCTTCTGGCATCACGTCGTAGATCATGATTTGCGCGCGATTCAGGAATACCCCGGTAGCGTCGCCGCTTTCGTCACGCACAATATCGCCGCCGGATGGTGACGGTGTTGTTTTCGTGATGCCGGCAAGGTCAAGGGCCCGCTGATTGACGACAATGCCAAAGCCGCGTCGGCCTTTGAGCATGACCGGGTTCTGTGGCGCCGCTTCATCGAGCGCTGCTTTCGAGGGCAGTTGATTCGCCCAGGCCCCCTCATCCCAGCCGCTACCGACCACCCATTCGCCGACGGCTGTTTGCGCCGCACGTATGCTCACGCGAGAGGCCATTTCGCGCATGGTTGATACACCGTCCAGGTCAACACGTTCGGCCCGTTCACCGAGTTCGTTGAAATGGCCATGGCTTTCCACCAGGCCCGGGATGACGGTTGCGCCTTCCAGATCTATTAGCCGGGTCGATGAGCTAGCCAGGCGCACGATGTCGGTTGCAGCACCGACCGCAAGGATCTTGCCATCGCGTAACGCCACCGCCTCGGCATCGGGCTGCCAGCTACCGTTTGCGAACGGCGCATTGGCTGCCGGATTGCCTTCACGATCGGGATCATCCCAGCTCAACGTATAGACGCGAGCGTTGGTCAGTATCGTATCGGCTGAGCCCGTTTGTGCAGTCGGCGCGTCGTTGCCGCAGGCGGCCAACAATGCTAATACGCAGCCTGCTAATGTGAGGTGTGTTGCTCGTGTCATGCATTCCCCCGTTCAATGTGACTGACAAGCGCGCGCCACTATAGCAGGCTCATTCCGACAGAGCAGAGTGTGATCGGATTCGCCTGAAACCATCAATACGCCGTACCGCAATGACGCGGCGGCTCTTCTTTTACGCCGACCAATTTCGTACAGTGGCCCGCAGGCACTGCTACGCACACAGGTGTGGCAAGAACCGGGGACCTTCATGAAAGACAAAGTTACGCGGCGTGATTTTTTGAACGGCACGCAAGTTGCAATCGGCGCATCAATGCTCGCGCCATGGTCTGATCTGCTGGCGGCAAGCGGTTCGAAATTCGATTTGGCTCCGGATTACTACCCGCCGTCAAAAACCGGCTTGCGCGGCAGTCACGATGGTGCCTGGGAGACCATGCATTCACGTGTTGCAGGGCGCGAATTCAAAACCTCGAAGCCGGAAGAAAAATACGATGTAGTGATCGTTGGCGCTGGCATCAGCGGTTTGTCAGCGGCCCGCTTCTATCGCGCCGAGAAGCCTGGTGCGCGCATCCTGTTGCTGGACAATCACGATGATTTTGGCGGTCATGCCAAACGCAACGAATTTTCCATCAACGGCAAGACCCGCATCGGTTACGGCGGCACGGAGTCGATCGACACCCCATCAGCATATAGCCAGGTGGCTAAAGATTTGCTGGTTGATGTGGGTATCGATACTGAAAAATTTTACAAGCTCTACCATCAGGAATTGTATTCATCGATGGGGCTTGGCAAAGGCATC
Organism: Woeseia sp.; assembly: GCA_037968755.1. Classification (GTDB taxonomy): domain Bacteria; phylum Pseudomonadota; class Gammaproteobacteria; order Steroidobacterales; family Woeseiaceae; genus Woeseia. The sequence continues at coordinate 13,025 of JBBKWB010000023.1, forward strand.
CTGTTTGATTCCGAGACTTACGGCGAACAAAAACTGGTTGGTGGTTACAACAAGATTCCCTGGGAAGAGTTCGCAGCACAGACACCGATGTCAGAAAAGGCCCGCGCTGACCTCGTTCGCGTGTGGACTGACACGCGCGATTATTTGCCGGGACTCAGCCGCGACGAGAAGTACGCAAAACTCAGCAAGATGAGCTACTACGCGTTCCTGCGGGATCTCGTCAAGGTTGACCAGCAGGTACTGGAAATGTACCGACGCTGGGGCATGAGTTTCTGGTGTGTTGGCATCGACGAGATTCCGGCAACCTCGGTGCAATCCTACGATGGCGGCATGCCCGGATTAACCCATACCATGCCGCGCACCGGTTATCGCGGTGATGAGCCCTACATTTTTCATTTTCCGGATGGCAATGCATCGGTGGCCCGCTTGCTGGTACGAAAACTGCTGCCGGATGCGGTTCCCGGAAACACGATGGAGGATGTCGTAACAGCGCGCGTCGATTATTCGCAACTGGATCGCGACGGTAACGACACACGCATTCGTCTCAACAGCACTGTAGTTAACGTTCGCCACGCGGGTGGCAAAGACAGCGTCGATATTACTTACGCGCATCAGAACGACATACATACGATTCGCGCCACGCATTGCATCATGGCTTGTTACAACAGCGTCGTGCCGTACATCTGCCCTGAACTGCCAGCCGAACAGAAGGCCGGCCTGTCCTACAACGTGAAGATTCCGCTGGTGTACACGAAAGTGCTGGTGCCGAACTGGCGACCATTCGCTGAACTCGACCTCGACTTCATCTACTACACCAACGATTTCTTCAAGCAGGTCGAGCTCGATTACCCGGTATCAATTGGCGACTACGAGTTTGGCAAGACGCCGGACGATCCGATGGTTCTGCACATGTGTCACGTCAAGCATTTCCCGGATATCAAAGGGCCGGAACAATGGCGCGAGGGTCGCCGGCATCTGCTCGGCACACCGTTCTCGGTGTACGAGCACCACGTCCGTGATCAGCTTGACCAGGCTCTGTCCGGTGTCGGCTTCGATGCTGAGCGGGATATCCACGCGATCACGGTCAATCGCTGGGCGCACGGTTATTCCTACAGCAACGACTTGTTGTGGGAGCCGGAGTGGCCGAATCCGACCGAAACGCCGTGGTTCAGGGCACGCCAGCCGCATGGCCGGATTACGATTGCGAACTCTGATGCGGGCGTGCAGGCAACGACTAACTCGGCGATCACCGAAGGGCATCGCGCCGTCAAGGAAGCGTTGCAGAGCTAAGCGCTACTCAGGAACGTACCGCGGGGCGTAATGCCCCGCGGCACACTGATCAGGCCGGGTAGCCGTAGTTGGCCTGCAAGCCAAGCGGGAAGCCCAGTGCCCAGTAGATCAACAGGAAGATCGTCCAGACGACGAGGAACGTAACCGAGTAGGGCAGCATCATCGCGGTAACGGTGCCGATACCTGTCGACTTTACGTAGCGCTGGCAAAACACCACGACCAGTGGGAAGTACGGCATTAGTGGCGTGATGATATTCGTACTGGAGTCACCGACGCGATATGCGGCTTGCGCCAGGTCCGGCGAGATACCGAGTTGCATCAGCATGGGTATGAAGATCGGCGCGAGCAGCGCCCACTTCGCAGATGCTGAGCCCACGAACAGGTTGATAAAACCCGTCAGGATGATGATCCCGGTAATCGTAATCGCGCCGGGTAATGCCAGCGCTTTCAGGACTGCCGCGCCCTGCAACGCCAGCAGTACACCAAGGTTGGATTGCCCGAACGCGTAAATGAACTGGGCGATGAAGAACATGATGACGAGGTAATAGCCCATGCCCGTCATGGCTTTCGTCATGCCGGCGATCATGTCGCGCGATGTTTTGATGCTGCCGGAGGCAATGCCATAGACGATGCCCGGTAGCAGGAACAACATAAAGATCAGCGGCACGATTGATTTCATCAAGGGTGCAGCGCCGGTTGTTAATTCACCATCCGGGGCACGCCATGCAGAACCGGCGGGCAATGACGTGGCAATCAACACAGCGATGCCGAGCAACATGGCGATGAGCGCCTTGCGCAGGCTGCTGCGTTCCTTATCAGTCAATGCCTCCATTGTTGGCAGGTCGGCGAGATCACCATCGACGGCGGTCGTTTGCAGCCGCGGCTCCACGACTTTCTCAGTGAGGAACCAGCCGAGGGCGACGATGAGCAAGGTCGACGCTGTGGTAAAGAAGTAGTTGTTAAGCGGATTGAGCACGATGCTTGGATCGATAATTTGCGCGCCTGCCTGCGAAATTCCCTGCAACATCGGATCCAGAGCGGACGGTACGAAGTTGGCCGAGAAGCCACCGGAAACACCTGCGAATGCAGCGGCGATGCCGGCGAGCGGATGCCGTCCCGCCGCATAAAAAATCACGCCGCCGAGAGGAATAACCAGCACGTAACCCGCATCAACAGCAGTGTGGCTGACGATGCCGACAAGGATGACCATCGGTGTCAGCAGCCAGCGTGCAGTGACTGCCATCATGGCGCGCAAGCCGGAGTTGATGAAGCCGGTATGTTCGGCTACGCCGATACCGAGCATCGCAACCAGCACTACTCCCACTGGGTGGAAGTGTGTGAAGTTGGTAACCAGGACGCTGAAAAATTCAGTTAGCGAACTGCCCGAGAGCTGATTGATGATGCGTAACGGTTCGCCACTGCGTGGATCGACAACATCAAAGCTGATGCCGGACAGCAGCCAGGACAGTATCCAGACGATGAACAGCAATGCGATAAACAGTACCGCCGGATCCGGCAGTTTATTGCCGGCACGTTCAACAGCTGCCAGTGCGCGTTGTACCAGACTTACCTTTACTACTTCGGAATCACTCATGGGTGACGCCCCCCGCTAATTATTGTGCTGGGGAGTCTACCCAATCCCGCTCAAATCGTCTTGTTACGGCGCGGAAAGCGCCTTGATCAGCTGCTCTGTCATGCGTTCTGTTGTGATGAAGTCCCAGTTCCAGTCGTCGTGATAGCTCGCAAGCGGGTTCTCTGCATGTATTTCTGCCCCGGATAAACCGCTGTTCAGCAGTGCTTTTACTCTGTCGCGGGCGTCAACCAGCATGTCGCGGGCGAGGATCAGGTCGCCGCGATTTGCCAGCGGGCCGTGGCCCGGAATAATGCGGGTATCGGCATCGGTCATCTCGAGCATGAGATTTTGCGCAGCAATGAAGCCCTCCACGCTGCCGCCCGAGTCCAGATCGATATAAGGGAACAGGCCATTGAACATGGCATCACCGGTATGCAGGACATTGGCATCCGGAAAATGAATGATGGCGTCTCCATCGGTGTGAGCATGTTGCACGTGAATGACATGCGCACGATGGCCGTTCAGGTGAAACGTCACTTCGCTCGAAAACGTGATCTCGGGGAGCGTGTCCGCTGCGGCATCGGAATCGAGCATACGCTGGCGAATGTTGTCGTGTGCGACGATCGTTGCGCCGTGTTGATGCATTGCCGCGTTGCCACCGACGTGATCACCGTGCACGTGTGTGTTGATCACGAACTCAGCCGGCGCTCCGGCGATATCTTCCACCGCGGCAAGTACTTTGTCCGCAAGCGGTTCCAGCGCATCATCAATCAGCACCACGCCGTCGTCGCCGGTTAACAGTCCAAGATTTCCGCCGCTGAAGCCACCGACGCCCTCCAGCATGTACAGGCCGGGCCGCAGTTCGGTCGACTTGAAGCTGATGTCGTCCTGAGCAATGGCCGCGGACGCGACGAGCAAGCAGGTAGTGGTGAGCAGTGAAAGGCGGGTAATCATCCGAATTCTCCAGGTCGATCAGGTTAATGCAGGCAGCGAGTGCGTATTTTTACTCTTCTGGGTCAATCATTGCCACGCCGTTCGAGTGCTCCGGCATCGCGACCCAGGTCTCAAAACCGGCAGAAAGGCGGGTCTCGAGCGGCCGGCTGAGAGCCGGATCACAGCGCCGCACCCTGATCTGCACCGAATATTAGCGGGTAATTCATGCCCGGACACCGAATGACTGCTATTGCTGACAACGTTGTACCGTTCCCGCTGAGCCGCCGCCGCGATCTGCGCGGCTGCCCGCATTGCGGTACGCGCAGCGACGTATACCGGATTGGTCGCCTCCTGTGGGCGTATTGCGATCTGCATGAAGTGCGTTGGGTCGTCGCTGATTTTCACCAGACCCCTCCCGCAGCAATGGACCGCCAGCAGCTGCGCAAGGGCCTGGAGTTCCTGTCTGCATTCGTAGAGGTCTCCCGCTAGTTCAACCGGGCTCTGCCCGATGCCCTGCGAACAATCGCTGGCACACTCCTCGGAAACTTTCCCCTGATCGCTTGCAGAACTTCTACCTGTTGTGCGCAAGCCTTGCGCAGCTTGTAGCACACCTGAGTTCAACTGCGCCGCGTGCTATAACGTTCGCCCGGGGCCGTCTGCCCAGCAAGGTGTCGTTATGCGCTCTTTTTCATTGTTCGTCGTCCTCACCTGCGTGCTCTCGGCCTGCGACCCGCAATCGGCTGACGACACAACCGTGCCGGGGACGAGCGCACTAACACCGTCCGATATTCAGGGTGACAGCGCCAACAGTCCGTTCGTCGGCCAGACCGTGACCGTCAGCGGTATCGTCAGTGGCGATTTCCAGGATGATGACGCCGATACCGACAGCTCACTCGGGGGCTTTTATCTGCAAAACGCAAAAGCAGACGGCAACGTACAAACATCTGACGGTGTGTTCGTATTTGATCGCAATGCAAACGGTGTCGATGTAAATAGCGGTGACCTGGTGCAGGTTGTCGGCAAGGTAGATGAGCGCTTTGGCGAAACGCAAATTAACGCTGGCGAGGTTGTTGCTACTGGTGCAGGGCAAAGTAGCGCTGTTGTGCTCGCATTGCCGGCGGCGCAAGTAGTCGACAACAGTGACGGCATTGCAATCGCGGATCTCGAAGCCTTTGAAGGGATGCTGGTTCGTATTCCGCAAGCGATGTACGTGCAGGACCTGCACGGGCTCGAGCGCTTCGGCGAAATCGTGTTGTCCGTGCTGCCAAGGCAGCAGCAATTCACGTCTCTGAACCGACCGGATCCGGCCGCTTACGCCGCGCATCAGTTGCAACGCGCGACGCAGATGCTGTTGCTCGACGACGGTCGCGCACAGCAGAATGTTTCACCCATTCGTTATGCAAATGGCAGCGCCGCACCTGACTTTCCGATGCGCGTCGGCGATGCGGTGGAGGGACTCACCGGTGTGCTGCGCTACAGCCGAGGAAGTGGCGGGCAGGGTCTGGAGACCTGGCGGCTTATGCCTACTACCCGGCCACAATTTGTGCAGCACAATCCACGTCCGGACGTGCCCGTGGTTGCCGGTAATGTCCGCATCGCGAGTTTCAATGTCCTGAACTATTTTGCGACGGTCGATACGGGCGCGCCGCTTTGCGGGCCCGTTGGCAAAGATGGCTGCAGGGGCGCGGACTCGGCGCGGGAGTTTGCTCGCCAGCGTCAGAAAATCGCGGTAGCCATCAATGCGCTGCAGGCCGATGTCGTTGGCCTGATGGAGTTGGAAAACAATGACCGGGCAGCTATCGATGATTTGCTCGCAGCGCTGAACGGCTCTGGCGATAACTGGCGTGCCGTTCGTACCGGCGTCATCGGTACTGATGCCATCCGGGTAGCATTAATCTATCGCCAATCCACAGTGGCACCGCACGGGGCGTTTGCGGTACTTGATCGTGCAAAAGATCCGCGTTTTAACGATGATCGCAATCGCCCCGCTTTGGCTCAGTCGTTTCGTTTACTCGACAACGACGCTGTGTTCACGGTCGCGGTCAATCACCTCAAGTCAAAAGGTTCGCCCTGCGACGAAGACGGCGATCCAAACCGCGGAGATGGCCAGAGCAATTGCAGCCGCACCCGTACACTCGCTGCAGAAGCACTCGGTGACTGGTTGGCGACGGATCCTACAGCGAGTGGCAGTGACAGAGTGCTGATCGTCGGCGATTTCAATGCCTACATGGGCGAGGACCCTGTCGCCGCGCTGGAGCAACTTGGCTATGCCAACCTGCTGCGTGAGCATGTTGGTGACTCAGCCTGGTCATTCGTTTACCGCGCGGAGTCCGGCACCCTGGATCATGCGTTTGCATCAAAGTCTCTGGCAGCGAGTGTCGTCGGTATCACTGAATGGCACAGCAATGCCGATGAAGCGCCGCTGTACGATTACAACCTGGAATTTGATCGTGATCCGGGCCTGTACGAGCCATCACTGCCATGGCGCGCGTCCGACCACGATCCGCTGCTGGTAGACCTGCAATTGCCGTAGTCCGTCGCGGTTGCCGTAACGCTCTGCTGATGTCACGCTAGCCGGATAATGAGCGTATGCACCGGGGGGCACATGACGTCAGCAGAACATCTTAGGTGGGACACCGTTCCACTGGAAACTGTTAATCCCATGATGCAGCGACGCATTGTCACGGGCGAGCTGATGACTGTTGCACGCATCTGGTTCAAGGACGGCTTTCTCGTACCGCGACACAGCCACCACAACGAACAGATTACCCAGGTCATCTCCGGCACACTACGGTTTCGCTTTGGCGAACACGGCGAAGAGGAACGCGATGTCGGTCCCGGCGAGGTTGTAGTCATTCCAGCGAATCTGCCACATGAAGCACTGTGCATTGGTGACGTGGAGGAAATGGATATGTGGGCGCCGCGCCGCGATGACTGGCTGGACAAGAGCGACGACTACTTGCGACGTTAACGAGAACAAATGAGCAGGTGAATGTCGACGACCCGCTTGTCTGGTTTTTTCGTTACCACACGCCTTCCCAATAACCACAGCCCGGAATAATGATGATCACCTTAAATGTCACCCTTGCACGCAAGCTCGTGCCGATTGCCGGGATACTGTTGCTTGCCGCTTGCCAGCCTGCACCATTTCTTCCCGAGCACGAGTCGCTGGATTTGCTTATCGAGAATGCGCGCGTGGTTGATGGCAGTGGCATGCCTGCAATGGCAGCGGACGTCGTGGTGGTTGGCGACACGATCGTATTCGTCGGCGATGCCGAGTTCAGCAGCGACGATCTGAAAAACCGGGTCCGGCACAGGATCGATGCTGCGGGTCGGGTGCTGGCGCCGGGTTTTATCGATTTGCACTCCCACGGCAACCCACTGGAAACGCCTGAGCTTGAGAACTTCCTCGCAATGGGCGTCACGACCATTTCGCTGGGTCAGGATGGCAGCAGCCCGGAGACGGACGATCTGTCCGCATGGCTGGACGAGGTTGCGGCAATCGGTATCGGTACCAATCTCGCGATGTTCGTAGGCCACGGTACGTTGCGAGACCTCGCCGGAATTGGCCTGGCACCGAGCCCTGAGCCAGACGACATGGAAAGGATGCTTGAACTGCTGGATACGACGCTCGCGTACACGTTCGGCATGACTACCGGCCTTGAGTACAACCCGGGTTTGAATGCGAGCGAACAGGAGCTGGTCGCGCTGGCAAAGGTTGTCGGCAATCGGGATCGGGTTGTCATGAGTCACATGCGTAACGAAGATGATGACAAGATCGAGAGCTCAATCGCCGAATTGTTGGAGCAAGGGCGATATTCCCGTGTACACATTTCCCATTTGAAATCCGTGTACGGCAAAGGCAGTGCCCGGGCGCAGGAAATTCTGCAGATTATCGACAATGCGCGTGCCGCCGATATCGACGTGACTGCCGACATGTATCCGTACACGGCGAGCTATACCGGAATTGGTATCGTGTTTCCGGTATGGGCGAAGACCCGCGAACAGTTCGAAGTCGCGCGCCTGGAACGACGCGAAGAACTCGCAGAATACCTGCGCAATCGTGTAATGGCCCGCAACGGACCGGAGTCAACGTTGCTGGGAACGGACCCGTATACCGGCAAGACCCTGGCCGAGCTTTCGTTCGAACTGGAATTGCCTTTCGAAGATGTACTGATAGATGTCATCGGCCCGGACGGCGCGTCGGGAGCATACTTCGTAATGAACGAGGAGTTGCAGACAAGTCTGCTGCAAAGTCAGTGGGTGGGCGTTTGCTCAGACGGCAGTCCAACCGGTTTTCATCCGCGCGGCCACGGCACGTTCGCGAAAATCATCGAGCAATACGTAGTGAAAGATGGCGTGCTGACCCTGGAAGAGGCGATCGCGAAGATGACGTCATTCCCGGCACAGATATTGCGGATCAGAGATCGTGGCCTTCTGGCCGAGGGTATGCGCGCAGACATGATCCTGTTTGACCCGGCCAAGGTGCGGGCGAACGCGACCTACCCGCAGCCACTACAGCTCGCCAGCGGCTTCGACACCGTTATTGTCAATGGCAAGATTGCCCGTGACGCGGGACGCCTTGGCGAGGCGCCTGCTGGCCAGGTTTTGCGGCCGGCGGACTGATGCGATGACAGCATCCGCGTTGACTGGCGTGACGGCGTGGCTGAATGCTGCAGCGCAGGATGCCGAACCCGTTATTGCCGCGCAGGGACGCAGCAGCGTTCTGGATCTCGGTGCCGGCAGTCTCGCGCTGGGCGAGCCGCTGGATGGAATAGACGTACAACACTTTAGTTTGTTGATCGAACAGCGCATGCAGCGCGACGGCGTCGCCGTGGCGTACGGTCGCTGGGGCGAACGCCGTTCGCTGTATAACAACGACAACTTCGGTAACAGCGATGAAGAGCGCCGTACCATTCACATGGGTATCGATGTGTTTTGCGACGCCGGTACGCCTGTGTGCACGCCGCTAGCTGGCGTCGTCGAGATTGTCGCGAATAACGCGCAGGAACTGGACTACGGACCGTTGCTGATAGTGCGCCACGAATCGCCCGCTGGCTCGTTCTACACGTTGTACGGCCATCTGGGTGCCGACTGTTTGTCGCGTATGCAATCACGCCAGGTCGTGCGGGCAGGGCAGGTAATTGCGACTGTTGGTGCGCCACCGGGTAACGGCAACTGGCCGCCCCACCTGCATTTTCAGCTTATTCTTGATCTGTTGAATCTGGGTCAGGATTTTCCGGGCGTAGCCCGCGCCAGTGAGCAGTCATACTGGCTGGGCTTGTCGCCAAGTCCGGCATGTTTTTTCCCGGATAAGTCAGCCAGTGAACTTGACGGTCGCGAATGAGTTAGAGACGAAAGCGACGACTCAGGTGCGAGTCTTGAATAGTACAAGAAGAACGACGAGGGCGCCGGCAGCGGCGCAGAAGTTTGCAGTACGGCGCGGGCACCGGTCGGTGTCAGCCGCAAGGGGGTAAGGCATGGGTTCATTGCATCTGTTCGATCTCATAGCGATAGGTATCTACTTCGCAATCCTGGTGTGGATTGGCATTCGTGTCGCCCGCACAGAACGCGGCGACGGCGAATCAGAATCGTTCCTCGCAGCCGATCGCAATATGAACCTGCTGCAATCGACATCCACTACCGCGGCCACTGACCTTGGCGGTGGTTTCAGTATCGCGATGGGCGGACTGGGCTTTACGCTCGGTATTTCCGGTTCCTGGTTTATCGCAATTTCAGGGCTCAGCGTCGTCATGGTGTCTTTTCTGATGGTGCCCAAGGTTAAACGCTGGGCGGACCGGGTACGCGGACTGACAACGGGCGACCTGTTCGAAGCCCGATTCGACCGCCGCACCGGCACGCTTGCTGCCGTTGTTATCGGTTTCGCGTGGTTCGCATTTGTTGGCGGTCAGATCATTGCCGGCGGCAAGCTTTTGCAAGTCACACTCGACCTGAACCTGACGTTTGCCGTGGTGCTCTCCGGCACCATTATCCTCGCCTACACCGCAATGGGCGGACTCAAGGCCGTTATCTATACCGATGTGTTCCAGATGATCATTCTGATGATTGGCATCGTGTTCATTGCGGTACCCATTGGCATGATGAAAGTCGGCGGCTGGGGCGCAATGGTTGAGCACTTCAATGCGCAGCCGGGTATGGCGTCGATGGTCGACTGGACAGCAGTGGGCTGGAAAACCGTACTGGGCTGGTTTTTCGCGATCTTCCCCGTCTGGTTCATTTCCATCGCCGCAATGCAACGCATCGTTGCTGCACGCGACGTGCGCACTGCGCGCCGCGCATTCTTCCTGACCGGTATTCCAATTGAATGGCCGCTGTTTGCCATAGGTAGCACCTTGGTCGGCATGATCGCGCGCATGTTATTTCCGGATTTGCAGGACGCTGAACTGGCGACACCGACCGTTATCATGGAGTTATTGCCCATTGGTGTTGCAGGTGTGGTTATCGCCGCCTACATCGCAGCCGTCATGTCATCCGCAGATTCTGCGTTGATCGGTCCCGTCGCGATTTTTACCAATGATATCTATCGCAAACAGATGAACCCGCAGGCGACCGGCAAAGAACTGGTACGGGTTGCCCGTATCGCAACTGTGGTCCTGGGTGTGCTGGCGATTGGCATCGCCTACCTCGTGCCCAACGTGCTGGACCTGATTCTTTACGCCTATACATTCGGTGCGGCCGGAATATTTTTTCCGATGCTTGGCCTCCTGTTCTGGCGCAGGACTACGGCACAAGGTGCGTTCTGGAGCATGCTTGCAGGGGGCGGCTCGGCAGTCATCTGGGTGATTGCCAACGAGCCATACGACATTGCAGCATCGTATGCAGGTTGGGTTATCGGGCTGCCGGTCATGATCGTAGTGTCTCTGCTTACCCAGCACAGTGCTGATGAGGACCTTGATCTTTTCGACAGCTAGGAGTTTGCGCGGTAGAAAGTTCCGTCGCGGTAGACTGGCCTTGCTGTTGTGCTTTCGCAGCAGGAAATCTTTCTGCTGCGCAGACTCCCAGCTACGGACTCAAAACAGCATGCCGATCGCGAGGTATGCGGCGAGGCTGATAACGCCAACTACGAGTGCGTAGGGCATCTGCGTCTTGATGTGATCGATGTGATCAGACGCAGCGCCGGTCGATGCAAGAATGGACGTATCCGATAGCGGTGAGCAGTGATCGCCGAATACGCCACCGCCAGCGATCGCGGCAACCGTGGCATAGACGACCGGCTGCAGTTCCTGGCCGCTGAAGGTGAAGGCCAATGGCACTGCGATGGGCATCATGATCGCAAATGTGCCCCACGATGTGCCGGTCGAAAACGCGATGATTCCAGCGGTCAGGAACGTCAGCGCAGGTAACAATCCTGGTGTGAGCCAACCCTCAGTTTGCGAGACGATGTAATCGGCGGTATGCAGGTTCGCCGACAATTCGTTCAGCGCGTAAGCGAACGCAAGAATGATAATGGCAGGCATTACGCCCTTGATGCCGTTTGTCGCCGTTTCCATGATGTCCGAAAGCGGAACACCCTGGACGCGCATGACTATCGCGGCAATCACCGATGACAGCAAAAACGCCTCCATCGTTAACGCCGACTGGGTTACGACGAACGAGCCCACGGCCACGCCGATCACGATCAAGACTGGCAGGATGAAATTCCAGAACAGGCTCGTGTTGATTCCCTCGTACGGTTCTATATCGGTCAACTCACGGCTCATCAAAGGTTGTGCACCATCTCGCAGCACTTTGCCTTCATGTTCGGCGCGTTCCTCTGCCTTTTTCATCGGGCCGAACTCGGGAATCATTTTACTGACGATCGCGCCAACCATGATGACGGCCAGGATCGCGTAGACGTTGTACGGGATGGCGTAAATAAACACGCGCATGGCATCCGCGTCATCGGCAATCGGGCCCATGCCGATCATCAGTCCCGCAATAAACACTGCCCAGCCGGTAATCGGCACGATCACGCTGACCGGTGCGGATGTTGAATCGGCAATGTATGCGAGTTTCTCGCGCGAGATCTTGAAGCGATCTGACAAGGTTCGCATCGTTGAGCCAACGAACAGCGGACTGAAATAGTCGCTGAAAAAGACGAACATGCCCATAATCCAGGCGGCCAGTTGCACCCGCACCCGGGTCATATTGCGGCGCTCAACCCACGCGGAAAAGTTTCGAATGGCGCCGGTGCGTTGAAAAAAAGCAATCGTGACGCCGATGAACAGTTCCAGCAGGAAAATCCACGAGAATGCGGTGGTGCCGAGTGCTTCTTTCAGCAGGTTTGGAAAACCGATCAGGCCTTCGCCAGCTATCAGCACGCCAACGACACAGGCGACGCCAAGGGAGAACACGGTATTGCGTGTGGCAAATGCGAGGATGATGGCAACGGTTGCAGGCAACAGCGACCAGGCGCCAACAGAGACGTACTCTTCCACGGATTCCCCCCGTTTTGATTAGTGCCCTGACGTTACACGAATAGGCAGAGCCTTACACTTCCGCGCGGGCGCGCCGGCGCTCAATGCCGGCGATTAACTGAAACCCAAGTGCTCGAATGGGTTCGGGCGGCATCCAGCTTGCATTGCCGAACAATGCTGCCATGTCCGGCGTTTCCAGGCCGAAGGCGTAGTCGGCCAGGAGGCGACCGAACAAGGTTCCTTTCACCACGCCGCCGCCATTGCAGCCAGCAGAGACAAACAGCCCGGGCGCTGCCTGCCCCCAGAGCGGCGAGCCGTTATAGGTAAAACCGGTTGCACCAGACCAGACTGACGCAAACGGAGCATTGCCGAGTTGCGGAAATCGTCGCCGCAGCGCGGCCCGCAATATAACCGCGACGCGTTGATTGTCGGCCTCGCGTTCATAGCCGTACAACGATCGTATGAGCAATCGGCCATCAATTGTTTTCCGCAAAGTACTGCCGAGACGATGTGCTGGCAGCAAGCCCCACTGTTCGTCCGTTCCGCAATTGCCGAGCTGTTCAGTCGACAGTGGTTTTGTTAGTGCGGCGTAGGTATACATCGCAGTAATCCTCGATGTACCTACTCCAAGACCCTTGCAAAACGCATTGTTGGCCAACACCACTTTGCGCGCGGTGATTATGCCTACCGGAGTTTGTACCGACCACGCGCCCTGTACCGATTTGACCGATATAGCCGGCGTGTTCTCGTACAGGGTCACATTCGATGGAAGCTTTTCCGCCAGCGCTCGAATCAGTGCGGCCGGTTGCGCCAGGTAGCAGTGCGGTGAGTAAAGCCCTTGTCGGTAGAACCGGCTGCCAATGCGCTCGGCGAGTTGCGCTTCGAACAGGAATTCGCTCGGTAATTCTGCCGCATCGAGAAATGCGCGATATCGTTGCAGCGCTTTTGCACCCAGCTTGCCCGCAGCGGCGCGGTAGGTGCCGCAATGGGTAAGCTGGCAATCCGGGCTGGATCCCAGCGCATCTTCTTGTATCTGCTGCATCGTCTCGCCGAGCAAGCGATTACACTCGCGCATGCGCTGCATATTCGCGGTATTGGCATCGTGGGCGAGCGCGATTTCCAGCAGAAAGCCAGAGTTTCGACCAGGGTTACCCTCTGCAACGGTGCTCGAATCGATGAGAACGATGCTGGCAGCGCTATCATGAGCTGCCCAGCGCCGGGCTGCAGCGATCCCGGTGAAGCCGGCGCCGACAACGACGACATCGCACTCCAGCGGTCCAGACACGCTTTGCGCAGATTCCTGAGGTTCCAGCAGCAGATTCCAGCCACAGGCGTTTTCGTATTGCGGAAATTTCACCATTTTGTCGCAAGTCTTGTGACGTGTATTTTTCATAATACGCGGTAATTTGCTTCATCGCGGCGCTTGTTTTGATTTCTGCGAATAATCCGCAAGTTACCGATCTGCTTGCAGTTGCTCCGTTCGTTACCAAATCAGCCGGAAATTCGCGACGCGGCGAAGTGTGACACAGATCACATTTGCTACTTTACGATAAATGTCGTGTCCTATGTTACGTCGGCTATTTGAGACAGGTTTTTTTATTAAAGAAGTTTGCTAGCGTGCCGAAGACACAGCAGTACCATGATGGTTATGTACGTAAGTACGTTATTTAGGTTTGAGAATTAGCCAGTAACTGAAAAAGGCAAACTGATCGAAAGATTGGGACGCAAAGCCACCGGTCTAAGGGTTGACTCCTATGACAGCGGGGTTACCAGTAGGATGAAGTACACGCGATTAAACTAAATCGCTGTACAGGACTTGAGCTTGTAGAGCGGCTTGCCTACAGGTCTCGTGTATCTTCACGAGCCAGCGTTTCACGCAACATCGGTTTGCCTGCCAGTCTGGCAGGAGCAAATGAATGTCCTTCAATTATTTCGCGCGACTCGTTCGCCTGTGCACGATGTCCGCTGCGTTTACGATGGTTCTTGCGGGTTGTTTGCCGACGGGCAGCACGGATACCCCCGACGAAAACGGTAACAACTCCGGCGAGATCGTAAATGATCAACGTATCGTTGGCAGTGTGGGCGACGGCCCTGTCGTGTCTGCCAGCGTGCAAGTGCGCGGACAGGATGGTGTAGACCTGGGTTCAACGACCAGTGGCTCGACTGCTGATTTTGATATTGTCGTATCGACCAGCCAGTCAAACTACCCATTACGAATCGACATCTCTGGCGGTACCGACCTGGTTACTTCCACAACGCCGGATTTTGTCTTGCGCAGCGCAGTGCTGCGGCCGGGCAGTCGGGTTGTCGCCAA
>JBBKWB010000024.1:0-85670 GCA_037968755.1 Woeseia sp.
GTTTGACGGTTTGACGGTTTGACGGTTTGACCGTTTGACGGTGAAGCTTACGCGTAGAATGTCGCTTGCACATAGTCATCCGGATCGCCGAGATGGCGCAATATCGAATTGTTCAAGAAGACTGCGGATAGTTTCGAAAAAATAACCCGGCCGCAGCGAATCGACCGATAAGAGTAACCGTCCATTCAGAGTTCGCGAATCGATGCAGGTCCGTCAACTTCGAATCTCGAACGCTCACCCGAATTGACGTAGCGGTTCATAGCAGCGCAAATTATTGAGTCTAGTGTGAGCAGTTTCGCTGTTGATAGGTACGCCAAATCTCGGGGGATTATCGCTCGGAGCAATAATACTCACTCACACCCAACCCTCTTCGCAAAATACGGTCCGAACCACTTTTGATTACGGCGTCGCAGTTAAACATGTTCGGTAGATACCTGTAGCTCGCCCGGCTCTGAGGCAAATCACCAAATCCACGACTAGCAAAGCCTTTCGGAGAGTAGCTAACTAAATTCAGGCTGATACTCGAATCGGAATTAGCTGCTACTAAATTCCAAGTATCCGGAATACCGTCTCTGTCGAAAGTTATACTCGGCAAATCCAAGTGCGTATACCACTCCATAGCTTTGCCACTTGCGTCCATGAGCATGCCGAAGGAGTAATACACAATCTTGCATGATTTATGATCTTCCGCGTAATACGAAAGGAAGGTACTACCATCATCAAATCGGACTGGAGTGTACAAGTACATCCCCAATGAGTTCGTTTTACTGTGCCGACACTCAATGCGTGCGTGGTCATGAAAGCAATGTCCAGATAAATCGTACTGCTTTTCATCCAAACGCACATTCGCCCGAAGCGGTCCAGAGGTCCACCACATTCCGAATACGATTCTTGTCAGAATAAAATCTGGGAGTAAAACGACCCATGGAATATTGAAAGAAAAGTCTACACTTAATCTACCATCTTCTGATCGGAACTCCACTTTCCTATTCGGCCAATTTTCAATCCGAAAAATTTCGCTTTCGTCCCCTCGCAACGCAATTCTGGCTGGGGCTGACGATGATTTCACTCGCTCTGAGGTGTACTTACCCGACGCGATCCAGGAAACAATTTCATCACTGGTTACGATTTCCAGATGTAACTGCAAAAAGTCCCTTTGATACCCCCCGCCATAATCTGACCTGTCAATTGTCCCGCATTGATACCCAACTCTTAGTCCTAAAATATCCGGATGATCGAACGTACAAAAAAACCAATCCCCGTCGGACATGCCGTCCCTGCCCGAGAGAGCGTAATTACTTTCAGGAAATGATTCTGGAGAAAACCTCTCGGCCACATGCCCAGTAAAACTGCTGGTCTTCGATTCCGGCAATGATTCCACTATCAGCCCCTAACGAACATTCTTTTGCATTACGAAAGTACACCAGTGAAAAGGTATATGAGTGAAGAGATGCACAACACCCACAAGCCCCACCAGAACAGAACGTGGTTATACCATCGCGTTCCTAATCCATGGCCCAATTGCATCTTGTTCCAGTCGCATACGACCGAACTGTCAAGATTCTTCTGCGCCGGAGTAAGGAGGCTAATCACGACACAAAGAACCGCACAGAACGTCCACGTAATGAGTGCTTGGTTCCCGAACGAAAAGAGCCAACCAGGCGGCGACGGCAGGTACGCGAAAAGTGAATTCGCAAAATGTTCATACCAACGTTGCGGGTGCAGAGCCGACGCCGCATATAAACCGGCGAATGCAACGTACGCCTTCATCAACACGCCTAGACTGAATCCGGCGAAAACCGCAACTACGGCGCCTGTATTGTTGATGCGACGCCAAAGAAGTCCGAGGAGAAAGACGGCCGCAAATGGCGCTGCGAAGAAAGCGTATAGCGTTTGAATATAGAGAAAGACTTGCCCTTTGAATCGATCAATCAGTACTCCTAGCACTATCGAGATAATCAGTACAACGATCGTCGTAATCACGCCGACCCTAACCTCCTCCCGATCGCTCGCATTTGGCCGGATCATGCGCTTGTAAACGTCAATCGTAAAGATTGTTGAAGTTGAATTGAGTACCGAATTGACTGTTGACTGAATTGCACCAAAAAGCGCCGCCAAGACCAGCCCCATGATGCCAACCGGGACTAATTCCGTCACCAGCCTGATGTATCCCTGATCGGCCGCCTGTTTCGCCGCACCCCAATCCTGGTTAAGAAGTTCCGGGTACATTGCGAACAATATCAATCCAGGAAGCGTCGTTAACAGCGGCATGAAAAGCTTCAGGTAACCGGCAAAAACGATCCCCATACGTGCGTTGTATGCATCTTTAGCCGCCAGGACCCGCTGAATAATGAATTGGTTCATCACGTTGTACCAGATACTGATACTCAGAAATCCGAATACGGTGTACAACCATGGGGACAACGCATGATTTGCCGGCTGAATTATTGACAGCCGGTCGTAGCTCTGGCTTCCGGGAACAATTTCCGGCATTGACGTTTCTACTGCTGCTTTCCATTCCCCGAACGTAGCGCGATTCTTTTCAATAACTACCTGCAAACCATCAATCAATGACCCGTCGGGACCCGATACATGCTGCAGACCGAAATAGGTAACGCACAGCCCCCCCATTAGCAGCACGGCGAGCGTGAATAGATCTGTCCAGACTACCGCCCGCAATCCCCCATAGACAGCCCATACACCAGCAACAATAGCTATGAATACAATGGAGACCTCAAGGTTCCAGCCAAATAGACCTCTTAAGGCCAGGCCACCGGCGTAAAGTACAGCAGACAGAAAAGCGACGATGTTGGCGATAATTGTAACGATAGCGAATGTTTGACGTAAAACATTTCCAAATCGACGCTCCAGAAATTCGGGAATGGTAAAAGCTCTTGATGCGAGCAGGAAAGGGATAAAAAGCCAGATTAGAACGCTGAAAGCCTGAACATTACCCCAATCGCTCATTGCGACTATCGCACCGAAAAGAAATGCGGCTCCTACCTGGCCGATAAAGTGTTCGCCTGAAATGTTCGACGCCACGTACGAACCGCCCACTGCATACCAAGGCAACGTGCGGCCAGCCAAAAAATAGTCTTCAGTACTTGCCCGTTGGTTACGTCCGGAAACATACCCGATAACACTAAGAACGACGAAGTATCCTCCGAAGATGAAATAGTCAAATCCAGTCATTTCGCCCGTGCCTCTTTCACTAATTCACCTACCTCGTGGTCCAAGCTATGACTTCCTGGAACTGGACCCCCGAGTAGTCCGCACCAAGCGCTATTCGATTGCCGCACTTAGCGCTGTAAAGTAAACAATTGCATAGAGCAAAATTTAACGTTAAAGCTTCTAACTGTCAATTCGATGCGATTTGATAATTCTGCCTGATTCATGGCCACGCCTATTGTGACCTGTTGGACAGGACGAGAAACTTCCAGGTGGCCGCAATGGACTCACCGGACTCCAGAAAAATCACACCCGAATCCACGCCTACAGACTCCGACATATTGAATCCATCAATCATATGGCTGACAGCCTCATAGCAAAAAAAATCTTGCTTGTCTGGGCGCCAGAAAATCGCATGTTTCATCGGCGGATCTGAAATACAGTGGAGAGACAACCCAACAGAAGGCCAGAAAATCAAAGCGTCAGTCGAATCACCCGTATAAGCGGCCGTTTCCGGCATCTCGCAGACGCGAGCGGATTTTCGCATCGCGGGATTACGCACGTTAGACACACACTTTATCGGCATCAACTCTTTGTCCAATATCCATTCTTTTTCCAGAGAACATCGAATCTGAGCCTCGCAAGGCCTTGCAAAATATGGGTGAATCCCCATTCCGAACGGAGCTCGATGTGATTCCCTGTTTGTAACTTTCATACGAATTTCCAGACTGCTTTCGCAAACCTTAATTTCTCGGGTAGCGGAATAATTGACGGGTTGATCCGAGTCTGGATCGAAGGACATAGCTACTCGAGATTCGTCAAAATCATCCACGCACCATTTTCCTGTCCAGGCGTTTCCGTGTGACGAGTGAGGCTCTGAGGGACAATTCAATTCGTACTGCATTGTTCGGGTTCCGATCATAAATCGCCCATTACGCAGCCGATTCGAATACGGAAGCAAGGGAAAGCACGACGCGCCCAATGGCGACCGCTGAGCCACCAGCGAATCGTCGCATCGCCTAAACAGAGGAACCGCCCGACCCCCATCCAGATAGTCGAAACGTGTCAGCGACCCGCCACATTCCGGCGCCACTTCGACCAAGATTTGACCGTTCTTTAACTTGATCCGCCGGTCATGCATGCTTGACGTAAGTCGGGTTCTGTTTCTGCTTGTTCATCCCCATCGAAACTCAGTCAATCTGAGTCGCGGTCACAGCGCCGTCGATGGTCAGAGATGTTCCGCTAATGAAACTTGCCTCGTCGGACGCGAGAAATATCGCAGCATTCGCAATGTCCTCCGGCGTTCCCATGCGGCCCATCGGTTGTAGCTCGATCACGGCTCGCCGGGCAGCTTCAGGATCCTCGGCTTCGGCGAACACTTTCTCCATAATTGGAGTAGCGATGTATCCGGGACAAATCGCATTCACCCTGATCCCGACTCCCGCGCCATCTTTAGCCAAACAGCGTGTCAACATGAGAATTGCCGCCTTCGACGCACAGTATGCCGGAGCACCTATTCCGCCAACCTGCCCCATGATCGACGACATGTTGATAATCACGCCGCCGTTTCTTGATCTGAAGTGATCCCAAAATTGTCGTATCAGTAGATACACGCTTCGCAGGTTGGTGTCGAACACCTTATCCCAGTCCTCGGTGCTCAGACCATCTATTGTTTTGGCCATGTTGATTCCGGCATTGTTCACCAATACATGAACCGTCCTGAACTCGGAAAGTATCTTGCTGCAACAGGATATGACCTCAGCTTCGTTCGACACATCGACCGAATACGGCAACAGACGCCCGCTAATACCTTCCTGGTCTTGAAACGCCTGGGACAACGCATCGACGTCGATATCCAATCCACATACCGTCGCCCCGTTCTCCGCAAATTGCCTCGCGATAGCCAAACCGATACCACTTGCGGCACCGGTAACAACTACGACTTTCTTAGTAAATCGCATCATCGCCTCGCGCTTAGCCTACCAATCACTTGCTGTGTGCCTTCCAGTACTTTCTCCATACATCCGGCCTTGAATAATGCCACTCTAACCTGATACAGGTCCGGTACATCATAGGATGCCCTCGGAGGCAGGTAGCTGAAGTAGCCGTTGGCGATGTTTAGCACTGCAACTGCCAAATCAGGAAATGCTTCTCTAAGAGATTGTTGAAATTCGCTGTAGGCTTCTGCTGGCAGCGCGACGACCACCAAGTCGCCGATCCGCCATATGGGAATGCTGATCTCACGGCGATCGCCGTCGCCCATCTCATCCCGGAGCTGCCGGCGCCGCTGCAGACGCTCAAGCATATAGCTATCGCTGGTTTGCCGAATATCGTTGTCCAGCGCCTCCAGCGTGGGCAAGTTGTGGAATGCCAGTTCCACTTTGGCGAATTCGGTCGCTATTTTTGTACTTGCCGGCTTGGACCGCAGCGCCCATAGGCCCAGTGGTGCACCGGACTGCTGGATGCGATCAAAGGCCAAGGTCGACTGACCCGGCAGAAACGATGCCAGCGTCTCCAGGATTGCATAGCCGATTTCCAATCCATTCTGGTCGGCGACGGCAGGGTCTGATGCGTAACTGAGTCGCGGAGTAAGCTCTCCTGAGGCACCGTGCAAAAAAATGCAAATGCCACCCGCTAATTCAGCCTCCACAATCTCTCTCATCCTGCCAACATAGTCGGGTGAGATCTCGGTATTTCCACCTCCCAGTGAAACGGGGTGGCAAGCGTAATTTACGAGCACCGCACGAACATTATTATCATCATCCGTGACGCGCCCGACCAACAAAGTATCATCAGCCTTGCCCTTCAGGTTGAGTCCGACAACAGTGGTCACCGCCCCTGCCTCCTTCACTGGCTGATCTCGATTGTGGGCAAGCTTGCAGGTTCCGTAGGCCCAGGTCACAACACTTTTTCTGGCGCTGGTCTGTGCCTCTTCTATTGCACTTGCAGCACCCGCCACAATCTTGTCGCGCCAGGGTTGAATCAGATCCCCGCCGGGCTTCCCGGCATTCTGAAGGTCGCTGCGCGGTGCACTATGAGTATGCGATAGATGCAGTATCAGCTGGTGTTCCGCCAAACCCGATTTTTCCAGTATCTGCGAACGGATCTCTGACTCTTCCCGGTTCCCCCAAAAAGACAGATCGAGACAGAGCATGAATAGCGATAGGTCTGCGTCCAAGCCGCGAAACATGACACAGCTTGCGTACAGCGGTTTGTGCACAGCAGTCGCAACATCGTGAGTTGAACTACCCCAACTTCGCGCATAAATGCCCGCCGGCGGCGTGATGTTCGCTCGACCAATACCGACGTACCCGGAAAACTCAGGATGAGAAATAGAATCGTTCTGGATCACCACGAACTCCTGTTAACGCTGCAATAATGCAACAGATCACTTACATGATTCTCGCTGACTGTCAGTTCCTGACTGAACCGCCTTTATAGACTCTTCGCTGCAATACTTTCTGCAAAAAGCGGGCGCATTGCGACTTCTTCTTTGTTGATCTCGACTGCGGACCCGTAGTTTTACATTCTTCTACGGTCAGGAAAATGAAAACGGCCGCGGCATCGTCGAGTAACAACACTCGAAATGCTCACGGCCGATTGTATTACGGTCCTTCCCGGCTAGTCGTTAGAAGTGCCTTGTTACACGCACCCCAGCTGTACGAGGACGCCCGATATTGACGACTCGCTGGGTATCTGAGCCGTCCCCGTATATTCCAGGACCACGAGGCCACAGCGTAACGCCCAGTTGAGGCGTCTCATCACTGACGTTGTCAACAAACGCAACGATATCCCAGTCTTGATAAGTAGCGCCGACCCGAATATTCAGCAGGCTATACGACGGCAAGCTAAACGCATCGCTCGGACCAGCTGCAATATCACTGAAGCTGCGATCATCCATATACACATAGTCAAGACGCACATAGGCATCAGTGCTCGTAATCGCCGTGAAATCGTACTGCAGTCCTAGAGCGACGGAATAGTCCGGTATGCTTTTTAACGGATCGCCCGGCTGGGCTCCAGGCACACCAGGACTTGACTCTGTCAATTCGGCATTATTGAACTCTGCAACCAATCCAACTTGAATGTTGTCGGTCAACAGGGCCTTCAGGTCTAATTCGACGCCTCTGACTTCCGCCGCTCCGACATTCGCTACGATAGATGCACCGCAGGTCGGATCAAACGCCGTAAGTGCCGTTGCGACCTGAAGGTCTTGCCAGTCAACTTGAAATGCGCTCACATTCAGTTGAACTCTGTTGTCGGAGAACTGACTTCTGGCGCCGACTTCATAATTCCAGACAGAGTCTGATTCAAATCGACCGGCTTCAGTTATTCCTAATATGTCCAGTGCATTTTGGCAACCCGGTGTATTGAGATTACCCGTCGGATTGGCACCGCCGATTCGAAATCCTTCGGCTGCACTGGCATAGAGCATAACGTCATCAGTTGCAGTCCAGGTCAATGCAACGCGAGGAGTGGTCTGGTCTTCTCCAAAGGCCTGAGAAGAATCCGTAAATCCGTCAGGTGTACTGGCTCCTGCGAACACGTTACCGAAATCAAGACGTCTCGAGCTCAGGTCCTGATTCGAAGTCCTCGCCCCAACGCTGAGTACGATCGCATCGGTCAGCGAAAGGCTCAAATCTGCAAAAAATGAATTATTCGTATACTCGGACGTATATTCCCCTGCCCAGACCAGACGACTGCCACTTGGCGGAAGTAACCCGTCCGCACCACCATTCGCAATCCAGCTTGCGCTAACCGGAACTGAGCCGGTGGCCAATCGATCTTCTTTTTGGTAGAAATAACCAACCGTCCAATTGAGTCCCGCCAACACATCAGCGTTCCCTTGCAGCCGGAACTCCTGGCTAAAGACATCGATGTCGCCGATAAAGTTAACGGTCGCGGTGCCCGGCACAGGCACCGTTCCATCGCCTCCCAAGGTACCGTACACAATCGCCGAAAAATCGGTCGCGTTAGTGTATTTGCGATTCAGAGTGCCAGTTACTGAATGAAGTTCGGCAAAGCCCAGGTCGTAACGTGCCTCGAGTTGACCAATGAAATAGTCAGTTGAAGATGGCTGCAAAACGTACAATTCAGTAGTTCGCTCGTTTAGACTACTTGACAGAGCCGGCTCGAAATTGCCTGACGAGCGCTCGTCCTTTGATTGAAAAAGGACTGACAGTGTCGTCTCTAGCTTGTCATTAGGAGTGAACTTTGCAGCAACCATGCCACCGATCGTTTCTACCTCATTGATGTTTTCTATGAAATTTCTTGACGGTTCATCAATATTGAACACGTCCGTGTCATTTGGATCAAAAATGTCGAAGTCGGCTATGCCGCCTCGCTCTTCGTCGGGATGACCTACTACCATTCGTGCGTCAATGTAGCCGGAGTCCACAAAACTGTATCCAGACATTCTTACAGCCAGAACGTCCTCGATGAACGGAATATTCACTACGCCACTGAATTCGGTATTGGCTGCGCCGTCATTTGTGTAGCCCAACCCGCCGGTAACACTTGCAGAAAAGCCTGACGCGTCGGGAACATTTGGCACGACTTTTACCGTACCACCCATGGAAGATGCGCCATACAGAGTGCCCTGCGGGCCCTTCAATACCTCAACTCTGCTTACATCAGCAAGCCGCGGATCGAATGAATATGCCGGCATTTGACCGAATACGAAGGCAGTCGTTGCTGTGGCGATACTTGTTTCAAAATCAAATAGTCGGGAATTTGCGATGCCGCGTATCGTAATGTCCGGTCCTGACCGTTCACCAACAAGCGGCGTACCGTTATAGATCATGCCTGCCACAAAATCCGAATAGCCTCTCATGTCGTCAACGCCACGATCACGCAGGTACTCGTTTGACAAGGCAGAGATGCTACTTGGGACATCTTGAATATTTTGCTCACGTCGTTGGGCCGTTACTACTATCTCTTCCAAAGATGCGGATGACTCCGCTGCGAAGGAAGCTTGCCCTACAACCAAAAAGCAATGCGCCAAAAAGAGGACTGTTAACCGCTTGATCACTGTTTTCTCCCAAACATGCATCTCAAATTTTTCCAGGCTCTAGCCGATAAGCCTCAAGCCACCGATATTAATTAACATTATATAATTCCGTCAGCCAAATTCGCTTTTTACCTTTTAAATACAAGGAATTAAGGCCCACAGAAAAACAATTCACTTATCCTGTAAGACATTTAACGTTACATTTTTTTTGATGTCAAGCACCACCATTCCAGCGACCGTGATACGTCCCTTTATGCGTCCCGGTAACGCCCGGGGAGACCGCGAAAACATCACCAGCCAATGGCTGCGCGATCAAGTCCTCACCTGTCGCGCCATAGCGTGCGGTTGTAACGTATAGCGTCCTCAAGTCAGAGCCTCCAAAGGTACAATCTGTAACGCGCGAAACAGGTATGTTAATCATCTCATCGACACGACCGTCAGGTGTAATTCGAAAGATTGCGGCTCCATCCCAACGTGCATTCCACAGGCATCCCTCCGAATCGATTGCCGAACCATCCGGTATGCCTCGAGAGTCGTCTTTGTGAAAATCTCGAATACGATCGATTCGACCGCTTTCCGCATTAAAGTCGTAACTATGGATCCAGCCTGAAACCGAATCTGCACAGTACATTGTGTCGTCGGAAGGAGACCAGGCAAACGTATTTGGACATCCATAGCCTGTGTCCGCGACAGTAATCTCACTTTCTTCAATGCTCAGAATCTCGCCAACAGACTGAGTTTGCTGTGGCACGCCATTCACTGACTGAAAATTATCGACCATGGTACCGGTCCATAGCCTTCCTCTTGAATCACAATTTGCATCGTTAAAACGCAAGCACGTCTGGTCAGTCAGAAATCGATGCTCTCCATGTACAGTCAAATCCGATATATATACCCAAGCCAATCCAAACTTCGTCGTGGCGACCAGCATCTCGTCATCGACAACTCGAAGACAATATAGATTCCTATCGCATGCGTTGGACCGAACTGTTCCACTTGACAGACATAGCGCGAATATCCGGCAGCCCCCCGCGACATCCAGCCAATATATCGAGTTTGAGCTGGCATGCCAGACGATTCCCTCACCAAGTGTATTGGAGACAGCGGCGACACGTTCAATTCGATGCGATTTCATGATCATCTCAATTGCGCGGAAAAAACACTTGAAGTAAGTACATCATGACGCCGGCATCCGTACAAATCGCTCGCCGTCGTCTTCCTTCGTAACGTAGGTTCGCAAGTTTGCTGTTACCCGCGTCCCTATCGCGTGGCCGGTTAAGATCTGAAATCGCCCTTGATGCACCGGACACACAACAACGTTTTCGAAGACAAAGCCACGATTCGATTATACTTTTTGATCAGTAACGTGATTTAGCCAAAGAGTACTAAAATGACTGTTGTGTCCCTAATCAGACGACCATTTGACGTTTTGCCGGTCGGCAGAATTCAATTATAAATCCAGCTGGCGAAATAGTCCTCGCCCCATTTTCGTGTTATCTGGAAATGCTGTTCAGCAATACTATTTCGATCGAGACCCGTCATAGATTCAATCCACGCTTCTGCTGCGTCAAGCGTCGGCAACTCAACTAACAGAACTCGATTCCATTTGGTTTTGGACGATACTAAATCGAAACGCTCTAATCTCTTAACACCGAATGATTTTGCAAACGACGAAGTAGTCGACATTGCATTCGGCACCCTTTCTTTTTCAAGGAGTAACCCAGCGCCCGGTCGACCAGATTCGTAAAGAAAAACCACGACACTGTCACGGTCAACCAATAGGGCTGGTATCTGACGGGGGTCGCCCGCCAAAGGACGGCGCGCCATTTTAGCGTCAGAAAGCCAATCAGAGTCTGCGGCTGGCAGATGCTGTCGGCTCAATTGATAGTCGTAGAAGCCATACTGCCCATAGGGCGGCGCCATTTCTGCCTCTATCCACGCCTCCGCGCCTTTATGAGTAGGGAACTGGATGATCCAGAAGCGCTCCCAGTCGCCTTGCGGCGCGATCAATCGAAAACCCTCAAGCCGGCACATTTGGTGCTCACTGGCGATCTTCAACATCAAATCTACATGTGCCTGTTCGTATGTACTCTTATGATCTGCAGATAGCCGGTACCAGGTCGGCAGACGCCCTCCTCTAAGTAGAATTGTTATCGATTGATTGACTGACAATTTACTTCCCTGGCTCCAGGCAGTTGCAAAACGGCCAATTTGAGATGCTAACCAATTGCTGTTCTCGGATAAAACTTCGGCGCAGTTCAGCTCGCAGTGCTATGGCACCAATACAGGGCTATGCCACCAGTGATTAAAAGGATTTGAATATAAAATAGTGCTAATGGTTTCATCCGTCACACTCGGAAGCCGAGTCCCGGAGACCATAGTATTTACGTTCAGCAATCCATTAACGGACTCTTCGACCGTAGCAAACGGAAAGTCCGTACCGAAGAAGATTTTGTCAGCGACCTTATACTCCTGAATTGCTACAAGAATATTATAAAACTGCCACGGTCGATAACAGAGCGCCGATATTTCCGCATAGACATTTGGCTGCTTTCTGATCACAGCAATGCATTCTTCGAACCACGGGTGTCCCATATGCGCAAGGATCATCTTGAGGTCAGGGTATTGAAGTGCGACAGGCTCTACGTGGATTGATCGGCCCAACTCCACAGGCGCATTGGTCGCGAACGTCGTTCCCATGTGCATCGTGATGGGGATATCATTTTTTTGACAGTACTTGTAGACAGGCGTCATCCGCGGGTCATCTAAAGGCACGCCACTATAAATCGGCCCGGTTTTGACACCGCTCAAACCGAGTTCCTCTATGGATATTTTTAGCATGTCCATGTAGTCGTCGCGCTTCGGATCCAGGAATCCAAAGCCCACGAATTTCTCCGGGTACTTGGCCACCGCGGCAGTGGTTGTCTGATCGTCGCCCTCCACTCCAGCAGAATCGCGATAACGCGGCGAGAAAATTATGGCCTTAGCGACATGCTCCATCGCTTTAATGAGTGTATCCGCATCCGCTTGTTGCTGTAATTCTCCTTGGCGGACCCGAGCCAACTGTTCGTAATAGAGGGGCAAGTAGTGGCTCTCATCCCAAATATTGACATGGCAGTCATAGATTGGCGCAGCGTACTTCATAGACCCTTTTCCTCGCTAGAGATACTCGATACTCATACATTTTGAAGCCCGGCCTTCTTCGAAACCGGACTGCATTGCATATCTCAACTCGCCAACTGGGATTAACGCAGTAGGCGCATAGCTTGATGCGACAGTTCTGGCAATTGTTGACAGACTCCCGATGAGTTGAGTAGGATGAATAATGTAACGTTAAAGTTCTTCAATGTCGAGACCGAATGCTTGTGCTGGTACTACCAAATTCGCCCGATATACGCTCCGAGCTACGCGGCCGCGAACGGCTAGCCGTTCCTCATAACTACACGAGGAGCCTGCTATGAGCTTACTCAAAGAACAAGCCGTGATTCTGGATGATCGCGTAAAAGGGATGCCAGGTGGCATGCGGCCTGTTTCTTCTGCAAACGTGGGCGATCTGGGCTGGAATATTCTTCGTGAAGATCTTCCGCTCCCTCTTGCCGTAATCAATGAAAATGCCCTGCAAAGTAACAGCCGTTGGATGAGTAAGTTTCTCGATTCGACTGGAGCCTATATTTGCCCTCACGGTAAATCCAGCATGAGCCCCGAAATACTCAATCTCCATCTCGAGAGTGGAGCGTGGGGAATCACTGCCGCTACGAGTGGCCACATTCAGATTTATCGAAGCTTCGGCGTGAAACGCATTCTGCTCGCCAATCAACTTGTTGGGCGACAAAATATAGGATACGTATTGGATGAGCTTCGCAGAGATCCGGAGTTCGACTTCTATTGCCTTGTCGACTCTACTGCCGGAGTTGATGCACTGTTAGCAGCTATTGACGCCAATCCAATTGGGCGTCCGCTGCAGTTGCTCCTGGAAGTAGGATCAATGGGAGCAAGAACGGGTGTGCGCGCCGATGACGAAGCCAAGCGCCTCGCCACACTGATCGGTAATGCATATCCACGAGTCGTACTTAGGGGGCTGGAGACCTATGAAGCGATTTTTGTTGCTGCAAGAGACGAAGAAGTAGAAGCCAACGTAAACCAGTTGCTGGCCAGTGTAGTCCGCATGGCAAAGTGGTGTGACAGTCAGAACTTGTTCGGCGAGGGGCCAGTGGTACTCAGCGCTGGAGGGTCCGCCTATTTTGATTTGGTAGTTGACGCATTTAGAGCATGCCATCTTCAAAAGCCAACAATGACTGTTTTGCGCTGTAGCAGCTACCTCACACACGATTCCGGTCTGAATGATCGCTCATTTAACAGACTTCTTGAAAGACACGATAATACTAAGCCCCCGCTTGGCGAGTTGACACACTCGCTTGAAGTCTGGGCATACGTTCAATCTATTCCAGAAACGGGCCTGGCTCTTATGACGATGGGAAAACGAGATATTTCGTTCGACATTGAAATGCCCATTCCACTACATATTTTTCGGCCCGGCGAAGACAGTGTTATTCGCCCCATGAATAAGGATTGCCAAATAGCGTCGCTGAATGATCAACATGGGTATCTACGGTTCCCATCGTTGGAGAATATTCAAGTCGGTGACATGATTGGATTTGGTGTGTCACACGCATGTACGACTTTCGACAAATGGCAGGTTCTATTAACCGTGGATGATGATTACACAGTAACCGGCGCCATTACGACATGGTTCTGACGCGACCAATGTCCCAATGAATCTAGAAGAGCCTGATGATGAGTACGCCAACAATGTGTCGGATTTACACTCCCGCGCACGTCCCTATGCGGCACTAAAATCAGATATTTCAACAACACACGATAGTAAACAGGAATATTGAATTATGGAGATTACTCGCCTCGGTTCTGGAACAAGAATGAGTATGACGACCATTCACAACGGTACAGTTTACCTTGCCGGCCAGGTCGCAGACGATCCGGGCTCATCAGTCCGCGTCCAGACCGAACAAGTCCTGAAAAAAATCAATTCACTGCTAAATGCCGCAGGAAGCGGCAAGTCGAAGTTACTATCTGCGACTATCTGGATCACTAACGTCGAGACCTTCAACGAGATGAACGCTGTCTGGGATGCATGGGTCGATCCCGATAATCTACCCGTTCGAGCTTGCGTGGGGGCAGCCCTCGCGGCTCCGGGTCTTGATGTGGAAATCATGGTGATAGCGGCACAATAAGAGTCGAGGAATCGATTACCTGAGGATTAGATAGCCATGAGAGTGTTTACAGCGGCCTTTGCGAGCGAAAGCAATATGTTTTCGCCTATACCCATTGATATGGAAAGCTTTGAGAGCTTTCTCTATGCCCCGCCCGGCAAGCACCCTGATGAGCCGGGCTTTTTTAGCTCGCCGGTGGTGGTTACCCGAAATCGAGCGAAACATGAAGATTGGGTTCTAATCGAGGGCACCAGTGCGTGCGCACTGCCCGCAGGCATAGTCAATCGCACCGTCTATGAGCAAATCAGAGACACCATCCTAGCCGAGATCGAAGCAGCCCTACCGTTAAACATGGTCATTCTCGGGCTACATGGGGCCATGGTGGCTCAGGGCTACGACGACTGCGAAGGTGACTTCCTAACACGCATACGCGCGCTTGTTGGCCCCGACTGCATTATCGGAGCGGAGTTAGACCCACACGGAATTTTGACTCCAGCGATGACCAAGATGGCGGATGTGCTGGTTTGTTTTAAAGAAGTACCTCATACCGATTTTGTTGAGCGCGCAGAAGAGGTTGTATCCCTCTGCATCCGCGCGGCCAAGAAAGAGATCAGACCCAAGATGTCTGTATACGATTGTCGGATGCTGGATATATTTCCAACCACTCGGGAGCCCATGCGAAGTTTCGTCGATAAGATTTCGGCCCTGGAAGGTCACAATGGCGTTCTGTCAATTTCGGTCATTCACGGATTCTTCCTGGTAGACGTACCATCGCCGGGCGCAAAACTTCTGGTCATGACTGACGATCGTGAGGACTACGGACTTAGTCTTGCAACCGAATTAGGTAAAGAACTGTTTGAAATGCGGGGTAATACACAAGACCCGTTTCTGACGCCTGACGAAGCGATAACCGAAGCTCTCGAAACATCAGGTGGCCCTGTTGTCATATCCGATAACGCCGATAACCCAGGTGGTGGAGCGCCGGGCGATTCCACTTATATACTCCGACGCTTAATTGATCGGGAAGTAACTAATGTGGCGATTGGGCCAATATGGGACCCTCAGGCGGTCAAATTCTGCATCGCCTCAGGCGAGGGTGCAAGAATCCTTTTGCGCTTTGCGGGCAAAGTGTCGACCTTGTCTGGGATGCCAATAGATGAAGAAGTGGAAGTGACCAAAATAGTACGCAATGCTACACAAAGTTTCGAGGATAGTACGATACCGCTTGGAAATGCAGTTGCTATTCGTTTTAAAGGTATCGATGCTGTTCTGGTATCGACTCGCACCCAAGCACATGATCCGGATCTCTTTTCGAACATGGGAATCGATCCGACAACCAAGAAAATTATTGTCGTGAAGTCCTATATCCATTTCTTTGCCGCGTTCTCGCCAATTGCGGTTAAAGTGTTACGTGTTGATGCAGGTTTGCCCATGTACCTGGATTGTCGTAAGACACCTTATACGCGTATTTCCCGCCCTGTTTGGCCATTGGACGACAACCCACATAGCAGAGACTCCGACGTCAAATATGTAGAGAACTGAGTGTGCTTTAAGTAGACAGAGCGGCGTGAATAACGTGCGTCGCGAGAAAATTGTACGGTCCATGTGCCCGACATCGAACATTTTTGTAGATAAACTAACGCAAGCTTCAACTGGTAAACTTCAAGAGCATTGCTTGCGCGACAAACACCATGGCACGTAAGTGAATCAACTACGGAACGAGCTTCAATATGACTAATCCCTTTGAGCGTTTCGGCGTTAATACAATAGTAAATGCGTATGGACCATTAACCCGGCTGGGAGGCTCGTTACTGCCACCGAAGGTTGCATCCGCGATGCAAGAGGCCTCACGATACTGCGTCGATATGACGGCACTTCAATCAGCCGCAAGCGTTACGATTGCCAAGCATACGGGTGCGGAGGCTGGGTACGTAACCTCTGGTGCCGCGGCCGGTCTTTTGCTAGGAACCGCGGCATGCGTCACCGGTCTTGATGTGGGCAAGATGAATCGATTGCCGGATACAAGAGGAATGAAAAACGAAGTTGTTGTTGCGAAAAGCCAGCGAAACTTCTATGACCACGCCGTACGAACGGCTGGCGTCGTTTTGGTAGAAGTTGGCATCCCCGATAGGTATTCCGGAGCGGGCGTTAGGGATGCCGAACCGTGGGAATTCTCCGAGGCAATTTCTGAGAACACAGCCGCAGTCTATTACGTGGCGGCACCACAATCGCAGCCTGATCTAGAGGACGTGATCAAGGTCGCTCATGCGAAAGGAGTTCCCGTATTAGTGGATGCGGCTGGTCGAGTTCCTCCCGCGGCAAATCTTAGAACCTACATTGACAAGGGCGCTGACCTGGTGGTGTTTAGTGGCGGAAAGGGAATTCGCGGTCCTCAAGCCTCTGGCATTTTATGCGGTCGGCGTGACCTGGTAATGGCCGCAGCACTGCAGCATCTGGACCACGACATACATTTTGAGCAGTTCTCACCGCCTGGTAACTTGATCGACAAAACGAAAATTCCGGGCCTGCCTCATCATGGAATTGGTCGACCATGCAAGGTTGGCAAGGAAGAAATAGTCGGTCTACTTACAGCCCTTGAGCTCTTTATAGAGGAAGATCCTGATCTCCACTACAAGAATCACTTGGGCGTGGCGCAAGATATCGAGAAGCACCTTCAGAATATTCGCAACGTGACAGTTCAGCTAAAGGCCGGTGGTGGAATGCACCCGTTGCCGTCTATCGAGCTTCAGCTTGATGAGGCCGCTGCAGGTATTACGACTCGGCAACTTGTCACAGAACTGCAGAACGGCGCGCCGTCGATTCATGCCGACCCAACCCATGTTGGCGACAGGAAGATATCGTTTCGGACGGCCTGCCTGAAGGACGGAGAGCCCGAACTAATTGGCCAGAAGATTCGCAAGATTCTTGGCTAAGGACGGGATGTTAGCTGGACATTTTTTACTTCTCTGAAACAATAGTTGCCAGAGCTGCCAAGCCGCTGCCCGCGGTTACGCTCCGGATATGCCTTAAAGACAGAACCAGGCCATCCTCGATGAATGCGACCTTTGTTGGTTCGGCGCTCGGATCATCTATGCCATGTACCACACCGCAAATATCACCGGCACTTACAAAGTCACCCAACTCGACATATGACTCAAATATTCCATGGTGAGGCGCATACGGGTACTTACTTGACGGAACAAACGCGATGCTTTGAGACTCTGTCTTGAGCGCCGCGACAGGCACCGACTTTTCAAGAATTCCAATGTACTTCAGAAGGCGTGGCAGACCCTCTTCCACCGCATTCAAACCGAACTTCGACAGACCTCCCCCTCCTCCGAACTCGCCTCCCAGAGAAATTACGCCTTGACCAACAGCTCCGGCTGAAGCAAATGACACTTCACTCGAGCGTACTTTTTGGGCCAGGTAATATGGCATGCCCAGTAGCTTCACGCCCTCGACGGCTCGTTTGTTAGATGCTTCGTCATCACCCAAATAGGCCACTACAACAGGTACGAAATCGTCACTCTTTCCTCCAGAGTGAATATCAACATGCCAGTCACATAGTGGAAAAAGGGCGTGATTGATAAAATGGGCGATTCTCTCCGTCAGTGTGCCGTGGGCTTTCCCTGGGAATGCTCGATTGAGGTTGACATCGTCCACTGGCGACACACGTTCTCCGGCTTCGCAAGCAGGATAGTTCGCTGAAGGCAAAATGATAATACGGCCGCGGAGATTACCTGGATCAGTCTCCCGATAGAACTTTGGAAGCCCAACCTGCCCCTCAAACTCATCGCCGTGATTACCCGCCATAAGTAAGACTGTTGGCCCACTCCCGTTTTTGAGAACGCATATCGGCAAACGCACACACCCCCAACCATTGCTGTTGACTGATTGAGGCATGAAGACCCAGCCTGATCTTTTGCCATCCTCTTCCAAATCAATATCGATCCAGCCAGTCGAATTTTCAGGCATGACTATTCTCTCCACTCACGGCCATACGCCTCAGCCAAATTACAAAACATCGTTGCAGCTCCTCGCCAACTTCGATTGAGCTCAATCCCGCATAATCGTCGCTAATTGACTCCGTGCATATGCTTCCGGATAAGCGGCGCCAATACCATGATAACGAGTCCTATCAGTGCAGCGCTTGCAGCGATGTAGACAAAAAACTGCTGATACTGCAAAAGTACTTCTCGTTCCGTGGCATCACCGCTAGTCAAAGAATATTTCGCCACGACAGCCGACATATAATATCCGCCAGACAGCGCCAACATATATGCACCCATCATCAGGCCCACCATGATTTTTGCCGAGAGTTTGCTTACGACTGACATTCCAATTGGAATGATCCAAAAATCTGATACTGCAAGGATGAAAAAACACAGAACCAGCCAGCCTAGTCCTACTTTCTGGTCCGCGTCCGGCATCGTCGTACCGAGCCAAAGGACAGCGAATGCGACACCAAGAATAATAAAGGCCAAGCCAAATTTTGAGAATGACGGAGGATTGATCCGGTGCCGGTCCAGGTACCCCCACAGCCAAACGAAGGCTGGCGCAAGCAAGACCAGGAAAACGGGCAGTCCACCTACCAATTGGGAGGACTGGATTTCAATACCAAGAAAGGTTCTATCTACTGCGCGCTCGGAGAACAAGATCAAAGAGCTTCCGTACTGTTCGATGTACACGGCATACAGCGCTGTTAGCGCGAAAACCAACAGAGCGACGAGTGTCCGGTCCCGATCTTTCTTGTCGAGGCGCCAGATTGCAAACACAGCAAGCCCTACGAAAACCACCACTAGTTGTGTACCGAGTAAGATCGCTACCAATCTCGCGTTCTGAATCGTTTGCCAAATTGCAAATACGGACAACAACGTGATGAGATAAATAAAATGGTCGGTCGACAAGCCGAAGTAAGAATTCTTGCCCGACATAGAGGGTTCGGGCCTTTCTGCGATTCCCACTAAATAACGTTGACCGTATATAAACACTGCCAGCCCGAGTAACATTCCAATACCCGCGAGGCCAAAGCCATATCTCCAGCCGTACGTCTGGCCGAGATACCCGCATGCAATGGGA
Source organism: Woeseia sp. (assembly GCA_037968755.1). Taxonomy (GTDB): domain Bacteria; phylum Pseudomonadota; class Gammaproteobacteria; order Steroidobacterales; family Woeseiaceae; genus Woeseia. Next base: position 19,486 of record JBBKWB010000024.1, read on the forward strand.
GCAATGGCTGCTCCAACCATTATTCCCATTGAAAAGATTGTAAATCCCTTGTCTCTTTGAAACTCGCTGTTCGGATACAGAAGGCCGACGATCGACGTGATATTCGGTTTCAGAAAGCCTACGCCGCAGATTAGAAGAGAGAGCGACAGATAGAAAATCTGTAGGGACACTTCGTCCCGGTAAACAAGTAATTCGCCGTTCTCCTGGAGTTGCGCAACGGCCGGGCTACCCTCAAAAGCCATGCCGATGTGACCTGCGACCATCAACAAGCCACCAAAAATGACTGCCTTTCTGAAACCGAGGTAACGATCGGCGATCCAGCCTCCAAAAACCGGAAGTATGAAAACCAGTGCCGTGAAGCTTCCATAAATAGCGAAGGCGTCTTCGTCTACAAATCTTAGGTGCTGTACCAAGTACAAAATCAACAGGGCCCGCATCCCGTAATAACTAAACCTTTCCCACATTTCTGTAAGAAACAGTACATACAGGCCTTTAGGATGCCCGAACAATAACTCCTGGCTTGGTTCGGGGAGTGCAGCTGTCTCTGTTTCACTTGGTATTGTCATATACTAATCAACTTACTCCACACCAACTGTTCATCGTCATAATTGATACTTGCGGTTCTGCCTGCTCGAACTTCGATGGCTAAAGTCCTGAGCCACAATGGTTCGAGAGTCCAGGGAATCCGATCAATAGGCCAGATTTAATTTTCAGTAATAACGGGTAAGCCGACGAAACCGGATTTCTGAATTAAGTATTGATTTGCATATGTTACTTTAACGTTACATTTTCTTTTCAGAACATTACTATGAATAAGCGATGAACACAAGATGGAACCCAAAGGATACTGGGGCTGTACGCAAGTTGATGCCTACCAGTTTGCTACTTCTTGTTCCACAACGCACCGTTAAGAATGACGTTATGCACCCGCAACTGTTTTGCGCCGATGATCTGCTCGCGAACTGGGCGGTTTGCATCTTGATACTCAAAATCGCCATCAAGGACCTCAAGTACAACAGCGTCGCCTACGCTACCCGATTCAAGCGTGCCCAAACCTTTCAGCCCAAGAATTCGAGCTGGATTAGCCGTCGTCGCTTTGATTACTTCGACCAGATCCATTCCAAGACACAAAAACTTTGACATCGTAGTTAGAAGATCAAAGCTTGGCCCATCAACAGAAAATTGACTTACATCACTGCTGATAGTATCCGGCCAAAATCCCTGCTCAAGTAGTGAACGCGTGACGTGAAATGACATGCTGCCCATTCCGTGGCCGACATCGAAGTAGACACCTTTTTCACGTGCCTTTGACACAGCATCCTTGATTAGTCCAGAGCGAAATTCGATCGCAGCATTCGGAAACGGCCTGAAACAATGAGTCAAGATGTCCCCAGCCCTTAGCTTATTCAAAACTTCATCGATCCCTGGTGGGCCTAGATCAATATGGGTCATCAGCGGCAAGCCCAGCATTTCCGCCGCTTCGAGAGCAAGATCAACCGGAATCATGCCATTAAAGTCACTGGCATGGTGACCCGCCCTCACCTTGACTCCTTTGATGACTTCTGGATGCGCGGCGGCAGTTTCGACACACTCTTGTATGCTCAACAATTCGAGATTTCCACATTCGCCAACGGCGATCGTTTTTCCCAATCCATATATTCCAGCATAGGAAATATTCAGCAACGAGAAAATATGCAATGGCGATCTTTCGATGACATATCGCTTCAAGCCTTCAAAATTCCCTGCGCCCGCGCTGCCGGCATCGACAAAAGTGGTGGTGCCGCTTTTCCATGCTATAGATTCTGCATCGACACTAAGATACGAACCACCCCAGTAGACGTGCGAGTGCATATCGATAAGCCCAGGCACGACATACTTTCCGATAACATCAAGAGTAGCTGCTGCGTCATCAACTGGTATATCTAGCGCAATCGTTGCCACCTTAGAGTCGCAAAATGCAACATCATAAATTCCGTTGCGCCCTGTGGCGGGGTCCATAACGCGACCACCCTTCAACACAAGATCAAATTTGTTGTTGTCGTTCATTGAGGTCGCCTGTCAAAGTATGTAGGTTGCGGAAGCAGAAAGGTACGGCAATGACGTCTCGAAACCTTCGGGATACTTGGGCCCACAATGGGCAAAGTGTCTTTGTCTTTTCTGATTCACGATATACTCCCGAAAGTATCTCAGAGCACCCTCGCCTCGTACTTATCTGGTGCACGGGGCCCGTCGCGGTTCCTCACATCGTAATACGTTCGACCATCTAAACTTAGACGGGCACTTGAAACTCTGTGAGCCGTACGACTTCAGTTTGTATGGCATCACCATCCAATTTAAAAACTCGGAACCCTGGGGCAATCGGGTCGCAGACAAGAGAGTCCGTTTGCGGCTTAAACTGGACTGCAGTCGATGGCGTTGTCAAAAGTTTGACATTTCCAAGGCGGCCTTCGAAATGTTGATGAACGTGACCAGCGCTTACGGCGCGAATCTGTGAGAACTCACCGATCAGTTTGATCAACGCATCCGGATCACGAAGGCCAATCTTATCGAGCCATTCAGACTGAATCCTGAAAGGCGGGTGATGGGTGAACAGGACCGTCGGTTGATCCGAGTGTTTTGTCAATTCCGCTTTCAGCCATTGCAGGTGTTCGTCGTCGACATGGCCAGGTGTCTCCCCTGGGACATGCGAATCAACACCCAGGAGTCGCCAGCCGGCTAGTTCCTCAGAAAAAGTAATATGCTTTTCGGACGCGCGTCCTGCGCCAGGGAAGGCGTGGCGAATGAAATCACGATCATCGTGATTGCCGGGAATCAGGTACAGCCGCGGAAAGCGCTCAACAACTAGTTCTTTAAGAATTCTGTAAGTTGCAATTTTCTCGTCATGAACCAAGTCGCCAGTAAGAACCACAACGTCAAAGTTCCATTGACCAGCATTCTGTCCCGCATCGATAAAATCCAACATGTCGACGAGCGACCTGTACGTTGAAACACCCTTTAACGTCGCGTCCGGGTCGGACAGAAGGTGCAAATCGGTTAGTTGCAGAATCTCAGCTGTCATTCGTAGTCACGCTATTGAGTTACGCCGTGACCTCGCTTTTTCGGATCGAATGGTTTCGTTAGCCATTGGGTGCCAATTCCGGGCCGGCCTCTCAATAGTATGTCAGCGTTCTCTGGTAAACAGAGTTTGTCCTGGCGGCGGCAATATTGAGTATGGCAAACAATGTCAGCGGCCAGTGCTATGGCGCACCTAGCTGCGAGGCTTTTACCCGAGTGCATACACCCGGGTAAAAGCCCGCAAATAATGCGCGGCCACTAAGATCCTGGCCAATATTCGAGATTTCTATTAGAAGCTCTTGCTAAGTGTCAAACCGACGGTTCGAGGTGCTGCGGTATTCACGAGGACGTTTCCACTGACACCGAATCGGCCTCCAGCATTGCTCTCAATTATTTCATCCGTAGCATTCTTGACGTACAAGGCAACTGTTAGAGAGTCGTCCAGAATCGTTACTCCTGCCCGAAGTCCAAGTAAGGTATACGGATCCAATATCAACAGCGGATCTGCCGGCTCGCCGACAACAGACGACCGCTCTCCAAGGTGTCGAAGGTCACCCTGGACAAAGAAGTCACCACCACCCATTGCGTTAATCGGAACGCTGTATCTTGCAATAAGGCTGCCAGACCAATCGGGAACATTCTGAATCCTGTCGCCTGGTGAAGTTACTGTGACACCTTCGCCCGGGTTTTCTATTTGTGCATCTGTGTACGACAAACTTGCCTGGATACGCAGGCTGTCTGTTAACAGCGTTGTGAACTCGGCCTCAAACCCTTCGATTGTCGCGGAACCAACGTTTGCCGTCAGGACTCTTGTACAGGTACTGCCTGGAAAATTACCAAGGCTTACTTGCTGCTGCAGATTGGTCCAATCGGTCTGGTATGCCGAAACGTTCAGCGTAGCGCGACCGTCCGCGAATCCCGATTTCAATCCGATTTCGTTGGTTCGTACGGCATCCGAGCTATACGATCCAGCCGCAAACTGCTGCAGGTTGTTATCGATGATGACCGATTCACACTCGGGTGTTGACGCTAAATCAATCGGCAAAGTGGCGCCACCAAGCCTGAAGCCTTCTGCGATAGAACCGTAAATATTCATGCTGTCTGAAAGGCTATACGAAACGTTAAATCTGGGCATCGAATCGCTTTCTGCTTGACCAGTAATCGACTCGTCCGGAATGACCGTATTAGCTGGGTTAAGTTGCGGGCGGCTTTGATCTGTAGATTGATCGAAAAACCTGATTCCCGCAGCAACTGCCAACCGATCGGTGATATCGAATGAGACGTCAAAAAATAGCGCCTTATTCTCGTCTTGCACATCCCAGGTATTAGCCAAATAGGTGTCGTTAACAATTGGAAGCGGGATGCTTGGAGCAGCGACTCCCCAACCCGGCGCAAAAAGTATTTGCGATCCGTCCCTCTGTTCATCCATAAAAAACGCGCCGACAACCCAATTCAATCGGCCCAGAAACGAGCTGTCCGCTCCCGAATAATTTGATTGAATCCGCACTTCTTGTGTGAACGTATCAACTTCGAATACACCTTCAAGAATACCCAAAGCAGGTATGTAGTCCAGTCCTGCGTCGCTGGCTCCGCCAAGAGCGAACATTACAGGAGTAAAGTCGATTGTCTCTTCGAACCTGCGCGTATACAGGCCTGAATCCGAATGGATAGTAACTGAGCCTAAGTCGTACGAAACATTCAGCGTAGTCGACGTCATCTCGCTCGCTTTTGGCTCCAGCATATAGACTTCTTTCGTTCTGTCCCGGGAGTATGCGGTGTTGTACTGACTCATATCGTCAGTGGTGGCTTTCTGCCATAACACAGCAACATCGACACTTAGCAGGTCACTTGGCGTATATGAGACTGCTGCCCTTATGCCCTTCGACTCAGAAGAATTGGTATCCTGTTGAAACACTGAAGAATCGGTTCGTTCCAATTCTAACGGCGGCGCTACCGGATATATTGAGTTCGGGACTGTTGTATCGAGCGATGGAATAATTGTATCGATATAGCCACCCGTATTGCGCATCGTTGCGACAAACCTTGCAGCCAGTACATCGTTGATGATCGGGAAATTAAGCATCGCATTTAATCCACCCCCCTCTCCACCGGAAGCCATTACCTCGGCCGTTGCTTCCACCACTCCTTCAAACTCTGAGGAATTAGGACGATTGTGGTACAGCTTTACTGCGCCGCCCATTGACGCCGCTCCATACAACGTGCCTTGTGGCCCTCTTAGCACCTCAATACGATTAATATCAAAGAGCTGGGTATCCACCGGCGTTATAGGAACATCGTTCAAATAGAATCCCGTAGTCGAAGACAACGAGGACGCATCGGTCCCGCCGAGTCGAGCATTTGCGACACCCCGAATGACGATATTTTGTCCGCCGCGCTCTCCATACGTATTGTGAGCAATGTTAACGCTCGGCACGAACTCGAAGTAATCCGCCAATCCCTCTGCACCGAGGTTCTGCAGAGTGTTTCCAGAAAGCGCGGAAACCGAAAGTGCGACATCTTGCAGGGACTGCTCTCGTCGAGCTGCGGTGACAATAATCTCTTCCAGTACGTCAACCTTCCTGGCATTTCCGCTGGCGTTTGCTTCCTGAGCAACCGCGCCCCCGGTAAAGAATCCCGCCAGCACTGCGACTAGCCCCGCTATCTTCTTCACACCCATGGTATTCCCCTCGTTCGGCAACTGTTGGTTGGTAACTTTGTGCTTTATTAGTTGCAACAGAATTAATACATTTAACGTTATAGTACTTTGGAGCTTACACCATGAAAACCCGAATATCAACTTGGCTTTAACTTCATTTTGAGCAAGGGATAGAATGCGTAAAGTCTGGATTTTACAGGGGGTTCAGGCTGGTTCCTTTAAAGCCCTGCCGTATCGTGCAACGCAAAACAAATGATCGGACAGGAGGGCGGAAGCCCCTCGCATAGTCGCGACATCAGGGCGCCCACGACTCTACTAGCTATTCGACGATAACTCCAAAATCGCCCTTGCTGCGCCATCAATCACGCGTTCGAGACAGCCTTTCTTGAACAACGCGACGCCAACCTGATAACTATGCGTCGCGTATTCTGCCTTTGCGGGCAGGTAAGACATATAGCCGTTTACAATATTCATTACAGCAATACCGGTACCAGGATACTCGGCCCTCAGCCTGACTTGCAGGTTACTGGATGCCTCGGCCGGAGTGCTGACCAAATAGGAATCCCCAAGTCGCCACACAGTTATCTCGATCGCTCTCGACTCATCATCCCCAACTGACGCACACATCAAAAGCCGCCTTTTCAGACGTTCGAGCTTTGCGCGGTCAGAAGTATTGGCTATCTCTTTTTCTATCTCATTGCGACTGGGTCGCTCTGCCAGTTCGAGCGGTATTGACACAACGCAGGTCGCTATCGTCCGATTTGCGTGTAAATCAGAGAAGTTCCACTTGCCAAGCGGTGCGCCCGAATCCTCCAGCCCAACGTATGACCAGCTCTTTTCAGGGGGTAGCATCGAGGTGAGGCAAGACAAGACCGAGAAACCCAATTCACGACCATTCTGATCGGCAATCTGAGTATCCGCGGAATAACTAAGCCTCGGCCCAACGTCTCCGGACGCGCCATGCAAGAAAATACAAAGAGCATCAGGCGCATGCTGCTCCACCGTTTCACGCATGGCTCCAACATAATCCGGAGATATCAGCCTGTTGGCACCTCCGAGAGAAATCGGATGGCACGCGTAATTCACCAGTACCCCTATCGTGCTACCTGACTTGTTCGCAATCCGCCCTACGAGAACTGTGTCATCTGCAGTTTCATCAAGATTCAATCCGCAATAGATGCTGCCCGATAATGGTTCGACAAAATTCCTGTTTTGGGCGAGCCCGCATCTTCCGGTCGCCCAGGTTAGTACTGAATCCTGACTGGCAGACCGGGCTGCACCGATGGCATCTGCACAGGACGCAACTATTTGTTCGCGAAATTCAGCAATAAGGTGCCCACCGGGGCAGTCTTGTTTGTCCAGCGATGTCGGCGGCGCGGAATGAGTATGGCTCAGATGCAACATCAGTTGATGATTAGTCAAGCCTGTTCTCTGCAAAATACTGAGCCGTATCCCCGACTCGTCATCAGCAGATCGCCACCAGCCCAGATCGAGACTGATTAACACCAATTCGTCAGTGCCCAGTCCGAACACAATTACTGAAGCCAGCAGCGGCCTATGAACGCCTAGTGCGGTGTCAAATGCTGAACTACCCCAATTTCGGAAATAGATTTCGGGATTCGGTGTGATATCGGTTCGCGCCACACCGATTCGACCGGCGAAGCCAGAGTGTCTCAGCTCGGTAGAGTTACTCCTGAACATTGCTGCGCTCAATCAATTACGTTCGATTTGCCATGATTTTACATTATTGTCGTCTAGCGAGGGCAAACAGGCACGAACCATCATCTGCGCGGCCGAGATGGCGGCGTCCTAATACGATACCGTCGAAACTGGTCGTGACGACCACCGGTTCAACGTCAGGCCTGTCGACAAAGTGGATTTTGGCGCACTCTTGTCCGGCACTCACTTCATCGCCAAGGTTTACGAGCGGTTCGTAAAGTCCGGGACATGGTGCGTAAACGAAATTGTTCGATGATAGCCACTCTACCTCGCAGGTTTCTATGTTCTCGCCTACCGTGTCAATGCCAGTATCCTGCAATACCCCGACATGTCTCAGGAACCGCGGAACGCCTGTCATGAGCAGTTCCAAGCCAGCTCGTGAAACGCCACCACAACCTCCAAATTCCCCACCGACGGAGTAGACATTTTGAGTAACCGCTTCACTAGAGGCATAGCCGTTATTCGAGTTTGCTGGAATCCGCGCATGTGCGGTATACGGGGCACCGATGAGCCTTGCCGCTGCGTACGCTATGTCGTTCTGTTGCTTATTCTCGCCCTCATAGCACGTAACATTTGGCACGAAATCAAGTGATACGCCACCCGAATGCAAATCCAGGTGCCAATCGCATAGTGGAAATATGCAACGACTGATAAAAAACGCAATCTGCTCGGTGATTGAACCTTCCGGATCGCCCGGGAATGAACGATTCAGATTCAGACCATCAATTGGCGATAGCCTTTTACCCGACAGTGCTGCGGGAGTGTTTGCTGCGGGCATTATTATCAATCGCCCCTGGATATCCTGGAGACGCAAACTATTCAGAATTTTTGCTAGTACAATCTGGCCTTCATACTCGTCGCCATGACAACCCGCCATCAGAAACACGGTCGGACCAACACCGTTCTTGAAAACCACGAGCGGTACACGAACGGTGCCCCAAGCATCTGAGTTAATCGATTGAGGAATGACAAGGTAACCGACCTGCCTCCCGGGCTCATCAAGATCAACGTCTGTCCAGGCAAGTGCGCTCTCATGTATCTGTTGGTTAGCCATCTTGCCCCTCTACTGATGAGATCTTTATTCAATAGCGAATAAGTACCAGCCGACAGCCGGCATAGCCTATATACTCTACAACATGAAGAAGTGTAACGTTACACTTTTCGAAGTCAAATACTCCGTGTGAGTCGAACGTTGGGCATGATTTCCTCCATCCATTTGGGAGGTTTACTAATGCCCTACTTAGCGGCTCGTGAGTATCCAGAGGCATGGGGTGACTAATGGGTAGATTTGAAAATCAAATTGCCGTCATCGCTGGCGGTGCGAGTGGCATTGGAAAAGGCATTGTCCACCGCCTTGCGTCGGAGGGTGCGAGTGTGGTGATTCTGGATATCTCCACTAACAGTCTCGACGAGACTGTTACTGAAATGCGAAACGAATTACTGGACGTAACGGGCATCCAACTCGATGTTACCGATGAAGTTGCTGTTCGTGGCACGATTGATTCTGTAGTCGGGCAACATGCTCGCCTTGATATTCTTGTAAACTGCGCCGGCATCGTTGGCCCGAGTTCCGTCAATATTGCCGAGTACAGCAGCGCTGACTTTGACCAAACCATTGCTGTCAACTTAAGAGGCTCGTTCTTGCTCACAAAGTATTCCGTTATGCCAATGCTGAAACAGGGGTACGGACGAATACTGCATCTTTGTTCGATAGCCGGAAAAGAAGGGAATCCCGGGATGGTCGGATACTCGGCGAGCAAAGCGGGGCTAATGGGGCTTATAAAGTCAGCCGGAAAAGAGTATGCGAAAGACTGCATAACCGTAAATGGCCTTGCACCGGCGGTAATCGCCACGCCCATGAATTTGGACACAGATCCGAAAATGCTCGATTACATGAAAGCGAAAATACCCATGAACAGACTTGGCACTGTAGAAGAAGTGGCGTCATTAGCCTGCTGGATAGTCTCCAATGAGGCCAGCTTCAATACAGGATTCATATTTGACATGTCTGGCGGGCGCGCAACTTACTAGTCCTTAATACTGTCGACGATCAGGAACGAGTCGGCGCAAATGAATTGCATCAGCCTGCCGCGCTTAATCTACCTATCACCTGCTGCGTGCCGTCCAGTACTTTCTCCATACATCCCGCCTGGAATAACGCCACTCTAACCTGATATAGGTCAGGTACATCATAGGACTCCCTCGGAGGCAGGTAGCTAAAGTAGCCATTCGCGATGTTAAGAACGGCAACTGCCAATTCAGGATACGCTGCTCTAAGTGATTGTTGAAATACGCTGTAGGCTTCTGCTGGCAACGCAACCAGTACCAAGTCCCCTATTCGCCACACGGGAATGCTGATCTCACGGCGATCGCTGTCGCCCATCTCATCTCGGAGCTGCCTGCGCCGCTGCAGACGCTCAAGCATGTAACTATCGCTGGTTTGTCGAATGTCGTTGTCCAGCTCCTCGAGCGATGGCAAGTTGTGGAATGCCAACTCCACTTTGGCAAATTCCGTGGCTAGTTTTGTATTCGCCGGCTTCGGCCGCAACGCCCACAGGCCAAGCGGTGCACCGGACTGCTGAACTTGATCAAAAGCCAAGGTCGACTGAACAGGCAGAAACGATGCCAACGTCTCCAGGATTGCATAGCCGATTTCCAATCCATTCTGATCGGCGACAGCAGGATCCGATGCGTAACTCAGTCGCGGCGTAAGCTCCCCAGAAGCACCATGAAGAAAAATGCAAATGCCGCCAGCTATCTCAGCTTCCACAACCTCTCTCATCTTGCCAACGTAGTCAGGTGAAATCTCTGTGTTCCCGCCTCCCAGCGAGACGGGGTGGCAAGCGTAGTTTACAAGCACCGCACGAACATTATTTTCCTCACCCATGACACGGCCGACCAACAATGTATCATCGGCCTTACAGTCCAGGTTGAGTCCGACAACAGTGGTCGCCCCCCCTGCTTCCTTCACCGTCTGATCCCTATTGTGAGCAAGCTTGCAGGTCCCATAGGCCCAGGTCACGACACTTTTTTGAGCGCTGTTCTGTGCTTCCTCTATCGCACTTGCAGCACCTGTCACTATCTTGTCTCGCCACGGTTGAATCAGATTCCCGCCCGGCTTCCCGGCATTTTGTAAGTCGCTGCGCGGCGCACTATGGGTATGAGATAGATGCAGTATCAGCTGATTTTCCGCTAGACCTGATTTATCCAGTATCTGCGAACGAATCTCTGACTCCTCCCGGTTCCCCCAAAAAGACAGATCGAGCGACAGTAGGTACAACGAAAGATCAGCATCCAAACCGCGAAACATAACGCAGCTTGCGTACAGGGGCTTATGCACAGCAGTCGCAACATCATGCGTGGAACTACCCCAACTTCGCGCATAAATGCCCGGGGGAGGCGTGATGTCTGCTCGACCAAGACCGACATACCCGGAAAATTCGGGATGAGAAATAGAATCGTTTTGGATCACTCTGATCTCCTGTTAACTCTTCAACTCAGCGTACGTCAACAAACCCTGGCAAGAATGCATATGCCGGTACTTGTCCGAATATAAAATCAGTCGTTGCTATGACAGTTCTTGTTTCAAAATCTAACAATAGCGAGGAACAGGTTACCTTGACTCCGAAACGAGGTATTCAGAAACAAACGCCTCATCCAACGTAACGCCAAGGCCGATGCCATCTGGCACCGCAATGGAGCCGTTTTCTGCAGCCATCTTCTCGTGTGTCAGGCTGTGGCGCAGCGGCGAGTCCTCGACGCAGTCTTCAAAAAGGAACGCGTCGCGACAGGTGCTTAACCAATGCAGACACGCCGCAACGCTGATCGGCGTCTTGTAGCAGTGATTGCAGGGTCGGCCGCCATTTTCCTGTACGCGCTCGCCTATGTAACTGGCGTCCGTGAAACCACACCGCGCCAGGTCGATCTGGTAAACGTCAAGGGCATGCCGGTCGATCCACGGTTTAAATGCGGCCCGGCCGCACTCGCCCTCGCCGGCCGCGATAGGGATAGGGGAACGGTCGCGCAACCACACGTAACCGTCAATGTCGTCCTGGTGCAATGGTTCCTCGAGCCACGTCGGATTGACTTCGACGAAACTCTCTGCGCGGCGCAGTGCCGTACGGGCATCCCAGACACAGCCTGCATCGATCAATAATTCTGCGTCACCAATCCCCTGACGAGCCCCGCGAACCAACTCCAGATCCAACGCCTCCGACTCACCCATCGGTTCCCAGCCAAACTTCACGGCGCCGTAACCTGCGTCGGTCCAACGCTGGCCGATGTCCCGAGTCTCGACGCCATCGCGGCCAAAGAGAATGGAAGCGTACGCTTTGATGCTGTCGTGGCGTTTGCCTCCAAGTAGTTGGTGGATCGGCTGCTTGAAGTGTTTGCCCTTGATATCCCACAAGGCCAGATCGACACCGGAGATAGCAGCGACACCCGCAGCACGGCGTCCGAAATACATCGTTCGCCGGTAAAGCTTCTCCCACACCCGACTTGTCGCCAGCGGGTCCTCGCCGATCAGCAGGTGACGCAGACCGCAGGCGATATTGTTGCTGTACGGCGCGTCGATGATTGCTTTTATCACCTCCGGCGACGCGTCCGCTTCACCGATGCCCTCAAGCCCTGTATCGGTGCGAATGCGTATGATCACTGTGTCCTGCGTCCCAGCGGTCTTCTGCTCGACAATGGGAATGCGCAGGATCTGACAGACAACTTCTGTAATCTTCATCTTCGTTGGTTCCTGTCGCTTGTTACGTGCTGCTACTTGCTTACACTGGTCTTTTGCAATTTCATGCCGATACAAAGTATCGAAGACACATTATTTACTGTCTGCAATGAGTCATGCGCGAACTATTAATCCGGTATTGTCCCAATATCTGCTCAGCTCACTGGCATTTGTATAAAGACCTTGCCATCTATTTCTTTCGTTTCGAAGGTTTGCAAATTTTCGGTCACCGGGGCACCCATTGCGCGCCCGCTCGGAATATGAAACCGGCCCTGGTGGACCGGGCATTCGATTATTTCGTCGCAAACGAAACCGCGACTCAATAGCGCCCTTTGATGAGTACACCGATTCTGTGTGGCATAGACGCCGGACTCCAGTCGGTAGACCGCGATCGGTAAGCGATTCAGCACAACCCCCAGAACGTCATCCTCTTCGAGGTCGTCTGAGTTGCACGCGAACTCCCAAGACGTGTCTTCATTGTCCGTCACCCCTCAACTCCTTCGAATACCGGCTCCAAATGATATCCAGGATCAGTTTTTTGCTTCTGAATCGCTCTGATAATTCTTGCGTTAACGGAAAAAACGCCGCCAGCCTCCGCTGGCAACTCACTTCGAATCTCATCTCGCAGTTTAGGCAAAGCATGGAACGGGACCGTCGGGAAAATATGATGCTCAATGTGATGATTCATATTCCAGTAGAGCAACCGGGCCAACGGACCACAGCGAATAGTATTGCTGCTGTACCGGTGGTCTTCGACATCCTCGGCCATGCACATATGCTGGGTGTTGATGTAGAGATTGACGAACCAACCGCCGAATATTCTCGGAATAAAGAAATACACGAACGGCACAGCCGTCTGTAGCAGAACGGCCCACAAAACCAGGCTCGAATAGATCGAGAGCATCCATCGAGCATTGACAATCAACTTACGAATCTCTGAAGCAGGAGTGAATTCTCGCTCCACGTTATTCACGTTCCCGAGTGCGACCCGCCCTAGTGTCCAGAGCGCAACAACGGGCATCGCTAATCCTGAGGTCTGACTAATATACGTCCACCAGGAAACAGGATTGCCGTAGATCTTCTGAGCATCCTTGCCATTGAACCATGTATGAGTGTGGTGGCTGGTGTGCGAGTAGCGACGATACAAAGGTTCTTCGATAAAGATAACTGACGTTATCCAGAACACGACCTCGTTCAACCAACGTGTTTTAAATGCCGTTCCATGCGCGCACTCATGCGACGCAGCATATGCGAAACTCAGGACCGCGCCATGAACCACCATGGCCGGTATGAGAGCCCAAACATTCTCCGAGATATACACCAGGTATCCAGTGCAACAGACCAGGCCGAGCCAGGCAAAAAAGAACGCGAGGCCATGAGTGTCAGTACGCTTCATCAAACCGCGAAGCTTCTTTCGATCAACGGATGGCGCGTACCATCGGTCGAATGGATCTTCGGCAACCTCTGCCATCACAAACAACGCTCCTTTATTCAATGCGTTACAACATTAGCTGCAATGCGACAATAAGGACAGTTAGCCCAATGGGAAAGCTCGCGTCCAAGTAACTTTAACGTTACATTTATGATCATGTCAACTTCGGGTAGCGTGGTACTGAGTCAACCGAGAGTGCTCCTGACTACCCTTACGGCCTGCTATTTCCAGGTCGCGAAAATTCGACTTCGTCGAACAGTTCAATCCAGTGCTTAACCGGCACGTCCGACTGTGAACCGAGATGCAGTTGGCAGCCAATATTTGCTGTCACGATCTGTTCGGGAGCGTCGATCGACAATGCCTTGAGTTTGCGTTTCAACAATCGTTGACTTATGTCGGGTTGCAGAAGTGAGTACGTGCCAGCAGAACCGCAGCAGAGGTGATCTTCCATAGTTCTGGTCATTTGGATGCCCACCTTGCCAAGAACGCGCTGCAGTGAACCGCCCAGTTTTTGACCGTGTGTCAGTGTGCACGGACAGTGGACAGCCGTGCGTGCTTTGCGTGCCCCTTCGGTAAACGCGCTGAGATCCTCATTGTCGAGTACTTCGCTGAGGTCCTTTGCCATTTCGCTGATACGCAATGCCTTAGCCGCATAGTCCGGGTCGCTATCGAGTAGCTCGCCGTAGTCTTTGACCAATACGCCACAGCCCGAGGCTGTTGTGATGATCGCCTCAGCACCCCCCTCAACCAGCGGCCACCAGGCGTCGATATTCCGGCGCATGAAATTGAGCCCTTCATCCAGCGCGCCCAGGTGGTAGCTGACCGCCCCACAACAGCCGGCCGCCTTCGCCTCGACCAGGTCGATGCCCAAGCGCTGCAGCACACGCTTTGCGGCGTGATTGGTCCTCGGTGTCGCCGCCGACTGAACACAACCTTGCAATACAACCATCTTGCGAGCAGCCAGGGTTGGCACGCTCTGCCGATCGCCTAGAATCTGCCGCGGTGGGATTACACGGCGCAGCGCCTGTGGCAGGACAGGCGCGAAGAACCGGCCCAGGCCGAGAAAAACACGTATTCGGCCCGAGTACGGAAACACCCACCTCAGCAATCGCCGCACAATACGCTGGTGGAGCGCCCTCTCCCCGATGTCGTCCACCATTTCCCGCCCGATATCGGCCAGGCGACCGTACTCAACACCGGATGGACAGGTGGTTTCGCAGGCCCGACAAGTCAAACAGCGATCAAGGTGTGTACGGGCGACATCGCTTGCCTGTCCACTTTCAAGCATATTCTTTATCAGGTAGATTCGACCGCGCGGTCCGTCACGCTCGTCGAACCGGTCCTGATAGGTCGGGCAGGTTGCGTTGCAAAAGCCACAATGAACGCAACTCTGCACAATGTCTGCGGCTTCTTTGGCGGCAGGGGACTGACACAACTCAGGATGCAGATTTACATACACGGGATAACTCGTTACAACCAGGAGTAAAGGCGACCGCGATTAAACACGCCAGCAGGATCGAAAGCCTGTTTCAGGCGTTGCAGCATCGCTCGATGTGGTTCTGCAGGCGTCGGGAAAAAGTCTGTTGAACGATCGCCACCGCGAACCTGCGTAACCTCGCCTCCCGCATTGCCCGCGATGTACTCGAGTTCATCACGATCATATGATCCTGACAGCCAGCGCCTCGCGCCTCCCCAATCGATCAGCCAGTCGCCGTCGGGCTTTGCGTGCATAGCGCTGGCGCGTACGGACAAACGCCACAGGTCACCTGCCCCGTCAAAGAACGACAGCCTATTTTCACGCAGCGCAGTCCAGAAACCCGCGGCGGCGTCGAACGGCTCCCCTTCAAGCCCAGCGGCAATTGCATCAATCGCACTCGCCTGCCCCGAGATCCGCAAATACAGATTGCCATCCGTCCAGCAAGCACCCGTCAAAGGCAACGGAGTCTTGCAGACTGCATTCATGACACGAATCGCTGTATTAGACTCCAGCCGCCGCCGAATGGTCTGCGTCGTCTCCGGTATGGGCAGAACTTTGAATGACACCTCAGTTATAAGGCCAAATATACCCATCGCACCCGCCTGCAGACGCGACACATCGTAGCCGGCAACGTTCTTCATAACCTGGCCGCCGAAGCGCAGATGCTCGGCCTTCCCGTTGATCAGTCGAATCCCCAGAACCTGGTCCCGAATAGACCCATACCAGGGCCGCGACGGACCGGACTGAGCACAGGCCAGCGCGCCGCCAACCGTTGCCGCCCCATCAAATTGCGGGGACTCGCAAGCGAGCATCTGGTTCTTTTCAGCCAATACTTCCTGGAGCTCCCGCAATGATGTCCCAGCTCGAACCGTGACGACCAGCTCAGTTGGCTGATAGTCGACGATGCCTGTGTGACCGCTCACAGCAACGGGATCGCCTATCAACTCGTGCCCGATATCGCTCTTACTGTTTCCTCCGACGATGCACAACAGTCGTGACTCAGATACGGCATCCGACACTTGCTCCAGCATGTGTGCGAGAGAAGTCATAGTGATCGGTATTCCTGGCAGCGCTTGAGTGTCGGTACGCCTTTACCTGGGTTAAGCAATCCTTTTGGGTCCAACGCATCTTTAACGGCATTCAGTTGCGCCAACTCGGCGTCATTAAACTGAATGAGCATTTGCTGCAACTTCTCAACGCCTACACCGTGCTCACCGGTGATGCAGCCGCCAACCTCAACGCACAATTCGAGAATCTTCGCTCCGAATGCCTCCGCCTTTTGCAATTCCCCCGGCTTGCTCTGATCGAAGAGAATCAACGGATGAATATTGCCATCCCCGGCATGAAAAACATTGGCAACACGCAAATCGAACTCCGCTGCGAGCCGGCTAATTTCGCAAAGTACGCGTGACAAGCTGCGGCGTGGGATGGTGCCATCCATGCAGTAATAGTCGGGTGAGATTCGCCCGATCGCCGGAAATGCTGATTTTCGGCCTTTCCAGAAGAGAGCTCTTTCCGCCTCGTTCTGCGAGATACGAATCGAGGTTGCACCGTGTCGTTCGAAGACTTCTATAGACTGAGCGACACAACTGTCAACTTCCCCTGCCGTGCCATCCAGTTCGCAGAGCAATAGCGCGGCCGCATCAACGTCGTATCCGGCCTTCGCAAAATCTTCAGCGACTTTAATGGCGTAACTGTCCATCATCTCGAAGCCCGCCGGAATAATACCGTTAGCAATGACCGCACCCACTGCATCGCCGGCCGCTTCGATTGTAGCGAAAGAGGCCAGTACTACCTTACAATGCGACGGCTTCGGTAACAGTTTGACGACAACTTCAGTCACGACAGCCAGCATGCCTTCAGAGCCAATCAAGAGCGCCATCAAGTCAGGGCCCGCGCTGTCCAGTCCCTCGTTGCCCACCGTGAAAAGCTCGCCCTCAATTGTAACGACGGTTAGCTGCAATATGTTGTGAATGGTCAAACCGTATTTGAGACAGTGCACACCACCGGCATTTTCGGCGACGTTGCCACCGATCGAGCAAGCGATTTGTGATGACGGATCCGGTGCATAGAATAAACCGAACTCGTCGCAAGCCTCGCTGATCGCGACATTACGAACGCCCGGCTGAACACGGGCCAGACGCGCATCGTGATTGATGTCCAAAATTCTGGACAGTCGCGATAGCGACAGCAGTACTCCTTCAGGATGCGGGAGCGCGCCACCAGACAGACCCGTGCCCGCGCCGCGCACAACAACCGGAACACAATGATCAAAGCAAAGCCGCATTGCCTTCTGAACCTCCTCGGTCGATGCTGGCATCACGACCAAGCGCGGCATTTCCTTATATACGAACAGACCGTCGCACTCGAATGGGCGTTTCGCATCCGCATCAGTGATAACGAAGTCATCATCGATGAATGCTCGAAACTTAGTCGCAAGCGTCGCCGTATCGACGGTCGAAGTTATTGGGCCGTTCATATCGCAACACTAACTTGTGGCGTTACGTTCAACGCTATTAACATTTCAGGCCATTGCCAATAATCAATGCCACCCAATGCCACGTCCAAATACAGCCGGTAGAGTTACAGCTACGACTTAGATATCGCATGCGGTGCAATTGGTCGATGCCCTGCGTTTTTTTTTCGAACGAGGCGTTTGGAATTCCTAACGGATTCTCTATAAACGCAAAAAGCGAACACGATAGCGGGATAAGCCTTCGCCATCTCAACCTATCTGAAATGCGTTGAGAAATGTATGTTCGCTTGCTGCATTTGACACCAGGACTCAAAGTCGCTATTTCGCAAGCCAGGGAACCACTTGTTGCTCCTGAACGCCGAGACCATCGATACCCAGACTAATACAGTCACCCGATTTCAGGTATCGCTGTGGCTTCAGCCCCATTCCAACACCAAACGGCGTGCCGGTAGATATAATGTCCCCAGGTTGCAATGTCATGTATTGGCTGATGTAACTCACCAGATGTTCAACACCGAAAATCATTTCACGGGTATTACTCCGTTGCATTTCCTCGCCGTTGACACTCAGCCAGATACCAAGCGCGGCGACATCCTCAATTTCATCTCGCGTTACGAGCCATGGACCCGTCGGCCCGAACGTATCCGCGCTTTTGCCCTTGACCCACTGGCCGGTACCTTCAAGCTGGAACGCCCGCTCGCTAACATCGTTGACAACGCAATATCCCGCAATGTAATCCCCCGCATGTTGCTCATCAACGTAGGAACATTGACTGCCGATAACGATTGCCAGCTCAACTTCCCAGTCCACCTTCTTCCCATTTCGGGGAATCATGACATCGTCATACGCTCCACAAATTGCACTGGGCGACTTCATGAACAAGATGGGTTCTGCGGGCTCTTCCATACCCGCTTCTCGTGCATGATCAGCGTAGTTCAAACCCACACAGACGAATTGTGAGGTAGAACCGACACAGGGCCCGTATCTTTCAGACCGCGAGACGATCGGTAGTTGATCGACATCCAGGGCCCGAAGTTGATCCAGACCCGCAGGCGACAGAACGGCGCCCGACAGATCGCCGATTACGCCTGCCAGGGAACGAACCGATTTATCGGGTGCAATTATCACAGGCGTTTCATTGCCCCGTGTACCAACCCTAGCAAGTTTCATAGGACAGACTCGAATTGGTCGAGCATGAAATCAATATCCTGTTCGCTGTGCGCTGCTGAAATGGAACATTGCTTCGTGGCGATCGGCACGAAGTAGATACCTTCCGCTATCAGTTTCCGCCGCACCTCCACATCCCGGTCAAAATCATGATTCGTCAACATGTCGTGAAAATCTCTCGGCTTGTGGTCCATAAAATAGAAGGAAAATGCCGATCCCACTCGCGCGACGCAACCGTCAATGCCCTTCGCCTTAAAAATACTCTGAATACCCTCTTCAGCCCGGCTTCCAAGATTCTCAAGATGCGCAAATATTTCGCTCCCCTTATTCTTGAGAAGGTTGACTGTCGCAATTGCAGCCGAAACAGCAACCGGGTGTCCGTTATACGTTCCCGCGACCAGCGGCCGTTTACTGGGATCCTCCGCCGCAATCAAGTCCAGGTATTTCGACTTGCCGCCCAGCATGGCGATCGGAAAGCCATTGGCAACTGCCTTGCCGTAGGTCACAAGATCAGGCCGCACATTGGCAGCGGCCGCGTAACCTCCAACACCCTGCCGAAAGCCGGTCTTGACTTCGTCAAAAATCAGCAAGAAGCCAAGCTCATCGGCCAGCGATCGAAGACCGCTCAGGTAGCCTTTTTCTGGCTTGATAACACCAACATTCTGTAAGACCGGCTCGGTGAGCACAGCAGCGACCGAATACTTTTCGCACACGTAGCGCACGGACGCCAGGTCGTTGAAATTTACAACGTGGACGAGACCGTGCCGCTCAATAAGAGTACCTGCGCCGAGTGGTTTAACCGGGTATTCGCCGGGAGAAACTCTTGGTCCAATTTCCTCCAGCGAATTGAAAACGTTGCACGCGACTTCATCACCGTTCCCGTTGTATCCACCCTGCATAACTATGAAATGATCCCGACCGGTAACTGCACGACTGAGCTTGACCGCCAGTGCTGTCGCTTCACTGCCGGTGTTCAGCAGCGTGACTTTCTCCAACGAATCAATCTCAGTACAGAGAAGAGCCGCCAACTCGCCTTCCAGGTCAGTAGGACCGGATCCGAAAAGGCTCTTGCGATTACTTATCGCCGCAATAACGGCATTGTTTATTGCTTCTTCATTGTGACCTAACAAATGAGGGGCAAACGCCGCGTGGAAATCCAGATACTTATTGCCATCCGAATCCCACATGTAAGCGCCGTCGCCACGCACGAAGGCTATCGACGGCGACACGATACGGTTGATTGAACTAACACCGCCCGGTATGTACTTTTTGCTCAATTCGGACCATCGCGCCGAAACCTTCTGAGCTTTCTCGCTCATTCTTGTACCCCTGTTCCCATACTGTTCTTCTTCCGTGTTCGGATCAGCCGTGGAGTCCCTCCCCGGATTTGTGCAAGCACTTTAACGTTATAGCGCTTTCAGAGTCAAGTTCCGATAACCAAATTTGGCTATTGAATATCGCAGTGCTGGGGGGGGTGGGCTCATTTTCCACGGAATCGGAAAAGGCCAGATCGCATCGAATGGCTGTTTTGCATCGAGATACCCGACGCCCGAAGCGCGACATGCCGGGCTAGGTCGAGTCGCCTACGACGAGCTGCGTTGGAAACACGATATTCTTGCGTTCGAATTGGCCAGTGTTAAGTCTCTCAAGCAACACTTCACCGGCCCTCCGTCCCATTTCATAAGCCGGTGACAAAACCGTTGTTAATGTCGGGGTCGCAAGCTTCCACGCCTGGAAACCGTTGAATCCAGCCACCTTGACGTTGCGCGGTACATTGAATCCTTGATCTTCACACATCCGCATCGCGGCGATTCCCATTGGATCCGTCGCGCCTACAATTGCGTCCGGCTTGGAATGTGCCAGATATTGTCTAACCGCATCCTGTACATCGTCGAAACTTTCCGTTACCGATTTGATAGTTTCGCAATCAACTTTTCGACTGGCCTCATCGAAAGCCAAGCGCAATCCGCGTTCTCGTTGTTCGACTGCTGGCCAGTCAGTATTCGGCCGAATAAATAGCACTTTCTTAACCTTGCGTGCTACCAGGTGTACGCCCAACTGGTGCCCTGCTCCTTCGTCCTCCTGCCGAACAATCGCTATGTCTGCGCCACGACAGCGCACTGGTTCCTGAAAAACAACGGTCGGTTGGTTTATCGACTTCAAGAAGTCTATGTTCAACTGGCGTTCTTGTTCGGGCCCGCACAAAATGGCACATAGCGCATCATTGCTTGCCTTGCTTAGTATGTTTGCCTTTCCGAATTTCTCTGGAACTATTCCCTGTATATCCAGGGAATAGTCATTCGCACTCAGGACATTGCTGAGACCACTGACAAGCTGGGAGATGAACGGGTCACTCAGAAATGCAGGATCGTCGTCCGAAATGACCATTCCAATCGAGCGGGACGCCGATGCTCGCAAATTCTGAGCGCTGACATTGGGCCGGTAGTTAAGGCGCTTGATCTCTCGTTCGACCTTCGTTCGGGTCTTGTCGCTAACGGCGCCCGTTCGCCCTCGAATGACATTTGAAACCGTCATGACAGACACGCCAGCCGCGATCGAGACATCCTTAAGTGTGGTCCGGTTACTCTTTGCCATTTTTCGATCCATTGTGCCCCGGGGTCAATCTATCGCCTGCCGAGTCTTGTATCAATCGATTTGTGTTGTGGTGACCGCCCCCTCTGACAGGCAAAGCTGTTCAGTTGATGAAGCTCGTCTTATCGGATGCCAGAATCAATACACCGTTTACAGTGTCAGTCCCACTTGCCATTCTACCTATCCGCTGCTGATCTATCACGGCCTGCTTGTCAGTTTTGACGTCAGGTAGCCACCGCAAACGATGCAGCAGCAGAATTCTCTACCCGCCAGGGAATACCTTGATGTTTTAACTGGCTCACCTGCTCTAACGAGGGAGTCGATTGCCAAGAAAAATACTGAGAAGCCCGCTAGTACCAGTTAGTCCAGATTGCCCGGTGCAATACAGTAATTTTCGATGATCAAAGAACCGCCGCCTTGTTCGTTAACGCGTTATTTACCAGTCACCCACCGAACCATCGGCGTAGAAGACTCGTTGCAGCAATTCCTCTTTGTAGGGGTGTTTGGCCACCTCCTTTTCATTGATTTCAATGCCGAGGCCCGGCTTGTCGCTAGCCCGAACGGTCCGGGTCTTCTCATCGAGCTGGTAGCCAGGACTCGCAACGTCGTGTCGCCACGGAACGTCTGAATCGACCGTCTCGCAAATCACGTAGTCCGGAGTCGCAAATCCGAACTCGATTGACGCCGCAGTACTGACCGGGCCTTGCGGGTTATGCGGCGCTACGGCGACTCGATGCGCTTCGGCGATCGCCGCAATTTTTCGAACCGCAGTTAGCCCACCGCAATGCGTGATGTCCGGTTGAATTACGTCGCACGCACCGAGCGCGAGCAGGTCCTTGAACTGACTTAAGTGCGTCAGACGCTCGCCCGTTGCGATTGGAGTAGAAACCGCCGCTTTGATTTGCGCCATTTCCGCAGCAGATTCAGGCCAACAAATTTCCTCAAGAAAATATAAGCCATAGGGCTCCAGCGCCTCTGCGAAACGTCGACCCATCGCGGGTGATGGCCGCGCGTGGCAGTCAACCATTATGTCGACGTCGGGGCCCACAGCGTCTCGCATCGACTCGACCGCAGCTGCTGCTGCGTTGACTGGCTTGTTCCCTTCAAGCGCCATTGTTGGTGGTACCGCCATCGATTTGAACGCCGAAAATCCGCGACCAACGGCCTCGGACGCAAGCTCGCCGAATCGACTCGCATTGTCGGCCGGTGTTTCATAGAAGTCTTCCATGCGTCCGCCGCCTAGGTGGCAATAGAGGCGCACGTAATCGCGAACCGGCCCTCCCCACAGACGGTGACAAGGGACCCCGTGAATTTTTCCGAGAATATCCCACAGCGCGATATCAATTCCCGAAATAGCAGTCGCTCGTACGATGCCCGAACCGTGCCAGAAATGCTGCCGAAACATGGATTGCCACAAATGCTCTATGCGGACTGGATCCTCACCAACCAGCAGGGGCGAAAGATCCGCGATTGCGCCAACGACCGACTGCGTATGCCACTCCAGCGTGGCCTCGCCCCACCCAATCAAGCCCGGCTGATCGGTTTCGATTTTCACAAACACCCAATTGCGCATTCGAGCGTTGCAAACCAGCGTGTTGATTTTCGTAATTTTCATAATTGTTGATTTTCTTATTTGGGCAACAAAGAACGAAGAGCACCCTCGTCACGTAATGATTGGTCGAACATGTTGCGGCACGTTAGTGGCAGCCCCTTAGCGAAGTGCGACTCCATGCGCGATGATATCGGGTAATGGTTAACTTACAATTTCAGTTTAACGTTACAATTTCATACTTGTCAATCAATCGAGTCGCCCCAGTACTGCAAATCATTCAACAGAGATCTTAACCGTAATCAACTTTTTCTATACTCTTAGAGATAGGGCAACGGAAGAACAAATTGTGTAGCCAGTGGCCAATTCTATGAGACAGCACACTAAAGCTGAAAATGCCCAATCACCGTTACTGAGTCAGCACTTCAGAATACTTGGCGCGCCTCTGTCTCGTAGAATTGCGCAGCTGCGTCGATAAGGAATTGTTGCAATTGAAGTGCGCCCAGTATCAGTGGGACGAGATTCGTGGTTCTGAAATATCGACCTGATGCGCTTGAAACGCCTGCTGCCGGCCAGAATAACCAACTTCAGTCTGAGAAATTATAGAGCAAGCTTACCCGGCCAAATTACTCGTAGATGACATTTTCCGTTTCGTATTCGTCATTATCCGCCGGGATCTTCCCAGTCCCCTTCATCACTACATCTTTACTCACCGTAATGGGCTCGCAGTTGGTCAGGTGCAATCAACTGAACGCAGTCTAATTAGCGGGCATAACTTCACTGACGCTGAAGTTGGCGAAGCGAACCGATTCTTCGTCATAGCGGAGATTGTCCAAATCAAGGATGGAACGGTAGATGCCCCACTTGGGGCGCACAAAGTGGCTGGCGTCTTCGCCGCGCCACAGATCAAGACTGCTTTCGTCGATGTTGAAAATGACTTCACCGTCACGCAATCGGGTGACGATCAGGCGCAGGCCGCCAGATTCGGCAAAGGTCACACGGCAATACGCCTCAAGCCATTCACCGGTTACCGTGCTCCAATCTCGGCGCTGCAGAATCGTGTCTTGCTGAAGTGGGCTGTAGCGCACCTCGATGCCGTCCTCGCCACTTCGTTCCGCGCCGGAGATAGTGAGAAGCGGGTGGCTGTCCGGGCCACCAACCGCTTTCAGTTGGAAAAAATGCGAGAACCGCGTGGACACTTCCATCTTAGGCTGGCAGGGATAAGGTCACCACCGATAACGGCTTGCAACCAGGTCGGAAGGCCACGCCTGAGAAATACGGGCGCAAAACTGTGCTAATCATCTGGAAACGTAAGGGCATGAAGGCGCTCAAAATTGCCGACGATAAATCGAACTGACGCCTTGAAGTTCGCGAATGGTCAAACCTTGAGGCAGTAATGCCTTTGCGGCACGCTTGCCCGCCTTAAGTAATTCGGCTCAATTCCTTAATTCTGTTTTTTCGCGTGCTCGATTGCAGCCGCGGTTTTTTCAACGCGATACTGAAGCACCGCGTTGCCAATGCTCCTGATGGCAGGAAGATCTGCGATTGAGACGCCATTGATCGAGGCCTTACCGGCAGCGAGGCGCTGACGATAGCGGACCGTCTCCGGATCGCCAGCCAGCATCAGTGACGTTATGACGATGTCGTCATGGAGGCCCTCGTCCGTCGTCTGCTCCACACCGAAGTCTTCCTTAAGCAGGTCGAAGCCATCGAAGTAGGACCGGTAATACTCGGGCACGAAGTGCGCGCGGGCGTCTTTCCATTGCGCATTCATCTCTCTCGCGACGACTTCCATCCCGTCCTGGTTGCCGCCGCTATCGCCGATGAAGACGATGTCCGTGAAGCCGTGGGTTTCCAGGCTCTCTGCGATATCAGTAAGTATTGCGCGGTAGGTCTCCTGCCGCATGCTGATCGTGCCGGGGTAACGCATGTGACCGGAGGGCTCGTTGATATCGCCCTCGGGTACGAGTTTCAGGATTGGCGCGCAGAGGGCGTCGCCGAGCTTGCGGGCTATAGCCTCGCAGGATTGCTCGAGGACATAATTGTGCTTGCCGAGGGCAAGATAAGGACCGTTCTGCTCAATACCGCCGGTGGGGATGATGATGGTCGTCGTACCCGCCGCGAGCGCATCGCGCACTTCCATCCAGGTCATCTCCTCCAGCCAGATGCTGCCAATCGCTTCAATGGGGCGCTCGGCTGCCAGTTCCCGCTCATATGCAAGTTGCGCCGGGTCGGTGGACTGGGCGCCAGCAGACGCCGAGGCCAGCAAGGCGATTACAGAAAGGGCGGAAATGACCTTGGGAAGTTTCATAACAGGTTCCAATACGGTGAGAGAGTCCGGGAAGATGCCTCCGGGGTATAATTATTCAGGCAGTCGCCACGGGGCGGCAAACTGGCGCGCGCAAGACCTTGCGATAGTGAAACCTTGAGCTCCGGTTCGTACGGGGATCAAGGTTCGAGAAGTCGGAAGCCGTCGAGGCCATCGCCCCGGGGGTCGGTAACCGAGTCGTGAAACCGCTGGTGCACGGGTTGCCCTTTGTAGGCCCACTGCAGGTCACCGGTTTCCCGCTCGATAACTTTCCAGTTGCCAACCTCGGCGCCCTTTTCATCGGCCTTAAGCGGCGGCCAGGCCGCGGCGCAGCTGTCAGTGCACGACGATTTCCCGTCGCTGTCGTTCTCATTGACGTACAGCGGCCTGAGGCTTGGAAACGCCTTGTAGGACCAGTGGCCGGGCTTGGATTCCGAGAGTGCAACCGCACCCGGGTGCGCCATAACTTCGGGAGATTCGGCACTCTCGTCGCCAAGAACGGCCTGCGCCGAAAGCAGCGAAGCCACCAAAGTTAAAATACCGATAGTGAGACTATTCATCATTGCCTCTCCAAATTGTGTCTGATGTCACCTTAAGTCCTGTGGCACCGTCTTTCGGCGGCGACCGGAAAACCGGGCGAGTCACAGACATCGTAAAAGTTTTGTTCCAAAGCCGGTCAAGGATTCACTGCCGGACCGGACTCCGCGATTAGCGTTGCGCGGCGATCTGCTTTGGCTTTACCTCGCTGGCGTCATTACCCCAGGCACTGCGTATGTAGGTCAGTAGCGCCGCCGCGTTCTCATCGCTAAGTTTCTGACCGAAGGCCTCCATCCTGTCCCAATGGCGATTCTCCTCCCATTCCGTGGATGGAGAGGTCGCGGGATACTCGGCACCGTGGAGGGTAATGTTGATAAGCGCTTCCGGTTCCGCCGCAAGTGTCACAGGGCTGCCCTTGAGAGGCGGACCAGTGTCTCTCGAGCCCAGGCCTGTTGGCAGGTGACAGGTGCCGCAGTGGATATCGTATTGCAGCTCGCCGACACGCAGGGTCTTTGCATCGGCATCAGACTCGTCACCGCGTTCCACTGCGGGAAGACCCAACAGATAAACGGCCATCGCACGCGTGTCCGCTTCCGTCAGATACCGCGTGCTGTTCATGATGACCTTGTTCATCGGTCCGAACACGCCGGCGCGAGGACTGTAGCCGAACTTCAGATAATCGCTCAGCTCATCCACGGACCAGTGTTTCAATCCCGTGTCGGCCGACGTCAGGTTCGGGGCTGACCAGTCGATCAGCCGGTTATCGCTCCGACTGACGTGGTCTTTATAGATTCCACCGCTGTACGCGAGATCCTCGTCTTCCGCGCCGAACGTGCGCCGGGGCGTGTGGCAGGCGCTGCAGTGAGCAACCGCCTCAACCAGGTAGGCGCCACGATTCCACTCCGTCGATTTGCTGGTGTCCGGTTCGAAACGCTCCGCATCGAAGTACCGCCACTTCCAGGGCGCGAGCGCCCAGCGCTGGCTGTAAGGAAACCTCATGTCGTTGTCCGGCGCCGATGCATTCACCGGTGGGATACTCATTATGTAGGCATACAGCGCAGCGACATCTCCGTCACCCATGCCGGTGAATGCGGTGTAGGGAAAGGCTGGATAGTAATGCCCCCCTTCAGGCCGCTTACCTTTTCTCAAGGCTTGCTCGAAGTCGTCCTTCGACCAGCCGCCGATGCCCGTTCTGGTGTCCGGCGTAATGTTGGTCGAGTAAATCGTCCCGTAATCGGTCGTGAAAGCCAAACCGCCGGCGAAGGCCTGGCCGCCTGCTTTCGTATGGCAGGTTTGGCAATTTGCCGCAGTAGCCAAATACCTGCCCCGCTCGACCAGGGCGTCCTCAGCGCCGATCGCGTCCAGTGAGAAAAGGAACGCAAGGGACCAGAACAGTTTTACGGCAGACCTCATCGACTCTCACGCATCAGTCGCCGCTCGCGCCCCAGGAGTTGCACCGGCCCATGGCATTGACCTGCGCACCACCCAGCAAGTCGCAGGTACCGCAATCTCCGGCGCCCCCCTTGAAGTAGGCACAGCCCGCGCAGTTTTGCGCCGGGTCAGACGATGTCGGCGTATAACCCAGTGACGAGCGCATGCTGGCTTCCGACGCACTCATGGTTTCGGGGTCAGAACAAACGGTCTGGGCCGCCTTTTCTCCTTCACTCCCACACGATGACAGGCCAAAGGTCAGCGCGCCCCCGAGCGAGACCTGAATGCCGCGTTTTATGACGCTGCGGCGAGTCAGTTTAGTGTTCATCGTATCGGTTCGATCGTGTTTCATTTGCGCGACTCTGCGCGAGCGGCGATAGCCTGGTACGACACTTCCGGATGCATAACGGCAACTCGCGTCATCTTGACTTTGATGGCGGAGGATATAGCCGTGTTAACGCCGGTTTCCGGGTCAGGATAACCGTCGGCAAAATTCCGTAGCGCATGGTATTGCGACAAGGACGACAGCTGGCCATAGCTTTGGTGGTGCGTGGACCAGGTGGTGTTCAACTGATGGTTGAAAGCTTCGACGTCCGTGTAGCCAGCAAGCATGCCTTCGGCGCTCTCAGTATCGAGGTCGAGTTGCAGACGCAGACCGCGAAATACCTGGTAGCCGCTGGTATCGAAGGTGCTCGACCATGGAATCTTGATGGTATCGATTGGTTCTGTCACCAGCGTCCCGTCGACAATCTTGCCGGTCGTCAGCGCCATGTATTGCCGACCCCAACGCGCGTCCACCCGCTGCGTTGCACCGGCAATAAATGCTTCGCCACTGGCATCTGTAAGCAGGTCATCCATGCCGCGATAGATACTCACAACCACGTCATCGTCATTGGCCAGATCATCGACCTGGCTCAGCTCGACGAGCCAACGATTGTCGTTGTACTGCTGCGCGAACTTGTTCTCAAAGTGCCGGATGATTCCTCCGGCACGGTAGTGGGCGATACAACCGATTACCCGGTAAAGCTGGTTATCAATACCACTTGTCTCGCCGTCCTCGGACTGGAAATCGTTGTCGTCGGCAACACCGTCGAGGTCAAGACCAACAGACTTGTTTCCCTGTGCCGCATAGAAGGGAAACAAGTCCTCTTCAACGATGGTCGGGTGCCATTGCCGACCCTCGCGCAGCAACCGGGTCTCGACGACCGTGCGCTCGACACCGTCCTCAACAGGGAACTGTTTACTGTACTGCTCGCGCGGACCCAGATTGAATCCCTGCGGACACTCGGCAGCACCGTCTTCGGTCTCGAAGATGGCCCAGTGACGGTCCGTCAATACGTAGCCAATCCGGCCGTCTGCGGGTGCTTCGGCGCCAACCGCCGTGCCCGCAAGTCCGGATAACGCCAGTACTGCGCCGGCCAGAGCAAAGAAAAACGGCGTTTGTCGCCACTTGGTAGCGGATGCTATTGCTGTGTCTTGCATGCTTCACCTCCTGGTTCAGTCAATGTGGCTTACGCCGTCATCGGCTGAACATGTTGTTCCGAAAATCGTCTCGAAGCCAGAACGCCTTGAAACCGTTGCGACGGCCATTGAACTCGCCATAGGAATCAGCGTTCGCGTCCCCGGGCATTTCGTCCTCACCGTAAGTGTAGACCGGGCGGCCGCGATGGGCCCAGACCGCGACTGCTGCAGCGTCGCCCTGTTCAGCACGGCGGCCGGTCATGGGGTCGATAGACATGACGCTCCATAAATGGCTCACGCTCTGTGCACCTTCTGACGCGGCAACGTATTGGAAAGTTTGCAGGCAACGCTCCGGATCACCCGCGCCACAGAGGGCCATGCGGTACTCCTGGGGGCTGTCCGGGTGGTCACAGGCAAGCTGATCCATCGCATCATCGGCGCAACTGTAGGTATAAATTGTCTTACCGTTTGCGTCCGCCAGAACCTGACCGATGCGCGAATCCTGCACAGTGAACTCCGCCGGTGGCGGCAAAGCGCGTTGCGTATAGACGTTGCTCCATCCCTCGATGTCGCTGCCACGAAGGCTGCGAGCACGAGGATCGGGCGCATAGGTATAAATCGGCTGGCCGCGATAGGTCCACTGGTTCTTGCCCGGGGAGCGCTCGATGACAGACCATCCGGCCTGCGGCGATGCCGTTGCCGGTGCCTGGGCAGGCACCCAGGTTACCGCGCATTCGTCGTAGCAATTCGATTGGTTCGGCTCATCGCCATCCCAGACATAGAGCGAGTCGCCGTCGTCATCGATCAGCAGCCGACCGGTCGTCGTCTGCACGACCTGAAACCCGGGCGGAATCGCGGACCGGGGACCGACAGGCACCCTCACCACCGGCGCATCGCCGCGGATTTCGAGTATGAGCCCGCCGAGCACATCGCCCTGCTCCTGATCCAGCGCGGATCGGTAGAGTGGAAAGCCATCGTGGGACCACTGCAGGCTGCCGTCTTCACGTTCGATGAGATCCCACTTTCCAACCGGCTCGGCATCCGCGGCAGCGAGCACCGGCGGCCAGGCATCCGTACAACTCGGCCGGCGGTCCAGATCGGGGAGAATCAGGCCGGGAGGATAGGGACTCATCAGGCCGGCAGACGTCCGCAGCACGGTGTCGGTACAGTTGGACTTTCCCCCATCTTTCCGGTCGCCGGTGCCACCGTTGCGCAAATCCCTCTGCGGCCACTTGTAGAGTGTCCGCCCCTCGGAATCAGCGAATAACGGACCATCGAGCTCCGTGGAAACGACCTGGAAGCCAGGCGGCATGGGCTCTTCGAAATAGTTTTCCCATACGGCCCCGCTCTCCGGCTGCCAGAACAACTGGGAAGCCAGCCCGTCCTGAGCGACAGCCGTGGCCGACACGTTCATTAGCATGACGGTCGCAACAAGCCCCAGTGCTGGAACCTGGTTTATCCGGTTAATCCTTCGCCTCATAGTCGATGACACTCTCTACCCAAAGTAATCCGAAGGCTCCACCCCGGGCAGTCGTAGCCCGTCAGGAGCCGTGCAGGCACAGCGACGTCGGTCAGACGAGTATTTCGCTGACCACGTCAGAAGCCTTATTGCCGAGGGTGCCCCAGCTCGGCTTGTCGATGCCCATTGCACGCAGCGCCGTATAACCGACCCGGGTGCCGGCCGTATCGTTAAGGTCAAGATGCAGACCCGTCTTCAGCTTGCCGCCAGCGCGGCCGGCCGTGAACACCGGCATGCTGTCCAGGGTGTGCGTGCGTGCATAGCCGTGATCGGTGGTGCCGTAGATGAGCACGTTATCCAGCAGCGTGCCGTCACCTTCCTTGATACTCGCGAAGGCCTCCACGTACTCGGCCCATGACTCCATGGCTCGCCGCAGGAACCAGGAATGGGTCGGCTGATAGCCAAGCTCCGGGTCCACCGGCTCTTCGTGGGTCGTGGTGTGGTGCGGCTTCGGATAGCCCGGCTTGATAATCGGTGAAGCAGCCAGTGCGTAAGCCATATTGAAGACGCGCGTCTGGTCGCAAGCGACGGCCATGACCATGAGGTCGGTCATCATCCGGTGCCTGATCGCAACGGATTCCGCCTCCTTGTCCATCGGCACATCAGCGGGCTCCGCGCCTGGCGGCCTGCAGCTCGCGATCGGCTCGGGCTTGATTAGCCGTTGCTCGAACTGGCGTTCCAGCTGGCGCAACCCGGTAAAGTACTGATCGAGACGAGCCCGGTCGTCCATGCCAAGAGACTTCGCCAGCTTTTGCGAGTCCTCCATCACGCCCGACAGCACGCTCTTTCGAACCATGACCCGTGGGTCCGGCGTGAACGTCTCCGCATTCGGGTCATTGAACGCCGGACCGAACAGCCGCGTGTAGAAATTCAGCGGCGACCATTCCGGCGGATTCGGTGTGGTGGCGTTCTGGTAGCTATAGGTACTGTCGAGGTCACCGCCGGCTGTTGCCGTCAACGAGCGGAAGCGGGTCGTGCCGCCGATCTCGTTCGCTATCGTGACATCGATAGTCTCTCCGGGGATGTCGTTGGTATTTTTGGGCGACGTGCCAGTCCTCGAGATCACCCAGCCGGTGTAGTGGCAAAGGTTGGAGTTGGTGTCGGTGAACGCCCGCGTGTTGGTGATCAGGTTGATGTGATCACGAACGTTTTTCCACGACGCAATTTCCGGCGGCAGGTCGTAGCCCGGACCGTACTTCTTGGGAACGAACACCTTCGGGTTCATTCCCAGGCCGTAGCCCCAGGTACCAAACCGGATCGGCATGGCCTGATTCGATGCCAGCGCGGTTCCGTTGCCGTTCAGAAAAGCATCCAGGAACGGCAGCGCAACTGTTACCGCCGATCCGTTCAGCAAGCCTTTTAGTACTCGACGTCTCGTGTATTTCTTCACGACCGTCCTCCATTGTATCCAGGTACATTGATCCCGATCGCTGCCAGCACCGGCCTAACCGTGCGGCATGAACGCCGGGTTCGTACGAAAAGCCCGCGCAGGCTAACCAACTCGCCCCGCGTATGCCCCTGCAACTGCCAGAGGGTATTTAGCGTCCTAGCACTCATTGTCTGGCTCCCGGTCAATTTCTTGCAAGCTGCGGCAACACATCATCTTGCTGCTCCAGACTGTCCTGTGCAACCTGACTCTCGTCGTTCGCAGTCAGATGAACGCGGGAGAAGGCGTTGCTGGTCGCGATGGTCCGCAGCAACTCAGGCACTCGATAACCGTCTTCAGAAAATGCCTTAATGAGGAAATCCAGTAGCTGGCGATCCTCCATCGGCCCGCCCGAGCCGTAGCTGTACAGCCGGTCTGCGAAGCAGGTCGGCAAGGCCTCGTTGTCGCGAACCGCACTGTAGAGTCCACGAACTTCCTGAAAATCCACGCCGTCAAGCTGGCCGCTCGCGTCGATCTCTACGCCGTTTTCCATTTTCCGATAACGGCCGGAGCCGTCAAAGTTTTCAAGGGCGAGACCGGGTGGGTCCATGATTCTGTGGCAACCGGCGCAGGACGGGTTTTCTACGTGTACGGCTACGCGTTCCCGTTGCGTCGGATAGCCTTTCGCGGGATTGATCACTTCCGAAAAATCCACACCCGGCGGCGGTGCGGGGACTTCCTGACAAAAGAAGACCTCGCGCAAACCGATGCCACGCAATGTCGGTGAACTCCGTCCGGGATGCGAATGCTGCGCGAGAAAACTGATCTGCGACAGCAGGCCGACGCGCGGACTGTCCTCCGGAAACGTGTAGGACGACCACCCGGGCGCGGCTGCGACATCATAAAGCGGTGCCAGTGCCGGGGTAATGAAGGTCGTGCGACTGGTGAACAAGTCGCGGTAATCGTTCTCATGCTCGATCAGGAAATCCACCATCGTACGCAAGGTCTGCTCGCGTGCCGCTGCCGCGGTCACTGATGTGAACTGCGGGTAAATGGTCGGGTCCTTGGACAAGGAGCCACCCTGAAACTGAAGCATGTCGGCAAAGAAGGCCCGCATGCCGTCTTCGAGACGCGAACTCTCAAGGAGTCTTTCGACAGCCTGTGTGCGACCTTCATGGGTGTCGAGCTTACCGGTCTCGGCCATCATCAGTAACTCGTCGTCAGGGCTGGCGTTCCAGAGAAAATAACTCAGCCTCGCCGCGAAGGAGTGTGCGTCTAAACGCATCTTGCCCGAGTTTTCTGGGTCCGGCTCGGCACGTTCCACGACGAAGAGCACCTCGGGATTGATAAGCATGCCCTCTAGCGCCATGGCGACACCTTCGTAGAAATCCTCCAGCTTGTCCGCCGCGGTCCCTGCGTTCTCGACATAGCGTGCCAGTTCTTCGTCGCTCAGGGCACGCCGGTAAATCAGGCGCCCCACCTTCGACAGGAATGCCGACGCGCAGGCGGCATCGGCGCTCTCCATCGACTCGGGTTTGCAGGGCAGAAGGTAATCCCGGTGGTTGTCATCCACCACCTGCTCAGCCACGCCGGTGGCGGCGCGCTGGAACTGCTCGACCTGTGTTTCGCTGAGGCCAGCATTGGCCGCCCCATTGGCGATCAGGCCTTCCCGACGCTGTGCCGGTGCGAACTGCACCCGCACGTCAACACTCGGACCAAAAATATACGAAAGGGAATTCGTGTACTGCTCGGTGGTGACCAGACGGGCCCGCAACGGCGACCCCGCCGTATCCGGTTCCGCCGGATTGCCCGTTCCGCCGGAGCAACCGCCGATGACGGCAAGAGCCAGAAGGCTCGCGGCAAACCAGAGACCGATACGTGCTATTTTTTGATGCATTGCAATACTCTGCTTCTTGAACGGTTTCCGCGGCGGCGATTAATCGCCGCCGCGGACACTCGGATAGTGCGACGGCCTAAAATTCGCCGCTAATGCTCAATGCGAAACGCCGTCCGATTACGTCCAGTGGACTGAACGGCAACGTCGACGTACCACCGAGGGTCTGAGCCCGGCGTTCCGCACTGTCGCGATTGTCGAACACGTTATCGATAACCAGGCGCACTCCCATGGACTCTGTGAGTTTGTAGGTCACCGTCGCATTGTTGATCCAGGTCGAGTCGGCACCGTTCTGGCCGGGCGAGAATCGTTCCGCCGGCGCCTGGGCGTCAGCTTGGAAGGAACCGATGAAGCGCGCCTGCCACATTGCACCGATACGATCCCGGGTCCAGCGCAGATTCAACTGGGAGCGCCACTTCTCGAAGCCACGTTCGCCTTCCAGTAATTCCGTGCTGTCGCCGGTCACGTTACGTTCGTGCCGTGCGACATGGAACATGCTACCGAAGATCTCGATATCGCCGGGCACCATGCCAGCAACCCTCGTTTCGGCCAGATCGTAGTTGAAGTTTACGATCATGCCCGCAAAGTCACGCGATGCGGCGTTGAGGAAACCCGTTTGTGGGGCGACAACCTGGAAATCAAAATCACGCTCGAACAGGGTGCACTGGTCCAGGTCCGGAAAATTCACGCTGTCATAGCAAGAGTTCATGATCTGCGTTGCCGACAGTCGTGCAATTTCGTTCTTGATTGAGATATCGGTCCAGTCGGCTGATACCGTCAGGCCGGGAACGAATTCCGGGGAGAAGACGATACCGGCTGTCCAGCTCTCCGCTTCCTCGCTCTTGAGGTTCTGGTTACCGCCGGTGAACTGCGGGAAAGTACGGTTAGCCGCCAGCGAGACAAAGCCTGCCAACTGGAAATTCGGATCGAGCGAGCCATTCGCCTGCCGTGTCTGAACTTCAGCCGCACAGTTCGCCTGGCGGACAGCCGGATTCGGCCCTGCCGTGCTGAACTCATCATCACAGGGGTCTTCGGCGAACGCATTGAACTCCGATCGTGGCAGGAACAGTTCCTGCACCGACGGCGCTCGAATCGACGTTGTGACGTTACCGCGCAGGGTCAGTGAGTCTTCCAGGCCAAGAAAGTCTGGCCGCAACCGCCCGCCAACTGTCCAGGTCGTATCCTTGCCGGCCAGCGAGTTGTCCACCCAGCGGATAGCCGCCTCCAACTGGAAAGAGGATATGAGCGGCACGTCAAAGCGACTACCTTTTTCGATCAGGGGCACCAGGGTCTCGGCGTAGAATTCATCGGTGTCGTAGCCACCGGACACCGACTGGACCGGCGTGAGCGGGTCGAAGCCTACAGTGCTGGCCCGGTCAGCCAGGAACTCGGAACCCTCTTGCCGACGAATGTAACCACCGGCGAACGCCAGGGGGCCGGCCGGCAGGTCGATCAGGTCACCAGCGACGTTTAACTCGAAAGTTTCCTGCGTGATGGTGGTTGACTGGTAGTCCTGCTGCAGCAGGTAAGCGTGCTGCGCGGCGGTAAGATTTTGAATCCCGATCGGATTGAACGGTATGCAACCTGCGATATCCGTCGAAGGCGGCTCCTGGAACGTGGGCGGGAATGTACCTGGGGGCGTCTCGATTTGCGAACGGCAAACAATATCGCCGGTCGCCGGATCACGAATCGAATCAATCGCCAGGGCAAGGCGCTTGCCGTTGATATCCGTTTGGCGAACGGTAGCGTTGGTTTGGCCAAAGTTCAAAGACGTATCCCAAGTCCACTCACGGTCAAGGAGTGGGAACGTGCCTTCGAGACCGACCACGAATCGGTAAACGTTCTGCTCACGAAAGTCCGAGGAATTGGCGCCGATATCGATATTGGACCGGCTTATCCCGACGTACTGATCATCAGCCAGGTTCGGATCGTATACGCCGTTTAGTACGAGTACGTCACGGAACTCTTGCGTGATGTGCGGGTTCTCGGCGATGTTGAGCTGTGCCACACCACCTACACCCGGACCGAAAACAACCGTACCGAAGCTTGCGTCGGGACTATTATCGGCAGATTCCGTGCGCGCGAAGAGTACTTCAGAATACAAATTGACGCCGTCCAAAACCTCCCTGTGACCAGTCGCATTAATAATGTAACGATCCAGCGGGGCGATCAGGTTGTTTGTCTCACCCAATCCGACGAACAACGGATTGTTGATTGCATCCTGACCCACGCTAAAGAATGCGCCGCGCGGCGTACCCAGGTTGGCTTGCTCCCAGGTGATCAGGCTACCGTCGGCACCAAACATGAGTGAATTGCCTTGCGCATCGCGAAGCGAATTGTCACCGTTTGGCCAGACGAGACCCAAACTTGCCAATGGCATGCCCGAGGTTGGCACCTGCCAGACACCAAAAGCGTCATCACAAATGATGGTATCCGGAATACCGTCGTCGGGCACGAGCAAAGGCAGACCTCTGGCCGACAGACCGCCCGCAGCGTTTTCGCAGTGGGCCGTGCCCCTGCCGGCAAGGTCATTGTCCGTAACCAGCGTCGCGTCGGTACGAGCGAACTCCAGCCCCAGCATCACGTTGCCCTTACCGTCGGCGCTGTTCGCACCCCACAAGCCACGGAGCCGGGTGCTTCCGGCGTCACCGCGCTGATCCATGTTCGTCTGTACGTCGAAGGCGAATCCCTCGAAGTCTTTCTTGTATATAAGGTTGACTGCACCGGCGATGGCGTCTGTGCCATAGATAGGTGCACCGCCGACGAAAATAGTTTCCACCCGATCAATCATGATCGTCGGAATCATATTCAGATCGACCTGCAGCCCGGACCCGGGAGCAGCGACTCCACCCAGTCCCGGCGTAGCCTGGGAAACGACCCGTCGGCCATTGAGCAACGTCAGCGTGCGCTGCGTGCCGAGACCAAAGGCATTCGCGAAATTTTGTCCGATGGACTGCGAGTCCTGGCGGCCCGAATTACTGAGGGGCAAACCGAAGGCTGGCACTTCGTTGATTGCGTCTGCCACGTTCGTGTAACCGCGATTGTCGAGATACTCCGAGTCGACGGCCACTCCAGGCTGGAGGTTGTCGTAAGCCGCGCGCTGAATCCGCGAGCCGGTGACCACAACTTCTTCTATAGTCTCTTCTTCATCTTCCTGTGCGGAAGCAGTGCTTGTTCCAAATGCCAAGGCCATCGCCACAGCAATAGATAACAAACAACTTCCATAAGTGTTCCGACCTTCTGGTTTGTGCTCCATCGTACCCCCCCCCCTTATATATTTAAACTATATGTCAGAGGCCTGTTTAACACTACTAAGTATCTAGTGGTAGTTAAGACACGTTGCTGTCAATTGAAACCGTTTACAAAGCTGTTCTAACAACGATGATTCAGTTTTTAACGAAACCAAATAGTTATCATCGAGCAGCGCCGTGTTACGGTCGTTGGTATTTATCGACCATCGTTTTTTCTTTCAAGTCTTTAACGTGTTGGCGTAGTGGGAATATCTGGATTGCTGAAGCGTCTTATAGCGCTGTATACAGATCGTTACAGTCAGACAGTGCCTCTAATTTTTAATTGTACGCTTGACGAAAAACTACGGCTTCGAGGTTGCGTGTACAAAATGCGCGTGCGGGACGAACTGACTGCGCGCCCCCTTCGCGAATATCGACGATGCAATTGTGCTGCTGCTGAGTAATTCCGGGAAGAGCGATCAGACGCGGACGCGAGAGCTGATATCTTTGATTACATAGAGCGCTTCTACAATCCTCGAAGAAGGCGGAAACTGGAAATCACTAAACAGAAGAAATCGAACTTAACTCAACCGTCCGTGGTATCGGGGTAAAACCCCCGTTGGAGCACCGCCGCCAGAGGTGCAGGCACCGAGCGCCAGCAAGGCGGCAACCGCCGTTAACCTAATGCTCGTATTCATTCGGCCCCATACCAATAACCTGTAAAAGGACTTCGGCCCCGCATTAATTTCCATGCGAGACAATACGAATTTCATCAGCATAGCCAAATGTTCCCGCACCAGGGCCTTAGTCACGGCCATTACGACAAACTGTCGTATTCAATGTTCGAGAAAGGTAGTGAATTTATCCAGGATTACGGGATGGTGCGATTCGTTAATATTGAACAGAAAGGCGGTGGCAATTACCTGAAGGAAAACAATTCCTGGTCGAAACAATCGATTGCTCATAACACTATTGTCCAGAATGAAACGTCCCATTTTATGGGGCAGTACGAGATTGGAAGCAAACACCATTCCGAGCTGTATTTTTTCGATGCGTCAAATAAAAATATACAGGTCATCAGCGCGAAAGAGCGAAATGCTTATCCTGGAACGGTCATGCATCGAACCATAGCAATGATTATGGAAGACAGCTTTGAGAAACCGTTCGTGGTGGATATCATGAAGGTAGTATCCGAAAACGCGAACCAGTACGACCTGCCCTTCCATTTTTTGGGCCAATTGATTCAGGTAAATTTTGAGTATGATTCCCCATCCACATTGAAAAGCATGGGGAACGGCAATGGCTATCAGCACCTGTGGCTGGAAGGCAAAGGCAGCCCCGCGTCGAATAATACGAAGCTATTGTGGATGAACGAAGATAAATTCTATTCCCTGACTACAGCGACAAATCGATCCGATGAATTGCTGTTAACGAGACTCGGGGCAAACGATCCCGAATTCAATCTGCGCAGAGATGCAGCATTAATAATTCGGCGAAAGAATTCCAATGACACCGTTTTTGCTTCGGTTATCGAACCGCACGGCTATTACAGCGCGGTGTCAGAGTTTTCTGTGAACTCGAAGAGCAGTATTGCGGACTTGAAGGTTGTGCATGACGATGCCAACTATACGGCAGTGATCATGGAGGACACACAAGGCGAACGTCGCCTCTTCGTCCTGAGTAACCTGGATGATTCGGAAATAACCGATCATCGTCTGAGAATAGGTGATGAGGAGTATCGGTGGATGGGCCCTTACTATTATGGAAATGTTAATAGTAAGTAGTGTCCTGATCGAGGTCAGACCAATCACATTGCGCACCCGAAACGATGGACCTTCGGCCCGACCTCGCAGGCTCGTCGGTGCTAACTCCTGACCCACTAGACATATAAAGAGTCACAAGTCGTTGAGGTCGGCTCAAGCAGTACTGGGTTCGGAGCCAGATACTCTACCCAACTGATCTAAGGGAATATTTTCCAGTACTGCCGGTAGATTCTGAGCTTGTGTTGAGCAAGGATTGAAGAGGTCGCCTCCCTTTGGTTCTTCTGAATGCCTTGGGTCATGCGGTCTTCGTATTTGGCCCATGCACTGGAACAAGACCCAATTTGGTGCCTGTTTCCCCGATCTGTCGTTACTTTTTCCCGTCAATCGACCGGATTCGGCACTCCCAAGCGTCTGTTAGGCCAGGCCAGAGCTGCACGCCGCTTCTGACCTCTCCCCTAGGAATGCAAACGGAGACATCGACATGAATACCCGTCACCTCACTACATTGATCAGCATCGCAGCACTCCTGCTGCTTGCCAGCAGCACTGGATTCGCAGGTGGCTGGCACCACGACAAGAACGAAGGCGCTTGCTACAAAACAACCGATTCGATGAAGTACGCCTGTTCCGCCGATATTGTCGACGATCTGAATACCGCCTGGGCCAAGTGCCTGAATACGGACGAGGTCCGTGAGTGCCGCCGTGAAGCCCGCTCCGAATATCGGGACGCACGTGCCGAATGTCGTGTGCAGGCTGCCGGCCGGGACGATCTTTGCGCGCGCCTGCCTGACGACGGTCCTTACATTACCGATATTGACCCCGCCAATTTCAAGACGCCGGAACAAACCCAAGCGGGTGGTAATCGCTTCATGCCGTTAGTTATCGGAACCGTTTACACGTACCGTAACGAAGAAGACAACGAAGACATTGTTGTCACGGTGACTGATCGCACCCGGGAAATTGAAGGTGTTACTACAATCGTAGTGCAGGATGTCGTATCGATTGATGGCGTGCGGATTGAAGACACGGACGACTACTTCGCGGAAGACTGGGATGGCAACGTATGGTACTTCGGTGAAGTCGCCCAGAACTTTGAAGACGGCTTCCTGACCGACCTCGAAGGTTCATTCATAGCCGGCGAAGACGGCGCACAGGCTGGCATCATCATGCTTGCCAACCCGATGGTCGGCGATGTTTACCGACAGGAGTTTGCGTTAGGTGATGCAGAGGATGCGGCTGAGATACTCGCATTGGACGCGGACCTCGAAGGCGATCATTTCGATTGCAATAACGCCTGCCTGAAAACAGAGGACTTTATTCCGACCGAAGCGGATGCAACGGAATACAAGTACTACATCGAGGGCATAGGCTTTGTTGCCGAACAACTGCCGGAAGGCGACGTGGTGCTGGAACTGGTTTCGGTCAGCTCACCCTGAGCAGATTCGCGACCGCTTGCAGATCCTCTTCAGTATCTACCCCCGGTCCCGGACGGGACCGGGGAATGCCGACCCGGATCGTCATCCCAAGATACAGCGCCCTGAGTTGCTCAAGGCGTTCGGTCGTTTCCAGCGCAACCGGCGCTGCCGCAACCAAT
This sequence comes from Woeseia sp., assembly GCA_037968755.1. GTDB lineage: Bacteria > Pseudomonadota > Gammaproteobacteria > Steroidobacterales > Woeseiaceae > Woeseia. Next base: position 59,439 of record JBBKWB010000024.1, read on the forward strand.
TGTTTCAGTACCGCAACCCGATAACCGTAGATTCCGTGATGCTGCAGTGCCGTTGCCATCGCCAGTTCATTCTCGGATGAATTGCGTGCATGCGGGATTGACGCACGACTGAAGTAAAGGGCATTACCGTTTGCGGCGCATACAACTTTGACGATATTCGGATTCTGAAAGTCCCGTGCTGAGTCCAGCTTCGACGCAAGCGTCGATATATGTACCTCAGCTTCGGTCAATAATTGTGCGCATTGATCAATCAGGGCTGGCGGCATCAACGGTTCATCACCTTGCAGATTTACTACACAGACGTCGTCGCTCCAGCCTTCCTTCGCGCAGACCTCCGCGAGGCGCTCCGTGCCCGACGTGTGCTTGGTATCAGTCATACAGGCTCTTCCGCCAAAACCGCGAACAGCTACCGCAATTCTCTCATCGTCGGTCGCAACAATGACGTCGTCGGCCTGGCTTTCACTGGCACGGGCATACACGTGTTCGATCATTGGCTTACCGGCGATCTCGCGCAACGGTTTACCCGGCAGTCGTTCGGATGCGTAGCGTGCGGGGATAACGACTTTGAAATTAATCATTACGTACTCTGCATTGTGACCGGGCCCAGTTTGTCGACCAGCCCGTCAAGCCAGGATTCGTCGTGCATATCGACATCGACTGGCACGTACCAGTGCCTTGCCGTTGCAAACTCGCGGCATTTCACCGCATCTTTCTCCGTCATGACGATATCGTATTCATCATCAAACGCCAGGTCTCGCGCCGTCAACTGCGCGTGGTCCGGAAACGGGTGGCGAATGACGTCGAGCCCACGCATTTCAAGGCTTAAAAAGAAACGCTCCGGATTCCCTATGCCCGCCACACCGTGTACTGTTTTGCCGCGCAAGGATTCGAAGTTCTGCGAATCACCGCCGACGACACAGAACAAATCATGCGTAATCAGGTGAAAGCCAGTCGTTTTTTCAGTCTGCGATGCAAGCTCGGCAGGCATAGCTGTGTCCGCCGCCGTCAGGTGTACCAGTACCCTGTCAACGGTGCCAAGTCGTTTGCGGGATTCACGCAATGGTCCGGCCGGCAACAACCAGCCGTTGCCGAAGCCGCGCGCGCCATCCACTACTGCGATCTCGAAGTCGCGTTGCAGCCTGTAGTGCTGCAAGCCGTCATCCGTCAGGACAACGTTGACACCCATGGCAATCAACTCCGCTGCTGCGGCTGCCCTATCCGGGTGCACTACAACCGGGCAGTGACTGCGCGTCGCAAGCAGCAGTGGCTCGTCGCCAACTATCTGGGGGTCACTGCTGGCATTGACCTGTACCGGCGTATCGCCAGTCAGGCCACCGTAGCCTCGACTAACGATACCCGGCGTGAAACCGCGCGCACGCAATTGGCTGGCCAACCAGATCGTCACAGGCGTCTTGCCGGTACCGCCGACAGAAATATTACCTATCACCACAACGGGCACGGACACCCTGACTGAGCGCTTGAACCCGCGACGATAGAGCATGCGTCGCACACCGCTTAACAGCGCAAACAAGGCACTGAATGGGATAAGCAATAGATGCCAGTAACCACCGGCGTACCACAGCTTGCTTAGGCGACTCTCACGCGAACGAGGCATGCCGTTGCTCCCCGGCCCTCAGGTAGCGGCTGAGTCATCGGAGAACTGCATCCGATACAACGCCGCGTAATGTCCGTCGGCCGTCAGCAACTCGCTATGGGTGCCGGACTCCACGATACGACCTTTATCAAGCACGATAATCTTGTCGGCGCTCTCTACTGTCGACAAACGGTGAGCAATGACCAGGGTAGTTCGGTTCATCATCAGCGCATTCAGCGCATCCTGAATGCGGCGTTCCGATTTGGTATCCAACGACGACGTTGCTTCGTCCAGAATCAAAATCGGCGCGTTCTTGAGCAACGCACGACCGATTGCAATGCGTTGCCGCTGGCCACCTGAAAGCAGTACACCACGATCGCCGACGGTCGTTTCCAGGCCGTTCGGCATGTCGTCAACAAACTCGAGTATGTGCGCCGCTTCGGCTGCAGCGAGCAAGTCCTTGCGGCTGCAATTCTTAAGTTGTCCGTAGGCCAGGTTATTGGCAATTGTGTCGTTGAACAACACGACGTCCTGGCTAACGAGGCTGATGCTGTCGCGCAAATGCGTAAGCTTGAACTCGCGGATCGGCCGATCGTCAATCAGGATTTCACCCTTGTCCACGTCATAGAAGCGCGGCAATAGCGATACCAACGTGGATTTTCCGCTACCGGAATGGCCGACAATGGCGAGCGACGTGCCCGCTTCGACACGCACCGACAAGCCGTCGATTATCGGCGCGTCCTCGCCATCGTAGGCAAAACCGATGTCGCGAAATTCAACCGTTCCGTGCACCCGCTCAGCGGCCCAGTCACCGTCGTCGACTTCATCCTCCTGATCAATCACCTCGAACAGGCTGTCACCCGCTGCGATGCCACGCTGCAAAGTCGCGTTTACATTCGTGATACGGCGTAGCGGCTGCATCATCAGCATCATGGCACCAAAGAACGCCATGAAACTGCCGGGGCTCAGGTTGTTGTTCACGGACTCGATACCTGCAAGGTACACCACACCAGCGATGCCAACTCCGAATACAATCTGTGTGATTGCCACACCCAGCGAGCGCGTACGGATCAGCTTCATGTTCTGAAGACGGTTACTTTCATCGACACTGACCATACGGGCCATTTCGTATTCGCGACCGCCGAAAATTTTGACAACACGATGCCCGGACAACACTTCTTCGGTGACTTGTGTGACTTCGCCGACCGAGTCCTGGATACGTCCGCTGTAACGACGAAAAGCGGATCCCAGTGCGCGGATCAGTACAGCGATAATCGGCAAGACTATGGCTACCGTGACGAACAAACGTGGGCTTTGGTACAGCATCAAACCAATTGCCGCCATGACCGTTAACAGATCGCGAACCAGTATCGTTACAACATTGGTAACGGACTCGGCCACCATTTCCACGTTGTAAGTCATACGCGACAGCAACGGGCCCATGGACTGCTTCTCGAAAAAACGCGATGGCAAAGTCAGATATTTGCCGAACAGGTCGCGGCGTAACGAGCTGATGACCGTGCGGCCGATCCAGCCCAGCGATGCCTCCGTAGCAAAACCGGCCATGCCGCGCAGGATGAAAACGACGACGAAGGCTATTGGCAACCAGCGCGCAGTCTCAATATTTTTCGCGACCAGCGCCTCGTCCATCAGCGGCTCAATCAGCGCGACCATTGTCATCTCAACCACCGCCGTCGCCGCCATGGCAATCAGTGCGACTATGCCGATTGTCCGGTGTGGCAAGACGTAGCGCCATAATCGTGCGTACACGGTTTTGACGCGCGGATCGAAGAATTGACTCACGGCTGTTCGGAAGGGTCGTTAAGTGTTGCGATGCTGATCTGGGAAAAGCCGAGCCTACCGGCGACGTCCATCGCCGTTACGACGTGCTGGTGCCGGGCATTCGCATCGGCGCTTATGGTCAGGGGCAGTGTTGTGTCGCCGTCTGAAAGTTTCTCGAGTGCGTTACGAATCGTCTCAGGCCGACTGTTGACCAGCTCACGACCATTAATAAGGTAGGTGCCCTGCTCCGTAATCATGATCTCAAGCTGCTGCGGCTTGTCCTCAACGACGGCAGTACTTTCCGCTTGTGGCAGCCGGATCGAAATTTGTGACTGCTTTACGAAGCTTGTCGACACCATGAAGAAAATCAGCAGCAGCAGAACAACATCGATCAACGAGGTCAGGTTAACCTCGGGTTCTTCTTTCGGCCGAATGCGCAGATTCATGAATTCTTCTTGGACTTCTTGTTGTACGACTGGCGGCGATGCAGGGCTTCAACAAGTTTGATCGCTTCCTTTTCCATGTCGACGACCAAGGTGTCGACGCGATTGCGAAAATAGCGGTAGCCAATCAATGCGGGAATGGCGACGGTTAGGCCCGCGGCGGTTGTAATAAGCGCTTCCGCGATACCACCAGCCAGTACCGTCGGGTTACCGACGCCGTGCGTGGTGATTGCGGTGAACACTTTGACCATGCCAATCACCGTGCCAAGCAGGCCCAGTAACGGAGTAATCGCCGCGACCGTGCCCAGCGAATCGAGATAGCGCTCCAGCTCATGCACCACATGTCGACCGGTGTCCTCGATGCTGTCTTTCATGATGACCCGTTCGCGATCACGATTAATCAGGCCGGCAGCGAGAATCTGACCGAGTGGCGAGCCCTGATGGAGAATCTGGATCTGCCGATGATCCAGCGCATTCTCTTTCACCCAGCTCCACACTTTGCTGGTCAGATCGTCGGGCAACACGCGTTTTTGCTGCAACGTCCAGAAGCGCTCGAGCATGATGCCCATGGCGAGTATGGCGCAGAGGATGATGGGCGCCATCAACCAGCCGCCAGCTTTAACGATTTCAACCATATAGAGTGTACGGTGTGCGGAAAATGCGAAATATACAGGGACCGGCCCGAAAATTCCCGCGCATCGTCAGTCATCGAGATCGTGCCAGTAGCGTGCATTGTCCAGGCGGTACTCACTTTGCAGGCTAAGTCCGCCATCGCGGCACAATCGATGGGCGATGGCGCCGGAGCGTGCCGTCGTCAAAACACCTGTTCCGGCGCGTTCCCAGCGCATCACGACATCCTCTTTGGGAAATCCCCAGCGATTGTCATGCCCTGCTGACACCACTGCCGATTGTGCACCGAGGGCCTCTGCGAACGCAGCGCTTGATGAGGTCCGACTGCCGTGGTGTGGCACGACAACGAGATCGCTGCGCGGCACGCTCGCCGCACGCAGCAGCCTGCGCTCAACAGGCGCTTCGATATCGCCGGTCAGAAGCAGCCGATGGCTGCCGGTCGTTACCATCAGCACGCAGGATGCGTTGTTGCCGCTGAAGCGGCTATCGGGATCGGGATCGGGATGCAGGATCGCAAAATCTATTCCGTCCCATCGCCATGCCTGCCCCGCCGCACATGCCGTTGTATCCTGTCCGGGCAAGGGCTCGCCGGCCAGCAGCCGGGCAACAGGCAAGCCGTCCAGAATACTGGCCACGCCACCCGCATGATCCTGGTCCGCATGACTGATAACGAGCAGATCAAGCTTTTGCACTCCAATGCTTTGCAGATACGGCAGCACCATCAACGTTGCGCTGTTGCTGCCGGCGCGAAAGGCGGGGCCGGTGTCGAATAACAACGTGTGCTGCGCGGTGCGCAGTACGGTTGCGAGACCCTGGCCTACGTCCAGGTTGACGACGTCGATGCAGGATTCCGGCGGGCCAGCGGGTCGATACAGTGTGGCGGCAGCCACCGCGAGCCAGCCCAGGTAGCGACCTGGCAGCCCGGGCGGCAGCAGCACCCAGACTGCAGGCAACAGCCACAACAACGCGGCCATACCCTGCGGTTCAGCCAATCCGAGTTGTGCTGCGGGCAGGTTCTGGAGAAAGGCGAGCACGTCCAGGATCAGCCGCAGGCTGTAATAGGCACACCAGAGAAAAACATCACCGAGCGCCGCTGCCGGACCGCAGAATACGAGGCCAAGCAGCGCTGCCGGCACAGTCAGGAAACTGAACAGCGGCAACACCAGTAGATTGGCCAGCGGTGCAAGCCAGGCGACGCGTGCGAAGAATACAGCGGTAAGTGGAAACAGGCCGAGCAACAGAGCGGCCTGCAAAATGGATAGCTCCCGACACCAGGCAACGAGCGGCGTTTGCTGCGCACTGCTGCGACTGGTAAGCGACAACAACACGGCAACGGCAGAAAATGACAATAGAAACCCGGGCGACAACAGGGTCAACGGCGCGCTGACGTAGACCGCCACAGCAATAGCCGCAACAACCTGTGCCCCGGCGAGCTTCCAGCGCCAGCACAGTGCCAACGCAGCCACCACCACCATCAAACTGGCACGTTGCGCAGGCACCGCAAAGCCGGACAGCGTTGCATAGCCGAGCGCTGCGATTGCAGCGAGAACGGCGGCTGTATCGCGGCTGTTGCCGCGCGGACGGCAAAGCGCCAGCAGCAGCCAGGCGACCAGTCCTGCAAAGCTGGCCGCCAGTCCAACGTGCAGACCGGAAATGGCCATCAGGTGACTGGTACCGGTCTCCGCATAGCGCTGCCATGCGGCGCGGCTGATCTGCTGACGAGCACCGATACTGATCGCAAGTAACGCGGCGCTGGCATCGTCAGCCGGCAGCACAGCACTGATACGCGCAGCCGCGGCACGACGCAGCTGCGCGCTGCGACTCAATGCGACGCTATCCAGCGGCGTGGCCGTGCGTACGTAACCGGTTGCACCGATCGAGTTCCGATGCAACCAACCGGCGTAATCGAAGCCGCCCGGATTACGGCTGCCTCGCGGCCTGCGCAAGCTTGCGAGAAACTGCCAATGCTCGCCAAGCTGCGGTACGCGAGTAAGATCGTAGCCACTCAAACGGATACGCGGCGGCAGGCCACTGTCGGGCTCGGGCGCCACCAGCATGCGAGCTAACTGGCCATTGATAACTGTAAAATCAATAACTTCTGCTGTGAACTTAAACTCATTTCCAGAGTCTGACTGCAGCAATCGTTGATCCAGCGCGAAGGTCGCCGCGAGCCACAAGGCGACTGCGCCAACGAGCGCTGCTGCCAGGAGCCGGGTACTGACCGGGATTGCCAGCAGCACGCAAAGTGCAGCGGCGGGCAGAATCAGGTTGGCAGACGGCAGCCGCGGCAACAACGACATCGCGGCACCGCCTGCGAGTATGCCGAGGCAGATTCGCAGCATGTTCCGCATCCAGCGCTGTTTGCATATAAGATGCCGCCCGTGTTCGCGACCCGAGCACTGATCACACCGAACCACGAGTCCGATGCCAAGACGCTTTTTTCGCAAGTTCGCCCTGAAACGCCAGCATTTCCACGGCCACTGGTATCTCGCGCCGTTCGATCACCTGTTGCACGACCAGCGCCTTTGGGGCGTCCGCCGCCGCACCATCGTGCCGGCGTTCGCGCTCGGGCTGTTTATCGCCTTCCAGCCGTTTCCCGGGCACACCCTGATCGGCGCCCTGCTCGCCCTCGCATTCCGGATCAATATCCCGGTTGCAGCGCTGACGACATTTGTCAGCAACCCACTGACCATCGGCCCGATGTTCATATTCAGTTATCAACTGGGCCGACGCCTGCTGCGGCTGGAACCGCTGCCGCTCGACTTTGAATTGTCCTGGGGATGGCTCAGCAGCAGCTTCATTCACATCTGGCAGCCGCTGATGCTGGGCTGCGTGCTACTCGGCAGCCTGGCGGCATTGATCGGCTACGTTAGCCTCGACTTGCTGTGGCGGGCCTCCATCACCGATTACCTCGCCGCTCGCCGGGCGCGCAAGGATCGCGAGGACCCGGCAGAGTAATTGTGGCGCTTGTGCGCAAAGGGTGTGCCGCAATAGCTGGATCGCGCATTGCGTTCTCGAACACAGGACAGGATTACGTCCCGACCGCTCGAGCACGAAGAAGGCACGGCGCCTGCGTTGTGCAGATCTACTCCTTAAGGAGCCCGTCTTCCAGGGTCAGGATTCGATCCATACGCGCCGCAATCTGATGATCATGGGTCACTATGATCAGGCTTGTTTGCAGCTCCTGATTTAACTCCAGCATCAACTTCAGCACCTGCTCTCCATTGCCCGCATCCAGATTTCCGGTGGGCTCATCGGCCAGCACCAGCGCAGGTTCGGTAATCAGTGCCCGTGCAACCGCTGCACGCTGGCGTTCGCCACCTGACATCTCGCCTGGCTTGTGCGTCAACCTGCCGCCCAGACCAACCCTATCGAGCAAGGTCGCCGCTTGTGCCAGTGCCTCATCGCGCGGCATACGCCGGATCATCAGCGGCATCGCAACATTTTCTGCAGCGGTGAATTCCGGCAACAGATGATGAAACTGGTAGACGAAACCGAGGTACTTGTTACGCAACAGACCTTTCTCGCGCTCGCTGGTATGCGCGATCGTCTGGCCGCCCACGACCACGTCTCCGGACGTTGGCTCGTCAAGCCCGCCAAGGATTTGCAGCAACGTGGTCTTACCAGACCCCGATGAACCGATAATGGCCAGTCGCTCCGAGGGCGCTACTTCAAGATTCACGCCACTCAAAACTGTCAAGGTCGAACTGCCCTCGTTGAAGCTGCGTACGACGTCGCGACATACGAGTACCTTGTCACTCATAACGCAACGCCTCCGCCGGCGAGGTGCGCGCGCCGCGCCAGGCAGGATACAGAGTCGACAACAGGGCCAGTAACAAGGCTATGCCGGAGACTTTCCATACATCCGGCCAGCGCAGGTCCGCCGGCAGATCACTGATGAAATACACATCGGCAGCAAGAAACTTGATGCCGAAGGTGGATTCAAAAAACGCCACGATGTTCTCCAGGTTGAGCGTTAGTACGACACCAAGCAACAGTCCGGCAAGCGTCCCCGTGACGCCGATGACTGTGCCCTGGGTTATGAAAATACGCAGAATCTCGCCGGGCTGCGCGCCGATCGTGCGCAATATTGCGATATCGGATTGCTTGTCTTTAACCACCATGACCAGGGTGGAAACGATATTGAATGCGGCGACAGCGATAACCAGCAGCAGGATGACAAACAAAATTGATTTCGTTATTTGAATTGAACGGAAGAAGTTTACGTGACGCCGCGTCCAGTCGCTGACCAGCACTCCGCCACCGGCTTCGAGGGCCACCTCGCGGACAATCTCTGGCGCGGCAAACAGGTCGGTAACCGCCAGGCGCAGGCCACTTACGTTGTCGCCAACACGGAACAAACGGCGCGCATCATCAAGATGCACGAACGCGAGCCGCCGATCGAATTCGAACATGCCAACACGATAAATACCGCTGACCGTAAAGCGTTTGCTGCGCGGAATGATGCCAGCGGGCGTCACCGTACCCTCCGCCAGGGTCACGGTGACCTTGTCACCGAGCGCCACTTTCAGATGGGCCGCCAGCTCGCTACCCAGCACGATGTTGAATTTGCCTGCGGCAAGACTCGCCAGCTCGCCTTCAATCACAACACCCGCAACCCCGGAAACCCGGTCTTCGAGCTGCGGATCGATGCCACGCAAGCCGGCACCGCTGAGCTGTTGCCCGGCGATCAGCATGCCCTGGCCATCAATGTAGGGTGCACTGGCTACGACGGCAGGATTGCCATCAGCCACTTCAGCGAAAAACTGCCAGTTACTGAGGCGGCGATCCGGCCCCTCGATGCTGGCATGCCCGGACATCGACAAGAGCCGGTCCTTCAGCTCGCGTTCAAAACCGTTGACCACGGACAGCACGATGATGAGCACGGCAACCGCAATGGCGATGCCGAGCATGGAGATCAGCGATATCAGCGACACGAAGCGATTGCTGCTCTTCGAGCGCACGTAGCGATTGCCGATCCAGAATTCGTACCAACCTTGCATCGTGCTACTCGTAGCGCAATGCGGCGGCAGGTTCGACCAGTGCCGCGCGCCGCGCCGGGTACAGTGTAGCCAGCGACGTCAGTACGAAAGCCGCAATGGCAATGGTCAGGACATCCGCCACTTCCAGCTCGGACGGGATGCGGGTGACGTAGTACACATCGCCCGGCATGATCTGGAAACCGAAGAACGCTTCGAGCGCGGGAACGAGTGTTGGCACATAGAGTGCTAAGAGCACCCCAATACCGACGCCTGCCAATACGCCAATCCAGCCAATCAACGCGCCCTGGATAAAAAATACCCGAACCACGCCATTCGGTCCCATGCCCAGGGTGCGCAGGATCGCGATATCGCTGGTTTTGTCGGTGACCACCATGACGAGGCTCGCGACTATATTAAATGCGGCGACACCGATGATCAGCGACAGGATTAACGACATCATCATTTTCTCGATACGGATGGCGCGGAAGTAACTGGCATTTTCGATGGTCCAGTCCGAACTCCGGTAACCCGCGCCCAGCGCATCCCGTATGCTCGCCGCTATAACAGGCGCTGCCATGACTTCGTCGGCCAGGAAGCGCACGGCGCTGACACTACCCTCGTCCAGCCCGGCGAGTCGAGCAGCATCGTCGCGATGCACGAGGGCCAGCCCGGTATCGTGTTCCTGCACGCCGGCATCGAACATGCCGACCATGATGAAACGTTCCAGCACGGGCTCGACCTGGCCGTTCGCGCGAGCACGCGGAATCAGTAGCACCACGTCGTCGCCGGTTTGCACGCCGAGATCCCAGGCCAGCAGGCGACCGAGAATGATGCCCTTCATGCCAGGCTGCAGTCGGCTCAGGCTGCCATCGACAAAGTTAATAGTGCGTCCGGAGACATCCTGTTCGGCGTCGGGGTCTACGCCGTCAATTTGCAGTGGCTGCAGTTCGCTGCCAGTGCGGATCATGCCTTCGATCTGGACTACCGGCGCCGCCGCGGATACGCCCGGCTGTTGCAGTGCCCGCTCGCGCACGGTCTGCCAGTTACGCAGCTCGCCGTCTTCAGCCGCTAGGTAACCGTGCGCCGTCATGCTCAGCAGGCGCCCACGCAGCTCGCTTTCAAAGCCGTTCATGACAGAAAGAATGACGATCAGCGCGGCCACGCCGAGCGCAATGCCGGCGACCGAAACCAGGGTAATAAATGAAACGAAACGTGTGCGGCGTTTGGCGCGCAGGTAGCGCAACCCGACAAACAGTTCGACTGGAAGAATCATCGGCCGCATTAAACCACATTCATGCCTGACCAGCGCCCCACAAGCGCTACAGTCAAAAGCCTCGCAAACTGTGAACCAGGTCCACGAGCAGCCGGGGCCCAGGGTGTACAAAACGTTCTAAGTCCCTGTTTTAGGTAATACGAGCCGATGCTATAGTCGAGGGCTCGATACGCGGAGAGTCCGATCATGAGAAAAGTTCGCCTGCTGAGCCTCTGCCTGGTGGCAACGAGCCTGTTTGCTGTTGCCGAGGCCGATACCCTGCAAATGGGCGGCACGGACAATGCCGCACGCTTTGAAACGGCTGGCAAACCGGCCCGCGGTATGACCCAGTCACGTGTCGAAGCCGAATTTGGCACACCGGCAGCACGCCAGAGCGCCGTCGGCGATCCGCCGATCACCCGCTGGGATTACGCCAACTTTGCCGTTTTCTTCGAATACGACAAGGTGATTCACTCGGTCAGCAAACGCTAGGCTGCACTACCCGCGCTTTCGCGCCAGATCCGAAAGGGCAGTGACATCGTCACTGCCCTTTTTTATTGCCCTCTTCTGCACCTGTCCCTTTCTCCCCCGTATGCGATAATCGCCGGCCCCTTGCATGTGTCCAGCGTCCCCCGTGCCCGATCGCCAACTCCTTATACCCTCGTCCGCTTTGTCGCCATTACGCAATCTGGGTCGCCTGACTGGTGCCAGCACTGCGCTGGCGGCCGTAGAACTGGCCAAGGGATTGCAGCGCCCGCTCTTGCTGGTGGCGCCCGACGCACGCGAGGCCGACCGACTCGAGGCTGAAGTACGCTGGTTCGCCGGGGATTTGCCAGTGGCCCATTTTGTCGAATGGGAAACCTTGCCCTGGGATTCATTCTCGCCGCACCAGGACATTATTTCGCAACGCCTTGCTGTACTTGCCGGCTTGTCCCGCCAGGCAGCCGGCATTCTCATTGTTTCGGCAGCCGTGTTGCTGCACCGGCTGCCGCCCAAGGACTACATAGCGGCGCGGACGCTGCATCTGCACGCCGGTGAAACCGTGGACCGCCAGGCCTTCATCGACGACTTGTCGGCCTCTGGTTACGTGCGTGTGCCACAGGTCGAGGAGCATGGCGAGTTTGCGGTTCGTGGCGCGTTGCTGGATGTCTTCCCGATGGGGTCGTCGCTGCCCTTGCGCATCGATTTCTTCGACGATGAAATTGACAGCCTGCGTGCATTCGACCCGGACACGCAGATGTCCGCAGACAAGCTCACGGAGATCAACATTCTGCCGGCACGTGAGGTGCCACTCGACGACGCGGCGGTGAAGCTGTTTCGGCAACGTTACCGGGAACGCTTTGAAGGCCAGCCTTCGCAGTCGCGCGTCTATCGCGAAGTGTCCGACGGTATTTCGCACGGCGGCATCGAGTACTACCTGCCATTGTTCTTTGAAAGCACAGCGATACTCGCCGACTATCTGCACAACGACACGGTCATTCTCGCCCCGGCGGACCTCGATCAGTTACTGGAGCAGAATTTCGCTGAGATCGTTGAGCGCTATGAGCTTTGCAGACTGGATCCGGAACGCCCTATCCTCTCTCCTGAGGAAACATTCGTCTCGCCGACAGACGTCAGCTCAGTCCTGAACCGGTACCGGCAAATTGCTTTCAGCAACAACAAGCTCGCCGAAGCCGACAATGCACTGAACGCGCACACCCAACTGCCACCTGCAATGAAAATCGAGGCGCGCTTTGAAGACGCGGCCCGTTCCCTGATGCGTTTTTTGAACAGCTTCGACGGCCGGATTCTGTTTACTGCGGATTCTGCTGGTCGTCGCGAAAGCGTCAGCGACTTCCTGCGCGGACGCGACCAGCAGGTTACCCGCGTAGGTGGCTGGTCGGAATTCCTCGAAAGCAGTTCACGACTATGTGTCGCGGTCGCACCACTGGAAGATGGTGTGTTGCTGCCCACTGCTGGTGTAGCCATTGTCAGCGAACAGCAATTGTTCGGCGAGAAAGTCCGGCAACGAAACCGTCGGCGACGAGCGGAGCGCGATCCGGAAACCATCATTCGCCAGCTCAACGATTTGCAAACAGGGTCGCCGGTCGTGCATGCCGAACATGGCGTGGGCCGGTACCTCGGCTTGATCACGCTGGAAGCCGGTGGCACGAAGGGCGAGTTTCTGCACCTTGAGTACGCCGGCGGAGACAAGTTGTATGTTCCGGTGCAGGCACTGGACCTGATCTCCCGATATACCGGCGCCTCGCCTGAGAATGCGCCGCTGCACCGCCTCGGCAGTGACCAGTGGGCGAAGGCCAAAAAACGGGCTATCAACAAGATCCGCGATGTTGCTGCCGAATTGCTGGACGTCTATGCGCGCCGCGCCGCGCGCCCGGGCCACGCGTTCAAGTGGGCAGAAGCGGATTACCGGGCATTCGAAAACGGCTTTCCGTTTGAACCGACGGATGACCAGCAACAAACCATCGACGATGTCCTCGCCGACCTTGCCTCGCCACAACCGATGGATCGCGTTGTCTGTGGCGACGTCGGCTTCGGCAAGACCGAAGTTGCGTTGCGCGCCGCGTTTGCCGCGGTCCACGGTGGCAAGCAGGTTGCAATTCTCGTACCTACAACCTTGCTCGCGCAACAACACGGACAGACGTTCAGAGATCGCTTCGCAGACTGGCCGGTACGGGTCGAAGTCATGTCGCGATTTCGCAGCAACAAAGAAGTAAAAGCTGTCGTTGAAGGCATGCGTGACGGCCGCGTCGATATCGTCATTGGAACACACCGCCTTTTACAGCATGTAAAGGATTTCAAGAAGATTGGTCTCGTCATCATTGACGAAGAACATCGGTTTGGTGTGCGTCACAAGGAAACAATTAAATCCCTGCGCAGCGAAGTAGACATTCTCACACTGACGGCGACCCCGATTCCGCGCACACTGAACATGGCGCTCGGTGGCTTGCGCGAGATGTCACTGATCACAACGCCGCCTGCCGAGCGCCTGGCGGTCAAGACGTTTGTCAGCGAATGGAATGATGTGGTTATCCGTGAGGCATGCCTGCGCGAGATCAAACGCGGCGGACAAGTTTATTTTATTCATAACCGGGTTGATGACATTGCGCGCATCGGCGAGAGATTGTCGGCGCTCGTACCCGAAGCAAATATCCGCGTAGGCCACGGCCAGATGCCGGAACGCGAACTGGAACAGGTGATGCTCGACTTCTATCATCGCCGCTTCAACGTACTGTTGTGCACTACCATCATTGAGTCAGGCATCGACGTGCCGACAGCGAACACCATCATCATTAACCGGGCTGATCGCTTCGGCCTTGCGCAACTGCATCAACTGCGCGGTCGCGTAGGCCGCTCGCATCATCGTGCCTACGCTTACCTGATGGCACCGCCGAAGCGCAATATGACGGCCGATGCGCAGAAACGCCTGGAAGCCATCGATTCGCTCGAAGACCTGGGTTCCGGTTTCACCCTGGCCACCCACGACCTGGAGATTCGCGGAGCCGGTGAGTTGCTCGGCGACACCCAAAGCGGACAGATCCAGGAGATCGGCTTCTCGCTTTATACGGAAATGTTAATGCGCGCAGTCGCTGCACTGCGTGAAGGTAAGATCGCCAATCTCGACAAGCCTCTGAATGCTGGCGTTGAAGTTAACCTGCACATACCTGCCCTGCTGCCGGATGATTACGTACCAGATGTCCATCTCCGCCTGATTCTTTACAAACGCATTGCCAGTGCTCGCGATGCCGACGAGTTGCGTGCGCTGCAAGTGGAATTGATAGACCGATTCGGCCTGCTACCGCCCGCTGCCAAGAACCTTGTGCGCATTGCTGGCATACGCGCCAGCGCAGCACGCCTCGGTATTGAGAAAATCGACGCCGCCGAGAAAGGCGGTTATCTGCAATTTGGCGGCGATGCTGATGTCGACCCCGTCAAACTGGTTCAGCTAGTACAATCGAAGAGCCAGAGCTATCGAATGCGCGGCGCGGATCGGCTACAGTTTCGACAACCGCTGGTGGAGATCGAAGAACGCTTCGCTGCGGTAGAGTCACTTCTCGCTGAGCTGACACCGCGCATTACAGAACGCGCCGTAAGCGCATAACGACCATGCACTACAGGATGCAAACCATGCGGACACAAACAGGACGATATACCCGAGCCACAGTGCTCGCGCTGCTGTGTTCACTGGTCCTCACTGCAAATGCACAAACCGGTCCCGACGGCGCAATAGTTGAGCCGGAGATTCGACGCTACACCGTTGAAGTTATCCTGTTTCGCTACAGCGATTCCGTGGCAACCGGTGATGAAGTATTTCCGCCCGATCCGCCGCCTGAACTGGAAGCATTGGGAGAATTGGGAGAATCGGATGGGCTGGATGCGCCTATCCCGGAATTCGGCGACCTGATACCGGTTCCAGATGACAGCGGCAACAGCGACGATGTCGACGCCGATGACACCATGTCACCCATCGATCGGGTTGCCCTGACGGTTCTGCCAAAAGAGCAACTGCAATTGCAGGACCTCTACGAGAAGTTGCAGCGCCTGGATGCGTACGAACCGGTGATGTGGGCGGGTTGGACTCAGGGTGTAGTGGAACGTGACCTGTCGCCGGAAATTGCTTTGCGCCGCATTGGTAACGCACCGCCGCAATTTGACGGCACCTTGCAACTCTACCTGAGCCGCTTCCTGCATCTCGTCGTCAACCTGTCGATGACACCCGGACAATTGAACCAGCCCGATCCTGTACCGACTTTCTCAGACCGTTTTGGCTCGCGCGACATGGGCATGCAAAGCGGCCTTGTGCATTTGCGGATTGACGAGGATCGCATCATGAAAAATGGCGACTTGCGCTATTTTGATCATCCCCGCTTTGGCCTGCTCGCCAAAGTGACCCGGATCGAAACCAGTGCGGCGCCGCTGGAAATCGACACGACGGTACCGGTCGAATAGTTGTCAGGTGCTTAGCAGATCGGCCAGAAAAGCCTGTGCCTGATCAGCGCCGCCGTTGGCCGTGACCGCGGAAAAATTCGCGCTGATGGTCACATAACGTTCTTTGTTGGAGTGCGGGTGATGCAATTTCAGACCGCGCACCTCCTTGGCGATGATCTCAACTAGCCCGGCTGCCGCATCGGGCTCTGCGGCATGCAACATGACCAGCAATATGTCATCGTCTCCATGCTGGATACGCGCGGCCACGTCGCTGGCCCGACGCAGGCAACGACGAAGTGCCTGGGACACCCGCCGCAGGCAGGAGTCACTTGCATGGCGGCCGAAGACCCGCCGGTACGCGGCGAAATCATCGATTCGTAGTGCTATCAAGGCAAGCTGCCCTTTCTCGCGCGCAGCAACGGCCCAGTCGTGTGCCAGCACATCCTGAAACGCAGCCTCATTAAGCAGTCCCGTCAGGGAATCATCACGCGACAGGTCGCGAATACGCCGACGTGCTCGCAGCAGTGCCTGGTGCGCCGCGCTGGCGTCGCCGCCGCCCGTCATGCTCGCGCTGTCGCGCCACGCCGCTGCATAGTAGCGGGCACTGTTTTCACCCTCGTCAATAATGGGTTTCAGAACAAGCAGCCAGTTGCGACCGCCAATCTCCAGCGGAATGCTGGATTCCTGACCCGAACGAATGGTCTCGCTGAGTTCACGAGCAGCATCGCGACCGTGCAGCGATTCGATGATGTCAGTAACCGGTTTCTTTACCAGCTCGCTGCAATCAGCCAGCGCTTCGAAGGCAGGGTTGCACAGGACCACCGGCCAGTCCGTTTGATCGACTCGCGCAAGCAACAACGGCTCTGCGGTCGCGGCAATAAGCTGCGTCAGAACGCTGCGTTTTATGGCTGACATTGTGGCATCACTGCGTGCAAATCCTGCGATACGGCAGGCGGCCACTATCTTAGTTGTCGCCCGGCCCTTTGAAAAAAGCCTTCAACACGCGCATCGCCTGCATCTTGGCGGTCATCGTGCTGTCGTCGATATCTTCGTGGATCGACTTCTCGCCGCGACCAGCCGCATAGTTTACGATCAGCGACAGGCACGCATAGTCCATCCCCAGTTCTCTGGCGATCGCCGCCTCCGGCATAGCCGTCATGCCAACGATCTCAACGCCATCGCGCTCCAGCCGATTGACCTCCGCAGCCGTTTCCAGCCGCGGTCCCTGGGTCACGCCGTAAACGCCGCCATCATGGCAGTGGGCGTCAGCCGACTCGGCGGCAGCCAGCAATGCGGCGCGCAAGGCCGGGCTGAATGGTTCGGTCAGGTCCGCATGCTCGAGCGTAGCGCAGGGTTCGTAGTAAATACTGTGAACCCGGCCCCAGGTATAGTCGATCAGCTGATCCGGTACCGCGAGCTGGCCCGGACTGAACTGACGGCCAATGCAGCCGACGGTATTCAGCGCGATGACGCTTTCGACCCCAAGCTCTTCCAGCGCGAGCAGGTTGGCGCGATAGTTGATCGCGTGTGGCGGGATATCGTGGGCCTCGCCATGGCGCGCAATGACGTAGACATTGTCTTCCGCGAAGCTTAATTGCTTGATCGCCGATGATGGCGCTCCGAAGCGGGTAGTCACCGACTCGCCCGGCGCATCCCCCCCGAATGTCGCGAAACCGCTGCCGCCGATGATGGCGAACTGCTGTTTGCTTGCTGTCATCCTGGTCGCGCTCCCTGGCTTACGCGTTAAGTTCCAGCACTGGCCTGCCGAGCCAGTCTGCGAGTAGTTTATTCGCTAGCTGCCAGTCCTCACTGGCAAACAGTGATTCGCGCAGCGGCGCGCCAACCCCGTGCAATCGCGCCAGTCGAACCAGCGACAACGGGTTGGAGTAGTCCTGCAGCGCCGCGACAGCAGAGCGTGCGCCAGCCCGGTCGTTGCAGATCAGCAGCATGTCACAGCCGGCTTCCAGTGAAAGCCGCGCACGTTCGGCCATGGTGCCGTACTGGGTGGTCGCTTTCATACTGAGGTCGTCACTGAACACCGCACCGTCGAAACCAATTTGCTTGCGCAGTTGTTCCTGAATCCAGTATTTGGAAAATCCGGCGGGCAGCGGGTCGGTCTCCGCGTACACCACGTGCGCGAGCATGACGCCCGCCAGCATTCGTCGTTCACACAGCTTCTCGTAGGGCTGCATGTCATCGAGGAGCTCAGTGTAGGGCCTGCGATCAATCGGCAAGCGCTCGTGTGAATCCGCAGCAACCGCGCCGTGTCCGGGAAAGTGTTTGGCTACTGCGGCCATGCCCGCCGCGCGCATGCCACGAATCAATGCAATGGACAGCTCTGCGACAACTTCCGGTTTGCGATGGAAACTCCGGTCGCCGATAACTTCACTGATGCCCCAGTCGAGATCGACACATGGGGCGAAGGACAAGTCGATGCCGCTCGAGCGCAATTCAGAACCGATCAGCCAGCCGCAGGTTCGGGCCAGCTCCACTGCACCTGGCGCATCGCTGTCGTACTGCCGACCAATTCGACGCATAGGTGGAATTGGCGTAAAGCCGTCGCGAAAACGCTGTACGCGACCCCCTTCGTAATCTGCAGCGATCAGCAGTGGCGGACTGCGCAATGTGCGTATGGAGGTCACCAGGTCAGCCAGCTGTGTGGGCGACGCAAAATTCCTGCTGAACAGGATAACGCCGCCGACCGCCGGTTCACGCAGCAGCTCACGGTCGGCCGGTGTGAGGCTTAAGCCCTCAACATCCAGCATGACCGGTCCGAGTGACATCGCAGCCGCCGCGCTCAGACAGCCAGCCTGCGGCGACGGGACACACTTCCGTGTGCAGTTTGAATGGTGCCTGGAAGCATCGAATTACCGATAAAAGTGACCTTAATAATACTGCTTATTCTATTGTTTTATTTATCTTTTTTAAAGACCGCAATGGACTCGACATGGCCGGTGTGCGGAAACATGTCGATAATGCCGGCAGCTGTGACGCGGTAGCCATGTGCTGCCAATTCGGCCGCATCGCGCGCGAGAGTTGCAGGATGGCAGGATACGTAAACGATGCGTTCCGGGCGAATGCGGTCTATCCGTTGCACCACTTCCAGCGCACCGCTGCGAGCTGGATCCAGCAGCAGCTTTTGCCAGGGCTTGGCCAGCCAGGCTTCTTTGCCGTCGATCGCAGCCAGGTCTGCTGCAAGAAATTTTACGTTGTCGAGGCCATTGCGCTCGGCGTTTGCACGGGCGCGCTCGACCTGGCGTTGTTCACCTTCGATGCCCAGCACCTCGCCTGCAACCCGGCCCAGCGGCAATGAGAAATTGCCTATACCGCAGAACAAATCCAGCACACGGTCGTCGGCTTGCACGTCCAGCAATTCAATCGCACGACTTACCATCCTGCGGTTGATCTCCGCATTCACCTGTACGAAATCGGTTGCCTCGAACTGCAGCTCGATGTCGAATTCGGGCAGCCGATAGTAAAGCGGCGGCGGATTTTCCGGATACAGGTCGTAAACCGAATCGAGACCACCCGGCTGCAATGCCAAGGTAATACCCTGCTCTTTCGCAAAACGTGCCAGCGCTACGCGATCGGCATCAGTCGGCTCATCCAGTACCCGAAAGACCAGCCGCGTTTGTGCATCACCGATCGCCACTTCGATCTGCGGCAGGCGCGCCCGTATCGACAGGCCGGCGATCAAGTTGCTCAGGGCATCAAGCATGCCGTCGAGCGGTCGACCCAGTACTTCGCAGCGATGCATGTCTGTCACATACGGCGCGTGTTTTTCGCGGAATCCGACCAATACGCGGTCTTTAGCATGCACATCTTTAACGGCCAGGCGCGCCCGCCGTCGGTAATGCCAGCCGCCCTCAGTCGACGCATCGCATACCGGCTCCAGCCATGTTTCGGGTGTCAGCTTGCCTATGCGCTGTAGTGCATCGCGCAAGGAATCGGATTTGATGCGCCGTTGGGTATCCTGGGACTGATGCTGTAAGGAACAGCCTCCGCACACCCCGTAGACCGCACAGCGTGGCTCGACCCTCTCCGGCGAGGCCTGCAAAACCTCCAGCAATTCTGCCTCGTCGTAGTTGCGCCGGCGCTTGCGACGTAAAAAGCGCACGGTCTCGCCGGCCAGCGCGCCTGCCACAAACACCTTCTTGCCCTCCACCGCCGCAATGCCGCGGCCGTCGTGAGTAACGGCACTAATCTCCGCCGTTTCCGGCTGTCGTTGTTTGCGCGCCATGTGCTATTCAGTCCGTTGTCCAGGCAGCAGCGAATTCATTCAGGTGCGGCTGGTCCATGCCCTGCAAAGTATCCCGCACCAGTTGATATTCACGTTCCAGAGCAGCTGCGTTCAGGTTGCCGCGCATGAACTCGAAACGCAGGTAGACGAGGTACGTGTTAAGTACATCGGTTTCGCAATAATTCCTGATCGCAGTGATCCCGCCATCCAGCCAGCAATCCCACACTTTGTCGCCGCTCATGCCCAGCTTGCCGGGAAAGCCCAGCATGACTGCCATTTGATCGAGGCTCGCACGGCCGCGCATTTGAAAACCGGCAAGTACGTCCATCAGATCGATATGCCGCCAGTGAAATCGACTGAGGTAATTGTTGTAACGAAACTCGCGGTCGTCGTCGCCGTTTTCCCAGTAGCGAGCAGCCTGGATACCGTGTCGCAATGCGCGATAGTGCAAAACCGGCAGGTCGAATCCTGAGCCGTTCCAGGACACGAGTTCCGGCGAATAGCGTTCAATGCCGTCGAAAAATCGCCGCACGATTTCTGCCTCATCGGCATCTTCTTCGCCGAGGGTCCAGACCTTGAAGCTGTCGGCCGTTCGCAGCGCGACGGAAATCGCTACCACGCGGTGTTGATGCAGTGGCAGGAAATCATTACCGGCTTGCTGCTGTCGCTTGAACTGCATCGCGGTACCAACATCGGCGTCGCTAAGCCCTTCGAGATTCCACATGCGCCGGCCAAATTCGACATCCGGAACGGTCTCAATATCAAACGCAAAACAATGCATCAGCCCGGCACTCCCGGCAGTTCTTTGTTCATGACTACGGCGAAAGCGAGAATCAAACCGGCGTCGTCCGTCAGGCTGACATGCCCTGCGCCAATCCCCAGCTGATCGCACACTCCGCGCCCGCGTTCCGACCAGATTATTTCCGGTCGACCCCAAGCGTTATTAACGATGCCGACATCGCGAATCCACACGCCGTGTGCGAAGCCGGTGCCCATGGCTTTGACGGTTGCTTCTTTGCCGGCGAAGCGCATGCCCAGGAAACGGACTTTTTGCTTGCTCTTCTCGAACAGCACACGTTCTTCATCCATCAGCAGGCGATTCACGAAATGATCGCCAAAGCGTTCCCATGTTTGCTGGATGCGCGACAATTCAACGAGATCCGTACCTACGCCAAAAATCATGCGTCTGCCCGGGCGCCTGAGCGGGCAGCGGTCATCAAACGCTTCATGTCGCGTACGGCTTTGCCGATTCCATCAAACACCGCACGAGCGACGATAGCGTGGCCAATATTCAGCTCGACAATCTGCGGAATTTTCGCGACCGGCGTGGTGTTCTCGTAATGCAGGCCATGTCCTGCGTGAATGGTCAGTCCCAGATCGGCACCAACTCTCGCCGCCGACACGATCCGATCAAACTCGCGTTGTTGCGTACTGCCATCGGCGTCCGCGTACGCGCCCGTATGCAGCTCGACGACCGCTGCGCCGGCATCACGCGATGCTTTCAATTGCTCTTCATCAGGATCGATAAACAGGGAGACCCGGATATCGTGTTCGGCCAGGCGGCGACAGGCGGCAGCAATTCGTTGTTGCTGCCCAAGAATATCCAGGCCGCCTTCCGTGGTCAGTTCTGCGCGCTTTTCCGGGACGAGGCAAACGTCGCTGGGCCGCAGCTGACAGGCGATATCGAGCATTTCCTCGGTAACCGCCATTTCCAGGTTCATGTGCGTCTGCATGCACGCCAGCAATGCCGGCAAATCGGCATCCTGTATGTGCCGGCGGTCTTCACGAAGATGCAACGTGATGCTATCGGCGCCGTTCCGCTCCGCGCTTAGCGCAGCGTCCACCGGGCTCGGGTAATTCGTGCCACGCGCCTGACGCAGTGTAGCCACGTGATCTATATTTACGCCCAGGTGTAATGGTTTGGAATCAGTCATCTATTTCCTTGTCGGTCTGCTTATTCGAAGCACTGCCCGGCCGCTTGCGCAATTCCTGAAGCACCCGGCGGCTCTGTAATTCCTTGCCATCGAGATGATACGCGATGACGCCGCGCATGAGGCGGCTGGCAGCCCGCAACGTAGCGACGTCAGCAAACTCCTGGCCGCGGATAGCCTGCAGCTCCCGGCCGCTAAACGTCATGCTGCCGTTGGCGCTGGCCACGGGTATCGCGCCCTGCTCCGCACGGTATTCGTACAGGCGATCGGGTTCGAGGTCCTGATGCTGCAATCCGTCATGTTCGAGATTCAGGCCATAGCCCAGCATGCCGAGGAGTTCCATTTCGAACCGCCGCAACTGCGCTGCCGGTGCCGCCACGCCGGCCAGCCCGGCGATAGTGCGACCGTACATCGCAAAGATCTCCGGTTGGGGATCATGCCGGTGCATTAGCTTCAGCAACAGTTCGTTCATGTAGTAGCCGGATAACAACGCGTCGCCGACCAGGGAAACCGGCGCCCCGTCCATTTCTGCGCCCGTAAGCGTGCCGAGATCGGAGCGACTGACCCAGGATACTGACAGCGGCAGAAACGGCCGCAGGATTCCCTTAAGGCGCGATTTTGCGGAGCGCGCTCCGCGTGCGACAACCGAAAGCCGGCCATGATCCCGGCTCAACAGGTCCAGGATCCGGCTACTGTCCCGAAACGGCCTGTGATGCAACAGCCACGCTGGCTGAGTCAGTATGCGTTGGCTGCTGCTCATGCTGGCAGATCAGCTTACGTCGTAGCCCAGTTGCGCAAGATCCTTGTCGCTGTCGGCCCAGTTATCGCGAACCTTGACCCACATTTCCAGGTGTACCGGCTGGCGATAATGGCGCTTCAGTTCGATGCGCGCCTGGGTGCCAATTTTCTTTAGCAAACTGCCGCCTTTGCCCACCACGATGCCCTTCTGGCTGTCGCGCTCTACCCAAATCACCGCGTGCATACTGATGCCCTCGGCTTCCTCGTCGAAACGCTCAATCTGCACGGTCAGGCCATAGGGCAACTCATGGCGCAACTCCAGCGTGAGCTTCTCGCGTATTAATTCTGCGGCGCGAAACAGGTCACCGCGATCACTGATCATATCGGCCGGAAACAACGGTGGTGACTCCGGCAGGTAGCCTGGCAATAATGCCAGCAAGCGATCGAGGTTATCGCCAGTCTTGGCCGACATCGGCAAGATTTCCTGAAACATATGCCGCTCGCTCATTGCGGCAATGTGCGCCAGCAAGTCGTCCTTTTGTTTTATTTGGTCAATCTTGTTAAGCAATGCGATGGCAGGCTTGCCGCTTTCCTTGACTCGGGTCAGTACAGCGTCGTCTTCAGTTGTCCAGCGATCGGCTTCGCACACTAACAGCGTAACGTCCGCATCAAGCAGTGCATTGGCGGCTGTGCGATTCATCATGCGATTCATTGCCTTGACCGCATTCAAATGCAGCCCAGGCGTATCGACGAAGACAGTCTGGCAGTTTGCCTCGTTGTGCACGGCAAGAATCCGGTGCCGCGTGGTCTGCGGCTTCGGGCTCACAATACTGATCTTGCGACCGACGATCGCGTTGATCAGTGTTGACTTGCCAACGTTCGGTCGGCCAACAACCGCAACGAAACCGCATTTATGGTGACTGTCCTGCATTTTTCAGTTTCCGCCTTGAGAAGTAATTTTGGCGAGTAATTCGCCTGCAGCAACTTGTTCGGCGACTCGCCGCGAACTGCCCGTACCGGATGCTTCGAGATCCAGCTCAATCGCTTTGCATGCAACCGTAAAGCTGCGCCGGTGTGGTTTGCCCGCTATATCCACTACAGAGTACTCCGGTAGTGCGTGACCGCGCCCCTGCAAGAACTCTTGCAGGCGGGTTTTTGAATCCTTGAGATCCTCAGAATCAGGCAGTTTGGTTAACCGCTCGGCATACACATGCAGGATTATCTTCTCCGCTGCCGCGAATCCCCGGTCAAGGTAGACGGCGCCGAATAATGCCTCCAACGCGTCGGCCAGAATAGATGAACGCCGATGGCCTCCGGTTTTCTTCTCGCCGCCGCCGAGCTTTATGTATTCGCCCATACCGAGCGACGATGACAGTTCAGCAAGCGCTTTGTCATTGACCAGTGACGCGCGTAGCCGGCTGAGATCACCTTCGTCGGCATCCGGTCGACGATGGTAAACGGCGTCAGAAATAACGAAGTCGAGCACAGCATCGCCCAGGAACTCGAGCCGCTCATTGCTGTGCCCGGTGGCACTACGATGCGTCAGCGCCTTGTCCAGGAGCTCAGGGTCAACGAACTGATAATCGAGTGACTTGGCCAGCCACGCGGCGGGGTTATTCAAGGTGTTTGGAGCCTGTGCCAGCGAGGTGGCCTATCCTGCCAGAGCGCGGCCGATGCCGCCACGGTCGGTCTGCTTCGCCTTTCGATTTAGCGGCGTACGAGCGCCGATTTAGCGACGCACCAGCGCCGATTTCTCGAAATGCACGGAAAACGACAGGTTGCCAAGATACGGCACGGTGTGGTCGTAATTGGCACTGACTAGAAAACCGCCGCTTTCTGGCACGACTTTGATGTCTCGGGCCGAAATAACGGCAACACTTTCAATGCCGAAGCGACGCTCGATCGAGCGGCGGATGTTCGCGACAGTAGGGCTCTGGCTATCGAACTCTTCGTGTACGCCTTCAATGACCCCGGCTACTTTCATGTAATTCAGGTAGACCGGTGTCAACTGAATAGCAGCAAAGGCAAACATGCCAATAAATGCGACCAGAATCATCATGCCAACAGTGGTCATGCCGCGCATTTGTTGTTTGTGCCCGATGATGCTCTTCACTGTTTGTCTCCGTCCCGCGTTATTGCTGTTTTTACTGGCCTGTGTTGACCACTAATTTGAGTTGATTTTAATGGTCATTTCAGTGATTTACACCACATTATTGAATTTTCTTGCCAACCCGTTCCCAGCGCGGCCAGGACAAACCATCCATGTGCATCCAGATTCGCACCGCTTCGCCAACCAGGTGTGTCTCCGGTATGGCGCCAATGTAACGACTGTCCTGACTGTTGTCACGATTATCGCCCATCATAAAATAGTGACCCTCGGGCACAATATAGGGCCGATCCGTCATCGTGCTGGCCGGATTGCGCACCAGTATCTCGTGCTCACGCTCGCCCAGCGTCTCGGTGAACTGCAGCGAACCCGGAAAATCGGGCGACATGCCATTCTCAGCCAGCGGCATGGCTACGCCGTTGATGGTCAGCCGGTGTTCGCTGTATACGATCCGGTCACCGGGCATACCGACTACCCGCTTAATGTAGTTGATTGATGGGTTGGACGGCAGCCGGAATACCACCACGTCGCCTCGCTCAGGCTCACCGGTTTCGATCACTTTGGTTTCGAGGACCGGTAAACGCAGACCGTAGGAAAACTTTTTGACGAAAATGAAATCGCCCTGCAACAGGGTGGGGTTCATGGAGCCAGAGGGTATGCGAAACGGCTCGAAGACAAACGAGCGAATGACGAGAACCAGCAGCAACACCGGGAAGAATGACTGTGCGTATTCCACAACCATTGCCGTGCCTGCACCCGATGCTTCCGCGCGCTGACGCAGAATGAATCGGTTCCAGGCAACAATCGCTCCGGAGACGGCAGTTAGCAGGGTAAGAATCAGGGCAAGATTAATATTCAAATCGACAACTCACTTATCCGTCCGCAGTACAGCGAGAAACGCTTCCTGCGGAATTTCAACCGATCCAATTTGCTTCATTCGCCGCTTACCCGCCTTCTGCTTTTCAAGCAGCTTGCGTTTGCGCGACACGTCGCCGCCGTAACACTTCGCGGTGACATTCTTGCGTAGCGCCTTAACCGTGCTACGCGCAATAACTTGCGAACCAACTGCCGCCTGAATCGCGACGTCAAACATTTGTCGTGGAATCAGTTCGCGCATTTTCTCAACCAGCTCGCGACCGCGATTTGTCGAGGTCTCGCGATGAACGATGATGGACAAGGCATCAACACGTTCTTTGTTGATCAACACGTCGAGGCGCACCAGTTGTGCGCTGTCAAAACGCAAAAACTCATAATCGAATGACGCAAAACCGCGGCTGACGGATTTCAGCCTGTCGAAAAAGTCCATCACGACTTCAGCCAGCGGCATTTCGTACTCAAGCGCCACCTGCGAGCCCAGGTAGCGCATTTGCGTCTGTACGCCACGCTTCTCAATACAAAGTTTGATCACCGGTCCCACGTATTGTTCCGGAACCAGGATATTTGAGCGGATGATCGGTTCACGTAGGTCCTCGATCTCGTTCGCCGGCGGCAGCTTCGAGGGATTATCAACGTAGATCGTTTCGCCTTTGGTCAGCTGAACTTCGAATATGACCGTCGGCGCTGTGGTGATCAGGTCCAGATCGTATTCGCGTTCAAGCCGCTCC
>JBBKWB010000025.1:0-3622 GCA_037968755.1 Woeseia sp.
AAATGCGTTGCCCGCTCCAGCAAGCGCGCGTGGATGTAGAAAATGTCGCCGGGAAACGCTTCGCGTCCAGGCGGACGACGCAGCAACAACGACAGCTCGCGATAGGCGCGCGCGTGATGAGTGAGGTCATCGTAGACAATCAATACATCGCGGCCTTGGTTCATGAGGTGCTCAGCGATGCTGGTGGCGGCATACGGTGCAATGTAGGCGAGACCGGGGGGATCGTTGCCTTCGGTAACGACCACGGTGGTGTACTCCATCGCACCTTTGTCGCGCAGTGCTGCGACTACTTTAGCCACACCGCTGGCGCGTTGGCCGATGGCGCAGTAGACGCACAAGACGTTTTTGCCCCGCTGATTGAGAATCGTATCGATCGCTATGGCAGTCTTGCCGGTTTGCCGGTCGCCGACGATCAATTCACGCTGACCGAGTCCGATCGGAATAAGCGCATCGATCACCTTGATACCGGTTTGCAGCGGAACAGTTACGGGCGAACGATCCATGATAGGTGGCGCCGGGCGCTCGATGGGAAGACGCTCATCGGTGTCGATCGGCCCCTTGCCATCCAGCGGCCGACCCAGCGGATTGATAATGCGACCGATCAATGCCTCGCCCACCGGCACGTCCATTACGTGGCCTTGGCGTTCGACGACATCGCCTGCCTGCAATCGCCAATATTCGCCCAGTAGCACGACGCCGATTTCCCGGTCATCGAGGTTGAACGCGATGCCATAAATATCGCCGGGAAATTTCAACACCTCTTCAAACCCGGCGCTCGGGAGTCCCGCGACTTTCGCAATGCCTGTAGAAATACTCGTGACAGTGCCGACTTCCCGCGGCAACATCTCAGGTGCGAATGCTTTACGCGCCTGGCTCATGCCGGCAAAGGCGCCGTCAAATACGCTTTGCAGATTCTCTGGTTTCAATTCCCTATTCATCTATTTTCAATTCCGGGGCCGGTTGCGTTTCGGCCAGATTGACCTTGGCTCTCTCCTGTAAAAGCTCGCCGACGCCTTTTTGCAAAGACATCAGGTACTCCGCGATGCTCCAGGAGATTTTTTGCCCCCCCGTGGCAAGTTCGATGCCGCTCACCAGATCCGGTGAAGTCTCGAACCTCAGCGGGGTGTCAGCCGAGAACGTTTCGTTCACTGCAGTTTGAATAGCGTTTTGCTCCGTCGCCGGCAAGTCGAACGCGCTGCGCACGATCGCCGGCTGCGTTGCTGTCTTCAGCGCCGCGGTGAGGGTTTCCTTTGCCGAACCACTTAGTACACGCAACCGTTGCGTGAACACTTCGCACATGCGTTGCTCCAGATCTGCTCCAGCAAGATCCGTCAATGTCTTGCGAGCAATGGCGAACACTTCATCCTGCGTACGCCGGCTGAGAGCCTGATTCAAATTGTGTGCGTCGTTACGCAGCGTTTCCTGTCGCTTGGCACTCAAGGTATCGGCGGCCGCGCGCGCCTCGTCGAGCAGTTTCTGCCGCTCGGTCGCGGCGTCGCTTGTAGCCCTGCTCAGCAGTTCGGCGCGCTGTCGGTCAAACAGTTCGTTTTTACGCTGGAACTCGTCGCACTCCTGTTGCGCCTCGGCTTGCTTGGCGGCGGCGCCCGCGAGTTCATTCGCGATGCGCTGCTCCCGCGCATCGATGGCATCGAGAATGGGCTTGTAAAGAAAGCGTTTTAACAACCACACCAGTATGATGAAGTTGAGCGCTTGAGCACCGACGGTGAACCAATCGATGAGCATGGATTATTTTCCAGCAACCGCGGCGACGCCGTAATTCCAGAACGGATTTGCGAAGATCAGAATCATCGAGACGACGAAGCAATAAATAGCCGTGGACTCGATCATTGCAAGCCCGACGAACAAGGTACGGGTGATCGTTGCGGAGGCATCCGGCTGCTGCGCCAGTGACGTCAGCGCCGTCGCGACCGCTCTGCCTTCCGCCAATGCGGGCCCCATGGTGCCAAAACCGGTGGTGATGCCGGCGATGACAATTGAAGCCACCGCGATAATCGTCATGCTGTCCATAATTTTTCCTGCCGTATTCGTAACTCGATGCGTTAGTGAGGCGCCGGGATATCAAGCGCCGCAGTATTTGACTTGGGTGTGCGGCCTCGCGTGGCGGCCGCGATGTAAACGGTGGCCAGAATAAAGAAGATATAGGCCTGTACCATGCCGGTGAGCAGACCCAACACCGTCATGACGATCGGAAAGATGAATGGCGTTATGGCCAGCAGGATGCCGACGATCATCGCGCCGCTCATCATGTTTCCGAACAGTCGTATTGCCAGTGCCAGGGTGCGGGAGATTTCACTGATGACATTGAACGGCAGCATGATGAGTGTCGGTGCCGCGTAGGACTTCAGGTAGTTGGTAAAACCCTGCTCACCGATGCCGAACACCGGCACGGCAACCAGCACGCAAAGCGCAAGCGCCGCAGTGGTCGACAGAGAGGCTGTAGGCGGCTCGAAGCCAGGAATGACGGTGCAGAGGCTGGCAGAGCCGACAAACAGAAGCAGCGTACCCAGAAAGCCAAGATACTTCCGCGGTTGTTGCAGGCCGACCTCCTCAATCTGTTTCTCCATAGTAGTGATCAGGATTTCCAGCAGGTTCTGCCAGCGCGATCGCTTCAGATCCTTTGACAGTCTGCGCGTGATGAGCTTCGAGCCGATCGCCAGCAAAAGCATCAGCCCCCAGGTGAACACGATGGTGGCATTGAGCTTGAGCCACCCATGTTGCCAGAAGATAATTTCATCAGGGCTTAAGTGCACAGTCGGCCTCCTCTACCTGATGAATCCGGCTGCCTGCAGATGTCCGCGTCAGCCACGTTACGATCAGACGCGCCATAACAAACCCTAAGAGACCCACGAGTAGACGTTCCCAGTGTCCGCGACCGATCCAGTAAAGTCCGGGCAAGGCAATACTCATGCGCAGAACAGCACTGGCGAAGAACCACAGCCACGGACGACTGGATGCAACGCTTTTGCGGATCGTCCACCAAAGGCCGCCGAAGAAAACCCAACCAAGCGCTTGGCCCTCCACGAATGCCAATAACAGAATGTAAAAATCATTCATTACTGTTGTCCCAATCGTCGGCCTGTTCCTCACGCATCGCCTGGTCTTCCTTTGCGACCCAGTGCCACGCATTGAAACAACCGAGCGTTAGCCCCGCCATCAGCAGCGCCAGCGTCCAGGAGTGCTGGCCGGGATTCCGGTTATCCAGCCAAATACCCAGCGCCGCACCAAGCAAAGTTGGGACCACTACCGACCACCCGATCAGCCCCATCATTCCTAAACCAAACCAGACACCCTGCGTAGAGTTGCGACGCGCCTTGAGCTTACGCGCCACCTTCGCTCCAACTTGCTCGCCAAATGTCGGCTCGCCCCGTACGGATTTTTTTGGTTCCTCATTCATTTTGAAAAGCCGCCAAGCGATGCAGAAATCCCGATTCCAGTTTCGCCAGAACCTGACGTGCACTGTTCTCATGCTCATCCAGCGTCAGAAACTGCTGTTCAACCGCATTCCGCAATTGCAAGAGGTCGGTGCCGCCCAACGCACGGCGCACCGAAACGAGTACGTCCGGGCCGGTCTTCACCAGTACACCTCCATCCACGGCCACAA
>JBBKWB010000026.1:0-21141 GCA_037968755.1 Woeseia sp.
GCCGTAACGCGCCCAACATTCGCGCATGACATGATCCAGGGTTACTTGCCCGTCGGTGCCGTGCCGTAGGGTCAGGTCCAGCGCGAGCGCGACGATGGCACCTTTCGCGTAGTAGCTGATGATGGCATTGCTCGCATTGGCGTCCTGTTTATAGAACTTGGTCCACGCGTAAAAGCTGGATTCCTCAACACTCTGGCGAAAGCGCCCTTGCGTGCGTTGGACGCGAGTAATGTTCTGGCCGAGCAGTTCAAGGTAGCTATCCGGCGTGATTAGTCCTGAACGAACCAGCGCCATGTCGTCGTAGTAGGAGGTGATGCCTTCGAACACCCACATCAAGCCGGTGTAGGTTTCCTGCTGCAAATCGAAGGGAATAAACGCTGCCGGGCGCAGCCGCTTGATATTCCAAAGGTGAAAATACTCGTGACTGCACAAACCGAGGAAACGGCGATAGCCGCTGCTGACAGAGTCATCACCACGTTTCGGCAATTCGCTGCGCGAGCAAACGAGGCTCGATGACCAGCGATGCTCGAGGCCGCCATAGCCGTTATGCATGACCTGGCAAAGGAACAAATAGCGATCGAAGCCCGCCGGTGCGCCGAGAAAACTCAGGTGCTGTGTGCAAACGGTTGCAAGGTCGTGGCACAAGCGCGCCATGTCGACGCGTGGATGACCGCTAATCGCGATCGCATGGGGAATGCCGCCAGCTTCGAACTCACCTATGAGCAGTTCACCGATTTCGACCGGGTGATCAATCAGCTCGTCGTAGTTTTCGGCGGTATACGCGCCGTAGCCGTAGGTTTCGGCGCCGTTGCTGCGCATCGACGTCGCCACCCGCCAATCCTTGCCGATGGGTGCGGGCGGCGGGCAAATCTCGAGATCGCAGCGGACCTGTTCCTGCCCTGCCACGCTCAGAAACATGCACGGTCCATTGAAATAGGCATGCGTCGTGTCGAGATGCGCACCGCGTACGCTGGGATCGTAGGCAAAAATCTCGGCCGTGATGGTTAGTGCAGTCGTAACCGGCCCTGCCTGCCAGCTGCTCTTGTCGAGCATGAGCAGTTCCACCGCTTCGCCGTCCGCTTCTGCCTTGATCGAGACCACGTGCTTGGCGTAGTCGCGAATCATGTAGCTACCCGGAATCCATGCCGGGATAGCAATCACCTGCCCGGCGGGATCGGGCTCGGCAATGGTCAGCGAGACTTCAAACAGATGCGCACCCGGGTTGGCGGGTGTAATGCGATATTGATGTGCTACAGGCATGAACTGGCTATCCGCTGTGTGCGTGTCTCGCAGGCTGGATGCGAGCTGGAGTTCTTCATTTCAAAATCGGGCCGGTCACTGTAGTGACCGGCCGCATTCGTGCGTTTAGTTATTGCCGCTGATTGCGTCGCCAAGGTGCATCAATGGCAGCGGACTCGGGCTGGTGCCGTCGAGGAAGTAGACCTTGCTGGCCGGATCTTTTGAGATGGCTTTCAGGGCTTCCAGTGACTGCAACTGAATATAGGCCGGGTTCTGCGCGATTGCCTTGTTGATGGCGTTGATCTCGTAAGCTTGTGCATCAGCGAGAATTCTCTTGCGCGCGGCTTCTTCTTCCGATGCTTCCCTGCCCGCTTCAGCACGTGCAACGTGTTGCTGCAGCTCGGTACGAACACGCTCAAGCTCCGCGCGTTCGCGTTCCACTGCCTGCTCGCGCTCTTTCTTCTTTTCGATAGCCTGAACAATGAACGGCGGCAGGGAGATATCGCGAATCAGCACTGCGGTCACAAGGATGCCCTTTGGTGCGAGGTAATCACGCAGACCATCGGTCAGAGACGTCTGCAAGACCTCCTGGGTTTCTTCCAGGAAGAAATCCTCAGCTCGCTTGATGCTTTTGCCCTGCTCGCGCAGCAAAGAACGCAGTTTCGGAATCAGGTGTACGCGCACCGCCGCTTCCGCGTCGCCGGTCTCACGCAATACGATGGGAGCCATCGAACCATCAATGCTGTATTGCACACTTACATCGAGTTTGGTCTGCAACTGGTCCTGGCTGGGCACGGAGGCCGTTTCGGTGTGCGTCTTGCCGCGGGCGTCATACATTACCCAGCGATACAACGGATTTACCGGAATGTGTAAACCTTCCTTGTAGCCTTCAGCGCGCACGTTACCAAACAGTGTTGCAACACCAACATGACCCGGCGGCACTGTCTGATAAAAATTAGCGCCGATGATCACAAGCAGGCCGATGGCCACGATTGCGATCGTTAGTTTTTTGTCCGGGCTGTTCGCCATTTTTTTTCTCCATAGCTGAGACTGGTCATTTCTCGGAAGTCGTGTGACCTTGGAATTCGGATCGTCGTTATGCATGGGGCAGGTGAACCTCTGCAAGCATGCAACGCACACTGCCGCCGGCAGAGGCTTCGATGCGATCGATAGGTGAGCTAACAATAGTGGCGCTGGATTCGATAATCTCAAGCTGCGCAGCGGTCAAAGAATCGCGCGCCTGTTGCGACATCGCGAGTACCCGCTGGCCGTTTGCCGCACGCAGTTCCAGCATATTGCCGGCGAATGCGTCGAGTTGGTCGTAGCTCAGCTCCACGACCTTGTGGCCTGTGCCGGCGAGGCTCTTGAGTACTGCGTCACGCTGCTCTTCGCGACGAATGGCTACGAGGCAGATCACTGCCACTTCTTCGCCGATATTCATCAGAACATTGGTGTGGTAAATGGCGCTGCCGTCACGATCGACGGCATCGAACGCCACGACGTCGTAGTCCAGTCGCTGGGCGAAGTCACCGAGCGCGTCCAGATGTGTCCGAGTCGACAGGCATGCGTAGGCAATGCGATTGCTGCGGTCAAGAACGAGGCTGCCAGTGCCTTCCAGGTAATGTCCGTGCTGCTCGTGAGGTGACAAGTCGATAATGTTGCGGACATGAAAACCATGCTCTTTGGCGAGCGCATCGACAATGTCCTGGCGACGTTCGGTGCGACGGTTCTCGGCTTCCATCGGATACAGCACGACCGTGCCATCAGCGTGCAGGCTGATCCAGTTGTTGGGGAAAATGGCATCAGGCGTTGCCGGGTCTTCGGTGTCGTTAACTGCAATCACCCGGATACCGGCGGCTTCCAACGCGCCTGCGAGGCCACTGAATTCGACTGCTGCAGCGCGTTGTTGCTCGTCTTCCGATAAATCTGACTTACCCTGGAAGCGGTTCGATTCGGCCGTCAACGGATTGCTGTGAAATCGCACGGGGCGAATCATCAGCACGGTGCTGGCAAGTTGTGATTCGTCTCTGGAGGCCATATCGTTTCGAAAGCTGCCGGGCGGGCGCTCGGGAGCACATAACTGGGAGCAGGCAATTATGCCCTTTATAAGGGATCGGCTGGAACCTTATCTCCGAATTGCGCGCAATCCGGGCTGGATCTGCTTTGTGTGGTTCGGCATGACCGCGGGAATCTCACTGCTGGAAGCACCGGTGAAGTTTACAGCGCCGGAATTGAGCCGAATCGCGGCGCTGGATGTCGGCCGGGTGGTGTTTGCAGCCCTCAACAAGGCTGAACTCGTCGCACTTGTGCTGGTATTGATCCTGGTGCGCGCGTCATCCCTCGCACGTTCGTTGTGGGCATTGGCGGGTGCTCTGGCTTTGATCGTGCTGGCGCAATCGATCTGGCTGCTGCCGGAACTGGCTGAACGCAGTCACCTGATTGTTAGTGGCGTTGAGCCGCCGCCGTCCATTGCGCACGCCGCCTACGCGGTATTGGAATTGACCAAGCTCGTGTTGCTGCTGGTACTGGGTTTTCGCTCGCTTGCAGGCCGCCGCCCGAGCGCAGCTTAGGCTTTTGCGCTCGGCCGCGTCGAGACGGACTGGTACCAGCGTTGCAGATTGGGGTTGCCGTCGGTCAGGTCGAGTTTCAGCCAGCGCGCAAAATCAATCACTACCATCGCCGTGATGTCGGCGATGGAGAACGCGTCGAGTGCTATGAAGTCGCGGCCCTCCAAATGCTGGTCCAGGCGATCGAAATACGCGGTTGAACGATGCTTGCCGCGTTCTGCGAGCTCCGGAATCTGCGCATAGTTGTGTGTGCCGGAGATAGCGCGGTCTTTGAAGCCCGGCAAGGTATTGCGAACGTATTCGGCGACGCCGGCGAGCCCGTTGTATTCCAGCCGTGAGTTCCACATCAGGACCTGCGCGCGCTCTTCGGCACTCTTGCCGAAGAGTAGCGGCTCGGGTGCCATGCTCTCGAGATAGGTACATATCGCGAGAACTTCGCTGATGGTCGTACCATCGTCCAGCTCGAGCACAGGCACGGCGCACTCCGGGTTGATTGCCCGATACGCGTCGCTGAGGTGTTCGCCCTTGGCCAGGTCCACTTCCTGCTTCGGGATATCGAGGTTCTTTTCTGCCATGAATATACGTACGCGGCGCGGATTGGGTGCTCGCGTGCAATCGTAGAGCTTCATGAGGTTGTCCTTTGTGAATGAAGTAGCCAGCGACAGGATCGTAAATTATTCAGTATGCTGGTGCACACACAGGCTGCGTCCGGCAAGACCGGAAAAGAGGGTAACACGATGACTGCGGGCTACTGGATTACCGCGCTGGCAACCGCCGCTGCCGTTGTTGCATGTGTCGTGCTGCATTACGAATTTTTGCGCGTACTCAGCAGGCGGCTGCCGCTGCCCAACCACGGGCATCGCGCACGTATTGTCGTGTTGATACTCAGCCTGCTGTCGCTGCACATCATGGAGATCTGGATATTCGGTGGCGGCTATTTTCTGCTGCTCTCGTTCGGCGATAACGGTTCACTGGCAGGCTACGGGCCGATGTCACTACTGGATTGCGTCTATTATTCGGCCACCGTATTCACAACCCTGGGCTTTGGCGATATTGTGCCGAGCGGCGCTATTCGCTTCATGACGGGAACCGAAGCAATTGCCGGCCTGACCTTTATCACCTGGTCGGCCTCGTTCACCTTCCTTGTCATGCAAAGATCCTGGAGCTTCGAACGTGATTGATTCGACACACACCGTACACAGCGCGATTGATGGCGACGAAAGCATACTTATCGATACCTGGACTCCCGCGCAGGACCCGCAAGGAGTTGTACAGATACTGCATGGCATGTCAGAACACGCGGCACGCTACGAACGCTTCGCGGAGGACTGTGTAGAAAAGGGATTCGTAGTGGTTGCACACAATCATCGCGGCCACGGTGAGACCTGCCCTGCCGAGGATCTGGGACATTTCGCCGACGATCAGGGCTGGCAGAAAGTCCTGGACGACGTATCCCGAGTAAACACAACAGCGCGACAACAGCATGCAGGCTTACCCCTGATTCTTTACGGACACAGCATGGGCTCATACATAGCCCAGGCGTTTGTAATACAAAACCCGAATGCGGTTGACGCGCTGGTACTTTCAGGCTCAACCGCAGCACCACGCCTGCAACTCTATCTAGGCCGCCTGGCCGCAAGCTTCGAAGCGTGGCGCCACGGCAAACAATTCCGTAGCCCAACCCTGAACCAACAAGCATTCGGCGCATTCAACAAACGCTTTGCGCCAAGCAGAACCGATTTCGACTGGCTGTCACGCGATGAAGCAGAAGTCGATCTCTATGTTGCAGACCCACTATGCGGCGCCATTTCCAGCGCGCAGCTATGGCACGACCTGCTGGGCGGCCTGATAACCATTGGAAAAAAGAAATCGCTACGCAAAGTGCCTGCCACATTGCCGGTACTAATCACCGGCGGCAGCGAAGACCCGGTAGGTGGCCGCCACGGCATGCAAAAACTGGCAGCACTATGGGCGGCGACGGGCCACAACGCCGTGACCCTGCAAATCTTCGAAGACGGCCGCCACGAAATGCTCAACGAAACCAACCGCGAAGAATTCACCGCTTTCGTATTGCAATGGATGGGCGCGGCAATTAGCCGAACATGAATCGCTATTGTCATGACTCAGAATGAGTGCGTGAAAGAACGCCCGCGGCGGATGACAGTCGCAAGTTAATCACACACTCGGCATCCGATCGCGACGGATAACAACCTCCGCACCAAAAACTCGCGACCATCCAAGGCGGTGCCTCCCGGGACCTCTTTGGAGGGAATAAAGCGGACCGCAGGGAGCCATCCCTACAAAGAGGTCCCGGGAGGCGCCGCCGACAGGTTGGCACGACATTTCGACTGCTGCAGGTTTAGTACCAACATAATTCGGAAACACCAAAACTCTAGAAGCACCCTTTTTGAGCGCCCACAAAAAAAGGCGCCTACCCAAAGGTAAGCGCCCCTTATTTCGAACAGTACCCCTAACTCAGGAGCACCAAGCCTCGCGGCTTATTCGAAGTCCGCACGAAGGCGGAAGTACCAGAAGCCACCATCAAAGCCCCACGGTGTACCCGTGAGGTAGGTGTTACCGGAACCAATCGTGCCGTCCAGGTTGTCTTCGTCGACGGGACCGAAGTTGTCACCTACGTTCTGGGCGCCAAGTACAGCAGACCAGTTCTCGTTGAAGGAGTAAGCAGCTTCGAGATCGAAGATCCACTCGCCGTCAACACACTGGTCGTTGTACGCAGGAGCGGCACAATCGATCGTGTAACCGGTACCTGAAGCGCCACGTGCAGTTGGGTCGCCTGAGTAATCAGAGCTAACGAACTCACCGTAGTAGCTCGCACGAGCCAGCAAACGCCAGTTTCCGATGAAGTGATTGTAAGTAAAGATACCGCGATGTTGTGGGTTGAAGTTTTCAAGATCAACTACCCGGTTACGCGATACTTCCTCACCCGCATCTTCAACTTCTGTTTCTGTGTAGTTCCATGCAGCGGTCAGGCTACCGTTACCAGCATTGCCGAAGTCCGTGTTGTACGTAGCAATGAGGTCAACACCGGATGTCTTGGTCTTGAAGTCATTGGTGTAGAACGATACGGAACTCAGGTCAGCTGCGCCCGGTACACCCAGTTCCTGCAGGCAGAGACCGAGGTTCTGCGAAGCAGCCGGCAGTGCCAGAGTGTTCGGGCAACTCGCGCCAGCAGGAATAGGAACACCGTTGATGTTGATCGTGCCAGTTTGCGAGATACGATCTTCCAGGTCGATCTGGAAGAAGTCGAGGGTCAGGCTCAACGTGTCGTTGACGTCCCAAACCATACCTGCAGATAAGTTGGTCGCATCTTCCGGCTTCAGAGGCTCGGCTCCGAGGAACTGAGCGATCTGGTTGGTCGGAGGAATCTGACCGCGCTGTTGCAGCTCGCCATCAACCGTAATGGTCGAAACCTTGGTGATGTTTGACTGACCAGGCGTCGGAGCACGGAAACCGGTGCTTACCGAACCGCGCAGTGCGAACGCATCGGTTACGCCCCAGCGCAGTGCCAGCTTACCGTTTGTCGTGTCGCCGAAATCTTCGAAATCTTCGTAGCGTACTGCGAGAGCCGCTGTGAAGTTTTCTACGATGTCAGCTTCGATTTCACCGTAAACCGCAACGTTTGAACGAGCAAACTTGCCAGCCTGTGGTGGGCTGAAGCCCGCGAAGCCATGAGCACCGATGCTGAGATCAGCCAGCGGAATGTCATTACCTGCACCGTCTTGCTGACAGGTTATTCCGTCACCGTAGCAGTTGGTACCCGTGCCACTGTTGAATGCAAAGCGACCGGCGTTCCAGCCACGCTCTTCACCCAGCAGAACTTCGAATACTTCGTCGCGGAACTCTGCGCCGAACGCGAAGTTCAGGTCAGAAGCGAGGCCGTCAACCTTGATTGGCAGTACGAAGTCAGCATTGAAGTTCTTCTCAGACTGAACGTACGAACCGAGATCGAACTCACGTTGCAGCTCACCGTTGACGATACCGTCTGGGCCGTTGGACGGGTTCCAGGTATTGGCAAGGTAGAAATTAACCGCGTTACGTCCGTAGCTCGCGCTGAAGTCGTAAATCAGGCCGTTGTCGAACTCACCACGAAGACCACCAACAATCGATGCGTCATCCAGGATGCCGCCGAAACGTGGCGTGTAGCCACCCGGTACCAGCTGGTTCATGACGAAGCAGTTTGCCGGCAGAGCCGCCAGGGCCGCTAAATCATTTGCTACTGCAGTTGGATCAAGCGGGCTGCTGCCACCAGAGCCTGGGCTTGCGAGCGCCGGGCAGTTGGAAACAACGTTCTGGTCGCCACGACGGATGTTGGTGTCAACGATGGCCCGGTAGCTCTCGCCACCAAAGTCACTCGTGTACACGCCGCCACGGCTGTTCGGGTTACGGAAGAAGAAGTCGCCTTCTGTCTCACGTCCGCCGATGTTACCGAACGCATAGACTTCCTGCGTCGGGGTCAGCTGGATGCCCGTGTTGATGAACACGTTGAAGTTGTCGCGATATTCCGGACCACCCCAGATCTGTGCAACCGGCTGGCGTACAGCTGTGTTGCCAGCAGCGATCAGGTTGATGGCGTCAGTACGCTGAGTACTGCGAACCGTCTCGTCCTGCTCCATGAACTGAACAGTTACGTTGGCGAAGCCGTCGTTACCAAGTGCGAAGCCTGCGTTGGCGCCGAACTGGAACATCGTTCCGTCA
This sequence comes from Woeseia sp., assembly GCA_037968755.1. Classification (GTDB taxonomy): domain Bacteria; phylum Pseudomonadota; class Gammaproteobacteria; order Steroidobacterales; family Woeseiaceae; genus Woeseia. The sequence goes on from JBBKWB010000026.1 coordinate 8,523, forward strand.
CCTTCGAAGAACTCACCGGTACGAACTTCAGCAGAGAAGCCGTCGGCGTCGTCACGCAGTACGAAGTTCATTACACCAGCGATGGCGTCAGAACCGTACTGTGCAGCAGCACCGTCACGCAGAATTTCTACCTGCTTGATAGACATTGCAGGGATAGCTGAAATATCAGCACCCTGTGAACCAGCGGCAAGTGAGCCACCCAATTCAGCGATAACGCCGGAACGGTGACGGCGTTTGCCGTTAACCAGTACCAGGGAGTTATCGGGTGGCAGGCCACGCAAGGTTGCCGGACGTACAATCGTTGCCGCGTCAGAAATTGACTGACGGGTTACGTTGTATGAAGGCACCGTGTTGCGAAGCATGTCATCAAGATCCGATGTTCCCATGTTCTCGAATTCTTGACCGGTAACTACGTCAATCGGCACGGCGGAATCGGCGGCGCTACGTTCAGCGCGACGAGTACCCGTCGTAATGATTTCCTCGATCGGCTCTTGCGCCCGGTTCTGCTGCGCGAGCGACACCGAGGACATTCCCGGCGCCACCAGAGCGATGGCAGAGGCAGACATAAGCCACCGAAGGGACTTAGGAATTTTCCGCATTTGCATTCTCCCCCAATATTGAAGCTGCAATTTTGATCGGATCCATGCATCACCGAACTGGTGTGCACCGATACGATCGAGTGAATGAATCTTTGTCCACGCAGAAAATACAGCATTCCATCGCCGTCTAGAAGCTTTTTTTTAGTTTCAGTCGGAATCGCATGTGGCTATAGGGCAACAATAATACAGATGCGGCGGAATCATTGATTTTGGCCGTTCATCTTGGCCAGATGTGGGATTTTGGAGAGGGCGTGGCGGTTTAGCAACAGCGTTTTTGGGCCTGTTTTGCGGCCGGGATTGGAGCCGCGTATCGGGCCATTTTGGGGGCAAAGCTGGCTCGTTTATCGCCGGCCTGGAAGCGGCTATCGAATATCAGCAGGCCGAATATTGAACACCCGCTGGCTGAACTTGTCCCTGACTTCGGGGACGTGCGGCGCCGCGCTGAAAACAAGACACACGAGACAACCGAAAAAGACTGTGACACAGTTAACTGGTTTCAGATAAAACACTGTTTTTACGGCAAAAGTTGTGCGAGCCTTGCGGCCCGAAAAATCCGGCATGGGGCGGGATTCGGGCGGTTTTTCTTGATTTCAGGTGCACCTTGGCAGCAATACGTATGAGTTTTTTCTCCACCGTCGCGATCACATCTACATTGCTGCTAGCCGCGCCACAATCCGCTGACGCTGACGGTGCAACCGCCAAGCCTGCCACGGAACCTGGTCGCACCGCGATTGCGGCCGGCGTATGGGCCTCTGCCGATGGCAGTAAAGTCAGCTACGAGGCCAGTTATTTCGAGGCATATCAATCGGTTAATGCTGCGGATATGTTGCGCTGGGTACCGGGCGGAGCGGAATTGATCCCCAACAACCGGCCAGGGCGGAATAACGAGAGTGACAAGCGTGGCTTTGGCTCCGGCGGCGACCAGGTCCTGATTAACGGTAAGCGCCTGTCTGGTAAGTCGAACGATATCGGCAGCGCCTTGCAGCGTATCCAGGCTAACGTGGTTTCTCGGGTGGAGGTCATACGTGGTACCACGGCCGGTTTGGATGTCCGCAGCGAAGGCACGTTGATCAACATTGTCCTGAACGAAGAGATCTCGGGTGGCGCCGGTTCCTGGCAGCTGCATTCTGGCTTCTACGGCGATGACCCGGAATACGATGGGCTGCTGTCCTACAGTAATTCAGCCGGTCGACTCAATTATCTGGTGAGCGCGCAACTCGGTCCTTATAACCGAGGCAACCAGATTGAGCGCTTCGACGAGTATTTTGATGCTGACACGGGTGAGCTGACAGAGCGACGCGACATAGAGGTTCCGATGCTGGACGAATCGCTGATCCTGAACAGCTCGGCGAGCTGGAGTTTCGACAACGGCAATCTGCTGAATCTGAACGCGCGCATAGAGGACCGTGAACGCAATGAGGACGAGACCACACTGGTTACCGTAATTGGTGATCCGGATACGACGGTACTTGAGAACCTGGCGAATGAAACCGGTCTCGAGTGGGAACTCGGTGGCGACTTTGAACAGCGTATCGGCCAAGGCACGTTGAAGACCCGGGTCATCTACACGCGCGAAGAAGGAGACGAAAGTGAACGGGTTTCACTAACCTCCACTGACCCCGGTAACGTTCCGGCACAATCGTTGGTCCGGACCGACGAACTGGCGACCGAAGCAATTGTTCGCAGCTCGTACAGCTGGACATTGGCGAACGGCCAGAATATCGAAGTTGGTGCCGAAGGTGCTCAGAACACTCTGAAAAAGGACGTTGCATTGTTCGCCGTTGAGAACGACGGCAGCTTGACGCCGGTTGCTCTGTTTAATGCCGACTCCGATGTGAACGAAGACCGTTTCGAATTCTTCAGCACGCATTTCTGGCAGATGCGGGATGATATTGCGCTGGAAAGCGCTGTGAATGTGGAGTACTCCAAGATCGCACAGGAAGGCGTCGACGTTGATAACGCGCGCTCATTCACGTATGTAAAACCGCGTTTTGATCTGCGCTGGGATTTGGATGACGCGAATCAGTTTCGCAGTTCAGCTGAGCGCACCGTAAGCCAGCTCGACTTTGGCGATTTCGTTGCGAACTTTGATAACGACAATGACCAGGTCAATGCCGGCAATCCGGATCTCGAACCAGAGAAAGCCTGGGAATATAAATTTGGCTATGAACACCGCATGGCCAACGACAAGGGCGTTGTTGAGGCGCAGGTGTTCTTTAATGACATTGAAGACCACATCGATAATATCCGCGTTACGGACACGACTTCTGCGGCGGGCAACATTGGTGACGCTGAGAACTACGGCCTGGAGCTAAAGGGCAGCTTACGCCTCGCGAGTATTGGCCTTGAAGGGGCGGTTCTCGATGCGAGTTACACCGTGCAGGATTCAGAGACCACCGATCCGTTCACGGGCGAATCGCGTGAAATGAGTGATAAGCAACGCCAGGAATACAAGATCAACTTCCGCCACGACATTGCTGAATGGCGCTTCAACTACAACGTTGAAATTGAGTGGAACGGCAAACGTTACGCCAATGACATTAACTATCGCGAGCATTCAACTTCTGTGAATCCGCGTACACACGTCAGCATGCAGTACCGGCTGACCGATCGCATCGTGCTTTGGTTTGACACGCGCATTGTATTTGACGGTCACACGCGACGAATTCGTGATCGCTTCGACGGCAATGTTGCGGACGACGTCCTGCTCCGTCAGGAAGTTCGTAACCAGTACTTCCGGCGCGAACATATTATCGGCTTACGCGGACAGTTCTGAGCCCAGCCGTTTTCCACAATCGATCTGTGGCTAGTCATTAGGGATGCCTGCACGGGCGGAACCCTCACCGCAGGCACCCATTGATTAGCCGTTGCCGGCCGCGGTCGCCGCAACCGGGCTGTTCCTTCAGTTTCGAGCCCCTCTTGCCGGCAACCATCGCCTGACCGGGTGCAATTGTGGGTGTCCTGATTGATATCTTGGGAGCCTCAATTGTGGCTGTCCAGTTTGATCCTCCCTGGGTTTTGACCCGCCAATTATGAGTGTCCTTATTGGAGAGCCCTTTGAGAGCCTCAATTGTGGGCGTCCAGTTCGATCAATTATGGGTGTCCTTATTAAGATCAATTGTGGGTGTCCTTATTGGATGATTGTGGGTGTCCTTATTGGATGCTTATTGGATGATTGTGGGTGTCCTTATTGGATGCTTTATTGGATGCTTATTGGATGGGGGTCACGGAGCGGGGGGTTGGGGCTTGACTTGTAGTGATATAACGATATCCTTATATCCGTATACGGGCTTGCCCTTCTCACTACTCCAGCCAGGACAGAGCATATGGAACAACTGCTCAGCGGATTGCGCGCGGTTGCCGAGGCCACTCGGCTGCGGCTGCTGGCTGTGCTCGCGGGCAGTGACCTGACTGTTACTGAGTTGACCCAGGTGCTGGGGCAAAGCCAGCCGCGGATCAGCCGGCACCTCAAGACCTTGTGCGATGCCGGGCTGCTTACCCGCTCACAGGAAGGCGCATGGGTTTTCTATCGTCTGGCTGACGAGGGCGCCGGCGCGGAACTGGCCCACTCGGTGCTCGCCCAGCTGCCGGAGAATGATCCCGAGCTTGCGCGCGACAACGAGCGTTTGAACAAGGTTCGCAAGGCGCGCGCCGAGACGGCAGCCAACTTCTTCAAGGAAAACGCGCAGGAATGGGACCGGATTCGTTCGCTCTACGTTCCGGAATCCGACGTCGAGCAAGCCATGCTGAAAGCGGTCGACGGGTTTCCGACCGATAACCTGCTCGATATCGGCACGGGGACCGGCCGCATCCTGCAGGTCTTTGGCAAACACACGAAGCGCGCCCTCGGCATCGACTCCAGTCGCGAAATGCTGGCGGTGGCGCGAGCCAAGCTCGAGGAACTCGACCTGCCGCACTGTCACGTACGCCAGGGCGATATTTACAATCTGGACGTTGCGCCCGATTCAATGGACGTCGTGACCATTCACCATGTCCTGCACTACCTCGATGAGCCAGCAACAGCCATCCGTGAGGCCTGCCGCGTACTGCGGCCAGGTGGGCGGCTTTTGCTCGTTGACTTCGCACCGCACCAGATCGAGTATCTGCGCAGCGACTATGCCCACCGCCGCCTTGGCTTCGATGACGCTGAAATTACTGCCTGGTGCAAAGCTGCCGGTATAGAAGCAATCAAGTCTGAACACCTGGAAGCCAGCGGTCGTCAGAAAGATGACAAGCTCGTCGTTGCCATCTGGTCCGGTACCCGGAAAAAAACCGCCAACGTCATGCAACATCGTGAGGTCGCGTGACAGCAATGAATCACGACACATACTCTATTCAGCGCGACCGGTCGAATTCCGCCGGGCTGCGTTTCGCGCGCCCTGACCTGGCACATTCATGCCCCGCATCGTGCGGGCTACGTCACCCGTTTTTTTAGAAATTTCTGCAATTCACACACTTTATTCACAGGTTGAAACTAGAACATGACTGATACATTCCTCTTTACGTCCGAGTCGGTATCCGAAGGCCATCCTGACAAAATCTCTGACCAGATTTCCGACGCCATTCTTGACGCAATTCTTGAGCAGGACAAGAACGCACGCGTGGCTTGCGAAACGCTGGTTAAGACCGGCATGGCGATGGTTGCCGGCGAAGTCACTACAACAGCATGGGTCGATATCGAAGAGATCGTGCGCAACACCGTGATCGAAATTGGTTACACGGACAGCAGCATGGGCTTTGACGGCGCGTCATGCTCCGTCATCAATGCATTGGGCAAGCAGTCTCCGGACATCGCCCAGGGCGTTGACCGCGGCAACCCGGAAGAACAGGGTGCAGGCGACCAGGGCCTCATGTTCGGCTATGCAACAAACGAAACAGACGTGCTGATGCCTGCGCCGATCACCTACTCGCACCGGCTCGTGCGTCGCCAGGCGGAAGTCCGCAAGAACGGCACCTTGCCATGGCTGCGTCCGGACGCGAAAAGCCAGGTTACGTTCCGTTACGAGAACAACAAGCCGGTTGCGGTTGACGCGGTCGTGTTGTCAACGCAGCACCGCGCCGATATCAGCCTGGCGGATCTGCGTGAAGCCGTAATGGAAGAGATTATCAAGCCAATCATTCCTGCAAACCTAGTGAGCAAGACTACGAAATACCACATCAACCCAACCGGCCGCTTCGAAATCGGCGGACCCATGGGCGACTGCGGCCTGACCGGCCGCAAGATCATCGTTGACACCTACGGTGGCATGGCGCGGCACGGTGGCGGTGCGTTCTCCGGTAAGGATCCTTCGAAGGTTGATCGTTCGGCGGCCTACGCTTGCCGTTACGTTGCCAAGAACATCGTCGCTGCCGGCCTTGCTGATCGTTGCGAAATCCAGGTGTCCTACGCCATCGGTGTGGCTCAGCCGACCTCGATCAGCGTACAGACATTCGGCACTGGCAAGATCAGTGACGAGCGCCTGACCAGCTTGATTCGCGAGCACTTCGACCTGCGCCCGTACGGCATCCTGAAGATGCTGGATCTCATTCGCCCGATCTACAAAGCGACGGCAGCCTATGGCCACTTCGGCCGCGAGGATCTCGACCTGAGCTGGGAACGCACTGATCGCGCCGACGCATTGCGCGGCGCAGCAGCGGCATAACGCGACAACCGATATTCAACACAGATTTATTGCATTAATTCTTAGGAGAAGTTTATGAGCAGCGAAGCCGTTGCCCTGAAAAAGCAGGACTACAAAGTCGCGGACATTTCTGGTGCCGCCTGGGGCCGTAAGGAAATCAATATTGCCGAAACTGAAATGCCTGGCTTGATGGCCCTGCGCACAGAGTTTGGCAAGGATCAGCCGCTGAAAGGCGCGCGCGTCGCCGGTTGTCTGCACATGACCATCCAGACCGCGGTCCTGATCGAAACCCTCACGGCACTCGGCGCGGAAGTGCGCTGGTCATCGTGCAACATCTTCTCCACCCAGGATCATGCGGCGGCCGCCATTGCCGCCAGTGGCGTTCCCGTATTTGCCTGGAAAGGCGAGACCGAAGAAGAGTACATCTGGTGCGTCGAGCAGACGATTAACGGCCCTGATGGCTGGCAGCCGAACATGATCCTGGACGACGGTGGTGACCTGACCCAGATCATGCACGACCAGTATCCCGAGATCATGAAGAAAGTACGTGGCCTGTCGGAAGAAACCACTACCGGTGTGAAACGTCTTTATGACATGCATAAAGACGGCACCCTCGCCTGCCCGGCATTCAACGTGAATGATTCGGTCACGAAGTCGAAATTCGATAACCTTTACGGCTGCCGCGAGTCACTCGTTGACGGCATCAAGCGCGCCACCGACGTGATGATCGCCGGCAAGATCGCAGTCGTTTGCGGATACGGCGACGTCGGCAAAGGCTCAGCGCAGTCACTGCGCGGTCTGGGTGCGACGGTCTGGATCACGGAAATCGATCCGATCTGTGCATTGCAGGCGGCGATGGAAGGCTACCGCGTTGTGCGCCTCGACGACGTCGTCGACAAGGCCGACATCATTGTCACCGCGACCGGCAACTACCACATCGTCACCGGCGAGCAAATGAAGCGCATGAAGGACCAGGCCATCATCTGCAACATCGGTCATTTCGATAACGAAATTGATGTCGCCTCGCTGAAGCAATACGAGTGGGAAAACATCAAGCCGCAGGTCGATCACATCATCTTCCCGGACGGCAAGCGCATCATCCTGCTGGCTGAAGGTCGCCTTGTGAATCTCGGTTGCGGAACCGGGCACCCGAGCTTTGTCATGTCCAACTCTTTCACGAACCAGGTACTGGCGCAGATGGAGCTGTGGAACAACAACGACAAGTACAAGAACGAAGTCTACGTACTGCCGAAGCACCTCGATGAGAAGGTCGCACGCCTGCACCTCGGACGCATTGGCGCGAACCTGACCGAACTCACCGACGAGCAGGCCGACTACATCGGTGTAGGCCAGGAAGGCCCGTACAAGCCGGACCACTACCGCTACTAAACGTTGTGTGTGACACGGGACCAGCGGGTTCCGTGTCACATTGCACGGTAGTGTTAAGTGAATAAAAAAAGGCAGCCAATGGCTGCCTTTTTTCTTGCCTGTAGAAAGCGCTCAGGCGTTTTCTGTTGCCGACGCGCCGCCGTCCCGGCGGAACTTCGTGATCACAGCGATCGCTTCCAGGATCACCAGCACACTGGTCACCAGCACAATGATATCGATAGTCACCAGCAGCCAATTTTCGTCTATCCAGAATTCCTTCAGCTTGATAATCGCTGCCCAGCACGAGGTAAACATGACGAACACCATCGGGATCATCGTGTAACGCGCGGGTCGGCCTAACTTGATAAGTATCACGCTAAGGACGAGCAACGTAAGGCCAGCCAGAATCTGGTTCGTCGAACCGAACAATGGCCAGATAATCAGGCCACCCGAGCCACCTGCACCACCGGCGCCGAATGCCAGCAACAAACAACAGGCCACCGCAAAGAGCGTCGCGAGAATGCCGTTCTTAAACAGCTTAATGCCGTAAATGTCGCCCCACTCCTGGATGATATAGCGCTGCAGTCGCACCCCGGAGTCCATAGTCGTTCCCGCAAAGAGCACGACCATGGTTGCAAGCAACGTGGTGGATATACCGATAGGCAGGCCCCAGCCATTGGTAATGAGCTGTGCGCCGCCTTTGATAAACGTACCTGCGCCAGCTGTACCGTAGCTCTCATACATCTGATGCCAGATCTCGGGTGTTGCAGCAAGCGCTACACCGCTGACTGCAACAATTGTAATCAGCGCCAGCGAACCTTCGCCGACAGCGCCGAGGTAGCCCACGAAACGTGCGTCGGTTTCCTTGTCGAGCTGCTTGGAACTGGTGCCGGATGCGACGATGCCGTGAAAACCGGACACCGCGCCACACGCAATAGTCACGAACAACAACGGCATTAGCGATGGCGCGTCCGCCGCCACTGCCATGTTAAATGCCGGAGCCGAAATATCCGGCAATGACAACAGCACAGCGCCGTACAACAGGAACAGTCCGACGAACAATTGCAAGCCGTTAATAAAATCGCGTGGTTGCAATAGCACCCAGACCGGCAGCATCGATGCAATGGCCGCATAAATAAACAGCAGCACGATCCAGTTCGCGTTCGCGGTCAAGCCGAACATATCAGGAGGTAATGTCGTCGGCATGATGCTGCCGACATATATGGATGCATACAGTGCGATCACACCGAGCACCGACAACATTGTCAGGTTAAAACCGCGCCTCAGGAACTGCCCAATAATGAGCGCGACGAAAATCGCCGCCCAGGCCGGAAACACAGCCGTTGATGTATTCACGAATGCGTTGGCAATCACTACGCCAAAAACGGCGTTGACCATCAGCAGCACGAGAAAAATCACAACCATGAACAAGGCGCGGGTTCGCTTGCCGATCACATCTTCAGAGAGTGCGCCAATGGATTTACCCTTGTGCCGGGCACTGGCCCAGAGGGCACCAAAATCGTGTACGCCCGCAAAGAAGACCGTACCGATCGTTACCCACAACACCGCCGGCACCCAGCCCCAGTAAACGGCAATAGCCGGACCTACGATCGGCGCAGCACCCGCCACAGAGGTAAAGTGGTGCCCCCAAAGTACAAATTTATTGGTCGGGCAAAAATCTTTGCCGTCCTCAAATTCATGCGCAGGTGTTACAAAATTCGGATCGAGCTTGTAGATTTTCTCGGCAATAAACTTGGAATAGACAAACCAGCCAAATGTCATTCCGACTATGCCCAGTACCACGATCATGATGGACTGCATGTAGTTCCCCCCCGGCAGTTCTTGTATTTCCGCCAACGCCAGTGAGCCGAACGCGACGGAATCTGGCGGCAGAGCTTAGCGCGTGCCGCCGGTTTGATAAAGCTAAGTCGTTGTTTGTTTCTGACCTGACATAAGCCGCTTATACACGTTGTACATCAACCAGATAATTACAGCGGTAATCAACAACAACATCGCCCAACGCATCAGCATCGCGAGTGAACCTGCGCCCGGTGTCGACAGCGACAGGTCATAGGCCAGGAACTGACTAACCCGATCGCTCATCCAGTGCCACGCGCTATGCGCGATGATGGCCGACAATATGATGGTACCGACGCGCTCGGGAATACCTGCGCGAAACAACAGATTCAGTACAGGCACAGCAATCAGAATGATCAGCACCTGGCCCAGCTCAACACCCAGATTAAATGCCAGCAGGGACGTAAGTAGATGACCGCCGGCGAACTGCAGGGTTTCTCCCAGCGCAAACGAAAAACCGAAGCCATGTACGAGACCAAAACCGAATGCGATAATCCAACGACGCTCCCAGCGCGAGCCGATGATATTTTCAAGCGCCATGTAAACGATGGACGCTGCAATCAAGGATTCAATTAGTGATGGAAACCATATTGCACCTGGCGTTATGCCGAACGCCGAACCAATGAGTGTAATCGAATGCGCGATTGTAAAAGACGTAACAATTGCAATGAGCGGTCGAATACGGCGAAACGGGATAATCAGGCAGAGCACGAATAGCAGGTGGTCAACACCATCCATGATGTGCTCAAAACCGAATACGACGAAACGCGCAAAGGCATGATGCCAGCGCGGGTCGAGGTGCACGAGTCCCGGATCGTTCGAAAACTCGAACAACCGCTCGCCTGAACCAGGTGGCAGGAAGCGGATAACAGTGGTTGTACTCAGCCCCAGCCGGCGAAAATTCGGATAGATGGAGAACTCCGAGGTATCCGCGCTGATGGGATACGCGATCAGCACATCCAGTATCGCCTGCTGGTAGTAGAGTTCTGTATCGGCGGGCAGTGGCGGGCTCTTTACGTTTGCGAGTGCGGAATCGTAGTCACGAAAAGACCGGTCGGAGGGCAAAGACACGCGCACATTCTCGATGCTGTAAGTGTCTACCGTCTGGCCGTTCTCGAGCAGCTGCACTTCGTTAGCGATCCAGATTTCGGCAGCGTCACGCAATGTCTCGTCGGCAGCAGCTAGATCGATGAAACCGGGGCCGCGCAGTGGGAAAACTACGTCGCGCATAGCTTCAAGCGGAACACGCACGAGCAAGTTAAGCCGCTGCCCTTCCGGCTTAACATAGCTTTGCACCACTACATCAGTAGGGATTTCATGAGCACTCACGACGCCCGGCAAACTGCAGACGAGCAGGCAGGCCAGCGCGATCAATCCAGGTGTATTGCGCGTTTGACAGGTCATTGCAAAAGTAACATTCCGGCCCGGAGGACAAAGGCTGCTGAGAATATCCGGCTTTGTCGTCACGACAAATAATTTCATTTGTTCCGGGCACCTTGCCGGACTCGCACTATAGTATACTGCCGCGCTTTAGCAGGCATCACTGCTACGAGTACATCGCCACGGACTTTACGGGGGAAACCACGGATGATGACGAAGAAAACTTTCTACGCCGCCACTGCAGTGCTCACTATGATTGTTGCACTGGGCTGCGGCCAAAATGCGCTCGACAACAGCGCCAACGCACAAACCAAGCAGGCGCCATCATTTGTTGTTGACCCGTTCTGGCCGAAACCGCTGCCGAATCACTGGATTCTTGGCGCAACCATTGGCCTCGCCGTTGATTCACGTGATCACGTCTACATCATCCATCGCCGTGACACCTTTAATGAGCGTACGGAAATCGGCGCTGCAACGGATCCGGTTAAGGCCGATTGCTGTATTCCGGCCCCGAACGTGCTCGAGTTCGATCCGGCAGGCAATCTCGTCAATCATTGGGGCGGCCCGAACGACGCATACGACTGGCCAACCTCGAATCACGGCATCACCGTCGATCACAAGGACAACATCTGGATTGGCGGCAATGGCCCGACCGATTCGCACATCCTGAAGTTCACGCGCGACGGCAAATTCATTGCACAATTCGGCACGCCGGGCTCAGAAACGAACAGTCACGATCCGGAGAATTTCGGCAGCGTTGCAGAAATCTCCTTCGATCCGTCTGCTAACGAAGCCTACGTAGCTGATGGTTACCGCAACAAACGCGTCGCGGTCCTGGATGCCGACACCGGCAAGATGAAGCGCTATTGGGGCGCCTACGGCAATGAACCGGACGACGCCAACCTGGGCCCGTTCCGCCCAGGTCAGGAGCCAGCACAACAGTTCCGCAACCCGGTGCATTGCGCACAGCCTTCGCACGACAATCTGATTTACGTTTGCGACCGCGTTAACAATCGCCTGCAGGTATTCGAGACCGACGGTACGTTCATCCGCGAGATCTTCATCAAGCCAAACAGCCTGGGCGACGGCTCCGTATGGGATATCTCTTTCTCAGCCGATGACGACCAGACCTACATCTACCTCGCTGACGGCACGAACCGAAAGATCTTCATCATCGAACGCGAGTCACTTGAAGTGCTGACCAACTTCGGCGATGGCGGCCGCAATCCCGGCCAGTTCTTCGCCGTACACGGCATCGCAACCGACTCGAAAGGCAACATCTACACAACCGAGACCTACGAGGGCAAACGCCTTCAGAAGTTCACCTACACGGGCATGAAGCCTGTAACGGTTATGGATCAGGGCACGCCGTGGCCAGCTGATAAGCTCTAAACCCGCTGTCAGCACGAAACAAAAGCCTCGCTACGCAAGTAGCGGGGTTTTTTTGGTCTGCGATATCTGTCGAGATGTAGTTGTAACAGTCGAGACTGGGTCTTTTGCTCAGTGTCCGATCGCGCGCCCTCGAGACTCGATGTCACCGCCGATGCAAGAGGAGGCGTTCGGCTGAGCCCTTTAGGGGGAATAAAGCGGACCGAAGGGAGCCATCCCCCTAAAGGGCTCAGGCGGGCGCCTCCTCGAGGGCTTGCCACCGGTTAGGAGTTGGTTAAGGATCTGCATTGGTAATTTAATGTGCCAACCTGTCGGCAGCGCCTCTCGGGACCTCTTTGGGGGGATGGCTCCCTTCGGTCCGCTTTATTCCCCCCAAAGAGGTCCCGAGAGACACTGCCTTAGTCC
>JBBKWB010000027.1:0-12097 GCA_037968755.1 Woeseia sp.
CTCCGGTTGGTGGGAGTGGGGCGCGAATTTTGGATTGGACTGCGTGTCGCGTAGTGAGTACGTCGCGACAACATAGTCGGAGCGTAAACGACAATTATTGGGTGTCAGCTGATCATTGGGATGGCACTTTGTCGATATTAGGCCAGTAGCTCAATTGGCAGAGCGGCGGTCTCCAAAACCGCAGGTTGGGGGTTCGATTCCCTCCTGGCCTGCCATTTAGGCAGGCGGACAGACGTACGCTTGCGTACACGACGAAGCCGGGCGCGTATGCGTACCGGCTTTGATGCTAGCAACATTGAAAACCGGCTGATTTTGGTCTGCCGGACAAGCGGATAACGACGGGCGACATGGCAACAACGACGGAAACAAGTCAGAGCGGTGTGCTGGACATTTTGAAACTGCTGATTGCGGCTGGCGCCCTGGTCGGTGGTTTGTTTGCGTACTACTACTACATAGAAATTTCGCTGCCGCTGCGGGTGCTCATGGTGCTGGCTGGCGTTGCGGCGGGTCTGGGTATTGCAATGACCAGCACGCAAGGACGCCGTTTGCAGGCTTTCGTGCAGGGGTCGCGCATCGAGATTCGCAAGGTCATCTGGCCGACTCGCCAGGAGACGACCCAGACTGCCATTGCGGTGTTCGTGTTTACGCTGATCATGGCCCTGTTTTTCTGGGGTCTCGATTCATTCCTGTTGTGGCTGACGCGTACGCTCGTCGGCTCGACAATCTAGTGGCTTCCGAAGAGGTAAGCGCGGTGTCGTTACGCTGGTACATCGTTCATGCGTACTCGAATTTCGAGCACAAAGTGAAGTCGTCGCTTGAAGAGCGCATCAAGATGATGGGCCTTGAGCACAAGTTTGGCGACATCCTGGTGCCGACTGAAGAAGTAGTCGAAATGCGCGAAGGCAACAAGCGTCGGAGTGAGCGCAAGTTCTTCCCGGGCTATGTGCTCGTGCAGATGGAAATGGATGACGAGACCTGGCACCTCGTGAAGGAAGTGCCTAAGGTGCTTGGCTTCATCGGTGGCTCAAGCGATCGGCCGGCGCCGATTTCGCAGAAGGAAGCTGACAACATTCTGCAGCGTGTGCAGGAAGGCGTCGACAAGCCGCGGCCGAAAGTATTGTTCGAGCCGGGCGAAGTGGTACGGGTTATCGACGGTCCGTTCAACGACTTCAGTGGTGTTGTTGAGAAGGTGAACTACGAGAAGTCGCGCTTGCAGGTTGCAGTACAAATTTTGGGTCGGTCTACGCCAGTAGAGCTGGACTTCGGCCAAGTTGAGAAAGGTTAGAGGCTAATTCGGCAGTGCACTGGTCGCCGTTGGCGCCAGTGACTGCCAAGATTGGTGGTCCAGCGCGAGCTGACCCACGGGCAATCGACAGGACGCCGAATTAATTCGGTCCCTGCGAACTTTAAAATTTGGAACAACGGGCGCCGCGCAAGCGATACCCGTTAATCATTAATATCGAGGAGCTCTAAACAAGCGCTTGTACTCGAGGAGATAAAGCATGGCTAAGAAAGTAACTGGCTACATCAAACTGCAGGTCCCTGCAGGCCAGGCGAATCCAAGTCCGCCGGTTGGGCCCGCATTGGGCCAGCATGGCGTGAATATCATGGAATTCTGTAAGGCGTTCAATGCGGCTACCCAGAGCATTGAAGCGGGCCTGCCGATTCCGGTTGTGATCACTGTTTACAGCGATCGCAGCTTCACGTTCATCACCAAGACTCCGCCGGCGGCTGTATTGCTGCGCAAGGCGGCTGGCATCAAAAAAGGTTCGGGTACGCCGAACACCACGAAAGTGGGCAAGGTCAACCGCGCTCAGCTCGAAGAGATCGCGACCACCAAGATGCCGGACCTCACTGCCGCTGACATGGACGCGGCTGTACGTACGGTTGCAGGCACTGCCCGCAGCATGGGTATTGAAGTAGAGGGAGTGAACTGATGTCCGGCATGAGCAAGCGCAAGAAGTTAGCGCGCGAAAAAGTATCCCCGACGACTTCGTACCCGCTGGACGAGGCGTTGAACCTGGTGAAAGAACTGGCCTCTGCGAAATTCGCAGAGAGCATCGATATCGCAGTAAACCTCGGTGTGGATCCGCGTAAGTCGGATCAGGTTGTACGTGGTTCAACCGTGTTGCCTAACGGCACCGGCAAGACCGTACGCGTTGCAGTATTTGCACAGGGCGAAAATGCTGAAAAAGCCAAAGCAGCAGGCGCCGACATTGTTGGTTTCGAAGACCTGGCAGCGACGGTTAAAGGCGGCGAGATGAATTTCGACGTCGTAATCGCGACCCCGGATGCCATGCGCGTCGTCGGTCAACTCGGCCAGATCCTGGGCCCACGCGGCCTGATGCCGAACCCGAAGGTTGGCACGGTTACCGCTGATGTCGAAACCGCGGTAAAGAATGCCAAGGCGGGCCAGGTACGTTATCGCACGGACAAGGCCGGCATTATTCATTGCCCAATCGGTCGTGCAGATTTCGACGTCGATGCATTAAAGGGCAACCTCAGTGCGCTGCTGGCCGACCTGCGTAAGGGCAAGCCAGCTTCAGCTAAAGGTGTTTATTTTAAGAAATTGACCGTGTCCTCAACCATGGGCCCGGGCGTTTCTGTTGATCAGGCGTCGATAGACGCGTAACGCCTGAGTTTGAATTTGCCGATTCGCGTGGAACGTCATGCGGGTCAGTAAATGGCCGGGAAACCGGCCATCGTCGAAGACCGTAGGCGGGCGATGTGAGAATCGCTCTTAATCGACTATCGGCCTACGCAGATGGTGATACCTGAATCAGAGCAATCTAGAGGACGGTCACCGTTGTCGACACCCGGCGTATTTGCTGCGGTTCATTGCAGCATGCGCCAACGGTTCGTCGGCCGGCATTGCGGTATTAATGCCGGGTAGTGAACCGCTAAAGGGCGGATGAAGCAGTTTTTCATCCGATTGTGTGACCGTAAGCCAGGAGTAATTCATGGCACTGAGACTCGAAGACAAGAAGTTATTTGTCAAAGAGGTAAATGCGGTTGCGGGTGAGTCTCTGTCTGCTGTTGCAGCGGAATACAGAGGTTTGACCGTTTCTGAGATGACAGCGTTGCGTGCGGAAGCGCGTAAAGCTGGCGTGTACATGCGTGTGGTTAAAAACACGCTGGCTCGCCGCGCCATCCAGGGCACCGAGTTCGAGTGTATGCAAGACACACTCAAGGGCCCGTTGCTACTTGCATTTGCCAAAGATGATCCGGGTGCCGCTGCCAGGATAATTAAGAACTTCGCGAAAGATCACGAAGCTCTTAAAGCGGTGTCGTTGTCTGCCGGTGGGCAGTTGTTGGAAGCCAGTGAGCTCGGAAGACTTGCTGAACTGCCAACGCTGGACCAGGCACGCGCGATGCTGTTGGGCGTCATGATGGCACCGATGTCCAAGCTGGTACGGACTTTGGCCGAACCGCCTGCAATGCTTGCCCGGACTCTGTCCGCGCGTGCGTCGCAGGAAGCGGCCTGATACACGGATTCAAACGTAATTTAACTGATTCAGGATATTTAGAGGAATTTAGACATGGCATTGTCAAACGCAGATCTGCTCAAAGAATTGAGCGCCAAGCCGATCATGGAAGTGGTCGAGCTCGTGAAAATGCTCGAAGAAGAGTGGGGCGTATCCGCCGCTGCTCCGGTTGCAGTCGCTGCAGCTGCTGGTGGTGGCGAAGCTGCTGCCGCTGAAGAGAAGACCGAGTTCGATGTGGTTCTTACAAGCTTCGGCGCCAATAAGGTTTCCGTCATTAAGGCTGTTCGCGCCATTACCGGTCTCGGCCTGAAAGAAGCGAAGGACGCCGTTGAAGGCGCACCTTCTACGCTGAAGGAAGGCGCATCGAAAGCTGATGCTGATACCTTCAAGAAGCAGCTTGAAGAAGCCGGCGCAACCGTCGAGCTTAAGTAAATCGACCACGTGGAGTTAATCTGCGGGTCGGCAGGCAGCCGGCGGGTGTTCCCGTTCGGCTGCTTGTCTGCGTCTGCGTATTTTGTAGCCGCTAGCGGGCGGATGCAGAGCGCAAGCTAGACAGAGTGCAGCGGTCGCATGACAGCGACTGTGATGATCGACCGCGGCTGCCGGTGTGCAGCAGATAGACGAACTTTGAAATTTGGAAGTGTTCGACCGCACGGCGCCAGGACGGCAGACGTCGGCTACTTCCTTTAGTTAAGGGTAACCTCGAATGGCCTATTCATTCACTGAGAAAAAGCGCATCCGTAAGGATTTTGGCAAGCGGCCCACGATTCTTGACGTGCCGTACCTGCTGTCTATCCAGCTGGATTCCTACGCAAAATTCCTGCAGGTCGAATGCAAGGAAAGTGAGCGTCTGGACGCTGGTCTGCATGCGGCTTTCCAGACTGTCTTCCCGATTGTCAGCTACTCGGGCAACGCCGCTCTCGAATACGTGAGCTATCGCCTCGGCGATCCGGTATTTGACGTCAAGGAATGCCAGATGCGCGGCCTGACTTACGCTGCGCCGATTCGCGTGAAAGTACGCCTGGTTATCTATGATAAAGAAGCGAGTGGAACGCCGAAGCCGGTGAAAGACATTCGTGAGCAAGAGGTTTACCTCGGCGAAATGCCGCTGATGACCGATCACGGTACGTTTGTAATCAACGGTACCGAGCGCGTTATTGTTTCCCAGTTGCATCGCTCACCTGGCGTGTTCTTTGATCACGACAAGGGCAAAACGCATTCATCAGGCAAGCTGCTGTTCTCCGCTCGGATCATTCCGTACCGCGGTTCATGGCTCGATTTCGAATTCGACCCGAAAGACAGCGTGTTCGCGCGTATTGATCGTCGCCGCAAATTGCCGGTAACGATCATCATGCGTGCACTCGGTTTGTCGAATGAAGAAATGCTCGATCTGTTCTTCGAGAACACAGACTTCTACCTGTCCGAGAAAGAAATTCGCATGGGCCTCATACCCGAGCGCATGCGCGGTGAGACCGCCATTTTCGACATCAAGATCGGCCGCAAGGTCATTGTTGAAGAAGGTCGTCGTATCACCGCGAAGCACGTTCGCGACATGGAGAAGGCGAAAGCCAAGGATCTGGTCGTGCCTCTCGAATACCTCGAAAGTAAGGTATTGGCGCACGATGTTGTGGATACGGAGACCGGCGAATTACTGGCCGCGGCTAACGATGACCTGACTCCGGAGCTGATCGAAGCGCTGATCGCCGCAGGCATTGAGCACATTCGCACTTTGTATGTGAATGATCTCGATCACGGCGCGTACATTTCCAACACCTTGAAAATTGATCCGTCGACCACTCGCCTCGAGGCATTGGTCGAGATCTACCGGATGATGCGTCCGGGCGAGCCGCCGACTAAGGAAGCGGCTGAGAATCTGTTCCAGAATCTGTTCTTCAATTCCGACCGTTATGACCTGTCTGCGGTAGGCCGCATGAAGTTCAACCGTCGCGTCGGTCGGGATAACTCCGAGGGCAGTGGCGTTCTGGACCGGGACGACATCCTTGATGTTCTGCAGACGCTCGTCGATATCCGCAACGGCAACGGCAACGTGGATGACATCGATCACCTCGGTAACCGCCGTGTGCGCAGCGTTGGCGAAATGGCAGAGAACGCCTTCCGTGTCGGCCTCGTGCGTGTCGAGCGTGCCGTTAAGGAACGCCTGACCCAGGCAGAAACTGAAGGTCTGATGCCGCAAGAGATGATTAACGCGAAGCCGGTTGCGGCTGCCGTTAAGGAATTCTTCGGCTCCAGTCAGCTGTCCCAGTTCATGGACCAGAACAACCCGCTGTCAGAAGTTACGCATAAGCGTCGCGTCTCGGCGCTTGGACCAGGTGGTTTGACCCGCGAACGCGCAGGCTTCGAGGTGCGCGACGTGCATCCGACGCATTACGGCCGTGTTTGCCCAATTGAAACACCTGAAGGCCCGAATATCGGCTTGATTAACTCGCTGGCGGTTTATGCGCGGACCAACCAGTACGGCTTCCTTGAGACTCCGTACCGCAAGGTTACGAAAAGCAAAGCAACCTCTGAGATCGAGTACCTGTCGGCCATTGAGGAAAGCAATTACGTTATCGCTCAGGCCAACTCCGAGCTGGATAGCAAGAATCAGTTCACCGCCGAGCTGGTCTCAGTGCGTCACCAGAATGAGTTCTCACTGGCCGATCCGTCGACCATCGAGTACATGGACGTGTCGCCACGCCAGATCGTTTCGGTTGCCGCTTCGCTGATTCCATTCCTTGAGCACGATGACGCTAACCGCGCATTGATGGGCTCGAACATGCAACGTCAGGCGGTTCCAACCCTGCGTGCCGAGGCACCGCTCGTCGGTACCGGCATGGAGCGTGCGGTTGCGATCGATTCTGGTGTCACCGTAGTTGCGAAACGTGGTGGTACCGTCGATTCGGTCGATGCTTCGCGCATTGTCGTACGGGTCAACGATGACGAAGCCGGCGCATTTGAGTCGGGTGTCGATATCTACAACCTGACCAAGTACACCCGTTCGAACCAGAACACCTGTATCAACCAGCGTCCGCTCGTCGGCGCCGGCAACAAGATCTCCGCGGGCGACGTTCTGGCCGATGGCCCGTCGACCGACCTCGGCGAACTGGCGCTCGGGCAGAATCTGCTCGTGGCGTTCATGCCGTGGAATGGCTACAACTTCGAGGATTCGATCCTGATCTCGGAGCGTGTCGTTCAGGAAGATCGCTTCACAACGATCCACATCGAAGAGCTGTCTTGTGTCGCTCGCGACACCAAGCTGGGCTCCGAGGACATCACCGCGGATATCCCGAACGTGGGTGACGCGGCACTGGCCAAGCTGGACGAGTCCGGCATTGCTTACATCGGCGCCGAAGTGAAATCCGGTGACATCCTGGTGGGCAAGGTAACGCCGAAGGGCGAAACCCAGCTGACGCCGGAAGAGAAACTGCTGCGTGCCATCTTCGGCGAGAAAGCCTCTGACGTGAAAGACACGTCTTTGCGCGTACCGCCGGGCATGGACGGCACTGTGATCGACGTTCGCGTATTTACTCGTGACGGCGTTGAGAAAGACACACGTGCATTGTCGATTGAAAAGTCTGAGCTTGAGAGTGTTCGCAAGGATCTCGACGACACCCTGCGTATCCTCGAAGAGGATATCTTCCAGCGTGTCGAGAAGATGCTGATCGGCAAGGTCGCCCAGGGTGGCCCGAACAAGCTCGCCGCTGGCAGCAAAGTGACCAAGGCCTACCTCGACGAAGTGCCGCGTGAGCAGTGGTTCGAAGTGCGCCTGAAGAACGACGAAGCGAACGAGCAGCTTGAGCGTTCCGCTGAGCGCCTGAAATCACAGGCGGCCGAGTTCGATCGCCGTTACGACGAGAAGAAAGCCAAGATCACTGCTGGCGACGACCTGGCTCCAGGCGTGCTGAAGATGGTCAAGGTTTACCTCGCCGTTAAGCGTCGCATTCAGCCGGGTGACAAGATGGCTGGTCGTCACGGTAACAAGGGTGTGATCTCAACGATCGTGCCGGTGGAAGACATGCCGTATTCGAAAGACGGCACGCCGGTCGACATCGTACTGAATCCGCTGGGCGTACCGTCACGCATGAACGTCGGTCAGGTACTTGAGACGCATCTTGGCTGGGCCGCAAAAGGTCTTGGCAACAAGATCGGCCGCATGTTGAAAGCGCAGGAATCGATTATCAAGCTGCGCGGCTTCCTCGACGACATTTACAACAAGATCGGCGGTCGTGATGAGGACCTCGACTCCTTCACGGACGACGAGATCATGGAGTTGTGTCGTAATCTCGTTAACGGCGTACCGACCGCAACACCGGTATTCGACGGTGCGAATGAAAGCGAGATCAAGCAGTTGTTGGCCCTGGCCGACCTGCCGGAAACCGGCCAGACGCGCCTGATCGATGGCCGTACGGGTAACCCGTTCGACCGCGAAACCACAGTTGGCTACATGTACATGCTCAAACTCAACCACCTGGTGGATGACAAGATGCATGCACGCTCCACTGGCCCGTACAGCCTCGTCACGCAGCAGCCGCTGGGTGGTAAAGCGCAGTTCGGTGGCCAGCGCTTCGGTGAGATGGAGGTCTGGGCGCTCGAAGCCTACGGCGCCGCCTACACCCTGCAGGAGATGCTGACCGTTAAGTCCGATGACGTGCAGGGCCGTACCAAGATGTACAAGAACATCGTGGACGGTGAGCACGAAATGGATGCCGGCATGCCTGAGTCCTTTAACGTACTGGTTAAAGAGATTCGCTCGCTGGGAATCAACATTGAACTGGAAACAGACTAATGAAAGATCTTCTGAAGCTTTTTAAGTACCAGAATCCCGTCGACGACTTTGATGCGATTCGCATCGGCCTCGCTTCGCCGGACATGATCCGTTCCTGGTCTTTTGGCGAAGTCAAAAAGCCGGAAACGATCAACTACCGCACGTTCAAACCGGAACGTGATGGTTTGTTCTGCGCGAAAATCTTTGGCCCGATCAAAGACTACGAGTGCCTGTGCGGCAAGTACAAGCGCCTGAAGCATCGTGGTGTGGTCTGCGAGAAGTGTGGCGTCGAAGTTACCCAGACGAAGGTTCGCCGTGAGCGCATGGCGCACATCGACCTGGCGAGCCCGGTCGCACACATCTGGTTCCTGAAGTCACTGCCATCCCGCATCGGCCTCATGCTTGATATGACTCTGCGTGAGATCGAGCGCGTGCTGTATTTCGAAGCGTTCGTGGTGATCGAACCGGGCATGACGCCGCTCGAACGCGGTCAGCTCATGACCGACGAGATGTACCTCGACGCGATCGAGCAGTACGGCGACGAATTCGATGCCCGTATGGGTGCCGAGGCCGTTCGCGAGATGCTGATGACCATCGACCTGCAGCGCGAAATGTTGCAGGTACGCGAAGACATGGGTGCGACGAAGTCCGAGACCAAGATCAAGCGGCTGTCGAAGCGCCTGAAGCTGGTCGAGTCGTTCATCGAGTCAGGCAACAAGCCTGAGTGGATGGTGCTGACTGTTCTTCCGGTACTGCCGCCCGACCTGCGCCCGTTGGTGCCGCTCGACGGTGGCCGTTTCGCGACCTCGGATCTGAACGATCTGTACCGTCGCGTCATCAACCGTAACAACCGCCTGCGTCGACTGCTGGAGCTGAATGCCCCGGACATCATCGTGCGCAACGAAAAGCGCATGCTGCAGGAATCCGTGGATGCGCTGCTGGACAACGGTCGTCGTGGCCGTGCCATCACCGGCACCAACAAGCGCCCACTGAAATCGCTTGCTGACATGATTAAAGGCAAGCAGGGCCGCTTCCGCCAGAACTTGCTTGGTAAGCGCGTCGACTACTCTGGCCGTTCGGTCATCGTGGTTGGCCCTACCTTACGCCTGCACCAGTGCGGTCTGCCGAAGAAGATGGCGCTTGAGCTCTTCAAGCCGTTCATTTTCTCGAAGCTGCAACTGCGCGGCGAAGCTACAACCATTAAAGCTGCCAAGCGCCTCGTTGAGCGTGAAGGTCCGGAAGTCTGGGATATTCTCGAAGAAGTTATTCGTGAACACCCGGTCATGCTGAACCGCGCGCCAACCCTGCATCGTCTCGGCATCCAGGCGTTCGAGCCGGTACTGATTGAGGGCAAGGCTATTCAGCTGCACCCGCTGGTCTGTACTGCGTTCAACGCTGACTTTGACGGTGACCAGATGGCGGTCCACGTACCGCTGTCCATCGAAGCGCAGCTTGAAGCTCGTGCTCTGATGATGGCATCGAACAACATTTTGTCACCGGCCAACGGCGATCCGATCATCGTACCGTCACAGGACGTGGTGCTGGGTCTGTACTACATGACCCGCAACAAGGTGAATGCGAACGGCGAGGGCATGCTGTTCTCGGACGTCGACGAAGCCCGCCGCGCTTATGAGAACGGTTCGGTTGAGTTGCAGGCGCGGGTAAAAGTCCGCGTACCGATGCATGAGATGGACAGTGAAGGCGAAGTCGCAACCCGGGTTCAACTCGTTGAAACCACGGTCGGCCGTGCGCTGCTGTCAACGTTGTTGCCCGAAGGTTTGAGCTTCGATGTCATCAACCGTGACATGACGAAGAAGGCCATCTCCAACACGATCAACGCCTGTTACCGCAACCTCGGCCTGAAAAAGACCGTCGTCTTTGCGGATCGGCTGATGTACACGGGTTTCCGTTTCGCAACGATTGCGGGCATTTCGATCGGCGTCAACGACATGGTCGTGCCGGAATCGAAAGGCGCGATCCTGGCCGAGGCCGAAGCCGAAGTGAAAGAGATCCAGGACCAGTATTCGTCCGGTCTCGTTACCGAAGGTGAGCGCTACAACAAGGTTGTCGACATCTGGTCGCGCACGAATGACCAGATCGCGAAAGCGATGATGGACAAGCTGGGCTCGGAAACAGTGATCGACTCCAAGGGCGTCGAAGTCGATCAGGAATCGTTTAACTCCATCTACATGATGGCCGATTCCGGTGCTCGTGGTTCTGCCGCGCAGATTCGTCAGCTGGCTGGTATGCGTGGTTTGATGGCCAAGCCGGATGGCTCGATCATCGAGACGCCGATCACCGCCAACTTCCGCGAAGGTCTGGACGTACTGCAGTACTTCATCTCGACTCACGGTGCTCGTAAGGGTCTCGCTGATACCGCGTTGAAGACTGCGAACTCTGGTTACCTGACTCGTCGTCTCGTTGACGTCGCGCAGGACCTCGTTGTAACGGAAGTCGATTGCGGCACCCACAAAGGTGTTTCGATGTCACCGCTCGTTGAAGGTGGCGACATTGTTGAGCCGTTGCGTGAACGGGTACTGGGTCGTGTAGTCGCTGAGGCAGTGCTTATTCCGGGTACCGACAAGGTCGCCTTCGATGCTGGCACGATGCTCGACGAGGCTGCGGTAACGCGTCTTGAAGAGTTGTCTATCGACCAGGTCTGGGTACGTTCGCCAATCACTTGCGAAATTCGCTACGGCGTCTGTGCACAGTGCTACGGCCGCGATCTGGCCCGTGGTACCCGCATTAACATTGGCGAGGCTGTCGGTGTCATCGCGGCTCAGTCAATTGGCGAGCCGGGTACACAGCTGACCATGCGTACCTTCCACATCGGTGGTGCCGCATCGCGTTCTGCTGCTGTGAACAGCATCGAAATCAAGAACAACGGCGTCGTCAAGCTCAACAACATCAAGACTGTCGTGAACAAGGACGACCACCTCGTGGCCGTATCGCGTTCAGGTGAGATCTCGGTGATGAACGAGCACGGCCGTGAGCGTGAGCGTTACAAGGTGCCTTACGGTGCAACCATTACCGTGCAGGACAGCAACAAGGTTACCCAGGGGCAGGTAGTGGCGAACTGGGATCCGCATACTCACCCGGTTGTAACGGAAGTATCGGGCTTCTTGCGCTTCGAGGACTTCGAAGATGGCATTACGGTTACCGAGCAGATCGATGAGTTCACCGGCCTGACCAGTATCGTTGTGCTCGATCCGAAAGCGCGTGGCGGCAGCGGCAAGGACTTGCGTCCGGTTGCCAAGCTCGTTGACGAAGACGGCAAAGAGCTGTGCTTCGCTAACACGGAAATCCCGGCGGTGTACGCATTGCCAGCTGGCGCGATCATCTCGATGTCAGACGGCGCGCAGGTCAACGTAGGTGACGTCATCGCACGTATTCCGCAGGCATCCTCGAAGACTCGCGACATCACAGGTGGTCTGCCGCGCGTCGCCGACCTGTTCGAGGCACGCAAGCCGAAAGAGCCTGCGATCATGGCCGAGTACTCCGGTACGGTCAGCTTCGGCAAGGAAACCAAGGGCAAGCGTCGTCTCGTTATTACGGATGAGGCAGCCGAGAGCCATGAGGAGCTGATTCCGAAGTGGCGTCACTTGAACGTGTTCGAAGGTGAGCAGGTTGCCGCGGGCGAAGTAATCGCCGACGGTGAGCCGAATCCGCACGACATTCTGCGCCTCCGCGGTGTGGAAGAATTGTCGGATTACCTCGTACGCGAAATCCAGGACGTGTATCGCCTGCAGGGTGTGAAGATCAACGACAAGCACATCGAGACCATCCTGCGCCAGATGCTGCGCAAGGTCGAAGTGGCCGAGTCGGGTGATTCCACCTTCATCAAAGG
>JBBKWB010000028.1:0-3358 GCA_037968755.1 Woeseia sp.
TTGTAATCGTTGATGACTTCCCGCGCCTGCCGAACGGCAAACTGGACCGAGCCGGGCTGCGTTGCCGGGCGGTTGACCAGGACCCGGATCGCGCCGAAGTCCAGGGCGCCGTAGTTGCCCCACGCAACGAGTCGGAGGAGATTCTCGCCGGGATATGGGCTGAAGTGCTTGGTATCGAAGACATCGGTGTAAACGAAAACTTTTTCGAACTGGGTGGCGATTCTTTGTTGAGCATTCGGATACTCGCGCGTGCCGGCAAGGCGGGATTGAAAATATCGCCAGAGGTGTTCTTCGATAATCCGACAATAGCCGGGCAGGCTGGCATAGCGACCGTAGCTTCGACTGCTCAAGCTGAGACCGGCGTTGTTACCGGTCAGTTTGATCCGCTACCTATTCAGTGCTGGTTTTTTGAGCGAATCACTGCGGCACAGCATCATTGGAATCAATCCGTGCTGTTCACCGTCAAAGGCAAGCTGGAGTTCTCGGAGCTGCAACGCATCGTGCACAAGCTGGTTCTGCATCATGACGCGCTGCGCAGTCTGTTTAAACACAAAGAGCTGAGCTGGACAGGTGAAATCACCGACCCGCGCAGCGAGATGCCGGTGCACGTTGAAGACTTGCGGGAGTTGGGCGAACAAGAGCAACGGGCACGGATGCTGGAAGTCGCTACAAATATGAACACGAGCTTGCAGCTCGACGCCGGTTCATTGATCCGCTTTGTCCTGTTTGAGCGCGGCCTGGAAGAACGCGCGAGCTTGCTTATCGTCGCTCACCATTTGGTCATTGACGCTGAATCATGGCGCATCTTGCTTGAAGACTTCGATAGCCTCTATCAGCAACAACAACAAGGTGCTCAACTTCGCCTTCCCGCGAAGACATCATCTGTGCCAGCGTGGTCTCGCTCGATCAAGGACTATGCCAGCAGCGCGGTCGG
This sequence comes from Woeseia sp., assembly GCA_037968755.1. GTDB lineage: Bacteria > Pseudomonadota > Gammaproteobacteria > Steroidobacterales > Woeseiaceae > Woeseia. The sequence continues at coordinate 935 of JBBKWB010000028.1, forward strand.
TGACTTTGAATACTGGCGAGAAAGACAGGGTATGCGGGCTGAGCGAATACCCTGCGACCTCGAGTACGCTCCGCAGGCGAATATCGAAGCGAATGTTGCAGTGCAGACTATTGTTTTGACTCGGGACGAAACGCAGCGCTTGTTGCAGGTGGCACCGGCTAAGCTTCGCTGCACTGTAATCGAGCTGCTAATCAGTGCCGTAATGCGTGCCATCGGTCAGTGGACGAATGATCGTTTTGTCGCGGTCGACCTGGAAGGGCACGGGCGCGAGGACCTGGGTTCCGGTGTTGACGCATCGCGCACAGTGGGCTGGTTTACAACCGTATTTCCGCTCATCGTGAGATCGTCGAGAGGCGGCTCGGTAGCGGATTCAGCCGTCGGTGCGTTGCGTGAGACGATGCAGCAGTTACGGTCCATGCCGAGGAATGGTCTGAGCTTCGGGGCTCTGCGCGAATTGAGTTCTGACCCTGGTATTCGCGAAGTTCTGAGGAGCGACGCGTTCCGGCCGGAAATCCTGTTCAACTATATGGGTCAAGTTGACAACGCGCCTGACATGCATTGCCTGGCGGTTGACGATACGCGCTTTGCTTCACCGCGTAGTACGAATACCAACAGAGCTTATATGATCGAGATCAATGCTCAGGTGTCGGATTCATGCCTGTCGCTGGAATGGCGCTACTGCGATCGTTTGCATGAAGCCGATACTATAGTTGCGCTAACAGAAAGTGTGCGATTGGCATTTCGTGAATTGACGGCAGACTCTGCACAGGAAACTCCGCCTTCAATGCAGCTGGCCGATTTTCCACTAAGCGGACTCGATGCCACGGAATTTGAGAACCTGTCTGGCATGCTCGAAAGCCTTGATGACGATGATAAATGAGCCGCGTGAGGCAGGCTTGACTGCTGTGAACGGGTTGTTAGTCGCGAGAGTGGCAACTGCTTTGCCAGTGAGCTTGCGGCATCGATTGCAGAGCCCGAACAGCAGTTTCTTGTTGCGTGTTGGCGCCACACTGCTCATTTTTCTTTTGTTAGACAAGATAGTCGATCGCACTCTCGATCTGTCATTCGCGGCCTATTCGAGCTCGTTTTTAGTGTTCGAAGCGGTAACAGGTTTGGGCAACTTGCTGACAGCGGTCGTGGTTCTGGGGCTTGTCATACTCATCATCGCCGGTGCCTACCGGATTAGCTGGGGCAGCTTGCAGTACGGCAGGCAATGGCGTTACGCGCTTGTTTTCCTCTCGGCAATCGTTGCCTGGCCATTGGTGACTCTGGGCTTCAACTATTATTTCGGGCAAGCCTATATTGCTGATCGGCTGATTCTTGTCTTGCTGTTGCTTCTGATGTTGTGGCGACCGATTGTAGTCCTACCTTTTCTGTTGGCTTGTGGCGCAATGCTTGGGCAACTTGTGGAACCGCAACTGGGCGGCACAGTGTTGGCACACAAGATGCAAGTAGTGAGCGCGATCGAAATATTTGCTGCGGGCTACGTGCTGTACGCACTGTCTGGCGACCGGCGCACAGATCATATTGTGTTCGTGATGGCGTGCATGATTGCGGCATCCTATTGGCTGCCAGCGGTGACCAAGATCCAGCTGAACTGGCTATCCCTGAACGAGCTGTCGGTTGTGCCGCTGACCGCTTACGCACACGGCTGGCTGGGATGGCTGGACCCTGCGCAGATTGTCGACCTGGCAAGCGCACTCAAGCCATTTGACATGCGGATGCGTATAGCAGTTCTTGCGTTCGAATGCTGTTGTCTGTTCTTGTTATTCAATCGCCGTCTTTCGAACGTCCTCTTGATTGCCGCTGTAGTCTTTCATGTCGCAGTATTTGCATTGATGGGATTCCTTTTTTGGACGTGGATAGCGCTCGATCTCGCGTTTCTCTGGTTATTGATGAAGGGCGTAAGCTACTCGTCGTCGATCAGTTCAAAGGTGTTGCCGGCTGTCTTGTCTGTGTTGCTGGTTCTGTTCGGAGGATTGTGGGCAAAACCGCCAGCGCTGGGCTGGTACGACACTCGGCTCAGCTATGTGTATGAAATGGTCGGCGTGACTGCGGACAACGAAAGACTAAATCTGCACCCGCAATACTTCTCGCCGTACGAGGACGCATTCACGATGAGCGGTTTTGCCTATCTCGTGCAGGATCATGCGGTGCTCGTTGGTCCGTATGGTGTGACCAGGAATGCCGAAACCGTCGCATCCCTGGGAGTTGCTAGCAAGGCTCGAGATATTTACTTGCTGGAGGGCTCTGCCACGATCGGATTTCGAGAGGATCGCAGTAAACGATTTGCCACTTTCGTCGAGCAGTTTGTAGCCTCAAGAAATGCCGGGGCCGATCAATTGAGCTGGCTGAACCGCCTGCGCCCACCTGCTCAGTTCTGGAGTAGCGACGCCCGGATCAGGTCGCTGGCCGATCAGCGGC
>JBBKWB010000029.1:0-9335 GCA_037968755.1 Woeseia sp.
GTCATTCGCTGGCTGCTTATTTACAAGCAGGGCGTACGCGAGATTGCCCGGCTGGTTCATCCCAGTGCCGAGATTCCGGTAAAGCTCGGCAACTCCGCGGTCCCGTTTAAGGTTGTGGATGCAGTGTGGGGCTTCTTCTCGGTGTACATCGTCGTATTCGGATTCATGTTGCTGTTGATGATGGCAACTGGCCTTGACCAGATAACCGCGTTCTCTGCTGTGGCCGCAACGCTTAATAACCTGGGGCCTGGTCTCGGCGAGGTGGCTGCAGGGTTCATGACCATCAGCGATGCTGGCAAGTGGATCGCCGTGATAGGCATGTTGCTTGGGCGTCTTGAGATTTTCACCTTGCTGGTACTGATCACGCCGACGTTCTGGCGACATTGATGAGCTCACGGATCGATGCCTTTCTGGCAATGCTCAACAGGGGCCAGGATTCGGCAATGCTGCGCTTCTCGCTCGGTAATGAGTATTTTTCCGCCAGGGATTTTTCTGCTGCCGTCCCGCACTTGCGCGCCGCCGTTGACCTGGACCCGCGGTATTCGGCTGCCTGGAAGTTACTCGGCAAGGCGCTTGCCGAAACAGGTGAGCTCGAGGCGGCGGCGGCAGCGTTCACCGGCGGCATTGAAGTTGCAGAGGCAAAAGGTGATCGCCAGGCTGCAAAAGAAATGAACGTATTTCTTAAAAGACTGAAGCGGGGAACGGCATGAGTTCACGAATGATTGGCGTCAGCCAGCACCTCGACGCGATCAGCATCGCGACCGGTAAAGCGACGGCCTGGCTGACCTTACTCATGGTCATCGTAACCTTCGTGATCGTCGTGTTGCGCTACGTATTCGGTGTGGGCTTCATCTGGTTGCAGGAATCGGTGATCTGGATGCACGCTTGCGTGTTCATGCTCGGTGCCGCCTACACATTGCAGCAGGATGAACACGTGCGCGTCGATGTGTTCTATCGCGGCATGAATGAGCGCCGACGGGCCTGGGTGAATATTATTGGTGTAGCCATATTCGTTTTCCCACTCTGCGGTTATCTGTTCGTTGAATCACTCGACTATGTCAGTCGTTCCTGGTCGTTCAAGGAGATATCCAGGGACACCGGTGGCCTGCCGTACCCCGCCATTCCGTTATTGAAGTCGATCCTGCTGGTAATGCCATTGACGGTCAGCCTGCAGGGGCTGTCACTGATGTTGCAGAGCATCAGCAGCCTGCGGCGGAGCTGAGCGATGGAGTGGGTTGCCTTTCTGTTGTTCTTCGCCGTCATTGGCATGCTGCTGGCCGGTTTCCCGGTCGCATTCTCGCTCGGCGGTACCGCGTTGTTGTTTGCAACGGCCGGCGTTTTCGGCGGCGGCTTCGAAGTCGCGTTCCTGTCCGGCTTGCCGAGTCGTATTTTCGGCATCATGAGCAATGAAACACTCGTTGCGGTGCCCCTGTTCGTGTTCATGGGCATCACTCTCGAACGCGCGCAGATTGCTGAGGACTTGCTGGATACTCTGAGCGCTTTATTCGGCCGCCTGCGCGGCGGACTCGGTATCGCCGTAACGCTCGTTGGTATGTTGCTGGCTGCAAGCACCGGCATTGTTGGGGCGACCGTCGTAACGATGGGCCTGCTGTCCCTGCCGACCATGTTGAAGCGCGGCTATTCGCCGGAGATTGCCAGCGGCACGATCTGCGCATCCGGCACGCTCGGCCAGATCATTCCTCCATCGATCATTCTGGTTATGCTCGGCGACGTCATGTCCTCCGCGTACCAGCAGGCGCAATTGCAGCAGGGCATTTTCTCGCCGAAGACCGTGTCTGTTGGCGACCTGTTTGCCGGCGCACTGATTCCAGGCTTGTTGCTCGTACTGCTGTACATGCTTTACCTGTTCATCGTCGCCATTGTGAAACCGTCGGCGATGCCGGCGCGCCCGGACGATGGCGAGAAAGTGTCTTTCGCACGGCTGATTGCTGCAATCGCGCCGCCGATGATTCTGATTTTCGCCGTACTCGGATCTATTCTGAAAGGACTGGCGACGCCAACGGAAGCAGCCGGCGTCGGTGCTGCAGGTGCGATGCTGCTCGCGCTGCAACGTCGCTCTTTATCGTTTGCGCGCTTGCAGGACATTATGCGTGGCACCTTGCGCATCAGCAGCATGGTGTTTCTGATTCTGATTGGCGCGTCGGTTTTCTCGCTGGTGTTTCGTGGCTACGGAGGCGACGACGGCGTACGCACGTTGCTCGACAACCTGCCTGGCGGCGTGTTCGCCGCAGTGCTGGTTGTCATGTTGCTGATGTTCGTACTCGGTTTTGTTCTCGACTTTATTGAGATAACCTTTGTGGTCGTGCCGATTGTCGCGCCGGTTCTGCTCGCTATGGGCCTCGATCCTGTCTGGCTCGGCATCATGATTGCAATCAACCTGCAAACGTCGTTCCTGACGCCGCCGTTTGGCTTCGCATTGTTTTATCTACGAGGTGTCGCGCCGCCATCAGTCAGCACAGCGCAGATATACCGCGGCGTGATTCCCTTTGTCGCGATTCAGCTGCTGATGCTGGTCATACTTACGTTGTTCCCGCGCCTGGTTACCTGGCTACCCGAACAGATTTACGGCGGCTGAAACAGCGCATCATTCCTGGCGGATGCGCGCCCTCAGATAGGAATACTCGCTGATCTTCTGGTTCGCCGTGGATTTCTTCATGAACGGCATTACCGAATCCTGCAAACGTTTCGCCCACGGATCTCGGGCAGACAATTCGTTGACGATATCCCGCGAGTGCTTGGCCAAAAGGTCAAGAACATCATCCGGGAATTCGCGAAGTTCTACGCCGGGCTGTTGCATCAGCTGGTCAAGCGCCTGGGCATTGCCATAAATATATTCCGCCTGAATATCGAGATTGATGGCCTGGCAGGTAATGGAAACGATTTCCTGCAGGTCCGGCGGCAGAGACAGCCACGCTTCCTTGTTGATAATGCATTCGATCAGCGGGCCCGGCTCGTGAAAGCCCGGGTAGTAGTAGTAACGCGCCGCCTTGTGCAGCCCCAGCGATAGATCGTTATACGGGCCGACCCATTCTGCCGCGTCAATCGCGCCAGTTTGCAACGAGGTAAAAATCTCCGATGCCGGTACCGTGATCTGGGTGACACCGGCGCGCTGCATCACCTCGCCGCCCAGCCCCGGGATGCGCATCTTGAGTCCCTTCAGGTCGTCTACGGTGTTAATTTCCCGATTGAACCAGCCGGCCATCTGCACTCCGGTCTGGCCCGCCGGGAACGGCACGAGATCGAACTGGTCATACAGTTCCCGCCACAACTTGAGGCCGCCGCCGTAGTACAGCCAGGCGTTCATTTCGTTCGCATTCAGCCCGAACGGAATTGCCGTGAAGTATTGCGCTGCGGGCACTTTGCCGCGGTGGTAGTACGACGCGTCGTGGCCCATCTGCGCAGTACCGGAGCGGACGGCATCAAACACTTCGAGCGCGGGCACCAGCTCGCCACCGGCATAGACGTGGATCTTGAGCCGTCCTGCCGAGGCCTTTTCGATACGTTTTGCGAGATTTTCAGCACCCAGCCCAAGTCCGGGCAGGCCCGGTGGCCAGGAGGTTACGAGGTTCCAGCGAAAGGTTTCCTGGCTGCGATCAGCGCCGGCCGTAGTGTCCGTCGATTGTTGGCCGCAAGCCGTTATGCCGGCGGCAAGCGCCATACTTCCCACAAAATCGCGTCGTTTCATCAGTCGCTGGTCCGTTGCAAGGGTCTAAAGGCTTGGGAGTGTAGTGCGGTGGGAGCGGACTGCAAATACTTTGTTGTGGGGAGTAGCGGCCCCACATTATTATCGATTTAAATTAAAATTAACGCAGTTGTTCCCACCATTCCAATTAATTGGGATTGGTGGAATATATAACAGTATTATCTCGCCTTTTTGTCCTATTGTGGGTTCATGTTGCGAGAATCGGCCCCGACCGGGTCGGCCGGGGCCGTTTTCTTCCCTGGCCCGGGCGTCGCCAGCTGCCGTCCGTGGCCTACTGGCCGCTGCCGGAGACTTGCCGTGCCCCCTGCCAGCGGATCTGCCCGGACGATCCAGACTGCCACGCTCGCTCGCGGCGCGATGCCGTTGTTATTCGCCGATGGATGAATAAACTCGTGCAGCCGGGGCTTGGCCCGGCAGAAGGTGGAGCAGGATAGTGATTGGATTATTGCAGCGGGTCCGTGAAGCCTCGGTTTCTGTGGATGAGAAGGCGATTGCCACGATCGGTCGCGGGCTGTTGGTGCTGGCCGCTGTCCACCGTGACGACACGCCAGCCGACATCAGCCGTCTGGCGCAGCGTATTTGCCAATACCGGGTCTTCGCGGATACAGAGGACCGCATGAACCTTAGCTTGCTGGATACGGGCTTTGAGCTGTTGCTGGTGCCCCAGTTCACCTTGGTGGCCGACACCCGCAAAGGCAATCGGCCGAGTTTCACCCGTGCAGCGGCCCCGGAAATGGGTTCCGGGTACTTCGACAAGCTCGCAACTGAGTGCGCCCAACGGCTCGGCCGGGTCCAGTGTGGCCAGTTCGGCGCGGACATGCAGGTGGCATTGGTCAACGACGGTCCGGTGACGTTCTGGCTGGAATCCTGAGCCCGGTATGTGACAGACGTGCGGTTTTGTTGGACCGTGGGCTGTATCATGAACATAATTCGCGTCCCGCCCGAAACTGGCGCAGGCTGCGCGAATAATTAACACTGGTTACGGGGCGACACCCCAGGAGATGTAGAAAGATGTTATCGAACATCGGTCCGGTTCAGCTGCTGATTGTCTTAGTCATAGTGCTGGCCATATTCGGCACCAAGCGGCTGCGTACCCTGGGCTCCGATCTGGGCAGTGCCGTGAAGGGTTTTCGTTCCGCCATGTCAGACGCTGACAAGGAAGAGGACTCCGCCGATAAGTTGAGCGACAGGTCGCAGGATGCGAACTTCGACAACACGCCGGTTGAGAAAGCCGACAAGAAAGAAAACAGCCGGTAATTTAACGTGTCAGGGGTCGGCTTCTGGGAGCTGATAATTCTGTTGCTGATCGGGCTCATCGTACTGGGCCCGGAGCGTCTGCCGCGCGTGGCCAATCAGCTTGGCGGCTGGCTGGGGCAGGCGCGACGCATGACCCGGGTCATGAAGCGCCAGCTCGAAGATGAGTTGAACATCGAGAAGCACCTCGACATCATGCCACCCGATCGCACGCGTCATTCAAGTCCCGGAAGTTACAAAGCGCCAGCTGCAGCGGCACCGGTTGACGACGACGCAGACGATACCTATTCACCCGCACATGCCGAAGACGACGTTGGCACTGGTGTCGGCGATGACGAGAACCTGGTTGCCGACCAGGACGCGGCTGTCGCCGCAGCAGTAAGCCCGCAGCCGGAATCCGACGACGACGACGCCCCCGATCAGGACAAGAAAGACTCAGCGTGACAACCGACAGTAACCAGGACAGCGCCGATACAGAAAACGAGGGTCTCGCCGAGGGCTCCCTGTTGTCGCACCTTGTGGAATTGCGCTCGCGCTTATTGAAAGTCGCGGTAGCCGTCGTCGGAGTGTTTGTTTGTCTGCTGCCGTTTGCCAGCGAGATATTCGAGATTGCCTCAGAACCACTGCGTGCAGTGCTGCCCGGCGCGCAGATGATCGCGACCGCGCCGGCATCGCCACTGATCGCACCTTTTAAACTGACGTTTTACGTCGCGCTGTTTATTGCCATGCCGGTAGTCCTGTACCAGGTCTGGTCATTTGTAGCGCCCGGTCTTTATCGAAAGGAAAAGCGTTTCGCGATGCCGTTGCTGGCATCCAGCATTGTTCTTTTCTATGCCGGAATCGCATTCGCGTTTTACGTAGTGTTTCCGTTGATCTTTGGCTTCTTCACCAAGATCGCACCGGAAGGCGTCGAGGTGCAGCCGGATATAACTGAGTTTCTGTCGTTCATCACCACCATAGTTTTCGCCTTTGGCATTGCCTTTGAGGTGCCGATTGCAACGGTGCTGGTAGTCTGGACCGGGCTCACGACGCCGGCCAAGCTCGGCAAGGCCCGGCCTTATGTCTTTCTCGGTGCGTTCGTCCTCGGCATGTTCCTGACACCACCGGATGTGATTAGCCAGACCTTACTGGCAGTACCCGTCTACCTGCTATACGAGCTGGGAATATTCATGTCGCGAATGTTCACCGTGAAAGAGACGGATGCTGAGAAAGACGGCAGTGATTAAGTGCAGGCGCCTGCCGCACGCACGGTGAAAGTTGCGCCAGAAATTAATTAGTGTTTAATGCGGGACGGACTTGCCCGATCCGGCAGGTGCGGCGGGGCGGCGCTGGCCAGACGCCGAAATTCAAGACAGCGGACTGAACGAACCGCTGCAACATAATTTCAGAGAGCACCTGATGACTGACACGGCACACCAATCCTCGGCCGAAATCTTCGGCCACCCGCGCGGACTCGCGACCCTGTTTTTTACCGAAATGTGGGAACGCTTCAGCTACTACGGCATGCGCGCACTGCTTGTATTGTTTATGACCGATCAGGTCATGAATGGCGGAATGCAACTGGACGACGCCTCGGCTACCGCAATTTACGGTATCTACACAGCGCTCGTTTATCTTGTCGCACTGCCTGGCGGCTGGATTGCAGACCGCCTGACTGGCGCACAGCGCGCGGTCTTTTACGGCGGCATCATCATCATGGCAGGCCATTTCGTACTGGCCATCCCCTCGACCAACGCCTTTTTTATCGGTCTGTTGCTGGTAATTCTCGGCACGGGCCTGCTCAAACCCAACGTCAGTGCGGTGGTCGGTGACCTGTATCCCGGCAATGACCCACGTCGCGATGCGGGCTTCTCCATTTTTTACATGGGTATCAATGTTGGCGGCATGCTCGGCCCATTGGTATGCGGTGCTCTGGCTCAAAGCGACAGCTTCGGCTGGCACTACGGCTTCGCCGCCGCCGGCTTTGGCATGTTGTTCGGCGTTATCCAGTTTCGGCTCACGCGTGGCTATCTTGGTTCAGCTGGCATAGAACCTGTGCACGCCGAAGATCAGGTCAAAGACGCAAAGCTGCGGCGTACCGCCTGGACGGTTATCGGGGTAGCGATGCTCGCACTGCTTGCGTTCGTCATTCTGGCCATTAATGGCAGCATCAAGCTCGACCCAATGAGCATCGCCCGCGGCTCCACCGGTTTTATCATGGGCGTTGTGATCCTGTTCTTTGCCTGGATGTTCATCTTCGGCAAGCTGAACACGGTCGAGAAAAAGCGCATCAGCGTATTCGTCGTGTTATTCCTCGGCTCGGCCATGTTCTGGTCCGGCTTCGAGCAGGCCGGCAGTTCGCTTAACCTGTTTGCAGATCGATACATCAAACTCGATTTTGCCTGGTTTACGATTCCGTCTACCTGGTTCCAGTCGATCAACTCGCTGTTCATCATCATGTTCGCGCCGGTGTTCGCCTACCTCTGGGTCTGGCTGGCACGCCGTAACCTGAACCCGTCGACGCCGGCCAAGTTCGCCTTTGGCGTCATCTTTATTGGCATTGGCTTCCTGATGATGGTGATCGCTTCCACGATCGTCGCCAACGGTGACCAGGCCATGCCGACCTGGCTGATTCTTACCTACCTGTTTCATACTTTTGGTGAGCTGGCGCTGTCGCCAGTTGGAATGTCGGCAACCACCAAGCTGGCGCCGAAGCGTTACGTCGGCCAGTTAATGGGTATCTGGTTTGTGTCCATTGCCCTCGGCAACCTGATCGCAGGACAGATCGCCGGCGACTTCGATCCTGAAAACGTTGCTGCCTTCCCCGGCCAGTACTGGCAGATCGTCCTGACGATGGCCGGCACAGGCATCGTTCTGCTTTTGTTCACCAAGCCACTCAAGAAACTAATGGGCGGCGTACATTAATTCGGGTAAACCCAATGAAAACAATTCTGCTACTTGCATTTGCACTCACCCTGTCCGCCTGCGACGTCAACGTAGATGTTGACGCTGGCAAGGACGACGCACGGGACGAGACAGCAGACGAATTTGTCGCCCGCATTAACAAGGAGCTTAAAGAGCTGAACCATGAAGGTGGCGCAGCAAACTGGGTTCGCGCAACGTACATCAATCATGACAGCGCCATTCTCGCCTCGGCTGCCAGCGAACGTTACGCCGCCTGGCACAGCTTGAGTGTTGCCAACTCGCTTCAGTACGCTGGTGAAGACATGTCGGCTGAGACCGCGCGTTCGATCAAGCAATTGAAGCTCGGCACATCCAAACCGTCACCGAACGACGCCGACAAGCGCAAGGAACTCGCCAATCTCGCCACTGAAATGAGCGGCATGTACGGCGCTGGCAAATACTGCCCCGATGACGGTCGTCCTTGCATGAGTCTTGGCGAACTTGAGAACGTACTCGCCTCCAGTCGCGACTACGACGCGCAACTGGATGCCTGGCTGGGATGGCGCAACATTTCTGTCGCCATGCGCGACAAGTACAGGCGCTTCGTCGAATTAACGAATGAAGGCGCTGCAGAACTCGGCTACGCCGATCTGGGCGATTTGTGGCGCGATGGCTACGACATGACGCCAGCCGAGTTCGAGCAGGAAACGGCGCGGCTCTGGGGCCAGGTAAAACCGCTTTACGACGCCCTGCATTGCCACGTGCGCGCTGAGCTTTCTGAAGTATACGGCGAGGACAAGGTGCCATTGGATGGGCCGATTCCTGCACATCTGCTCGGCAACATGTGGGCGCAGGAGTGGGGCGAAATTTTTGATCTGCTCGAACCGTATCCGGGTGTTGGCGACCTCGATGTCGACAGCGCGCTGGTCGCGCAACAGTACACGCCGGAAAGCATGGTGAAATCTGCGGAACAGTTCTATGTGTCACTCGGCTTCGAGAAACTGCCGGACACATTCTGGGAGCGCTCCTTATTCAAAAAACCGGCGGATCGCGAAGTGCAGTGCCATGCCAGCGCCTGGGGCCTCGACGGCGGTAAAGATCTGCGCATCAAGATGTGCATCGAGCCCGCCTACGAAGACCTGCGGGTTATCTACCACGAGCTGGGCCACAATTTTTACCAGCGCGCATACGGCAACCAGACGCCGTTACTGCAAGGTGGCGCTCATGGTGGCTTTCACGAGGCTATTGGCGACACGATCACGTTGTCGATGACACCGGGCTACCTGGCTGAAGTCGGCCTGATCGCCAGCGCCGAGACCAGCAACGAGGCCGTCATCAACCGGCAGATGCAGCAAGCACTCGACAAGATCGCGTTTCTGCCGTTTGGCAAGTTGATCGACGAGTGGCGCTGGAATGTGTTCTCCGGCAAGACATCGCCTGACGATTACAACAAGTCCTGGTGGGAGTTACGAAC
>JBBKWB010000030.1:0-10477 GCA_037968755.1 Woeseia sp.
GGCTGGCTTGAGCGATGATCGCTAATGGCCGTTTCGCCGACACCGATTACCGGATCAAGGTGCACGATATCGTCACGCACACTGCCGGTCAGGGTTACGGGCGGCAAATGATAGCCGCCGGTATGACACCAGGCGCCAAGGCCCTCTTCACGCAGCGCACGGATCTGCGCCAGCAACGCCCGGGTATCGCGAGTGGTGTCATCCGTACCAAGGACTCCCACAACCGTCGTAACTCCCGCTGCTGTGAAACGACTGAGCGGCACCGGTGGCACACGACTCGCGAAGCCTGACTCGCCACCGCCGCCCGTTACGTGTGCATGGCCGTCGATGAATCCCGGAATGACGCGGCGTCCGCCAAGATCAATGACATCAGCCAATGCGCACTGCAGGTCGTCGCGAGAGGCACTGATGCCGAGGATGCGGCCGCCGCCGATCAAAAGATGGCGGATCCCGATATCTTCAGGCGCGAAGACACGAGCGTTGGTCAGAAGCTGCAGCAAAGGGAAAGGTCCGGAGGCGAGAGGGGCACGAAACGGCGCATAGTTTACACTAGGCAGATTCTCACTGTCAGGCGACCTGCACCGATGAGCGAACTTCCTCTGGGCCGCGCCAGCGAATATCCGGATACCTATACTGCGGATCTGCTGTTTCCTGTGGATCGTGCCGAAGGCCGGGCGGCGCTCGGCATAACGGGGGCCTTGCCGTTCAGCGGCGCTGACTTGTGGACGGCCTGGGAACTGAGCTGGCTTGATGCAGGTGGCCGGCCGCTGACCGCAACCCTGGCACTCGAAGTACCGGCTGATTCGCCGGCATTGATCGAATCAAAGTCGTTGAAGCTGTACCTCAATTCGTTTGCGATGAGTCACTTTCAAGACAGCACCGAGGTCGAGAAATGTTTGCAGGCTGATCTCTGCAATGCCGCCGGCAGTCCGGTCGGCGTTCGACTGACCCTGGCGCCGGCTGGTGCTGGAATTCAGGAGTTGCCCGGAGTCTGCATTGATAACGAGCCGGTAAATTGCGAGAAATTCACGACAGACGCTGGCTTGCTGCGCTGCTCTGATGAGGTCGTGAATGAAAGCCTGCATTCGCATATCTTGCGCAGCTTGTGTCCGGTGACAGGGCAACCCGATACCGGCAGTATCCTGATCAACTATCGTGGGCCAAGGATTGAGCGTGGCTCCTTGCTTCGCTACCTGGTCAGTTTTCGCCGTCATTGCGATTTTCACGAGTTGTGCGTCGAGCGAATTTTTCTGGACCTGCAGGAACAATGTCGCGCAGAACAACTTACCGTCTACGCGCGCTACAACCGCCGCGGCGGTATCGACATCAATCCATTTCGCTCGAATTTCGAAACCGACATCCGGGATCTGCGTCTCTGGCGGCAATAGGCTGCTTATTTATCGCCGAGATCTTCTGGCGACAGCTCGTGACCCCAGTCGCGTTTCGCAGAGAGGTAACGGCGATTCGCATCACCAATGCCCGTGACATGCTTAACCCGGGTGATGCCCTGCAAACCTTCGGCTGTGAGGTCGGCTACTTTCTTCGGGTTATTTGTCAGCAGGCGAAAGGGTCGCGTGCCCAGGAAATACTTCAATAGCGTTGCCGCATCACTAAAGTCACGCGAATCATCCGGCAAGCCGAGCGTTCGATTCGCCTCGTACGTATCTTCGCCCGAGTCTTGCAGCAAATACGTGGCCGCTTTCGCCCACAGGCCAATGCCGCGGCCTTCGTGACCGGACATATAAATCACCATGCCGCCGGCCGGGTCTGCCGAGATGCGCTCTACGGCCGCCGACAACTGGGGACCGCACTCACAACGTTGCGAACCAAAAACATCACCCGTCAGGCAGCTTGAATGCACGCGTACCAGTGGGTTATCCCACTGCTCCGGGTCACCAAACAGGAGCACACTGTTAACAGCCATCGACGATGACATGATGGCGAAAGACTCCTGGCCCTGGCGTTCGCGCAAGTCATCGGCCAGCTCCTGAACCTGGCTCAGTTCCGTGTGCCGCACGCTCGCAAACCAGTCGGCCTGGTACGTCCTGCCAGCGAGCTCCAGGGGCAGCGGAATCGGGCCGAGGATGCTCAGGCTGCGCACGCCCGGTATTACATCGTGGTCGCCGTCGACCCGCACGCCATTGGCATCAATACGCATCAGCTTGCCGTCTTTCTGCAGCCGTTCGCGGACCAGGGGATCGATGTAAGTGAACATGGGCGTGAAGCCTACCATCTCCCGGCAGGAGCGGAAGACCCCGCGGACGCTGGCCTGGGGCTGACAAATATCTCTTGCTGACTACCCGGTCATTAATTACAATTAGTGACTCTTCAGTCAGTAAGAGTAGCCAATGCCAGCCGTCCGAAATCGTCGCCGCAAAGACGACCGGCCCGCGGAAATCACCGCCGCTGCGATGCATGAATTCGCCGAAAACGGTTATGCCGCGACGCCTGTCGAGGCCGTAGCGAAACGTGCCGGTATCAGCAAGGGACTGCTCTACCTGTATTTCAAAACCAAGGAAGAGCTGTTCAAGGCCGTGATTCGCAATTTCATTTCGCCGCGACTTGATGCCCTCCACGCAAACATTGTCGACAGCGACATCGGCGTTGAAGATTTTCTTCGCGGCCCGTTCCTGGAGCTGGCCCGAGAGCTCCCGCGTTCGAAAGCGCGGCACCTGGTGCGCCTGATGATCGCCGAAGGGCACAAGCACCCCGACCTGACACGTTGGTACTGGGAGAACGTAGTCTCGAAAGGCATCGGCGCATTGCAGCTGCTGATCAGGCGTGGTGTGGACCGTGGCGAGATTAAACCGTCAGCACTGGATCAATTTCCGCATCTGCTCGTGTCGCCAATCATGTTTTCGGTCGTATGGACTCTCATCATGCAACCTCATTCGAAGCTCGACACCGATGCCATGCTCGAAGCACATATCGACCTGGTGCTAGACAGCATTCGCGCAGTATCTCCAGAAGCGACACGCTCATGAAATTAGCGCTCTGTTTAAGTCTTGTACTCGTAGCCCTCGCTGGCTGCGACAGTGATAGCGCTCAGCAAATCGTCGGCCAACTTGCATCCGATCGTATCGAGCTGACAGCGGAATTTGCGGAACCTGTACTGGAGCGACCCGTGACCGAAGGACAGGCGGTCGAGGCTGGTGACGTTATCGTTCGCCAGGACACCGCGCGAATCGATGCCAGGTTGCGTGAAGCCGAAGCGCAAGCCGGTCAACAAGAGGCACGCATGGCTGAACTGACGCGCGGGCCGCGGCGTGAACAGATTGCTGCCGCACGCGCCAACGCCGATGGTGCTCGCCGTGAGCTGAACTTTCAGACCCTCGAACACAAGCGCGCGCAGGATATTTTTGAGCGGAAACTCGCCTCGTCGGAAAGTGTTGATCGCGCACGCGCCGCCTTGGATACGGCGGCCGCGCAGCTCGCTGTCGCAGAAGCGCGCCTGGAAGAATTACTCGCAGGAACGACCGTAGAAGAGTTACGCCAGGCGGAACAGCGGCTTGAACAGATAAGCGCCCAAATTGCTCAACTGCAGGTCGATCGCCAACGCCACGAGATCAGGGCACCGGTCGCGGGGATAGTTGATTCGCTGTTAATTGAAGTCGGCGAGCGACCGCAACCAGGCCAGGTACTCGCAATCCAGCTGAGCGGGGAGCAACCGTACGCACGCGTCTATGTACCCGAAGCAGTACGGGTGCGGACGACGCCCGGCAGACGGGCACGCATCAGTATTGATGGCATGAGCGAGGTAATCACTGGGCGTGTTCGCTGGATTTCAAGCGACGCTGCTTTCACACCCTACTTCGCGTTGACGGAACACGATCGGGGTCGGCTAAGTTTTGTGGCCAAAATCGATCTCGATTACACCGGCGCCCGCTTACCGGACGGAGTGCCGCTGACGCTCGAGTTCGAACTGCCGGCGAACGCCGCTAAGCCATGAGCGATGATTTTGCCATCGAAGCGCGCGGGCTCAGCAAGACCTTCGGCAAGCTGATCGCCGTTAACCAGCTGGACCTGTCGGTGCCGCGTGCCCGCATCTATGGGTTTCTGGGTCCTAACGGTTCCGGTAAATCGACGACCATTCGTATGCTGTGTGGACTGCTCACGCCCAGCGCCGGCAGCGCAACAGTACTCGGCATCAAGCTGCCCGCCGACGCCCGAGAACTCAAGCCACGCATTGGTTACATGACGCAGAAGTTCTCCCTGTACGGCGACCTTACGGTGGAGGAAAACATCCAGTTCATTGCTGACGTGTATGCCATCGACCGCAGTGGGCGCAAAGCGCGAATTGCGGATGTTATTGAACGCTACGATCTTGTTGCGCAACGCAAACAATTCGCCGGCACGATGAGCGGCGGACAAAAGCAACGCCTCGCCCTCGCCTGCGCAGTTTTGCACAAACCCGAATTACTGCTACTGGATGAACCGACGAGCGCAGTTGACCCGAAAAGTCGTCGCGATTTCTGGGCAAAGTTGTTCGCTCTGGCAGATGCTGGCACGACTATCCTCGTGTCCACGCACTATATGGATGAAGCAGAACGCTGCCATCGTCTCGCCATTCTGGACCGGGGTGTAAAAGTGGCTGACGGTTCACCGCTGGAATTGCAGAACAACACCGGCATGAACATTGTCGAAGTGTTGGCGGATGATTCCTTCCGCGCACAACAATGTTTGGCTACGGATTCACGTATAGCCAGCATTACTCAACTCGGTGTGCGGCTGCGGGTGCTGATTCCTGTCGCGGTTACAGATCCACTGGACATGGTCGCAAACCTGTTGCGGGCGAACGGCATAGAGGCTGATTGCAAGCTGACGTCGGCATCGCTGGAGGACGTATTTGTTGCGGTTACGCTCACGCCTCCGGCTACCGGTGCTGCACAGTGAAGTGGCTAACACGTCTGCTGGCGATTATGCGCAAAGAATTTCGCCAGCTACGGCGCGACCGCATAACGTTTGGCATGATCGTGGGAATTCCGGTCGCGCAGATACTGTTATTTGGCTACGCAATTAACTTCGATGTTCGCAACATCAAGGCTGCCGTTGCCGACCAGTCGCAAACGCACTTATCCAGAGAATTCGTTGACCGCTTGCAAAACAGCCAGGTAGTACGCGTGGTGCAGCAGGTCGCAACGCCGGCAGAGCTCGAAGGACTCTTGCGCCGCGGGCAGATTTCCGTGGGCATTTACCTCCCGGTTGATTTTGATCGCCGCCTGCTGGAAGCACAGCGGCCCGCCGCTCACCTGCTGGTCGATGGCGCTGACCCCACCATTCTCGGTATCGTCAATCGCCTTAGCAACATGCCAGCGCGCGCAGATGCGGGCTCCGCACAGTCGAAGGCGGTCGAGATTCGGCCTTACTACAACCCCGAAGGGCGCACCGCCGTCAATGTCATTCCCGGGCTGATCGGCATAATCCTGACACTGACCATGATGCTGTTTACCGCGGTATCGATCGTGCGCGAGCGCGAACACGGCAATCTCGAATTACTGATCAACACGCCGGTCAGCACGGCCGAACTGATGGTCGGCAAGATTATTCCCTATATTCTGATTGGGTTGGTGCAACTGGCACTGATTGTTGGCATTGGGCGCCTGCTGTTCGACGTGCCGGTACGCGGCAGTATCGTCGACCTGTACCTGGCCTCGGCCGCGTTCATCGCCGCGAACCTTGCGCTTGGACTGTTTGTGTCGACCGTTGCCAAGTCCCAGTTTCAGGCGATGCAAATGACCTTTTTCATACTCTTGCCAACGATACTGTTGTCGGGGTTCGTGTTTCCGTTCGACGGCATGCCTACCGCGGCGCAGTGGCTGGGTGAGGCGTTACCCAACACGCACTTCATACGCCTCACACGCGGCATCATGTTGCGCGAAGCTGCCCTGTCGGAAATGTATGCCGAACTACTGGCGTTAGTTGTCTTTACCGCAGTGCTGATGACGGCGGCGATAGCCCGCTTCTCGCGGCAGCTCGACTAACGCTCGCTAATCCACACCATCCAGCAGCCACTTCCGCGCCGCCTCTTTTTCATCGAGATCGAAATGGCGTACATCCATTGAAACAATGGGCTGCATGAGATCGACCATCTTCTCGATCCAGCGCTTGTCACAAACAACTGCAGCCCGGTCCACTTTCTTCCAGTGGCCGACAGCCCAACGTAAATCCGCCCAGATTGCAGATGGCGACATCATGCCAATGCTGCGTATTTCCTCAAGGACATTCACGCTGCCGAAATCATCGATCTTGCTGTTGATCTCGACAATGAGGTCGTCAAAGTCCTTGCGCGATATTTCGCCATCGATCGTGAACTCAACGATATTGGTGTTCGGAATACTCTGAAAAGTGATCATGACCGACTCATACCATTGCCTCTTACCATGTGGACAACAGTACACATGCTGAGCCTCCGCCAGCATTGCGGAAACCGCGTATAGGCCAGGCCAGCTCTTAGTGCTATTGATAATGACCTGTAATCCGCGTTCAGCATTGGAGTCCGGAATGAAACAACTATTGCTAGTGGCAGGTACGATGCTCATGGTGCTGCTTGGCGCGTGCGATCGCGATCCGATGTCCCAGGTGGGCTTCAGGTTGCCACCCGGCGATCCGATCGCCGGCCGCAAGTCGTTTCTGTACATGCAATGCCACCAGTGCCACACCGTTTTCGGCGAGGAGCTTCCTGAGATTCCATTCGCTGACCCGCCCTATGTCGTGCTCGGCGGGCCAGTCACCCGGGTGAAAACCTACGGCCAGCTAATTACCGCAATTATCAATCCGTCTCATGAACTGGCGGAAGGCTATGCCGCGGATCTGGTATCGGAAAACGGCGAGTCGAATATGTACGATTACAACGGTTACATGACGGTTCGGGAGCTCATCGATATTGTCATGTTCCTGCAGCCACATTATGACGTTGTCATTCCTGACTATCGCTACCGTGACTATCGCGCTTCCGTAACTGCCACTGAATAACGTTAGGGGCACGCTAGCCTGGGTTCTGCAACCTGCCAGGCCGACACGCGCTGTTTATCCCTGCCCGCCGCGTTGGCTCGCTGCGGGCAGAATTTTTTACGCGTAGGGGCGTAAACTGCAGGTATGTTCGACGATTTTGACTATTGGCGCCTGCTTGCTGGCCTCGCTCTGTTCCTGTTCGGCATGTTCGAGTTGGAAACAGCCCTGCGCAAACTGGCTGGGCGACCTTTCAAGCGCTTCATGCGTGCGCACACCACACCACCAATTAAAGGTGTCCTGACCGGCGCACTCTCTACCGCTGCATTACAGAGTAGCTCTGTTGTCAGCCTCATGGTGCTGGCTTTCGTCGGTACCGGCGTAATCAATCTTGCCAGTGCAATCAGCATGGTAATCGGCTCGAACCTTGGTACAACTGCGACCGGCTGGATTGTCGCCACAATCGGTTTCAAGCTAAATATCGAGACGTTGGCCCTGCCGCTGATTACGTTTGGTGGTGCGGGGGTGGTATGGACGCGCAGTGACAGCAGGATCGCCAGTCTGAGTCACTTCGTGATTGGACTGGGTTTGATGCTGATCGGTCTCAGCTACATGAAAGACGGCGTAGTCGATGCCAGTGCATTGTTCGACCCGCAGTCACTAAGCCAGTACCCACCGATCGTATTCCTTGCTACTGGCCTCGCGATTGCGGCGATCATTCAGTCCAGTTCGGCAACGATCATGATCGCCTTGAGCGCCCTATACGCGGCCATTATTCCATTGGAGTCGGCAGCGGCTGTGGCTATCGGCGCTGACCTGGGGACAACCGTCACTGCGCTTCTGGGTGCCATTGCCGGATCTGAGGCAAAAAAGCGTGTCGCGCTCGCGATCATAATTTTCAATGTCATTGTAGACACCCTTGCATTCGTGTTTCTGCACCCGTTGTTGCAATTCATCAAGTCGATTCTGCTGATAACAGACCCACTTTACACACTCGTCGCGTTTCACAGCCTGTTCAACCTGTTTGGCATTATTCTTTTCCTGCCAGTCATGACGCCATTCAGTCGATTCCTTGAGCGCTTCTTTCGTTCACGGCGTGACAACCTTGTGCGCCACATTCGCAAACAGGACATTGCCACGCCCGATCTCGCGGTTGCGAATATTGGCCGGGAAACCGGCCGGCTGATCGACCAGGTGGCAGCCCTCAACCAGATCAGCTTTGGCTTGCCTATCGCTGAATCATTCTATGTCGCGGACGTAGATCGCCAGGGCGTGCGGGTCTTCGAAGCGGATGCGCGCCACGAAGCCTGTTACGCAGAGGCAAAAGAACTGGAAGGCGAAATTCTGGCGTTCGCCTTGCTGGTGCAGAAAGTGCCGCTGGAAGCGGCCGAGGCAGCACGCCTGGGGCAACTGATACCGGCATTGCGACATGCTGTTGTTTCTGCCAAGTCCGTGAAAGATACGCACGCTGACTTGAAGATGTTCCGCGATTCGGAAAACGACACGTTCAACTCGTTTGCCGGGATATTTGGCCGTAACGTAGCTGAGTTCTACGGGCAACTGTCAACTCTGGGGCCGGCAAATTCAGCAACACTGGTTTTCGAAGCCCTGGTTTCGTTAAAGCAAAGAAATGAATCGTTGCATGCTGCTACGCATACGGAAATCTACCGGCATATTCATTCCGATGCGTTGAGTCGATTCCAGATCTCGACACTCCTCAACGTCAGCCGGGAGATTTACGTGTCCAACCAGAGCTTACTGCAGGCGTTGGCTGAGTTGCTTCTGGACATGACGACAGCGGACACTTACGCCAGCCTGCCGGTCGCCGGCTAAAAGCGGAAATCCTACTCGCGTCCGCCCTGTCGATGTCCCGCTCAGGAAATGCCGAAGGAGCTCCGCAAGGCGGCACCGACTGCGTACGCCAGCAGTGCCGCCAACGACCCCGCCAGTAAAGTCTCGATGCCAAAGCGCAAACGCTGGTCTCCCAATAACTGGCCCTTCAACAGACCGACGCCAAAAAATGCAAGCATTGATAACAATACGCTCGCGGCAAATACCTGCTCCGGCGCCAGGATGGATATGAGAAACGGAAGCAATGGCACGATACCCACTACGACGAATGCAGCCATTGTGGTCAATGCCGACAGCCATGGCCGCGGCCCCGTCAGCATCAGGCCGTACTCCTCGACAAGCATAGTATCGACCCAGGTTTTCGGGTTGGAAACCACTGTCTCGACAATCCTGTCCAACGTCTCGCCGACAAAGCCCTTGCGCTCGAAGATCTGACGAATTTCTTCCTTTTCGCCAGCCGGAACGTCGCGAATGTGCTGTTCTTCGATGCCGCGAATCTTTGCCAACAGGTGCTCTCGTGTGCGGCCACTCTGAAAATTGCTGACTGCCATGCTGAAGCCATCCGCCAGCAGATTGGCAAGCCCCAGGATTATCGCAACTGCCGGTGGCAACCGGGCACCAACGGCCCCAGCAACAATCGCGAGAGTGGTCACGCAGCCATCAATGGCTCCGAGTACAGCGTCCGCGAGGTAACTCTGTTTGATCGGCGAGTCCAGGCGGCGGCGAATGGAATCCGGCTCATGTGCCGCATGCAGTTCTGTCAATTTCTCAGTCGACATGGCCGCTAGTCGGGCTTGAGTACCAGCAGATCACACGGCACGTGATCCGCAATGCTCTCTGCCGTACTGCCAATCACCGTTCGGCGCAGTCTGGAGCGTGTTACCGAACCGAGTATTACCAACGAACAACCGAGGTCGACTGCAGCAGGTGGCAACGTAGTCTCGACCGGTTCATTCTTGAAGACGCGACGATCTTTCGCTACCTGATGCTTGTCAGCCAACTCATTGAATGCCACCACATGCTCTTCCAGCATATGTTCATTAAACTGCTGAAGAAATTCGCCTTCAGAACCTACTGCCCAGCTCGCGATCTTGGACGCCGGCAACAATGGGCGATACGCATGAAAGACATGTAGCTCGCCGCTCAATGCGTTCGCGAGGGCAGCGCCAGTTTCCAGAATTCGATCGTCCAGCGACTCAGGCTTACCGTGATCCTGCATAGGGTCAACACATGCAAGCATGCGCGGGTTACTCGCGAACTCCGTCTCGCGCTTTACGAGCCACAAGGGCACGGTAGTCCGCCGCATGAGGTTCCAGTCAGTATTGGTGAATAAGGCACGCGCAATGGCCGGATGATAGTGGGTGTCTTTGACGATCAGGTCGGCGCCCCAACGCTTGGCTTCATTTAGTACGCTCTTGTACAGGCGTCTGTTCAATACAACATGAGTGGATACCGTAAGCAGGTCGGTACGGCATGCGTCGGCCATCGCAAGCAGCTCACCCTCGAAGCCGCGAATGACTGCAGCGCGCACTGATACATCGGCCGCCATCGATCTTTCGCTTTCCTCGAGATACGGGCTGTAGTAGGAGATAAGCAGCCGCAAATCAGAATTGAAGCGCTTGGCCAGCATCGTTGCTCTCTGCAACGCAGGCTGTTCGTCTTCCGTCGGATCAATGAC
>JBBKWB010000031.1:0-22438 GCA_037968755.1 Woeseia sp.
CACTTCGCCTTCTGATTCGGTCTCGTAAATCAGAATTCCCGGCACCAGCGCCGTGACGCAATCGAGTCGCCGCGGCAAAATTCCTAACGAGCCCGAATGCGTCTCCGCCACAATGCGCGAGATGCCTGTCTTGATTGCGAAGACCTCGAAGGGCAAAAGAATTTTAAGATTCATGAGTAGCAGCTGCCGCTTCGCGCTTCGAATCGGGAATCGCTCCGGACTTCGCTTTGTCCTTTGCTTCGTCAATGGACCCAATCATGTAGAGCGCACTTTCCGGGGTATCTTTGAATTCATCGTGCAAGATGCGCTCGCAGCCATCCAACGCATCCTCGAGACTTACTAGCTTGCCTTTGAGGTTCGTGAACTGTTCAGTAGTGAAGAAAGGCTGCGTGAGAAAGCGCTCCAAACGACGCGCGCGCGCGACCACAGTACGGTCCTGCGGCGACAGCTGCTCAAGTCCGAGCATGGCAATGATGTCTTTCAGTTCCGCATACTGTGCGAGCGTGCGCCGAATTTCCTGCGCCAGACCATAGTGCCGTTCGCCGACGATGCCCGGCGTTGCCATTTTTGAATTGGATTGCAGCGGATCGATGGCTGGGTAAAAGCCTTCACTCGCGCGCTTGCGGGAGAGTACGATGGAGGCGGATAAATGCGAAAACGTATGTACGGCCGCCGGATCCGTGAAATCGTCCGCCGGCACGTACACTGCCTGGATTGAAGTAATGGCACCGGTATCGGTGTTGGCGATGCGCTCCTCCAGTTGCGACAGTTCAGTACCCATCGTGGGCTGATAGCCCAATCGCGACGGCATCTGTCCCATCAAGCCGGACACCTCCATGCCAGCCTGAATAAAGCGAAAAATATTGTCGATGAGCAGTAGAACGTCGCGATGCTCATCGTCGCGGAAATACTCGGCCATGGTGAGAGCAGCATGTCCGACTCGAAAGCGGTTACCTGGCGGCTCGTTCATCTGGCCGAACATCATCACCATGTTTGGCAGCACGCCGGCGGCTTTCATTTCGCGATACAACTCCTCGCCTTCGCGACAGCGCTCGCCGATGCCACAGAAAATACTGACGCCGGCCTGGCGGCCAATCATGTTGTGGATCATTTCAGTAAGCAGCACAGTCTTGCCGACGCCTGCGCCACCAAACAATCCCGCCTTGCCACCACGCTCAAGCGGCAGCAGCACATCGATCACCTTGATGCCGGTTTCGAAGACCTCGGATCGAGTGGAGCGGCGCGCCAGCGGTGGCGGCGCGCGATGCACGGACCGCCACTCGACATTCGACAATGCCGTCCCGTGATCGATGACGTTGCCAAACACGTCAAACATTCGCGAGAGCACTGCTTTTCCAACCGGCACCTGTAGCGGTCCGCCCGTATCTTCGACAGGCATTCCGCGGGCAAGCCCTTGCGTGGGCGTCAAGGCAACTCCACGCACGTGATGTGCGTCCTGCTGCGCAAGAATTTCGATGGCGATTTGCTTTTGTTCGCCGGCGCGCAATAGCGAGTAGATCGGCGGCAGGTGTTGGTCAAATCGAATGTCGACGATGCTGCCGCGCACCGCAATGACCGTGCCGCAATTTGCCGCGGAAACACGGTCGTTCATGACTGCCGGTCCGCGAGCTATTTCACTTTGAGCAGTCGCGTGATGACCGTTGTAGTTATGCGGTACGGGCGTTCTCACCTGTGGGCATCCCACGCCCAATTGCGAATCTCTGGCAAGTCTTGCCCGTACTTATTGATGTACTGCCGGTGCTCGATCAGTTTGTCTTTAAGCTGCTGCTTCAGGTAGATGCCTTTGTCGCCGGTCTGCGGTAGACGATCGATCGTGTCCATTACCAGGTGGAAGCGGTCCAGCTCATTGAGCACCGTCATGTCGAAGGGCGTGGTGATGGTGCCTTCTTCCTTGTAGCCGCGAACATGCATGTTGTCGTGATTGGTGCGGCGATACGTCAGTTGGTGAATCAACGACGGATAGCCATGAAACGCAAAAATGACCGGCTTGTCGCGGGTGAACAACTCATCGAAATCCCTGTCGCTCAAGCCATGCGGATGCTCCGTGTCCGGTTGTAACTTCATAAGATCAACCACATTGACGACGCGGATTTTCAAGTCCGGGAGAAGTTCGCGCATGGTGGAGACGGCGGCGAGGGTCTCGAGCGTCGGCACGTCGCCGCAGCAGGCCATGACCACGTCCGGCGATACCGCCTGGTCGTTGCTGGCCCACTGCCAGATGTCGATGCCCTTCGTGCAGTGTTTGACGGCTGCATCCATGGTGAGCCATTGCGGCGCAGGGTGTTTGCCCGCGATCACTACGTTGACGTAGTGACGGCTTCTGAGGCAATGATCCATTACGGATAACAGGCAGTTCGCGTCCGGCGGAAAGTAGACACGCACGACGCCGGCTTTCTTGTTCACAACGTGATCAACAAATCCGGGGTCCTGGTGTGTGAAGCCGTTGTGATCCTGGCGCCAGACATGCGAGGCAAGCAGATAATTCAGCGAGGCAATCTTGCGTCGCCAGGGAAGCTGCGCGGTGACTTTCAGCCATTTTGCGTGCTGATTGAACATCGAATCGATGATGTGAATGAACGCCTCATAACAATTGAAGAGGCCATGCCGCCCGGTGAGCAGGTAGCCTTCGAGCCAGCCTTGGCATTGGTGCTCGCTCAACATCGAATCGACCACCCTCCCCGTGGGTGCGAGAAATTCATCCGTCGGTACGACCGTGGCATCCCATTGGCGGTGCGTCGTTTCGAATAGCGCGCCGAGGCCGTTGGACATTGTCTCGTCCGGGCCAAAGACGCGGAAGTTCCGTTCATTCTCATTCAGCTTTGTCACGTCGCGCAGGAATGGTCCCAGCACACGCGTATCGCCAATTCCGCGCACGCCCGGTTGTGGCACCTTCGCGGCGTACTCACGGAAATCCGGCATGCGCAGATCGCGCAGCAACATGCCGCCGTTGGCGTGGGGGTTAGCGCCCATACGCCGCGTACCGTGCGGCGCGAGCTCCGCCAGTTCCTGTTTCAAGCGGCCCTGTTTGTCGAAGAGTTCTTCCGGCCGATAGCTCTTGAGCCAATCTTCCAGCAACTTCAGGTGCTCGGGATGGGCGGCCGGATCGGAGAGCGGCACCTGGTGCGCGCGGAATGTGCCTTCGATCTGCTTGCCGTCGACGACTTTCGGTCCCGTCCAACCCTTGGGTGAATTGAGAACGATCATGGGCCAGCGGGGACGCGTGAGATCGCCATTGGAGCGAGCGTTCTTCTGAATGCTCTTGATTTGCTCCAGCACCGTGTCGAGCGTCGTAGCCATGGCTTCATGCATGAGCGCAGGATCGTGGCCCTCTACAAAGTAGGGCGTCCACCCATAGCCGCGCAGCAACTGTTCCAGTTCCTCGCGGGTGATGCGTGCAAGAATCGTCGGGTTGGCGATCTTGTAGCCGTTGAGATGCAGAATCGGTAGCACGGCGCCATCCGTGGCGGGATCGAGAAACTTGTTGGCGTGCCACGCCGTGGCCAGCGGTCCGGTTTCTGCTTCGCCGTCGCCGACGACGCACGCGACGATAAGTTCCGGATTGTCGAAAACGGCGCCGAACGAATGGCTGAGCGAGTAACCGAGTTCGCCGCCTTCGTGGATCGAACCCGGACACTCCGGCGATACATGGCTGGGAATGCCACCGGGAAACGAGAACTGTAGAAACAGTTTCTGCAGGCCCGCTTCATCCTGACTGATATCGGGGTAGATCTCGCTGTACGTACCTTCCAGATACGTATTCGCCACCGCCGCAGGACCGCCGTGCCCGGGGCCCGACACGTAAATCATGTCGAGATCGTATTTTTTGATGACCCGATTCAGATGCACGTAGATGAAGTTCTGCCCGGGCGTCGTGCCCCAGTGCCCCAGCAGCATGTGCTTCACATCAGCAAGCGTCAGCGGCCGCTTCAGTAATGGATTGTCAAAGAGATAAGTCTGGCCGACTGACAGATAATTAGCCGCCCGCCAATATGCATCCATCCGCTGGAGCAGTTCGGGTGTCAGTGTTTTCGTATTCATGCTTCAGTTCCCACTGGGTCGGTGAATTCAAGGAGTCGGTCAACCGATCTTGCGATCATGAGTTCTTCGTCGCTGTTGATGACACGTACGGCGACGCGGCTCGCATCGTTTGAAACCAACGGTGCATCGGCTGCGTTTTGCACATCGTCCAGGTCGATCCCGATAAAGCCCATGCCTTCGCAGATGCGTGCACGGACCAGCGCAGCGTTCTCGCCGATGCCGCCGGTAAACACCAGGGTATCCACGCCGCCGAGTACAGCAGCGCAGGAACCGATCCACTTTTTCGCTTGATAACAAAACAGTGCTACCGCCTCGGCGGCGCGAACGTCATCGGTTTCACACGCGAGCAGATCGCGCATATCAGCACTGATGCCAGATACACCGAGCAGCCCCGATTCGTGGTTCACCAGCTGCTGAAACTGCGTGGCATTCATATGTTCGGTTTGCGCGAGGTAATAGACCAAGCCCGGATCCAGATCACCGGTACGGGTGCTCATCATTAGCCCCGACGTCGGTGTGAAACCCATGCTGGTGTCGATACTCTTGCCATCGCGCACCGCCGCCACGCTTGCGCCGTTGCCAAGATGCGCCAGGATCACCCGACCTTGCGTAGCCGCCGGATCGCCGAGGCGCACGAGCTCTTCCATCAGATACGCGTATGACAGTCCATGGAAGCCATAACGTTCGACGCCGGCGGCTTGATAGCGGCGCGGAATCGGCAGCAACTTTGCGACGCGTGGCATGCTGCGATGAAAGGCAGTGTCGAAGCACGCCACCTGCGGTAAGTCGGGATGTCGCTTCTGAATTGCATCGATCAATTCAATTTCGCGTGGAAGATGCTCGGGATCGAACGGTACGATGCGGCGTAACTCATTGAGCAGCACCGGTGTGACACGTTCCGGCGCGCTATGTGTCATGCCGTGCACAACCCGATGACCCACCGCTTTGACAGCCGTGAACGCGGGTTGCGCCTCCAGCCAGTTCAATAGAATACTCACTTCCGTGCCGTGTTCGGCAGCATCGATGTCGCGGTGAGCTACCGTTGTCCCGGTTGCGTCGTTAACACTCAGGTTGGCGCCGCTCAAACCTATGCGCTCTAGTTTTCCACGCGCCATCAAGCGCAAGGAATGATCGACCGCATACAGGGCGAAACGAATGCTCGATGATCCACCGTTGATCGTCAGGAGACTGGGCTTGTCCGGAATCGTCATTGCCGCCACAGAATGCGAGCGAACTCCCGCGCGCTCACAGTTTCGAAGTATCCGTCGATCGATATTCGATTCGGAGTCGAAGGAATCAATTTGGATTCCCTTCGTTGCGCCATGTTGCTTTCGCACGCTTGTCCCGTTTCTGAGTGGCTGCACTCGGCGGCTTCTTGGCTGCTGAAAACGCGGCGCCGACAATGGTCTGTGCCTGTTCCTGAATAAGCCGCAAATGTTCGGGGCCGCAAATACTCTCGGCGTAGATCTTGTAGACCTCTTCAGTGCCGGAGGGCCGGGCGGCGAACCAGCCGTGCTCGGCAATCACTTTAAGTCCGCCAATGGCCGCGCCATTGCCCGGCGCCTGGGTGAGTATGGATTGGATCGGCTCGCCGGCCAGCTCTTTGGACTCGACCTGCTGCGGCGTAAGTCGCGACAACTGTTCCTTTTGCTCCGGTGTGGCCGGCGCATCAATACGCTCGAACAGCGGTTCGCCAAACTCGCCGGTCAGCTCGCGATAGACCTCGCCGGGATCGCGACCCAACCGCGCGGTGATCTCCGCCGATAATAGTGCTGGCGCGAGGCCGTCTTTGTCGGTGGTCCACACTGTCCCATCCCTGCGCAGGAACGACGCGCCCGCGCTCTCCTCGCCAGCGAACCCCAACGAACCCTCGAGCAAGCCATCCGCGAACCATTTGAAACCGACCGGCACTTCGAAAACCTTGCGTTGCAGTTTCGCCGCCACGCGGTCGATCATCCCGCTGCTCACGACCGTCTTGCCGACGCGCGCGTCTTTCTTCCACTGGGGTCGATTTTGAAATAAGTAATGAATGGCCACCGCGAGATAGTGATTTGGCGGCAGCAAACCAGCACTGCGCGTGACGATGCCGTGCCGGTCGTGATCAGGATCGCAGGCGAAAGCAATATCAAAACGATCTTTCAGGCCGATCAAGCCCTGCATGGCATACGCCGAGGATGGGTCCATGCGAATCTTGCCGTCCCAATCCACCGTCATGAATCGAAACGTAGGATCCACTACGTCGTTGGCGACCGTGAGGTTCAGTCGATAACGTTCGGCAATCGCCGCCCAGTAGTGAACGCCGGCGCCGCCAAGTGGGTCGACGCCCATGCGAACATCCGCTCTGCTAATAGCATCCATGTCGATGACACTGCCCAGGTCCTCAACGTAGGTATTGAGGTAATCGTGCCGATGCGTCGTAGATGCGTTGCGCGCCTTTGCAAACGTCACTCTGTTTACGCCGCGCAACTCTGCTTCCAACAAGCGGTTGGCCTCAGTCTCGATCCAGCGCGTGATTTCCGACCCTGCCGGCCCGCCATGCGAGGGGTTGTATTTGAAGCCGCCGCTATCCGGTGGATTGTGCGATGGCGTGATCACGATGCCGTCGGCGAGCGCGCTATCGCGGCCGCGGTTGTGCACCAGGATCGCGTGTGAGATAGCCGGTGTCGGCGTGTACTCGTCCTTGTCGGAAATCATGACTTCGACCGTGTTGGCGGCCAGCACTTCCAGCGCACTCGCGAAGGCGGGTGCCGACAGCGCATGCGTGTCAAAGCCCAAAAATAGCGGCCCGTTGATCTGTTGCTGTTTGCGGTAGTTACAGATCGCCTGTGTTATAGCCAGTACGTGCGACTCGTTAAAACTGCACGCGAAGGCAGAGCCACGATGGCCGGAGGTGCCGAACGCAACACGCTGCGCAGGCAGCGTCGGATCGGGACGCTCGCTGTAGTACGCCGTTATCAATCGCGGCACATCGACCCACAGACTCGGTGGTGCGGGCTTGCCGGCCAAGGGACTCGCCGTTGCCGGCATGTCACTCATGCCTGTTTCACCGTTTTCAGCACTTCGCATTTTGCGGCAATACACTCCAGCAAATCCTGCCAGGATTTCGAGAAAGCTTCGGCACCTTCGCGCTGCAATTCGGCGGCCAGCAGTGGCGATATTTCCAGAAACACCCAGCCGTCTGCCCCATGGGTCGCATCGTGGATCGGCCGACGTAAATCCGCGGCTTGCGTCAGGTCCTCCAGCGCCAGTTCATAGAAGAGTGTTTCACCTGAATGCCCGGCGGCCGCTTTTTGCCGGATGGCTGTGTCGTAGAAATCGGCATCCCTGATCGCCCTGTCGAAGATCGTGGGATTGGATGTGAGCCCCGTCACCGAAAGATCGCCGATGTAGTTCTGCAGGGCGCCGCTGGTCAGAAGTCCGCGCGTGATGTTATCCAGCCACAGGCTTTGTCCGAGATCGTGCAATTGTTGCGTAGTTTTCACATCTGCTCCGATTTCGCGTGCGCGGATACCTAAGAACCGCACGATGTGGCGGGAGGGGTGGAGCCAATGCACCAGTCAGTACTTAACCTTCAGTGTGTGCCGTCGTATCGGGGATGTCTGTCCTCTATCGCACATACATCCCCTGATCCTGCAACGGGTGTCGCGGCCTGCGCAATGTCAGGCCGGCCCGGCTGCACCGAGCGTGATTTGGACCTGATGCGTGCGACCATCGTCCAGCATTGCGATGTGCTGTTCGTCCGGTGGTGAGGGTTGCCCGTCGATCACGATCGCCAAAACGCCACCGGTCACACTGGACGGATTTTCGACGCCGATTTCGTAGCGCGAGCTGCGATAGTTGAATACAAGGTCATAGCGTGGCCAGCTCGCAGGAATACACGGAGCAATCGTGAGCATTGCACCTTGCTGGTGAAAACCCAGAACAGCTTCGAGCCCCGCGCGGTACAGCCATCCGGCAGCACCGGTATACCAGGTCCAGCCGCCTCGTCCGATATGTGGCGCGACGGAGTAGACATCCGCCGCAATGACGTAGGGCTCGACCTTGTACCGCTGCATGCCGGTCGCCGACGACGCAAGATGCACCGGGTTTAGCAGTGCTAACAGTGCCGCGGCGGCGTCGCCCTTGCCGAGTTTGGCCAGCGCGAACACTGACCAGGTTGCCGCATGTGTGTACTGACCCCCATTTTCACGTACACCGGGTGGGTAGGCCATGATGTACCCCGGATCGTGTGCCGTGCGTGCAAACGGTGGCGTGAACAACAGTGCAAGTTTGTCGTCGGACCGGATAAGCTCGGTCAAGACGGAAGCCATCGCCTGCTCGGCGCGCGCAGGATCGGCGGCCCCCGACATCACACTCCACGACTGAGCAATGGAATCGATCCGGCATTCATCTGCGAGTTCCGAGCCGAGCGGCGTGCCGTCGTCGAAATAGCCGCGGCGATACCACGCTCCATCCCAGGCGTTGCGCTCGAGCGCCTCACGCAGCGTTGCCGCATGTGACAACCAACGCGACGCACGTGCAGGATCGCGCTCGCTGGCGTACGGCGCAAACGCAGTGAGCGTCGCGTACAGAAACCAGCCGAGCCATACGCTCTCGCCGCGCCCATCCGCACCCACCCGGTTCATGCCATCGTTCCAATCTCCGGTACCGATCAGGGGCAGGCCGTGCGCACCGAGCGCGAGGCTGTCATCCAGTGCGCGCGCGCAGTGTTCGAACAGGCTAGCGGTGTAATCGGTAATGAGGGGTTGCGTGAATGCATCGTCGGCACCTGGCTCGAGCACCGGCCCGTCGACGAACGGCACAGCTTCATCAAGGATCGCCGTGTCGCCACTGCTCGCGACGTAGTGAGCAGCGGCGTATGCCAGCCAGATTCGATCATCACTGATTCGGGTGCGCACGCCCTGGCCGGTTGTCGGCACCCACCAGTGCTGCACGTCCCCTTCCGGGTACTGGCGAGCGGCGGCACGCAGCAAATGCGCTCGTGTGATGTCGGGCCGTGCGGTGACGAGCGCCATCGAGTCCTGCAGTTGATCGCGAAAACCATACGCACCGCTTGCCTGGTAAAATGCTGCGCGCGCCCAGGTGCGGCAGGCCAGCGTCTGGTAGATCAGCCAGCTATTAAGCATAAGATCCAGCGCGCGATCCGGCGTCGTGACCTGGACCACGCCCAGTGTCTGCGTCCAGTGCTGCTTGACCGACGCCAGTGCTTCATCGATATCTGCTTCGCGATACTTCAGCAACAGCGCTCGGGCAGCAGCGGCATCGTCGGTCTCACCGAGCAGGAATACGACCTCGGCGCTGCCGTTCGCTGTTACGTCGAGCATCGTGCGCAAGGCACCGCAAGGGTCGAGTCCTGCGCCGGTACGGTTTGACAGCGGTCCGGAACCATTGAGTGCAACCGGCCTGTCCAGTCGGCCATGCCGGCCGATGAATTCGCGGCGGTCACCGGTCCACTCGGTCTGGCGCCCTCCCAGATCGATGAATGCAATTCGGGGTCCAAACAGGACATGCATTGGATTGGTGGCGAACAGCGCGCCGGTCGACTTGTCCACGTCGGTACTAATGAATGGCGCGGACGCCTGGCGCGATGTTCCCAACACCCATTCGACGTAAGCAGTCATCGACAGTTGCCGACGGCGTCCGGAAGTATCCTTGACGGTCAACCGGCAAATCTTGACCGGGTCATCGAGTGGTACGAAGACGAGCAACGTCAGCACCAGGTTGTGCGCGACGTGCTCGAAAATGCTGTATCCATGGCCGTGCCGCACGGTGTAGTGGCCATCGGTATTGCACATCGGTGCACGCGTCGGTGTCCAGTACTCGCCCGTGGCCTGGTCCCGGACATACAGGATCTCGGCGATCGGATCACAAACTGCATCGTTGGACCAGGGGGTCAGCTGGTTCTCGCGACTGTTCAGCGCCCACGTGTAGCCGCTACCTTCGACAGACACCTGGCAACCGAAGTTCGCATTGGCAATTACGTTGATCCAGGGTGCCGGTGTGATCTGATCGCCGTGCAGTTGCACGACATATTCGCGCCCTTCAGCGCCGAATCCGCCGAGCCCATTGAAGAATTCGAGATCCACCTTTGGCGGGGGTGGAATCGCGCGACGAATCGGTCGCGACCGGACCTCCGGCACTGTCGATCGGACTCTCGACCTGTCCACAATGCGATTCAATTGCGCTGCCAGGCTGCCGCGTTCAGCTGCGATCACGACACGTGCGACTGCGCTCAACACACCACGTGTTTCGTTCGATATCAGGTCCGTGCGAAGCGTGAATACCTCGCCATGGCCATCCGCTTCGCCGAGATGCGGCCGCGAATGACTCCTGCGCACCGCGGTATCGATGGCGGTCTGCAGATCCTGGACATAAGACGATGCATGCTCGTTGAGGATCACGAGGTCCAGCTCGAGATGCTTCAGGCGCAGGTATTCGTGGGCCTGGAGCACTTCGCGCACGACGGCGATATCCTCGCTTTGTTCGATACGCAGCAGCACTATCGGCCGGTCGCCGGATATTCCCTCTGCCCACAAGGCAGCGCGCGGCCCGCTGCCACGCAGGATGATCTCAGAAGAGGGTCGGAACGTCGGGTCGGCACAGAGGACATGGCCGGCGAGACGCTGGAACAGATCAGCTTCCGCTGCGGTAACTCCGAGATGCAGCAATAGTGCCTGAGACTGCGTCCATGCAAGTGTCTCGGCGCGACTGTAGGCGTTCGCGTCGTGGTGCGTCTCCAACAGGTCACAGACACTTTCGCGCGATGCTGCAGCGACCGTCCAGCACGAGAGGTGTACGGTCTTGCCGGGCGGAACACGGACTCTGCTACGCAATGCAAAAACCGGGTCGAGTACGGTGCCCACGCTGTTCGATAGCGGGCCTGCTGCGTGAATCGCATCCGGTGCGTGGACTCCGCGTCCGCGACCCAGCAGGCGCGCACGGTCGGTTTCGTATTCACGGGCATGCAGCTCTTGCCCCTGTACGGTCATTTGCTGCCCAACCCAGACTTCCGCTTCCGACGGATCGCGTCGACGTCGTGTCGCTATCAGGGCACGGTACCGCGGCAGGTACTCGGTCCGCACGAACAGCTTCGAGAACGCCGGGTGCGCCAGATCGGCCGCCGCGGGTGCCAGTACCAACTCACTGTAGGTCGTAACATCGATATCGCGCGCGCTGTCGCCAGCGTTGCTGATCGAAACGCGACGAACTTCGACATCGTCCTCCGGCGATACCATCACGTGCAGGCTCGTCGTGAGCGAATCGTCGCGACGCACGAACACCGCGCGATCTTCGGTGAACGTGACCTGATATTTATCAGGTTCGACACCGCAGGGTTGATAGGTCGCCGACCATACCGCGCCGCTGTGCACATCGCGCAGGTACACGTACTGGCCGTCAGCGTCACGCGTAGCGTCTTCCCGCCAGCGCGTGAGTGCGATATCCCGCCACTGACTGTAACCGCCACCGGCGCTCGTGATCATCACCGCGTAGTCACCGTGCGAAAGAATCTGGGTTTGCACGGTCTCGGTGCGGGTCCCGTGCACCTGGCGATCAGCGGCAGGTTGCGTTGACTGCAACAGCATAGGTTTGTCGACTTCTTCGGCGCGGGGACGAGAGACCGTCAAATCCCGCGGCGTACGCTCCTGCAGCAGCAATTCAGTAGCCTGCACGCGCGGCTCGGCGTGGAAACGCGCGCGCATGCGGCCATCGAACAATACATTGGCAATCGCGACAATCGTCATGCCCTGATGATGTGCCATGTAGGCCTGCACTATCGCCAGTTTAGCGCCCTCCGGCAGTCGCGAGCGCGTGTAATCGATGGCCTCAAAAAAACCGTAACGACCGCGCGCGCCTAACGCCGCGAGCCGGGACAAATTCAAAGTTGCCGCGTGCGGATCGACCATTGCCGCCAGTGCAGTCGCATACGGCGCGATCACGATGTTGAGGCTCAGACCACGCTTGAGTCCAAGCCCCGGCACGCCGAAGTTCGAGTACTGGTAGGTCATCGCCAGGTCGCGCGCGTTGTAGGCGGACTCCGACACCCCCCACGGTACGTTCAACGCATCGCCGTAACGCACCTGCCGGCGCATGACGAGTCTGTTCGTCTTCTCGAGCAAGCTGCCGGCCGGTGCCCGCATCACGAGCGACGGCATCAAATATTCGAACATCGAACCGGACCAGGAGATCAGCGCCGCGCCATGGCCTATCGGCGTAACCGGACGACCCAGCCGAAACCAGTGCCTGGTTGGCACATCATTCTTGGCGATCGCGAAAAAACTCGCGAGCCGTGCCTCTGACGCCAGCAAATCGTAGCAGCTCGAATCCAGTACACCTTCATCGGCAAGATAGCCGATCGACAACAGCCTGCGCTCTTGATCGAAGAGAAAGTCGAATTCCGTCTCCATCGCGATACCACGCGCCGTATCCTCGATACACGTCAAGCGTGCATCGACCGCCAGGCGCGCCGCCGGGTTCAGCCCTGCTTCGCGCCGCCAGCTCGCTACCGATTGCCCGATCGCGTTAACCCAGTACTGCAGGTCATCGAAAGTGCCATTGGGCTCAGAGTCAATCAGCGCTTCAGTCGCGGCCTCGGCCGCGGCGGCGCGTGCGGCCAGGTCGGCAAGCCGCTCCGCGAGCTCGCTGCCGATGGACAGCGGCAACGCCATTGTCTCAGCGATGGAGTCGAGTGCCCGATCAAGATCGGACCAAGGCTCGGTCTGCGGATTGCCTGCAGTTTCCAACAAGTGCTCGTGCGCGAGGCGCAAGGCATCGTCGAGGCCTGCAGCGATGACTGCGTAACACGGCGCCGACTGGCGCCACTCAGCACACGTGTTCGCCAGTGCTATCAAGTGAGCGGCCAGATTGCCGCTGTCGACGGATGATACATAGCGAGGTTCGAGCGGTCGCAGGTCACGAGTGTCGTACCAGTTGTAGAAGTGGCCGCGGTACTTTGTCAGGCGTGCCATCGTCGCCATACTTGCTTCCAGGCGTTCTATTGCGTCGAGCGTGCCGAGCCAGCCGAAGTCGCGTGCGCTAACAATGCTGATCAGGTACAACCCCATGTTCGTCGGCGAAGTACGGTGCGCCACGACCGGTCGCGGGTCTTCCTGAAAATTGTCCGGCGGCAACATGTTGTCGTCCGCTGTCACGAAGGTCTCGAAGAAGCGCCAGGTGCTGCGCGCGACGCCGCGAAGCTCGGCGCTGTCTGCCGACGACAGGGGCAAGTGTCCCGCGACGGACGGCGTGATGCTGATCCACACGGCGATGGCGGGGCTAGCTATCCATAGCACCAGGAACGGCGCTGCAACCCACCAGGCAGCAGCACCGGCCGATGCCAGTACAAGCATCGTGCCAAGCGCAAGCAGAACGCAGCCACGCATCTTCCAGTAGTTTTCCGCAAGATCCGCGCTCGGCAACTCTTTGGTCTGCGCGGCTGTGACCCACTCCAACAGATTGCGGTGGCTAACGAACAGCCGATACAGCGTGAGTAGAATTGCGTCGACCATCTGCCATGCATGATGTGCAAGAAACGTCAGCGCCAGCCCTATTTGGAGTAGCGCCAGCGACAGATCGCCACGCAGCGCGCGAAAATGGCCGTGTCTTTTGAGCCCGGTTTGCTGCGGGATAATCGCAGCGAAGACCGGCAGCAGCGCCGGTAGCGAGATCGTCCCGATCACAAATATTGTCCACGACAACGCCGCCGGTACTGGCAGCATCCAGCCGACAATTAGCGACGCAATACACGCGGGCGCGGACAAGGTGCGGCGCAGATTGTCGAGCATCTTCCAGACACCGAGCGGCGGCACCGTGTGGTGCTCAAGCGCGCCCAAATCGACACGGCCGAAAATCCACGGCAGCAATTGCCAGTCGCCGCGCGCCCAGCGGTGATTGCGCGCCGCAGCGCTGCTGTAATCGGATGGAAATTCCTCGACTACCTCGATGTCAGATACCAGGCCCGAACGCGCAAACGTTCCTTCAAAAAGGTCGTGGCTCAACAGCGAATTCTCCGGTACGCGATCCGCAAGCGCCACTTCGAACGCGTCAATGTCATAGATTCCCTTGCCAGCGTAGGATCCGGCGCCGAACAGATCCTGATAAAGATCAGCTGCAGCGGTGTCGTAGGCATTAATACCGGTCATCCCCGAAACGATGCGCTGAAACAGGGAACCTTCGCGCCCGACAGGCAGCGATGGCGTGACTCGGGGTTGCAGCACGGCATAACCATCGATCACACACCGCCTCGATTTATCGTAGCGAGGCATGTTCAGCGGATGGGCCATTTTTCCAACCAGTCGCCGTACTGCGCCACGCGGCAGGCGCGTATCATTGTCCAGCGTTACGACGTAGCGCGTATCGGACGGCACAATTGGCGCCTGCCCATTGATCGTGATGAATGACGTGTCAGTCCCACCGCGAAGCAAGCGATTCAGTTCATGCAGCTTGCCGCGCTTGCGCTCCCAGCCCATCCAGCAAGCCTGGCCCTCGTTCCAACGTCGTCGCCTATGCAACAAATAGAAACGCGGGCCGTTGTCGCCTGCGGCGTAGCGCTCATTTAGCCGGGCAATCCCGGAAGCCGCTTGTTCGACCAGGGTGTCATCATTTGCGACATGCTCTGTAACTGCGTCAGTCCAGTCAGTTAGAAGTGCGAAGTAGAGTTCACCCGGTATGGAGGCGAGGTAATGTACCTCGAGGCGATTTACCAGCGAGCTGATTGCAGCAGGTGTCGTCAACAGCGTCGGCACAACGACCATCGTACGTTGCGTGGCCGGCACGCCATCAACAAACTCGAGGCCGGGCAGAATCGTTGCGCCAATGCCGCGCGTAACGACGTTGTTAATCAGGGCGAGCGCAGCATCAACAGCCGGAATGAATCCGAGCAAACCGAGCAACAAAAGGGTGACGCTGCCCACTCCCTGACCGGCAAGCCCAATCACCGGCAACGCCAGCATGGTCGCTGCCAGCACGGCGACCGCACAGAAGTAGGCAAAAGGCCCTATTGATGCATGCAGGCGGCGTAGCCAGTCACGTAATGGTGCCCGGTAACCGAGCCCGCGCTCGAAAGCACGGCGGCCGCGCGCGATCAGGTAGTAGCCAGGGTCGCTTTCAAGGCGATCGCTGGCGGCTCCCGCCCGCGCCTGTTCGAGCACTAAAGTGGCGACTTCAATTTCTGTGTAGCCGGAGCCGCGGGCAAGTTCCTCAATCGCGCTTCGATAAATGTTGCGCGTCGAAAAGTCCATCGCATCGAAATCGCTGCCGGCGCGCAGCAGCTTGTCGACCGGGCTCACCGCTTCGAAGAAGACGGACCAGTCAACCTCGGAGATTAGCCGCATACTGGTAATGATGTTACGCACCGTCACATTCGATGCGCCCTGTCGCTGATGCTCGTCATGCACCATCTGATCGGCATTGGTATCCTGCGCGGCGATCATGTTTTCGAGCCAGCGCAACGCCGGTATCACGCGCGGATCCTGATCCCGCAGGCGCTTCACCAGTTGCACGATGAACGCAGGCGAGATCGTTTCGCCCGCCGCATGGCACTTCGTAAGCGCTTCCGGATCACATTTTGCAGGGCCAACACCAAGCAGCAGATCGGCGACTGAGTTGGCCGCTTCCAGCGCTTCCCGACTTTCGATGATGAGGTCGACTGCACGCCGCAAGTTCTCCACCAGCACTATTCGCAGCGTAATCGCAATGGCCCAAAGTTCACCGATCGTCAGTGCTTCGACTCGCTGATAGGCGAGAACAAAGCGACGGAGCGTATCGGAATCAAAGCGGCTGTCGTTATGCGCGATGTAGACCCACGCTATGCCGAAGACGCGTGGATAACCGGCGAACGGTCCGTCGGCCAGTTTTGGCAATTGACGATAGTAGCGGGGCGGCAGATCGTCGTGAATCTGGCGAATCTGCGCTTCAACCTGGTGAAAATTTTCAACCAACCAGTCTGCAGCCGGCGTGACGCTGCGATCTTCGGTAACCGCATTGGCGAGGTTTCGGTAGGCCGCAAGCAGACGTGCCTCATTTTCCTTTAACCTGCTGTCCAGCAAGCGGCCGCGCGGCGGGCGATCAGTGACTTGCAGGGCCAGAGCGAGGCTGGCGGCATGCTCTTCCAGTCGCTCAATGCTGAACAGTTCATCGCGAATGATACTGTCGCTGCTCCACGGGGATTCCGGAGTACCCGCCGCGGGCAATGTCACGTCCCCGGCAACGCGGGTCGACCACGGTGAGTTCATGCGCATACTGATACCGCGGTCCGTATCAAGAGTACGACCTTACTGCCCGTGTGGGCGGCGAAGTCTACGCGGTGCAGCTCAGGGATTATGTACGGTAGACCACACCTGCCTGACGCCTTGGGCGTGTGTGGGCTTGCGCACTGACGTCACTTTGCTTTTGCGTACCCTCGGAACCCCATACCGCAATGCTCACATCATGGGCCCGATAGCAATATCAACGAGGTGGAATGCGATGAATAAAGAAGCTGGCAATTCTGCTGGTGGTACCCATGAACCGATGGGGCTGGGTTGCGATGCAACCACCCAATATTGAGCATGAATGGACTGCCGGCGATGGCACGCTGGTAACGATCCGTACGATTCGACCCGAGGATCGTGAAATAGAGCAAGCCTTCGTTAGTGGCCTTTCGTCCGACTCCAGATATTCACGGTTTTTTGCGGCGGTTAGCGAGCTCTCACCACGGTTGTTGGATCAGTTTACTCAGTTGGATTTTCCAGGTGAGATGGCACTCATAGCAACTATACAAGTTGAAATGCAGGAACAGGAGATCGGTGTGGCCCGATTTGCACAGGGCAGTTTGCATGGCTCTGCCGAGTTCGCGGTGGTTGTCGCTGACAGTTGGCAGGGGCGCGGACTTGGGCGGGAGCTGCTGCAGCATCTATTCCATGTGGCGCAAGAGGTTGGTCTGGAAAAAATAGAGGGCATTGTTCTGAGGAATAACACGAAGATGCTTCGGTTCTGCACGGAACTCGGCTTTACAGTCAAGCAAAACCCTGACGATGAAGAACTTGTCCGTCTTAGCAAGGAACTCTGAACAATAGCTACGAGTTCGCAAGGAACGGTTTGATGCTTGCGGACGACTGCATCTCGGCAAACTACGTCAGTCGCCTGGATCGGGGTTCGCTATTGCCTGACTGGCAGTGTCGATTTCTTCCGGGGTTTTCCGATAAAAGCCGAGCCCATGCGAACCAGGATTGCAGATGCCCTGCGTGATCTCGGCTTTTAGGCTCCACCGCTAGCGGTCAAACGGATGCTGCGAGGACCTGGTCGAGGTCGGCAGGAAAGTCATCGAAGTGCGTGATGCCGAACGCGACGACCAATGTGCCCAATAGCCATCGCCGCTTCTCATCGCAGACAGGGTGTCAGGAGGTCGAGCGCTCGTCGATGGCAAAGAACTGTAGGTCGCCCAGCTCTCCCTCCAACTGCAGGTCATGCTCGGCCGAATCGCCCAAGCGCTCCGCATTTTTTCGAGCTTCGCTCATATACGAACCGTAAAGACGCCGGCGGCGTTCGGTTGGGATTGCGGTCTTTTCCAGGGTTTTCGCATGTATCGCAGAGTCTATTGACAGAGCGGCAAACTGCGACCGTTCTTGTTTGTGCGTCCAGCTGCCACTGTGCATATCGAAATCGTACAGCTGCATGAACCGGTATCCATACTCACCTACAAAGTTAACCGCGTCGATCACGTAATCGGCTTCGAGGTCATCCATCGTGTAGTGGAAGCCAATCCGGCACCAGCCGGGTTTCAATCCACCATAGCCGGCACTGACGCATTGCCGGTATTGAGCGGAACGTTGCTTGCCAATACCGAGCAGGCGATGTCCGTATGGCCCTGCACAAGAGCAACCAGCGCGAGACTGGATACCGAACAGGTCGTTAAGCAGTGCGGTCACAAATTTTGGGTGCAGATAGCGTCCTTGTGGATCCTTCGCATTGAATGACACTATGCCAATACGGCGAGCCGGGTCGGGATTACCGATTATCTCGATATTTTTCTCCGCTCCGAAGCGACGCAAGGCGCGCACTGTCAGCTCATGCTCACGCGCCGCAATGCGTTCGGTGCCGATACTGTCCTTCAGCTCGAAGGCGAGCGCGGCCTTGATCGTTTGCATGACGCCCGGTGTGCCTGCCTTTTCCCGTTCTTCAATATCTGAAATAAAGTCCTGATCGTCCAGGCTGACGTAATCCACCGTACCGCCGGCGGCGACGGTGGGTGGGAGGTCCTCTGCATAGATACGTTTATTAAAAACCAGAATGCCGCTGGAACCCGGTCCACCGAGAAATTTGTGCGGTGAAATGAATATCGCATCGATGGACGCATCGCCGCCGTCGTCGGGATTCATGTCTATCGGCACATACGGGGCGCAGGCTGCGTAGTCGAAACAGGCGATCGCATTGTAGCGGTGCAACAGACGCGTGATCTCCTGCACCGGGGAAAGCATGCCGCTGACGTTGGATGCTGCCGAGAACGAACCGATACGATAGCGGTTCTCGTATTCCGGTGCCTGCAACAGTTTCTCCAGATGACCGAGATCGATGCCACCATCCTCC
Organism: Woeseia sp.; assembly: GCA_037968755.1. Classification (GTDB taxonomy): domain Bacteria; phylum Pseudomonadota; class Gammaproteobacteria; order Steroidobacterales; family Woeseiaceae; genus Woeseia. The sequence goes on from JBBKWB010000031.1 coordinate 18,622, forward strand.
GCCAGATCAACTTCGACGACGGTGGCGAAGCCCTGGCGCCAGGAAATTTCATTGGAATGGTGCTCATACGGTCCCACAAAAACGACTGGTGCAAGCGCGTGCTGGCAGGCATCGAGGGACCGCATTCCGCCCTGGTCCATGAAAGTCTCGAGCGCCATATCGATGCGCCGCCGGGTGGCGGGCGGACACGCGACGCCAAGGATCTGTTGCACCTTATCGATCGCAGCCGATGCGCCAGTGCCGACGGCGATCAAGCGTCCGTCAGATCCGGCATTGACCGAGCGCTTGATGATGTTCTCCGCCTGATGCAAGAGGCGAGTCATGTTACGGCCGGTGACATCGTCCTCGGTATGGGTGTTGGCATAGTTGCGCAACACGCTGAGCAGGTAGTTCTCAATGAAGTACAGGCAGCGGCCGGATGCGGTGTAGTCACAATAGACCATCGTACGTTCGCCGAAAGGCGTATCGAATGTCGAGTCTGCACCGACGGTTTGTTCGCGAAGATACTCGAATGACGTGGCTGAGCCCTTCGTGTCGGTCAACCGATGTTTGAAATCTTGCGAAGCCATGTTTGGTAACCGCTCTCTCTCGATTGCTCGATCTGCCGGTAAACTTACATCCGGCGGCGACGTTCGCAGCGAGTCCGGGCGCTCTGAACCTATTGTGTCGACATGCGACGCGTCTCTTTAGCCGTCGATACGGTAAGATGTCTACGATCGCGTCGGTCCAGTTTGCTGTCTGTTTGCTCCGACAAAACGCCGCCCGGCAATGTGCGAGTCGGCGACAGCGATAGATGCCGTCATGATGTCATGCATTGTTTTATGAGTGTGCAGCGCCAACATGAGAATAGGAATACGTAGAAACCCCATTGGCGATGGTAGCGCGCCCCTATATATCCGGGTCCGCTCCTCGTTTAACGCGGTGATCTACGATAAGGAATTAAAGCTGACTACAGGCCGGCATAGATTGGCCGAGCCCCGGGACTTGTGCAAATATCTTGTAGTAACCAGGGGCGTTTACGCAAAAACATCACGCAGAGCGAACACTACGTTAACGCGCGGCTACTCGTAGTCGATCTCCTCAAGCCTGATCAGCCGTTGGCGTAGCTGCGTCACTTCGTCGAGTAGGTCCAGCACGAGAGCGGCGCCAGCCGCGTTCAGCCGAAGATCACGCGACAGGCGTTCTGCGACCACGACACGTCTGACACTTTGGCCGCTGAATCGCCACTCGGCGGGCTCGCGACCAACCGGTTCAACCAGACCTTCGTCAACCAGTTGCACGATACGCTCACTGGTGACAGTGCATACCTCGCACAGATCGGAGAGCGACATCTCAAGACGGGTCTCAATAATCTCGCATTGCAGTACATGATTTCGATTTTCGTTGGTCATGGCCTATCCCTCCTCGCCCGTGCGGGGATCGAATTCGAAGGCGCTCGCAAATTGGCGATATGCAGCCTTTTGATCATCGGTCTCTGCTCGTGGCAGCGCTATTTGCAGGACCGCATAGAAATCACCGGGTTCTTTCCCTGGTAACCCGCGCCCCTTGAGACGCAGCTTTCGTCCCGCTTTCGAGTGCCGCGGAATCGTCAGATCGACGTCGCCTGTCGGCGTCGACGTCTTGACGCTCGCACCCAGTTCCGCCTCCCATGGCGCTACCCGCAGATTCAGATAAACGTCATCGCCTTCGACAAGGAACTTCGGATGCGGTCGAAACGCAATTTCCAGAAACAGGTCACCACTTTCGCCGCCACCGGCACCTGCTGACCCCTGTTTGGCCAGGCGAATATGCTGACCCGGTCGCACGCCTTTCGGTATCTTCACGTTCAGGGTTCGATTGCTTACCGTCGGCCGGCCGTCATCGCCCATCTCTGTGTGCTTCAGTGTAATGCTGCGGGTTGCGCCGAGGTATGAGTCCTCGAGATCGACAACGATCCTCGCAAAGGTATCCTCGCCACGGGCCGTAAACTGACGATGATCCGCGCGCGTGAATCCGCCGCGGAAATCGCCGCGGCCGAACAATGTCTCGAAGAAGTCGCTGAACTGTTCGGCTCCGCCTCCGCCGGCGCCACCACCATGGAATTCGAAGCCCTGGTCCCAGTTTGGAGGCGGTTTAAAATCCTGGCCCTTCTTCCAGTCCGCACCCAATTGATCATAAGCGGTGCGTTTCTCAGGGTCTTTCAGCACCGCGTAGGCCTCACCCACTTCCTTGAAGCGCTCCTCGGCGTCCGACTCCTTGCTGACGTCCGGATGATATTTGCGAGCAAGCTTGCGATAGGACCGCTTGATCTCGTCCTGCGTGGCGTCGCGCTTGACACCCATCACCTTGTAATAGTCTTTAAATTCCATAGGCAACAGTATTGAGCCGCCGGATGACAGTAACAAGGCTTTACTTAAGTTTAGTGGTGGCTCAAAGACAGTTGCGGCGTTCCAGTCGGGCTGACCTTCAGGCTGTTGCTTCGAATGCAGCCAGTTACCTGTCCACGCTCGCCAAGCCTGGTAGATGGCATTCGCCCTTGTTTCTCGATGTACCGATTGGCGATAGACCCGACAACGACATCGAACCAGCGTGAGGTTCGCGTCGCTGCATCATGACTTCAATTCCGAACTCCTAATCGTCTTTGGATTGTTCGGCGTCTCCCAAAGCATCATCGAGCATGCTCATTAGTTCGTCCCTGCTGAAATTATATGACTGTCCGCTGCTCAGGTCGGCCAGATCTTTCAGGATACTGCGCGCTACGAATTCCGCCTGCCGCGGGTCGCTCGGCGCAAGGTAACGCGCTTTCGGCGCGTCCGACGTGAGTACTTGCAGAACAGCATCGGCCACGGGGTCGGGCTCCGGATACTGTTGCGCAGTGTCGCCACAAAGTGTCGCGATTTCTGCGGCCAGATCCGGCATCAGCGACTTACTTGCGTCGTAGCCTTGCTTCCGTCGTCGCTCGCAATTTGATGCGGCCGCATTCGAGTTGAATGGCCCGGGCTCAATCGCACTCACACGAACCCCAACCGATCCTAACTCGTATGCCAGCGTATCCGTAAATGCCTCGATGGCGTGCTTGCTCATACTGTAGACACCATAGGCGGGCGGCGACATTATGCCTGCCATCGAACTGATGTTAACGACCCGCCCTTTTGATTCGACCAGTAGTGGCGCGAAGGCCTTGACCATTCGGTACGGGCCATAAATGTTCACGTCGAACAGGAAGTCGAGCTCCGACTCCTCTGTTTCCGCGAGCAGTCCCATCACGACGACACCAGCATTATTCACGACGGCATACAAGCCACGGCCTTCCGCCCTGACCAGCTTCACCGCGTTGTCAATTTCGGCCTGCTTCGTTACATCAAGCCGCAGGCCTTGCATGTTTTCTACGGCGCTGAGCGTCTCAATATCGTGCTTTTTTCGAGCACCGGCGTAGACAAAATAACCTTCTTCGGCCAGGCGGTAGGCGATCGTTCGACCGATGCCACTGTTTGCGCCCGTGACGAGTACGGCTTTCTGCGGTGGGGTCTCAGCAGCAAAGGCGCCGCTCGAGAACAGCGTCAGCAACAATACCAACTGCATGCACAGGCTAACGTTACGAACTTCGATCACTGCCGTTCTCCCTGTTTTCGCTCGCACGATTTGACTTGACGGGCAACAATTAGTTGCATGGCCGGCGTGCCTGATAGTGGCCAGGAACGGATCGAAGCAACGGCACGCGAATAGTATCGGTCCGCCTGCTAAGCTAGGTTGATGATATTAAGCCCTGCAGCTCTAAGCATCGGCCTGCTTGCCTGTCATGAGTTAAGGATACGGTGAGCAGGACGTGTCAATCCGC
>JBBKWB010000032.1:0-53663 GCA_037968755.1 Woeseia sp.
TTTCCCGATCGTTATGGGCGTGCGGTTCTTGCAAATCCGACGGATAAGCAAACCAAGTGCGGGTTCGCGGAATCAAAGTTAACAAGAACCTCACGCGTGTCCACGAATTCGCCAGGGCGCACGCGCCATTCTTGTATACTTCTCGCACCAAGCGCCCGCAAGCTGTCGAATGTCTTTTTTCCTGGAACTCAAGCGCCGTAACGTATTCAGGGTGGCTGCGGCCTACCTGGTAGCCGGTTGGCTGTTGACGGAGGTGTTTACCACCATCCTGCCCACCGTTGGTGCACCTGCCTGGATGTCACGGGCGGTTGTGCTGGTGTTCGCACTGGGGTTCCTGCCAACCGTCATCGTCGCCTGGGTCTACCAAATCACGCCCGAGGGTATTCGCCGGCAAAGTATCGTTGATGACGACGACAGTCTGTCGGCACGGCGTGGTCGCAGGCTTGAGTTTCTTACTCTGGCAGTGGTGGTGACGGGCATCCTGTTTCTTGCGGTGTTCGGCTCACAACGCGAGTCTGTCGACAGCGTTGATTCTGTGGCAGAGGTGCCGCCGATGTCGATAGCCGTGCTGCCGTTCGTTAATATGTCTGACAGTCAGGATAACGAATATTTCTCAGATGGCCTGACGGAAACACTCTTGCACATGCTGGCGCAGGTTCCCGGGCTGAAAGTGGCGGCGAGGACGTCCAGCTTTTCATTCAAGAATAAGAATCTGCCTATTGGAGAGATCGCAACTGCACTTGGCGTTGCCCACATCCTTGAAGGCAGTGTGCAACGCTCGGGCGATCGCGTACGCATAACGGCGCAGCTCATACGCTCGCGTGACCAGTTCCATGTCTGGTCAGCGAACTACGATCGTACCCTGGATGACATCTTTGCAATTCAGGATGAAATTGCAGGGGACGTCGGCGCGGCGATGTCCAAGTCCATACTCGGCGTAGCGCCTGCTGCCGGCGAAAGCGCGCGCAGCACCGAGTACACCGATGCCTACGATCTCTATTTGCAGGCCTTGCAGCAACGCAGCACGTTTTCGCACTGGGGGTTGCGAGCGGAGCAGGATTTGCTCAAGGGGGCGCTTGCGGTCGACCCGGACTTCATAGACGCAAAACTTGCGCTTGCTTACAACTATTTGCGCCAGTCAGAAACCGGCTTGATGGAAGAGAGCCTGGCATTGAGGCAGATGCTGGCTACTGCCGAACAGGTGCTGCTGGTGCGCCCGCAGGATCCCGATGCCCGCGCGATTCGCTTGTTTATTGATTCGTCACTGCAAACCAGTGACGTTACAGCTGGCAAGGTCAATGCAGCCATTGCAGGCTTGCGCGAGATTGTTGCCGAACACCCGGACAAACTGGATGCCCGCTTCCTGCTGGTGCGCAGATTGTCTAACGTGCGCGATTTCGGCGGCGTCGAAACTCTGCTGAATGAAGCGCTGAAAACGGACCCGCTTAACCCGGCCATTCTTTACCGCCTGGGTGTCATGCACGCCAATCTTTCCGACAGCAGCCAGGCAATCGCCTACATGCAGCGGTCTCTGGACATCGAACCGCGCCAGCCGAACGCGCATTCGATCATGTCATCCTTGAGCCAGGTTGCCGGTGATGGCGTGGGCGCGGTGCGGCATATGCTCAAGTCGATCGAATATGATCCAACTGACCACGAGTTGTCTGCTGAGCTGGCGCAGTTCCTGTATGAGCTTGGGCTGATCGAAGAAGCCGACGATTTTCGTAAGCGCGTACTCTCGATCGCGCCGACCAGCAGTGCTGCGTACGAAGTCAATATGCTTCGCGCCCTCGCAGTTGGCGACGACGATGCCCTGTATCAAACTGCACGCGAGGCGATTCGCATAGATGTCAGCAACCGCCGGGATGCATACGTGGATGCAGTGCACAACTTGCTTTCCGTGGCAATTCGTCGCGGCGTTATCGAGGAAGAACTGGCTTTCATAGAGCAGAGCTCACCCGGAATTTTCGCATACGATTCAGCGGCCCCTTCACTAAAGAGCTGGGCCGCGCAATTTGCTGCGATGGACGCATGGTTTGTGGCCAGACCAAAAGCCGAGCTACTCGAGCGACTCGCCTACATCGAGCGGATGGCGGCTGAGTACGGTTTCTCAATTGACGACAATCCAGCTCTCAAGGTAAGCGTTCTTGCGCTGCTCGGGAAAAGTGCTGAGGCTATTGAACTGGCACTGGACCAGGTGTTCGTTGATAGCGTGTTGCGCCATCCCAGTTGGCAGGAGCGATTCGAGCATGCCCAGTATGCAGAAATCGTAAGCGACTCCCGGGTGCAGAGAGCGCTGGGCAAATGGTCAGTTGAGAGAACCAAAGTCAGAAAAAACGTAGCAGAATTCCTGCAGACTGCGCGCGTCGAAACCTGACGCCACGCTGCAGCAGCTCAGGACAGCTCATAGTTGAGTTTGAAACTGGCAGCTGCGTCCTGTGCGAGCAGTTTCGTTAATCCCGGCATCAAATTTGCGAGTGTCGCGGGCAATGTGTGTGGTGGGTTGATCACGAACATGCCGCTGCCATACAGGCCGGCACGTTCTCCGCTGGGTTTCTTAACGCTCATGGCCACGTCTAGCCAACGCGGTCCCGCCGCCTTGATCAGCTGCTGCCCGAGCTTTTCGGCTTCGCGCCGGACCAGCAGTGGATACCAGATCGCATAGACTCCAGTCGCAAATCGACGCCTGGCATCGACAAGGCTGTCAATGAGCTGCACATAGTCGCTCTTAACCTCGTAACTCGGATCAATCATTATGAGTGCTCGTCGCGGTTCCGGCGGCAGCAAAGACCGGAGCGCGGCAAAGCCGTCGGACTTTTGCACTTTGACGTGCCCGTCATGCTTGAACTGTTCGTTAAGCAATGCGTGGTCAGCCGGGTGCAACTCACTTAGCCACAAGCGGTCACCAACGCGGACTGAATCATTCGCAAGTAGCGGCGAGCCAGGATAGCGTGAAAGCGTGCCATCCGGGTTGCGGAGTCGAACCCGGTCCAGGTAGCGCTGGACGGCTTCGGGCAAGTCGGTGGCGTTCCACAGTCGCTCAATTCCCTCGCTGCTCTCGCGATTGCTGCTTGTGTTGTCGATACGGTACTGGCCGGCACCGGCATGAGTGTCGATGTACCAAAGCCGTTTGTCCTTCGCTGTCAGGTAGTGCAGCAGCTCGACCAGCACAATGTGTTTGAGCACATCGGCGTGGTTACCCGCGTGAAAGGCATGGCGATAACTCAGCATCGTGGGTACTTTGGTCCGGATGGAGGTGGGGAAAAAGTTTGCCGTGAGCAGAACAGGTCGTCGCAAAGATAGCAGGTTCGCACATTCAAGTTCTGCCCCGAGACAGCAGCGCGGCGCTGGGAGCATCAGTCAGCAGGCTGTCCCGCCAGCATTCCGCGGGTAGACTTCGGCGGAATCGCCCGGCAGATTCCAACAAAGTTGGTCCCCCTGCTTTTACGCTGAGGTACTATAGCGAGCGCGAGCGGGGGCGCACGGATTGAACTTCATTTGTGCATGAGGTGCATTCCCGTTCGAGCCGGAACAGAATCAAAAACGAAGAGAGTATCTGCATGCAGCAAGTCAACGCGCACGAAAACTTTTCATCGAGACTTGGATTCCTGCTGGCGGCAATAGGCGCCGCCGTGGGACTGGGGAACCTCTGGAAGTTTCCATACATGCTGGGTAGCAACGGCGGCGCGGCATTCGTATTGGTTTACGTGATCGCCATAGTCGTTATTGCAACACCCGTTATGATCGGTGAGATGCTGATCGGCAAGTACGGCCGCAAGAGTGCGCCGAGTTCATTCGCAGTGGTGGCCGCTGCTGTGAAGGCCAGCCCTGGCTGGCGCTATGTCGGCTGGCTCGGCATTGTCACGATGTTCCTGGTTCTGAGTTTTTTCAGCGTCATCGCAGGTTGGTCAATCGCCTACATATTCAAGATGGCTAGCGGCACGTTTTCCGGTCTGGCGCCTGCTGCTGTTAGTGCAGAGTTTGACCGGTTTTTGCATCAGCCCATGGTCATGACGGCCTGGCATGCGTTGTTCATGATATTTACTGTTGCGATCGTCGCTCGCGGCGTGAAAGCGGGCATCGAGAAAACCGTAACGTTCATCATGCCCGCGCTGTTTGTAATGCTCGTCGGGCTTGTTATTTACGGCATGGTGGCCGGCGAGTTTGGCCAGGCAGTGAATTATCTGTTCAAGCCTGATTTCTCCAAGATCACGCCGGAAGTGACCATGGCTGCCCTTGGCCAGGCCTTCTTCTCGGTCAATGTCGGCATTGGTGCGGTACTCACTTACGCTGCGTATCTGCCTGAAGACGCCGATATAGTCAGATCCTCAGCAATTGTTGCGGTAGGCGATACCCTGGTCGCGTTGCTGGCCGGGTTGATGATTTTCCCGATCGTGTTCGCCTACGACCTTGACCCGACCCAGGGTCCCGGTTTGATATTCGTTACCTTATCGACGGCCTTCAGCGCGATGCCGGGTGGCGCTGTCATTGGCAGCGTGTTCTTCACGCTGGTATTCTTCGCAGCGCTTTCCTCGTCATTGTCGATGCTCGAGGTCTGCGTCAGTCACTTTGCCGAAAACAAGAATGTTGGCAGGGGAAAGGCAGCTGTTGTCACAGGGGTCGTAATATTCTTCGTTGGCTTTATTACGCTCTGGTCTTTCAACGTCATGGAAGATGTGCGGCCGCTGGGCGCCTTTGATCGCTTCAAGGAGATGAATCCGTTCGGCTTGCTGGACTTTTCCATAACCAATGTGCTGATGCCAATCGGGGCAATGTTGTACGCCCTGTTTATCGGCTGGTTCCTGACGAATGACCTGATTCTCGAAACACTGCGAATTAAAGACGGCGTGTTCTTTCGAGTCTGGCGTTTCTTGATGCGTTTCGTAGTGCCGGTCGCAATCCTCGCGATATTTGCCTTCAACCTGGCCGCATAGTTGCTGTGACCTGGATAAAGCACATACCGTTTGACAGTGCGACGGGCAAGTTAAAGAAGCTGTACGAGCGCATTACAGGGCCCAACAATAACGTCGACAACATCATGCTTGCGCACAGCTTGCGGCCGCACACGATGGAAGGTCACATGACGCTGTACAAGTATGTGCTGCATCATCCCGGTAATTCCTTGCCTAAATGGTATCTGGAAGCGATCGGCGTATACGTGAGCAGATTGAACAATTGCGAGTATTGTTACGATCACCATCTTGCTGGCATGACGCGCTTGCTCGATGACCCGGTACGCAGCGACGCCATACGCCTGGCATTTGAACAGAGTAATTTGTCAGCGGCACTTTCCGACAAGGAGCGAGCCGGGCTTGAGTATGCGGCTTGTTTGACCCGATCTCCCGGAGAACTTGTTGAGTCGCAGATTCAGTTGTTAAGGGATGCCGGACTTGATGACGGCGAGATCCTCGAGATCAACCAGGTTACCGCTTACTTTGCCTATGCCAATCGGACCGTGTTGGGGCTTGGCGTCAACACTGACGGGGATCTAGTTGGTTTGTCGCCCGGGGACAACCAGGACCCCGACAATTGGAGCCATAGCTAGAACGCCACTATGCGCTGCACCGGTTCCGGTCATCCGTGCTGTAACGTCAGGCGTCGATCTGACCGGCGGATGAGGTAAGCTCATTGTTAGCGAATACTCGCCAGCCACAGGAAAATCACCATGAGCCAGAACAAACTGATCGGGATCGTCTTGCTGATTGGCGGCGCAATTGCGCTCTATTTCGGAATCAACGCGACGAATGCGCCAACCGAAGAAATTGCCGAAGCCCTCACGGGCCAGTACTCGGACAACACCATGTTGTACCTGATCGGCGGTGGTGTATCGGCCGCAGCTGGATTGTTCATGCTTAGCCGAAAATAAGCCAAATCCAATAGAGGGGAGTCTGCTCGCACGTCGAGCAGGTTAAGCAAGTCAAAGTTATCCTGAGTGCGCCTACTTCAAGCCTGGCGCGTACAGGAAGCCTTGCGGAAGTCGATTGGGTGGGGGCAATTTGTGGGTCAATGCCACGGACCAATTTATGAAGTGACATTGCAGGTCGATGCTGTAGCGGCCAGTGATCTGGACGCGTGGTTGGACGAGCATGTCGCCGAGCTATTGCAGCTCCCAGGCTTCGTTGATGCCGAAGTCAGCGAGACCGACAATAGCGATGATCGGGAAACACGTGTAGTCCGCTACTGCATGGCCAGCGCAGAAGATCTCGATGACTACCTGGCCGGCCCGGCCAGTGCGATGCGCGCCAAGACTGTTGCGAAGTTCGGCGAGCATCTGACCGCCACCCGGCGAGTGCTGCATAACCGCGAAAATGCAGGCAGCGGCAAACTTCCGCACTGCCTCAATTGCAACGCGCCGCTAACAGGGCAGTACTGTGGTCAGTGCGGTCAGCGAGGACAGTCACGGTTAATAAGCGTCTGGGAACTCACGCGTGATGCGTTTGGCGATCTGTTCGACGTTGACTCCAGGCTGTGGCGCACAATCGTGCAACTTGCGATTCGTCCAGGGTACTTAACGCGCGACTATTTGCGTGGCCGTCGTGCGCGGTACATGCCGCCGTTCCGTACGTATCTCGTACTGAGCTTGCTGTTCTTCGTTATCGCGTTCTTCGATCCAAAGCAGGAGTTCAGCCTGTTCTTTGAGCCAGAGGGCAAGCCCGTTGCGGAAGCGACGGAAATCGTCGGCAACAACCCGGACGTTCCTGACCAAGCCAGGGCCGAAGACAACGAGGTAACGCCCGCTGACACGGATACGCCGAAAGTACAAATCGAGCTCAACCTGGCTGGAGAGGACGTCGATACTAAATGCGATCTGCGTGATGAATACGATGAAGCCGAGGTGCCCGCCTGGCTCGCCAGCCTTTTCCCACGGGAACGTCTTGAGCTCGTTTGTCTACGACTGACCTCGGACGATGGCGAGGGCATACGCGGTTTTCTCGACAAGCTGCTGGAGTACGTGCCGGCTGGCCTGTTTATTCTTTTGCCATTGATGGCACTCGTATTGAAAGTATCGTATCCGCTGTCGAAGCGATTCTACGTAGAACATCTGCTCTTCATCATCCATTACCACGCGTTCGTCTTTCTTGCGCTGATCGTGCAGATATTATTAGCGCGGGGCGGCAGTCTGTTTAACGTACCCAGCACGGTGCTTGTTGGTACACCCGGTATCGTGTTCGGTCTTCTGCTGGTCGCTGTGCCAATCTATATTCCGGTGTACCTGTACAAGTCCTTGCGCCGGGTCTACGAGCAGGGCCATTGGTCGACCAGCTTCAAGTTTTCGTTGTTATTCGTCGCTTACTGGCTCGGCCTGACGGCTATTCTGCTGATCATGGCAGCGATCGCCGCGTTTTCTGTAGTGTAGCGGGGGTAAATTACGCCGAATACGCTGTTGCACCGTTGCGAATTCGTACGCTGGTGCGGACAGACCGAACTACACGACCGTCGTATCAGGCAAAACCGCCGAGAATTTTCTTAAGATCACCAAGCAGCATTCGCAACGTGCCGGTGCTCAGCGCGAACTCCGCGTCCATGCGAGCGAGCGGGTCGTTGTCGATATCCTTGTCGTCGTCCATACCGAGAAAGCGCACCTTGCCGATTACGCCATTCTCATCGAGAACGCAGCTCATGACATTGTCGTATTCGATCGCCAGGTGAGTAAGTCGCATACCGTTCGCAACATGATTGCGAATGGTCTTCTCGGCAAGGTCGAAGTCGGACCAGCGTACGGTCGAGCCGGCATCCGCTGCGTCCTGCATTCTGCATTCGCGGCCGAGTATAAACTGCTTGGGCGCGTCGCCCAGAAAAATACGGGTTAGCAGTTCGTTGACTGGCCGTTGATATTGCAATGGCCGAATATTCAGGTCACCAAACGGTGCGCGCAGACGGCGCAGGAAGCGTTCCGCCACGGCATCCTGTGCGCTGTCGATGCCAATAACTTTTTCCTTAAGGTCTACATATCCCCAAATCTTGTCGGACTTCAGCATGGCCTTCGGCAGCAGCTCGTCGCGGGTCTCCGCTTTCATGCGGCGCTTCTCGCGTGCGCTCGGTACTTCGCCCATACGATTGCGGAAGTCCTCAATGCGTACTTCCAGTTCCTCGTTGATCGCGGCGGCGGGCAGAACCCGGGACTGACTACGCAGCCTGACGAGGTCAGCACCGTTAAGCCGCCTGGCCAGCTGTTCGCCATTATCCGGTGCCACCGGCATCCAGCCTGAGCTGCGCTCTGTAAGTGGGCCGCAAGGCTCGAACGCAGCCTGCTCAAGGCTTTGCGACAGCGCTGCTTCGCTGTCGGGCCAGATACTTTCGAGGCGGTAGTAACGCAGGTTTCGGAACATGATCAGATACTGGCCAGGTGAGAAGGCCGGGCAGTATCCATATTCGGCCGCGCAATGTCACCCTTGATATTTTCCGCGAAATCCGCCTGTTTTGCCTGGCGACAAGTGCCAGCCGGCAACGCCGCAGAACTTGTTTGACCGACTTCAACGCACGGCGGTTTCCAGCAGGCGCAGGGAGCCCGCATCCGCATCCAGTTCCGCCATGATGCCAATCGGCACGACAGTCTGGTCGTCGATATGGCCAATCATCAGCCCACCAATCGCGGGTATGCCGAGTGGCTCGCTGCGGAACCGGAGTATTTCTTCCACGCTGTAGGAATTACCGCTCGCATCGGGCAGGTCGGTGAACTTGCCGAAGGCTAAGCCGGCGCATTGCTGTAGGCGGCCCGCAAGCCATAGTTGGGTGAGCATGCGATCAATTCGGTATGGGGATTCGCCCACATCTTCGATAAACAGGATGCTGTCGCGGAAATCGGGTTCGTATTCGGTGCCGATCAATGTTGCGAGCAAACTAAGATTGCCGCCGAGCAATCTGCCACGTGCCTTGCCACCCGCAAAGCGGGTAACGCGATTATCACGATCCACCTTGCCCGGGCCCGCCTCGAACGGCGGCGCGGCACCGATCTCGACGCTGTTCTGCGGATTCTGAAGCACTTTTCTAAACTCGGCGAGTGTGTAGTCGGAGTAGGTTTGATTAGCAATTGGACCGTGAAACCCGACTATGCCGGTCTTGACGTAAATCGCCGTCAATAAAGCTGTGATGTCGCTGTAGCCAAGCAAAACTTTGGGTTTGCGAGCGATTGCCGGATAGTCGAGGTAGGGCAGCATTCGCGGCGTGCCGTAGCCGCCGCGCAGGCAGAAAATACCGTCTACATCGTCGTCGGCAAACATCTGGTTTATATCGTCAGCTCTTTCACGATCGGTCCCGGCGAGATACTGATTGCGCTCATACAAGTGCTGTCCGGCCTTTACGCGAAAACCGAGCGATTTGATGATGTCGCTTGCGAATCGAATGTCCTCGTCTTCGCGCGCGTTGCTGGCAGGGGTAACCAATCCGATCAAATCGCCTTTGCCAAGTCGTTTCGGTTTGACCGGGTTGCTTCCCGATGCAAGCGTTGTTGAGCTGCCGGCTTGCATGGCGACCGCGCCGCCGGCAGATCCCGCGACGGCAGCAGTGAGCAGGGATGTCATTAGTTGTCTGCGGTTCATTGACGACCACCGTGAAGTTGAAAACATAATGGTATACCGAACTCGACAGAAATGGCGCCAGGGAAGCGGCAGGCGCAGATGCTGCGGCGTCGACATTTATCTGGAACGCAATTGGCAAAGGCAGGAACTGACAGACGTTGCTTCCGATTGTGCAGTTGGTTACTTCTGCAACAGCGCCGCCCGGTTTGTCGCTGAAATGATCTGCGTTAAGCAATTAAGGTTTCCGAGTGTCCTTGCAGATTCTCCCTGCTAGACTCCGCCGATGTTTTTTATATCTATAGGCGCCTTACTCGGCGCGGTGTTCGGCGGCTTCGGTGGTCTTCTCATTGGCGGTGCGCTCGGCTACCTGATTGGCTGGGGCCTGCAAAAATCCGTGCTCGGCAGTTTGCGCGTTGTGCAGTCGAACCTGATGGACTCCACGTTCGCGATCATGGGTGCGCTGTGTAAAGCAGACAACGTCGTGACTCGGGACGAAATTGCGGTGGTCGAGGGCTTGTTTGCGCAGTTGCGCTTGTCCGCCGAGCAGCGCACGGAGGCCAAAGCGGCCTTCAGTCGCGGCAAAGCCGCAGATTTCGACCTGGATTCGGCGGTTGATTCATTTGCTGCAATCGCGCGCGGCCGTGCACCACTGATTCAGCTTTTCCTGCAGTTGCAGGTCATGGCCATTGCCGCTGACGGTGAAATCCACCCGGCAGAACATGCGATGCTGGTCCGCATTGCTCGACGCCTGGGTCTCGACGAACGCGACGTGTCGCAGCTCGAAGCCCTGCTTCGTACGGCAACAAGTGGTAGCACTGGTGCTGGCGGTCCGCCGACGCAGAAGCGCATGGACGATGCTTACCAGGCCTTGGGGGTTTCACCGGATGCGACGCCGCAGGAGATCAAACGAACGTACCGCAAGCTGATGAGCCAGAATCACCCCGATAAGCTGGCGTCGAGAGGCCTTCCGGAAAGCATGCGTCCGGTCGCCGAAGAGCGCTCACGGGAGATTAACTCGGCGTACGACCTGATCAAGGAAGCGCGCAATATCAAATGATTGGCCTGAGCGCCTATGTTTTAGTTCTGAACTGGGTCGCGCGAATAATTAAGGTGGTGCTCAGTTACCGTATCGCCGCTGTGCATAACGATGTACCCGTCGAGGCTGTCGTCACTTCTCTTGTAAAAACTTAAGCCGCGAAAGTGCAGCGCATCTTGCTCCAGTTTTACCAGGCGAAAATTGACGAAGTCTTCTTTGTCTTCCCATGCTGTGAAATCGGCGTTGAAATGCTTCACCTTCAGGCTCAATGAGCCGTCTTCGACCGTGATGGTCATGATCTCGTAGAAGGCCACGCCGTCATCGTCGAACAACTTGAAGAAGCCGACCATCGAGCCCGCAGAAGACTTGCTCCATACTTCTTCAAACTGCTGGCCGAATGCAGTGCCGTTCCAGGACCCGGCGAGCCAGGCAGCGTCTGCAAGCGTTGCGGCCGGGCGTGATTCACCGTCGGCAAGTTTCCAGGTGTGCTCGGTTGCAGGCTCCGCCGCGTAGGTCATTCGGATAACGCAGAGCAATAATATTGTCAGGATAGTTAAGCGCTTGCTCATCTCTGGACTCCACGGAACAGGCCGCTGGCCTGCCGAAACGCGACTGGTTAAGTATACGCTGCGACGGCGGACCGCTTACTCGTAGCTGTCCAGCAATATGTTCGTTTCCGTTGCACTGACACCCGTGATTAAGCGCAGGTTGCCGACTATCCGATTGAATGACGACAGGCTGTCGGCGTTAATTTCTGCGATCAGGTCCCAGCGCCCGGTCGTGTGATGTACGACCGACACATTCGGATTGCCGCGTAGTGCTTCGATAACCGATGCCTCTTGCGCGTTTTCGGTACAGATGCTCATCAGCGCACGTACCGACGGGCTGAGCGAGTCTGTGCCTATCGCAACGGTGTAGCCGCGAATTACGTTGTCGCCTTCCAGGCGGCGCATTCGGTTCTGTACGGTTGCCCGCGACACGCCAAGCTGGCGGGCGAGCTCAATTACCGGCGTGCGGGCATCGTGTCGCAGCAGTGCGAGCAGCTTCCTGTCAGTCGTGTCCACGGGCAGGCCTCGTCGATGCAGATGTACAAAATGTAGTACAGATCGATCATTATGCACAGAAAATGCTGGAATACGTACAAGTTGCTTGCTTCAACTTAGCGCAATAAGTCCTTATGATGCGCACTCTGTCAGTTTTCGCTGGAAGCCACGATGGTCAACGCAACGCAGCCTGTTCATATCATCAATGTACCGCTGGACCTCGGCGCGTCCCGCCGTGGCACCGATGCTGGCCCCTCTGCGTTCCGCGTTGCGGGTCTGAGCAAAGCCATGCAGAAGCTTGGCTACACAATTAATCAAGAAACCGACATACCGGTGCCGGCGATGGAGACGCGCACGACAGACAACACAAGCGCGCGTTTTAAAGAAGAAATTCTCGCTGTATGCGAAGAGCTCGCGCGCACCACGCTGGCAACGATGGAGGCAGGCGAGACGCCGCTCGTTATAGGTGGCGATCATTCGATAGCGATGGGTACGGTTTCCGGGTTGTCGGCTTTCTTCGGCAAGACGCAGCAAAAGCTCGGCCTGATCTGGTTTGACGCCCACGGCGACATGAATCTGCCGGACAGCTCGCCGAGCGGCAATATTCACGGTATGCCGCTGTCGCACCTGATTGGTATGGGCGACAAGGATTTGTCGAGTATTCTCGGCGTACATCCGGCGGTTGACCCGAAAAATGTAGTGCTTATCGGCATTCGCGACATTGATCGAATCGAACGCGAGATCGTCAACAGTTCGGGTATCACCGCCTTTACGATGCGCGAAATCGACGAACGCGGCATGGCTTACGTAGCGCGTGAAGCGCTGAAGGTGGTCAACAACGGTACCGCAGGTTTTCACATCAGTTTCGACCTTGACGGCTGCGACCCGGAAGTCATTCCCGGTACCGGCACAACGGTACCGGGCGGCGTCAGCTATCGTGAGGCGCACCTGCTATTGGAGGAGTGCGCAGCACACGGCGGCATGACCTCGATGGAAGTGGTCGAGCTGAACCCGTTCCTGGACCATCGCAATATCTCGGCCGAGCGTGCTGTAACGATGATTCAGAGCGCCTTTGGCCGCAGCATCCTGTAGTCGCTGCCTGTGCCGCGAGCCGGCAGGCTGACCTTGCCCCTGCGCGGCGATTTTGGCGCAGGAGGCGCAGCAAGGCCTGTAATCCTCGCGCCGGTCTGGCAAAACTGGCTAGTCCTGTTACCATACGCGCGCCTCAACAGACCCTATAATCCCGTATAGCCTCCATGCCCGCCTGAATTCCCGGCGGTGAGCGACCGCTGCGGGCCAGAAATTTCAAGCTCCAAACCAGGTACAACATCGTGATTTCCGCTTCTAATTTGTCGATTCAGTTCGGCGCTAAACCCCTGTTCGAAAACGTTTCCATCACCTTTGGCAACGGCAATCGCTATGGCCTGATCGGCGCGAATGGCTCGGGCAAATCGACGTTCATGAAGATTCTGGCCGGAGAGCTGGAAGCGAGTACGGGCAATGTCTCGACCGACCCGCATGTGCGCGTCGGCCGCCTGCGCCAGGATCAGTTTGCCTACGAAAGTTACCGTGTTCTGGACGCTGTCATGATGGGTCACGAGCGCCTCTGGGAAGTGTCGCAGGAGCGCGATCGCCTGTATTCCCAGCCTGAGTTAAGCGACGAAGATGGCATGCGGGTAGCTGACCTCGAAGTCGAGTTTGCGGAGATGGACGGTTACTCGGCCGAATCCCGCGCAGGTGAACTGCTGCAGAGCATTGGTATCCCCATAGAGCAACACGAAGGTCCTATGAGTGCGGTCGCGCCGGGTTGGAAGCTGCGTGTGCTGCTGGCACAGGCACTGTTTTCCGACCCCGACGTACTGTTGCTTGATGAGCCGACCAACAACCTCGACATCAACACCATTCGCTGGCTGGAAGAATTCCTTTGCAGCAGTCGTGCAACGATGGTGATCATTTCGCATGACAGGCATTTCCTGAATAGTGTCTGCACGCACATGGCCGATCTCGACTACCGCGCGCTGCAACTTTTCCCAGGCAATTACGACGAGTACATGACTGCGGCGGAGCAGGCGCGGGAACGCGTCCAATCCGATAACGCAAAGAAGAAAGCGAAGATGGCTGATTTGCAGGCTTTCGTTAGTCGCTTCTCGGCAAATGCCTCGAAAGCGAAGCAGGCCACCTCACGGGCGAAGCAGCTCGAGAAAATTCAGCTAACCGAGATCAAGCCGTCCAGTCGCGTCAGCCCATTCATTCGCTTCGATCAGGAAAAACCGTTGCGTCGCCTGGCTGTCGAAGTCACGGATCTGGAAAAGGGCTTCGACGAAGGCCCGCTGTTCAAGAAGGTAAATCTTGCGATCGACGCGGGTTCGCGTGTTGCAATCATTGGCCAGAACGGTATCGGCAAGACAACACTTGTGCGCACTTTGCTCGGTGACCTCGCGCCCGACAAGGGCGAAGTAAAGTGGTCCGAAAACGCCAAGACCGGCTTTTTCGCTCAGGACCATGCTGCTGATTTTGAAACAGACATGAGCCTATTCGATTGGATGACCCAATGGCAGCCACCGAATACTGACGAGCAATTGTTGCGTGCGACACTCGGCAGAATGCTGTTCTCCCGCGACGACAGCGAGAAGTCCGTCAAGGTAGCATCGGGTGGCGAGCAGGCGCGCCTGCTGTTCGGCAAGCTGATGTTGCAGCAGCCGAACGTAATGATTATGGATGAACCCACGAATCACCTCGATATGGAATCCATTGAGGCACTGAACCTGGCGCTCGAGCACTACGATGGCACGCTGATTTTCATCAGTCATGACCGCGATTTCGTATCGTCGCTGGCAACCCGGATAATCGACATGACGGCCGACGGTGTCGTCGACTTCGGTGGTAACTACGAAGAGTACCTGCGCGCACAGCTCGCGGATAAGCAATCCAGGGTAGCCTGATCGCCAAAGGCCAGGTTGGCCTTTGCTTAGCGGATATTTAACAACGGTAGCTCAAAACGCTACCGTTGCTCTTTGCTTGCCGGCACCATCAGCGCGTCACGCGCGAGTTTAGTCAACCCGCACAGACCCGCTCGCTTAGTGTGACTCCGCCACAATCGTGGTCTTGAGTTCTTTGTATCGCGATCCAAAAAATTTGCGGATATCGTCCGCGATCAGGATGTTAGTTGGTACCAGGATCAGGGTGATCATGGTCGCAAACAAGATGCCGAAGCCGAGCGAAATTGCCATCGGGATCAGGAATTGCGCGGACGATGACTTATCCGACAACAGCGGCAGCAAGCCGAAAAACGTAGTTAGCGACGTCAACATGACCGGGCGAAAGCGGACAACGCCCGCCCGCTCAACAGCGGAGCGCAGTTTTTCACCGGCCGCTCGGTGACGCTGGTTAATAAAATCGACCAGTACGAGGCTGTCGTTGATCACAACGCCGGTTAGCGCCATAAGCCCGAGCAAGCTGAGGATAGTGAGCGTTTGCCCCATGACCCAATGGCCAACCACCGCGCCGATCATGCCAAACGGAATGACTGACATGACGATCAGCGGTTGTGCATAGGACTTCATTGGCAAAGCCAGCAAGCAATAGATTACAAACAGGACGATCACCAAGCCCAATTGCAGGCTGCCGAAGGTTTCTGCCTGGCGGCGTTGCTCGCCTTCGATTGTGTAAGTGATGCTGGGATATTTCACGAGCAAGTTGTCGAGGTAACTGCGAATGTCAGCCAGCATTATCGTCATGTTGGTACTTTCTTTGTCGACATCCGCGGTCACATTCAGAACACGGTAGCCGTCTATGCGGCGTATCTGTGCTGGCCCTCGACCTGGCTTGATATCGGCCACGTTCGACAGCGGAATTGAGCGGCCGTTGGGCGCGGTAATCAGCATCTCGCTAAGTGATGCGATCGTACTGCGCTCGCCTATCGGGAAACGCACCAGCACCCGAATATCGTCGCGCCCACGTTGGATACGTTGCGCCTGCAGGCCCTTAAACGCCTGGCCTATCTGGTTGACGATGTCGCTGCGCGTCAGCCCGAGCAGGTGGCCCTGCGGGCTAAGTTCGATCTGCAGTTCTTCTTTGCCATTCGACAGGCTATCGGCAATTTCAAAGACACCGGGGTACGTAGCAAGCTGAGACTTTAGCTGTTCGCCGACCGTGTTCAGGGTTTGCAGCGAATTGCCGCTGAATTGCACGTCAATCGGATCGCCCGCGCGGAAGAAAGACGCACGAAATATCAGGTTCTCGGCGCCGGGGACGCGGCCAACGATGTTTCGCCATTCGTTGTTCATGTCCGCAACTGAAAACTCCATTGTTCGATTCTGCCGCGGCACTGTTTCCATTTGCACCCGTGCCTCGGTGGTATTCACGTTGGTCAGGATGTTGGTGATCATGCTCTCGCCAGTCGCCGGGTCAACGTACTTTTCTTGCAGTTCGGCGGCGGCCCGGTAGATTTTTTCGGCATGTCGGCTCGTGGTCTCGAACGGTGTGCCTGCAGGCATCGTTAGCGATGCAGTCGCGGTTTCGCCTTCAATGCGCTGGAATGTCACGAAGCGCGTCCAGCCGCTGGCGAGCAGGGCAAACATAACCAGCAACACACCGACGAACCCGGCCAGGGTAGCGTAACGATGATCTAAAGCGCGCTTCAGCAGCGGCTGATAATGCTTCAGAATCATGTGCTCGAAACCGTCGGCGAAACGCGTTTGCCATGCCTGGAAACGAGATTGTTCTGCCAGCGCGTCGAGCTTGATGTGCTTCAGGTGCGCGGGCAGGATCAGCTTGGACTCGATCAGCGAGAACATCAGCACCGGGATAACCACTGCAGGAATCGGCGCAAAAATTTCGCCAAGGCGGCCTTCAATAAACGCCAGCGGCATGAAGGCAGCAATAGTGGTAAGGATGCCGAACGTCACCGGAATAGCGACTTCCTTCGTACCATGAATGGCTGCCGACAAACCCGTGTCGCCGCCGCGCATGCGCGCGTACACATTTTCGCCTGTCACAATGGCATCGTCCACGACGATACCCAGCACAATAATGAAGCCGAACGCACTCATCAGGTTAAGACTGATATCGAACACGTACATAACGATGAAAGCGCCAAAAAAGCTGATCGGAATACCCAGAAATACCCACATGGCGATGGCAGGTCGCAAAAACAGTGACAACAGCAGGATGACCAGAATGCTGCCCTGAATGGCACTGCTAGTCATGATGCTCAGGCGATCTTTCAGTCGTGCGGAATCGTCGTCCCAGTAGCTCAACTCAAGGCCGACAGGTAACGAGCCCTGCTTGGAGACGATATACGCTTTCACTTTTTCCGCGATATCGATTGCACTCTGGCTACCTACACGCGAGACAGATACAAAAGCCGCGTGCTTGCCGTTGAAGCGAGTTCGCATCGAGTCTTCAACGAAGCCATCGATCACTACGGCAATATCACTAACCCGAACGATGCTGCCATCCGAATTCGTCTTGACGACAATCGATTGAAAGTCCGAGCGTCGGTAAGCCTGGCCTTTGGAGCGAATCAGCACGTCGCCACTTTCTGTGCGCACGTTGCCGCCGGATATGTCCACCGAGCTGCTGCGAATCGCCTGCGCGATATCTGACAGCGTCACATCGAACTCGCGCAAGCGGTCAGGTGAAACCTCAACCGCTATTTCGTACTCGCGGACGGCGCTGAGATCGGCCTGGGTAATACCTTCTATTCTTAAGACTTCGTCGCGGATCTGCTCGGCAAACATGCGAATCTCTTCTTCGCTGTAGTCGCCGGCCACAACGACGTCGATAACGCCAAAGCTGCGAGTGCGTAGTCCGATTATCGGTTTTTCAGTGTCTGCAGGGAACGTATTGATAGCGTCGACCCGGCTCTTGATGTCATTCAGCAGTTCGCGCGCATCGTAGCTGGGATCGATCTCGATCTGAACGTTGGTGCTGCCTTCGCTGGACATCGACAAGATACGATCAATACCTTCCAGGTCTTTGACCGCTTCCTCAATGCGCACCGCGACACCAAGCTCAACGTCTTCCGGAGTCGCGCCGCGCAGCGGCACGGCGATGGTTATCGTGTCAGGGTCGGATGGCGGGAAAATCTCAAGACGGATACCGTCACGAAGCGCCAGGATGCCGCCGATCAGGATGGAAATCATCAACAGATTGGCTGCGACCGAATTCCTGGCAAACCATGAAATCATGGCGCGTCTCCGTTGTCGGCACGGACTGCCGGATTGCGGTTACCCGGCGGCCGCGTACCGCCAGCCGAGCGCGGCGAAGTTTCCTCGCCGATAATGGATACGCGTATGCCGGAAGTAACCTGGCCCAGTGCCGTGGTGACCAGTTGATCACCGGCAGTGAGGCCTGCGGCGACAATTGCCTCGTCGTCATTCTGCCAGGCGATGTCTATGTCGCGACGACGCAGCAAACCTTCGTCGACCACGTAAACGTACGTGCCCTGGTAAATCGCAACGTTCGGAATGACCAGCGCTTCGTGAACGATGTTGCCTTCGACTTTGGCGGTGACGTACTGGCCAATCTTGAGCGGTGTCTGGCCATTGGAGCTGGCACTGAACGGATCATCGATCTGTGCAATGACGTGCAATTGACGAGCGGCCTCGTCAATCGCGCCTTCCGTTCGAACCAGTTCGGCCTGCCAAATCGAATCGCCCGCGAGCTCCGATTCGATAACAACCCGGCCACCGATATTCTCTACGGCGCTGGAGTTGCGAAAAGCTTCTGGCAAGTCAATGAACGGTAAATCACGATTCCGCAACGGGAGACGAATTTCCACGACGTCGGTCGCATAGACTTCAGCCACTTGTGCGTTTTGCGAAACAACCTGCCCAAGGTCAACAAACTTGCTTAACACCCTGCCGGCGAACGGCGCACGGATCTTGGTGCGTTCCAGATCCAGCTTCGATTTTTCCAGGGACGATTCGGCCGAGCGAACCCGGGCTTTGGCCGCTTCGAGCTGCGGTATGCGCGACACGAGTGCCGGTGCGTCGCCACTGTTTCCCAAACGCTGCCAGTCTTCGCGGGCCTGGTTAGTGCGTGCTTCCGCTTCCGACATGGCCTGGTGTGCATCGGCCAAGGTGGCCTCGGCGATACTCACGTTGGCGGCATAGTCTCGTTCGTCTATGGAGACCAGCACATCGCCTTTTTCGAAGAAGCCGCCATCGCGTACGTTCGGGTTGACCAGAACGATCTGGCCGCCGACCTGGGTCACCAGCATGCTGCGGGTGCGTGGTTGCACGGTGCCGTAGCTCTCGAGCATGATTGGGTAATCGCGTGGATTTACGGTTAGCGTTTCTACCGACATTTGTGGGCCAGCGGAATCGGGACGTGTAGTTGTTTCCGGTGGATTCATTCTGATCACAAAAGCGATCAGAATGAACGTGCCAAGGATTATTGCGGGTATCAGTTTCTTAGTAATAGGGCTCATGAATTAATTCGTCGTCGCAAATTCGCCGCCAAGAGCCAGGTACAGGCCGATGCGGTTTTGCAGTCGTTGGTTAGTTAGTTGCACTACTGTCTCTTCCGCATCGAACGCTTGTTGCTGCGATTGCAGCACAGTTGTGTATGTGACCAGTCCGCGCTGGTATTGTTCTAGCGCAAGCTCGAGCGCTGCGCTGGAGTTCTTTTCTGCTTCGAGTAGTGCAGCGTAGCGCAGCTCCAGCGATGCGGCCCGGGAGATCGAGTTCTCGACGTCAGCAAAGGCGCGAAAAACCAGATCCAGGTATTGTTGTTCTGCAATTCGAACCCGGGTCGCAGCTTGTTCCTCTAACGCTTTCAGCCTGCCTGCATCGAACAAGGGTTGTGCGAGACCAAGCGCGAGTGACCAGGCAGACGCACCGCCGTCCATTAAATCCGAGAACTCGCTGGAGGTTACGCTGGAACTGCCAACCAGTGACAGGCTTGGAAAGCGCGCCTTGTGTGTAGCCGCAAGGTCGGCATCGGCGGCCAAAAGCGCTAGCCAGGCTTCCTGTACGTCGCTGCGGCGCGTCAGCAATTCGGATGGCAGTCCGGCCGGAATCGGCTCGGCCAGAACCGGCAACGTTCCGGAAAGCTGCATTTGGCCGTCCGGGTAGCGCGCCAGCGAGAGCTGCAGGTCAGCGATCGTCTCAAGGAGAGTTTGTTGCTGCGACGCATAATTGGCCCGTTCCCGTTCGAGCTGGTTGCGAGCCAGATACAGGTCAAGCGCGTCATTCAATCCTTGGCGGTAACCACTGGCAACGATGTCGTGGCTCTCGGTGACATTCTCAAGCCGCCGTTCGGCGACTTCGAGTAACTGCCGGGCAGCGATCACATCGAAATACTGTCCCGCCGTCGTACCCGCGAGGTCGCGTTCTATTGATTGCAGCCTGGCCTGTTGTGCTGCCAACTCCAGTTCGGCCGCTTGTTGCTGTTTGCTAAGCCGCCGCCAGATGTCGACATCCCAGCGACCACCGACTGCGGCGGCGAAATTATCGGTGATCTCGCTGGCGCCGGTCGTGTCTTCGGTAGAACGGCGCGTGCCATCCAGGGAAACGTCGAGTGCGGGATAACGGCCGGAGCGGACGATCACCACTGTTTGCCGGGCGGCTAGTAGCCGCTCCCGTTCTTGCTTCAACTCGTAGTTGTTAGCCGCCGCCTCGCTGACCAGCACTTCCAGTTGCGGATCCGCAAAGCCCGTGAGCCAGTTCTGCGCGACCTCGCCGTCATCACCGTCGCGCGCCCAGTCGAGCGGGACGTCGGGCTCGCTGGCCTGCGGCGAGATGGCCGTTGCACTGCAACCGGCGACCAGCGCGGCACCAGTCTGCAGAATCAGAAGTGGGAGGAACCTGTTGGACATGGCGCAGGGCTACCGAGGCAAGATTCACGTAGTTGAATCAGGCCGACCAGTATCCCAAGAAGGTGTTCGCCATTAAAGGCGTCTTGGCAATTCTTTGAAATTGCAGCATTCCGGCCTGCAACCGTGATCGATCCGTATCAGCTGGAACAAATTACTTGCCGGGGACAGCCTTGCCGCTGCGCTAGAGCCAGTCGCGGACCTGGTAGTAAAGGATGCCAAGCCGGACGAGGGGCGTTGCGAAGTGATAGGCGCCGGGCACTTTCGGGGTTTTGAGTGTCGCAAACAGGTCAAATCGTTCGCTGGTACCGGCCACGACCTCGGCAAGAATCTGGCCGGCCAGGTGGGTCACATTCACCCCATGCCCCGAGTACCCCTGCGCATAGAAAATACCGGGTGCCAATCGGCCGAACTGTGGCACCCGATTGAATGGCAGGCCCATCCGACCGCCCCAGGCGAAATCGATGGCTACATCGGCGAGTTGCGGGAAGACCTTGAGCATTCTCGGCCGGAGTTCAGCACTGATCACGATTGGATCGCTGCCGAGGTAATTGCAACGGCCACCGAACAGCATTCGCCGATCGGCACTCATGCGAAAATACTCAATGACAAAATTAGGATCGCAAACGGCCAGATCGCGCGGGTTAACCGTGCGCGCCTCGGCATCGGACAAGGGGGCGGTCGCGATGATGAAACTGCAGACAGGCAGGATGAGGCCGCGGAGTTCGGGCGCAACATCGTGATACGCATTGCCAGCAATAATAACGAACTCAGCGCTAACACTGCCGTGATCGGTATAGACCTTGGGCCGGCCGTTGCGATCAATCCAGGTCACTGCGGACGATTCGTAAATTTCTGCGCCATTGGCGACCGCCGCGTCCGCCTCGCCAATGCAGAGATTCAGTGGATGCAGATGCATATTGCCCATGTTGAGCAGGCCGCCGATGTAGGCGCTCGTGCCGATGGCGTCCTGGGTTTCCTGTGCGCTAAGCAGGCGATACTCATAAGGCGGTGCGTGTTGCTGCAGGTAGTCAAAATCTTGTTGTAATTGGCGCAGATGCCGGGCCTTGATTGCGACATCGGCATAGCCTGACTTGAGGTCGCAGTTGATGCCGTAGCGATCGACCCGGGTGCGAATAATGTCGTTGCCCGCAACGCGCAGATCCCAGAGTTGTTTCTGGCCGCCGACGCCGAGCTGACGAGCAATCCGCGCCGCCCCTGAGATTCCGGCAATCACTTGTCCGCCATTGCGGCCCGATGCGCCCCAGCCAACTTTACTGGCCTCGACGACGCAGACCTTGTAGCCGCGTTCAGCGAGTTCCAGAGCAGCAGAGATACCCGTGAAGCCGCCGCCAATCACACAGACGTCGGCTTTATGCTCGCCCCTAAGCTCCGGGAAGTCGGTCGCACGATTCGCGGAGGCTGCGTAGTACGACGCGGTGTGTGGGTTGGGAGTCGGATTCATCTGCGCCCATGGTAGGCGCGAAGCAATGTGTGCAGCAATAGCCGAACGGCTCGCGTTGACTAGAGTTTTGCCCTGACGCCGGCACCGCTTACCTTGTCCAGGCGACTTTCCCGCCAGATCATCAGCAGATTGGAGGCAATAACGATCGCGGAGCCAGCGAAGACCTGTGGCAATGGCCAGTCGTTCCATATCAGCCAGCCGAACAACGTGGCCCAGACGATACCGCTGTAATTAAACACCGTAACGATCGCCGCAGGTGCATTGCCCAGCGCCGTCGATAGCAGCCACTGCGCAGCCGCGCCCGACAAGCCGATACCAAATAACAAAGGCAACTCATCGAGCGTCGGCGCCACCGCAACAAACGGTAGAGCAAGCCCTGTGACGAATGTACCGACTATGAAAAAATAAAAACTGATCGTTTCCGGGCTCTCGAAACGGCCGAGATAGCGCAGTACGATCTGCAGTATGGCCTGCATGAGTGCGGCAGTTAGCGCAACAGCGATACCCAGCGTCCAAACCTGGCCAGTTGGCCGCAGCATGATGAGTACGCCAATGAAGCCAATGAGAACCGCAGACCAGCGGTAAATACCGACGCGTTCTTTCAGGAAAAGCACGCTCAATGCCGGAATAAACAGCGAGGAAGTGAATAGCAGCGCCGTGGTGTCTGCCATGGGCATGAGCGAAAACGCGGTGAACGTTGTCGCCAGGGTAACCGTGCCCAGCACGGCACGCAGACCAACCAACGCTGGCTTACTACGAATAACCAGGATGTCGCGGCGGCCAAAAGCAAACACCAGTACGAGAAAGGGGAGGCTGGCAATCAGGTTGCGGTAGAACGCGATTTCAATGACCGAGTGATTCTCGCTCAACAGTTTCGCGAACGCATTCATGATCGTGAACATGAAAAAAGCACCCA
The DNA here is from genome assembly GCA_037968755.1 of Woeseia sp. Taxonomy (GTDB): domain Bacteria; phylum Pseudomonadota; class Gammaproteobacteria; order Steroidobacterales; family Woeseiaceae; genus Woeseia. The sequence continues at coordinate 22,800 of JBBKWB010000032.1, forward strand.
TCGAGGCGGCCATGCCGAGAACAACGTTATCGCGCTGTTTGCCGGACTGTGGGTTCATGCTGGCTGGGCGCAGATCAGGGTGGAGGCGATTGTGGCGGCAACCACCGCCCTTGTACTGAATATACGGTGCCTGTCCCGACCTGGCCAAGCCGGCGACAAGCGGGAAAAGTAACTTCGCGGGCATACGCTAAGTAGATGGACAGAGTTCGTGTGCAGCAGCGCTGCTGTGCGAATATCACCAGCTTTCGCAGCCATGGTTTGCCGGTGACCGGGCGATACACTGTCCTGCTGAATGTCCGCTGGTCACACGCCCATCTTGGCAACAGTATCAACCAGTTCACGCGCCACTCGCTCGAGTAGCGGATGTTCGGCTGCGAAGCGGCTTTCGAATTCCTTGGCCTGACCCAGCAGAAATTCGACATCTGATTCCTCTGGAATATCGAGGCTATCCACCCGATCATGTATTTCCTGCATTGCGTCTTCAGCATTGCTATCCACGTCGTTGGCCTGCTGAAGTTCGCGATTGAGTCGTGCGAATATCTCGCGGATCTCGTCTAAATTCATATTGCACCCGTACGCTCAGTAGCGCTCCTGAATGATCCCCTTTCTTCATTATGAGCCAAGTCTTCCAAGAATTAGCGGTTCATGGAAGAAATAACTGCCTTAAGAAGGGAGCTGCCCGCCCATACCGAAGTGATTGTGTACTGTGTAGGCGGCCGGTGGATTAGCCAGAAATCAGCCCACTTTCCAAGCGAACTTGGCGTTGATGTCCGCAGCCGCGACGGCGGCATCGAGGCATGGAAAACGCTAAAGGCGAAAACCGCCCAAGTCAGATTCGAACAGGCCCGAAACCGCAATCAGCTTTCAGAGCGCGGCGGTAGCCCTGTGTGTTGTGACAGAATTCGGCCGCGCCGGATGCGCTTCTCATGCGGATTTTCCGAGTTCTTACGCCGTGGTGACCAGTGCTTCTGGTCGCCCTTCGGCTGATCCGCGGGCACGAGCTGGTCTTTGCCAGACCCGATCAGGTGCTTGAGCTTCATTTCCGCTAGGGCGTCGCGAATCTGCGGCCAGTTTTTCGGGTCGTGATAGCGCAGTAATGCCTTGTGCAGTCGACGTTTCTCCGGGCTTTTCACGATGTCCACGTCGTCGCTCTTATAAGTGACCTTGCGCAGCGGATTCTTGCCTGAGTGATACATCGCGGTTGCTGTAGCCATAGGCGACGGATAAAACGCCTGTACCTGGTCTGCACGGAATCCGTTGCCCTTCAACCATAGCGCGAGGTTCACCATGTCTTCGTCCGTCGTGCCGGGGTGTGCCGCGATAAAGTAGGGAATAAGGTATTGCTCTTTGCCCGCCTCCTTCGAAAACTTCTCGAATAACTCCTTGAAGCGATCGTAGGCGCCGATGCCGGGCTTCATCATCTTGTCGAGCGGCCCGCGCTCAGTATGTTCGGGGGCGATCTTCAGATAGCCGCCAACGTGGTGAGTAACCAGTTCTTTCACGTACTCGGGGTCTTCGATCGCGAGGTCGTAGCGCAAGCCGGAGGCCACCAGCACTTTTTTGATGCCGGGCAGTGCGCGGGTTTTGCGATACAGCTTCGTGAGCGACGAATGATCGGTATTCAGGTTCTTGCAGATGCCCGGATACACGCAGCTGGGGAGCCGACACGCCGCTTCAATCTCCCGACTCTTGCAGGCGAGCCGGTACATGTTGGCTGTCGGTCCACCGAGATCCGAAATAACGCCGGTAAACCCGGGTACCGTGTCCCGAATTTTTTCGACTTCTTCCAGTATCGATTCTTCCGAACGATTTTGAATGATGCGACCTTCGTGTTCTGTTATCGAACAGAAGGTACAGCCGCCGAAACAGCCACGCATGATGTTGACCGAGAAGCGGATCATTTCATACGCGGGTATGCGTGCATCGCCATACGCTTTGTGCGGCACCCGCGCGAACGGCATGCCAAACACGTAGTCCATTTCTTCCGTGGACAAAGGCAGGGCAGGCGGGTTCATCCACAGATCGCGCTGGCCATGCGCCTGTACCAGTGCGCGGGCATTGCCAGGGTTGGTTTCGAGATGCAGCACGCGGTTGGCATGTGCATACAGCACCGGATCGTTGCGTACTTTTTCAAATGATGGCAGCCGAATGACCGAACGTTCGCGATTGCGCTTCGCGTCAGGCACGAAACGCAACACATTGTCAGCTTTTTCGGGTTCGTTCTGCTTCGTCGCACAGGCACTGCTTTCCTGGGTATTGACGTAGGGGCTGACGATCTGGTCCACACGGCCTGGTCGATCTATCCGCGTGGAATCGATCTCCCAGAAGCCTTCCGGTTCGTCTTTGCGGATAAACGCTGTACCGCGTACGTCCGTAATCTCGCTTAGGTCATCGCCGCGGGCCAATCGGTGCGACAACTCGACGATGGCGCGTTCCGCGTTGCCGTAAATGAGAATATCGGCGCCGGCGTCCAGCAGGATCGATTTGCGCACACTCGCCTGCCAGTAGTCGTAATGCGCGATGCGACGCAAGGACGCTTCGATGCCGCCTAGGATAACCGGTACGCCGTCGTAGGCTTCTTTGCAGCGTTGCGTGTAGACGAGCGAACAACGGTCAGGACGTTTGCCGCCAACTCCGCCCGGCGTGTAGGCATCATCATTGCGTACTTTCTTGTCCGCGGTGTAGCGGTTGATCATCGAATCCATGTTGCCGGCAGCGACGCCGAAATACAGGTTCGGTCTGCCAAGTGCCTGGAACGCGTCCTTAGAACGCCAGTCCGGTTGCGCGATAATGCCAACCCGGTAACCCTGTGCCTCCAGCAAGCGACCCACTATGGCCATCCCGAATGAGGGATGATCGACGTAAGCATCACCGGTCACGATGATGATGTCGCACGAATCCCAGCCGAGCTCGTCCATTTCCGCACGGGACATGGGCAACAGCGGTGCCGTGCCGAAACATTCGGCCCAGTACTTGTTGTAGTCGTACAAAGGAGTGGCGGCAGCAGGCATAGCATTGGGGTCTTTTCAGGGGGCGCCTATCATATACGCTCCGCGCGAGCCGCGCAGGCCGAAAAGGCTTGTTTCTCAGCGAATCCCCGCCTTTTCGGTGGCCGGCCCGGTGCGTGGCAAAGGCCACCAAGCGACCGGAATGGCGTGGCGATGAGACGGTATTCAGGCATCCCTGCAGCGCCCCAGGGCTCAATTCGAGTGAGTCTGTAAGTAACTGATTTATTGGCTTATTTGTAGCTTGCCAGATTCACTGTCAAGCGTATTATTCGGGCGCGGTGATCAATTTTGATGCACCCGTTTGTAGGTAATTCAATCATGAAGAACCAAAAGCAAGACACGACGCGCGGCAGCCATATGTCTGCCAGCAAAACCAGCGGCCCGACGCCAGCCAAAGGCCCGGCAAAAACGGGCGCCCCGCCTAAACAGGCACCTAAATCCAAGTAAGGATTGGGGCTTTGCAAATCAACGGCACCCGCATCGCGGGTGCCGTTTTTGTTTGGGCATGGCGGCTATTCTGAAATGCCTGTTTGCGGCGCGTAGTGTTGCCCGCGATTCCCGACATACGCCAGTCGGCTCGCATTGCAGGTACCATTCAACGCACTGTATCGCTCACATGAATTGAGGTTTGGAATGATTCGATCTGCCATTTGCTTGATTGCCGCTCTGTTACTCATGACAGGATGCTCGCCCGCCGCTACGAACAATAACGTTGCAGTCGATGTCGCCGGTTCTGCGCGTGCTTTACTTGCTACGCAATCAGCTGATTGGAATAACGGGGATGTGCGTAAATTCATGGATGGATACTGGCGCGATGACCAGGTGCGTTTCGCATCAGGTGGCGAGGTCAAGCGCGGCTGGGCCCTGGTGCTCAGCGATTATGAGCGGCGCTATCCGGATCGCGCGGCAATGGGAAAATTACGCACGGCCGGTATTGAGATCAGCGAAATCAGCAATGACGCCGCGCTGGTTTTCGGGCAATGGATCGTTACAGCAAACGACAGCAACTATTGCGGCCTGATTACATTGCTCGTGAGAGAGATTGATGGCCGCTGGGTTGTTGTTCATGACCACACTTCATCCGGTAATGATGGTACGGCCGCGGGCAAGAGCTGTGATGAACTCGCCAGCGGTGCCTGATAATCAAAAGCAAAAAGCCCCGACATTGTCTGTCGGGGCTTTACCCGTCTACAGGCTCCGCGCCTAGAAATCGCCGCGAAACGAAATGCCGATCGTCCTCGGCTGTACGCGTATGCGCGCATCCGGATCAAACGGTGGCCGGCCCAGTGCTCGCACTACCGCACGCGAGTCCGACAGGTTGTGCGCAAACAATGAGATGTCATAGGCCTTCCATTGCATGCCGACGCGCAAGTTGAGTAGCTCGTAGCTGTCCATTTTCTTGTTATTGGCCGCGGCCGTATCGAACTCGGTATTGCGATCACCAATATGCTGCAGGTTCAGCCAAGCATAGCCATCACTCTCGGTGCCGATGGGGAAGCGGTATTCAGCTGAGCCGTTAAAGGTCAGCTTCGGGACGAACGGCGCCTGGTCACCTTTTTCTGCATTGAGATTGGGTACGTCCTGATCCAGTTCGGAATTCATGTACGCGCCGCCCAGCGACAAGGTAATCGCGTCGGAAACGACAGCGTTGTATTCGATCTCCAAACCCTGGCTGGTCGCTTCACCCACGTTCTCGCGAAAGCCGAAACCGCAATCGAAGGAGCGACTGGTCTGCATGTCCTGCCATTCGATGCGGAATACGGTTGCGGACAACGTCGTGTTGCCGTTCGCGAACGAACTCTTGCTGCCAATCTCGTAGTTCCAGGTCTTGTCGGGGCCGAAGAAGCGGGTATCGCCACCCGCGCGCTCAACTTCTTCCAGCTCCGCCGCGCACACCGCCGCCGGTATCGCGCCGTTTATGCCGCCGTAGCGGAAGCCGCGGGCAACCTGGCCAAATATCATGACATCGTCGTTCAGGTCATAAGACACGTTGAGCTTCGGATTGACGCCATCTGCGGTGCCTTCAGGACGCGGATCGCTGTTTGAGCCACCGTTGAACAAACCTGACTGGTAGAAAGAAATATCCTGAGACCAATCAAAGTAGCGCAACCCGGCCGTAATCGAGAACTTCTCGTAGTCGTAGTAGAGCTCGCCAAAGACCGCTTTCGATTTCACAGTCAGGTCGTCGTAGCCCCAAAACAGGTTGTCGACCGGTGCGCCGAAATCAGTAGGTGAGTCGATACCCAATTCTGCATCCGCGCCCGGTACCGGGAATGTGTTCAGGTAGAAGACGTTTTTCTCGTCGAAATAGATGCCGACAGTCCAGTTCAAGTTGCTGTCATTGTCCGAGCTCAATCGCAGTTCCTGCACGAGCACTTCGCTGTCGGTGGTATCGATAAGTTCATGCGGCATAACTGTAGGCGGCAATGCAGCGGCGAACAGGTCGTCGAGCGAGCGCGGGTTGGTAACAAAACGATCAAAGTAGGACGTCGACGAAACCAGGTTTGCAAAGCCGAAGTTGTAATTGAGCGTCAGGTTGAACAACTGCATCTCATCCTCGTAGCCGTCGAAGGATGGAAAGTCGCGGCTCAGCTCCGGCGCGCGATCCAGATCTTCCGGACGGCCGTTGTCCTCGTAGTTGTGGTCGAGAATCGTGAGGTTGGCGGAGAACTCGTCGTTAACCTGCAGCAAGGTTGAGATTTTCACGCCGCGGGATTCGCCCTCGTTCAAGTCTTTCTCGCCGGTCAATGCATTATCGATATAACCAGGAAGCTGGTTGTAATAGGCGCTTGCACGCACAGCCAGTTTGCCCGGGATAATCGGCGCGTTAATCAGCCCCTTCAATGAATAACCTTCACTGCCTTTGCTGACTGTTGAAGCAGAGACGTCGTACCTGCCTTCCACTTCATCCAGATTCGGACTCTTCGAAACCAGGCGCACTGTGCCGGTCATTGAGCCCGCACCGTACAAGGTTCCCTGCGGGCCGCGCAGTACTTCGACCCGCTGCAGATCGAACAGGTTGAATTCGGGATTCATAGCGCCCATCGAAATTGGCATTTCGTCCAGGTAAATACCAACGGTTTCCTGATTCTGAGTGTCGTTGTCGTTGCCGCCGCCGTTGGCGATGCCACGAATCGACAGACGAGTGCGGCCGGGTCCGTTCTGGTAGGCCGTAAGACTCGGTACGGATGAGAGCAGGTCGGTGAAATCCTCCGCGCCCAGCCGTTCGATGGTTTCTTCAGAGACGACGTTAATGCTGATGGGAACGTCCATCATCGTCTCTGAACGCTTTCGCGCAGTGACGACAACCTCGTCAAGGATCTCAGCTTTCGCCTGGCCGCGTTGCGACTGGGCCGATGCGTCGGGTGATATCAGCGACAGGATTACAGCTGCGCCGAATGCGCCAACAGCAGGCAGGCTCGAGCTCAAAAAAGGCCGCTTGCGAGCAGGTTCAATGTGTACTTTGTTCACGTTCATATTCTCTGAAAGTCAGGTAGACAAACAGAGTGTAGCTTGATTGTTGCGCGCGGATAATGTGACAGAAGAAACTAAACTAACGTGTGCGACCAACGGCTGACGGTTATGCAATCAATGAATAACGACAGTACTAGCGGCCCGCAACGCCACCGTAAGCAACACCGGTCAACTGCGCCATGTCTGACTTGAACGTGGTCAGGTCATCGATAGAGAAATCGCCCAGACGACGATGGCCAGCGGCGCGCGCGAGTACCGTCATCAACTCGACCGACGCAGAGAAAAATCGTGCAAGTCGTTCGGCGGCGATGTCCACCGGCAGGCGAGCACGCAGATGCGGTTTCTGTGTCGCGATACCCACAGGGCAGTTATTGGTGTGACAGGCGCGCATGCCGAGACAGCCAATGGCCTGGATGGCGGCGTTGGAGACGGCGACGCCATCGGCGCCCAGCGCCATTGCCTTGGCGAAATCGGCGGGATGACGAAGCCCGCCGGTCGCGATTAACGTGATGTCTGCGCGCTTGGCGGAATCCAGATGTCGTCGCGCACGGGCCAGCGCGGGTATCGTGGGAACGGAAATATTTTCGCGAAAGATCAGCGGTGCTGCGCCTGTGCCACCGCCACGACCGTCGAGGATGATGTAGTCGACGCCTATTTCCAGTGCAGCATCAATATCTTTTTCTATATGCTGCGCCGACAATTTGAAACCGATTGGGATGCCACCGGTTTTCTCGCGAACTTCTTCTGCAAAATCGCGAAACTGACTGAGTTCGGTCCACTCCGGAAAGCGTGCGGGCGAAATGGCCGCTTCGCCGGGTGGCAGGTTTCTGACCTTGGCGATCTTGCCCTGGACTTTCTCGCCCGGCAGGTGCCCACCTGTGCCGGTCTTGGCGCCTTGGCCGCCCTTGAAGTGAAACGCCTGGGTCCGTTGCACTTTCTCCCACGAAAACCCGAAACGAGCTGATGCGAGCTCATAAAAATAGCGGGAGTTGGCTTCCTGTTCGTCGGGCAACATGCCGCCTTCGCCGGAACAGATGCCCGTGCCAGCGAGTTCGGCACCTTTGGATAGAGCGACTTTTGCTTCTTCGGATAGCGCGCCAAAGCTCATGTCCGAAACGAACAGGGGGATATCGAGGTGTAGCGGAATTTTCGCATTCGGACCGATGACCAGTTCCGTTGCGACGTCTTCGTCATCAAGTAATGGCAACTTATGCAGCTGGCCAACAACGAATTGCAGGTCGTCCCACGATGGCAGGTTGTTACGCGATACGCCCATGGCCGCGGAGGGACCGTGATGACCAACTTTGGATAATCCTTCAGCGGCCATTTTGCGAATAAATTTCACATGTGGCTCGTCCGCTGTACCGGTGGGGTCCTGGAAGGTCCCTTGGTAAGCGTTGCGATTGTACGGCTGGGGGTGACTGGCCACCCATGCACTGATCTCATCTTCATCGACGACAACTTTGCCGTCTTTCACCCATGCCTTGAACTTGGGCAGGGTTTCGCTGTTGTTGTATTCGCTGATGCCGGTATCGAGTCGATAGTCCCAGCCGTGCACACCACAGATCAGGTTGTCACCGTCAACATGGCCATCCGACATCAAGGCACCGCGATGCGCGCATCGGCCGTAAAGCACTGTCACTTCGTCGTCGTAGCGCACAATGACGAGATCAACGCCCGCTACGAGCGCGTAGGCCGGCTCGCGGTCTTTCAGGTCTTTCCAGTCGAAAATCGCGGTGTGAGTCATAGTATGCGCCCCCGTTTGTTATCGGTTTTTGAGTCTACGTCAAACTGCGAACCGGTATTGCAGCGCAAGTTGCGACGATAACGCAATGGCTTTGGCTGCACTGCGCCAGGTCTGCTACGCCGGTTGCCACCGTTGGCCGAGTGCATTTACATACAAAAGGACATGCTCGGCATGTGTCAGGACTATACTCCGCGAATGAAAAAATCTGTAAAAGCTACATTGCTGTCGGCGTTGCTATTTCCCGGAATAGGCCACCTCGTATTGCGCAGTTACGGACGCGGTGTCGTACTGGTGTTGGTTGCGGGTAGCGCGCTCGCTGTCGTGGTGACAGTTACAATGCAGAAAGCGCTCGCGATCGTCGAGCGCATCAATCGCGGCGAGATAGCAGCTGACATGTCATCAATTTCTGCCCACCTCGCTGCAGACAGCGAAGGCAGCAGGCTAGCCAGCACCGCATTGAGCGTGCTCCTGATTTGCTGGCTGATTGGTATCGCCGATGCCTGGAGGCTGGGCCGCGCGGCGGACAAGGCACAGTCCGACCACGCCCAGCCTTGAGTGCATTCCGGCCGGATTCCGGAATTCCCTGCCGTTACGATTCGCACACTTTGTGCGCATTCCCTGGCCTGGTGACAACGATGAGCGGCGTTCGTGTTCAATTATTCAAGCAACCTCGCCGCGCGAGGAAAAACAGGCAACCTGCTACGTCCGGACTTGATACGCTGGACCTACACCGTTTGCCAACCTTGAGAGCACCCCACATGCAGCGCGGACAGCAAATACGTTATGAGGACACGTGCGAAATTGTTGGCATCAAGAACGATATCGCAGTGCAGGGCGAGATTTTGACGTTCCGGGAGAAGGACGTGATCATTGCCACGATCCAGCGTTCTGCGAAAGTGACGCTGCATTGGCAGCCACACGCCAACGCCTACGTCGGTTCGCTTGCTGGTGTGGAATTTCGCTCGGCGGGACCCAAGTCGCAGACTTATCGAATCCATCGCTAGCGATTGCGGCGGACCGCGAGCGTACGGGCAGCCACGGTGTCATACCGTCAAGTACAGCGATGGTCAGCCAAGCAGATTCTCGATCTCGCCCAAACTGCTTCTGAAGTCCTGATAATCGACAGCTACCGGCGCCATCACGCCATCGCGTTTCAAAACCAGTGACGGAAAGCCGGATATCGGCGACTGACGGGCAAAACCAACCTGTCGCTGCAGCTCTGTTTCAATGGCTGCCGATTGCAGGTCCTCAAAGAATCGTTCTGCATCAAGCCCGAGCGCCGCGGCCAATTCCTGCAACGTAGCAACGTCCGATGGATTGCGGGCATTCAAATAGTAGGCCTGTTGTATCGCGAAAATCATCGCCTCCTCATGATCTTGCAGCGCAGCCGCCAGTACTGCGCGGCAGGCGGGATAGGTAGAGCGACGAGGTTCGCAGTCCGTCCAGAAGCCATAGTTAAAGCGCGTACCGAGCATGCTTTCTATCCGTTTCCAGTGCCCGGCGACTGCTTCGCGTTGCGCAGGCGGCATGGGAACGTCACTGTCCGGCGCCAGCCCACCAACAATATTTTTTCGCGTAACAGTCGCAGGGAGCGCCGCAAACAGCTTTTCCGAGGTGGGTCGATATCCCCAGCACCAGCTGCACATCGGGTCGTGAAAATAATAAAGCGTTGGCATGCCGCCACCATAACAGTACGAGTCGAGTGCCACAGCACACTTACAAACGCTAGCGCGCGTCGTGGAAGATCAGGCCAAGGGTGGTCCGCTCACCTCGAGTCAGCTTGGATACGCCATGACGCATCTGTGTTCGATGAAAGCCTCGCGTGCCACGCCGCGGCCGCTCTCGAACCGGGATAATGGCAGCGGAGCCAAGTTCAAACGGCACCACCATCGGTCGTGACTGCATACGCGGTCGTTGCTCGACCAGAATCAATTCGCCGCCGTCGAATTCAGCGCGCGGTCGACTAAGTTGCAGTACAACTTGTAGCGGAAAATGCAGCGGCCCGTACAAGTCTTGATGCAGGCAATTGTAATCGCCCTCGCGATAACGAAGCATTAATGGCGTTGGACGCTGCTGGCCTGCCGCGCGGCATTGTGCGAGAAGAAGCTCATGCGAGTCTGGCCATGTCACGTCGGTTCCCAGTTTGTCCGACCAGTTGTTCGCAATTCGCGCGAGGTGCGGATAGAAGGCGCTGCGCAACTCCGTAACGGCATCCGGTAGCGGATAGTCGAAGTACTTGTACTGGCCGCGGCCAAAATTGTGGCGCGCCATGTCGATAATCGAGCGAAACTTCGTTACCCCATCATCGTAGCGTTCGCGCATCGTGAGGCACTGTGCAGGCGTCAACAAATCACGGACAGTCGCGACGCCTTCGCCGTCGAGCATGGCTTCAATTGCCGGCCAGTCGAGGCCGGCAATCCTGTTGCCGATACTCATGACGACTGCGCGTTTCGTGTTCGCTCGCTGTCCAGCAGGGCTCGCTTGCGCTCAACACCCCAGCGGTAGCCGCCAATGCTGCCGTCTCCGCGTAAAACCCGGTGGCAGGGGATTAACACGCCGATGCGATTCGCTCCACAAGCCGAAGCGGCGGCGCGTACCGCCTTCGGTTTGTCGATACCCTTGGCCAGTTCGCCATAGCTGACAACGTCGCCCTCGCGAACGCTCAACAGGAAGCGCCACACCTGCATCTGGAATGCCGTGCCACGCAGATCCAGCGGGAGATCCGGCCGTGGTTCTCCCTCACCAATGTGGGCGTCCAGCTGTGCCAGCCAGGCATCGAGCTCGGGCGCACGTTCCGCTGCCGAAGGCGTCAAAGTTGCTTCCGGAAACTCGGCGCCGAGTTGAGTAAGCAGCTCAGCCTTACTGCTGCCAAATTGCACAAAGCACACACCTTTGTCGGTTGCAGCCATCAGCAACGGGCCGAGCGCACTCCGCCGATAAGCAAACGAAATATTCTCGCCGGCGCCACCTTTGCGATAGGCCTGCGGCGTCATGCCGATATTGGTCGCTGCACGGCCGTAAACCCGACTGGTCGAACCGAAGCCGGCGTCGTGAATAGCCTGGGTCACTGGCTTGCCGCGTTTCAAGGCGTTCTTGAACCCGCGCATTCTCACAGCGTCCTGGTAGGCCTTGGGGGATATCCCGAACGCGGCCTTAAAATTCCGCTGTAGCCGCGATTCTGAGAGGCCGGCACCTTTGGCCAGTGACCGCAGGGTAATGGCCTCGTCCGCATGTGCTTCGATGAAACGCGCGGTTTCGATAAGTCGACTTAAACCTGCCGTCAGTTCCAGCGGCTTGCAACGCTTGCAGGGGCGAAAACCGCCAACCAACGCAGCCTGTGTGTTCACAAAGAATCGCAAATTTTCTGGCCGCGCCGGTCGCGCCGCGCAGGAGGGTCGGCAGAATACGCCCGTCGTGATGACGCCATAATAGAAGCGGCCATCGTACTCCTGGTTGCGCGCGGTGATCGCATTGCGCATTTTCTGTTCGGTTGGCAGTGACATGGGCTTCATTCCGGTTGTTGGTGGCAGCATAGCAGCCGATAGGGTTTTGTTGTCAGCGAGGCCGAATCCTGCCGGGTGGGAAACACCGGAATCGGCGTTAGCTTGCGAACTGAAAACGTATACTGCTTTGTGCATGATTGGGTGCTCGACAATGCTGGAGTGTCATTTGACGACGTTGGGCTTTCGAGCGCTATCCGCTTCCTGCCGCACAATTGAGATCGCGTCCGAAGCGATTGGACGAGTGCCGAAGGTGCCGTGGAAATACTGGTACTCTGCTCCTGACAGGCGCATGCACACATAAGGAATCGAGATGAGTATTGAGTCACTACGCACACCGGACGATCGATTCACCGGGCTCTCCGGTTGGCCGTATGCGCCACACTATGTTGATGACCTCGACGGCTATTCCGGGCTGCGCATGCACTACGTAGATGAGGGCCCGCGAGATGCAGACGTAACGTTCCTGTGCATTCACGGTGAACCGAGCTGGGCCTATCTGTTTCGCAAAATGATTCCCGTATTGGCTGGCGATAATAAGCACCGCGTGGTCGCCGTGGATATGTTCGGCTTCGGTCGCTCAGACAAGCCGGTGGACGACGAGGTTTACACCTATCATTTTCATCGCAACGCCTTGCTGGCATTTGTCGAGAAGCTGGATCTCAGCAATGTCTGCCTGGTCGTGCAGGACTGGGGTGGCTTGCTTGGGCTGACCTTGCCGATGGCAGCAGCGGATCGATACTCGCGTCTGCTCATCATGAATACGGGATTGCCAGCGGGCGAAGATGCAGGCAAAGGCTTTTCGGAATGGCGTGCATTCAATCGGTCGCAGCCCGATCTCGATGTCGGCAAGCTAATGGAGCGCTCGACACCTGTATTGAGTAGAGACGAAGTTGAGGCTTACAACGCACCGTTTCCGGATCAGTCCTACAAGGCGGGTGTCAGGCGCTTTCCGGAGCTCGTGATGCTGAAGGAATACGGCGCGTCCGAATTGACGCCAGCCGCCGCGGAAGGCGTTGCTACGTCACTGCAGGCACGCAAGTTCTGGGCGGCGGATTGGCGCGGCGACAGTTTTATGGCGATCGGCATGCAGGATCCGGTACTGGGTCCGCCCGTCATGCAGCAAATGCACGCTATGATCAAAGGCTGCCCGCCGCCGCTGGAGGTCGCTGATGCGGGTCATTTTGTGCAGGAATGGGGCGAACCGGTTGCGCGCGCCGCAATGAAATCATTCGGGCTGTAGTCTGGATCAAGCAGCCCCTGTTTAGCGCACCGATTCTACAAGGTCGCTCAGCAAACCAATCTCGCGATTCCGTGGTGCCGGTTCAGCATTAGTTCAGGCCGCATGCGACATCATCCTGTCGCCAGATCAAGACAGTCGGCTTAGTTATAAAATGCAGAACTTTCACGAATGTTGCTGTCGTACCTGTTGCGGCGGGCATTCTTCCAGATCAATTATCAGTTGGTGTAGGCGAAGTCGAGCCCTTATTCGTTTACATTTTGAACCAGGAGTTACCATGCGCAAACTCACAATTGCCACGATGGCACTGCTCGCTATCAGCCTGAATGCTGAGGCGGGCGACAACGGTGTCTATCTTGGTGCGGCATTAAGTCGCAGCACTATTGATACCGACAGCGACTTTTTCGGTTTCCGATATCAAGACGACGATACCGCTTATAAGTTTATCGGCGGAATCCGGCCTTTCGACTCGCTGGCGATCGAAGTCAACTACGTGGATTTCGGTAACATCATCTTCGACGATCGCGCTATAGACGGTTTTCGCTCGGAGTTCGAGACAAAGGCAATCGACGCTTCGGCGGTTGTGTTCGTTGGCGGCCCGGTTGTCGAATTGTTTGGCAAGATTGGCGCCGTTTACTGGGATGCTGACTCGGTGCTGCAGGGCGGAATCGGCGGCTTGGATTTGCGCAACAGCGACTCCGGTGCCGACATCACCTGGGGCGCGGGCGTGCAGGCGCAACTCGCCAGCATCGCGCTGCGGCTCGAGTATGAGAACTTCAATATATCGGATACGGACAAGGTCGAACTCTGGTCACTCGGTTTTACCTATACATTTCTCTGATAGTGAATGCCGTTAACACCGGAGCCGACTCGGCTCGGCTCTCGTGTTAATTTTGCGCCCCTAAGCGCAGAGTGCGGCCACCTGAGCCGCGAGAATTTAGCAAAAGCGAAGATTCGCCGCTGCGGGTCATGCCATAATTGCTCCCCGTGCCAGTCTGTAAACCGCAGTAATGGCGCGAGGAGGTTCGAGCGTTGAGTAAGACGGCCCTGATCGTTGATGACTCGAAGTCGGCACGCGTCGTCTTGAAGCGCATGCTCGAAACCTATGACCTCACTGTGGACACAACAGAGTCCGCTGAAGAGGCGCTCGACTATCTCGTCAGCCATCGTCCCGATGTCATCTTCATGGATCATCTGATGCCCGGTATGGACGGCTTTGAGGCCGTCAGTGCAATCAAGAAGAATCCCGATACAGCCATGATTCCGATCATGATGTACACCTCGCAAGAAGGCGAAGTGTACGTCGGCCAGGCGCGTGCGCTGGGTGCCGTTGGCGTTCTGCCGAAGACGGTTAAACCAGTGGAAGTTTCCAAGGTGCTGGCATCCTTGCACCTGGCGGAAGAGCCGCCGGAATCCGCAGTGCAGCAACCTGCTGCGGAGACAACTACAGAACAGCCAGGCGATGAATCATTGCCTGACAAAAACCTGCGCTTATTGCTGCAAGATCTGTTTGACCAGCAACGGGTAATCTTGCAGCGAGAGCTGCGTGATACGTACAGTGATCTTGCGGCGAGATTTATCAGCGAGATGCCGCCGCACCAGGATGAGCCGGCTACACTCGCGGCCGCTGGCCTGGAAGAAGAGCAAGGCACTTCGCGCTGGCTGGCCGTACTGCTGATCGCTGTGCTGGTTTTCGTTCTGGTGCTGTTCTTGCAGCAGCGCGAGCTTGCGGATCTGCGCCAGCAGAACGCACAGTTGGCGGATCACCTCGTTAGCCAGCCGATAGAAAATAATCAGCAACAAAGTATTGCCGGCTTTCAACGCGCGCTCGATAACAATCGTGTTGCAATGATTGATGCCCTGGAGTGGGGCGTAAACCAGTCATCTGCTTACGCGTGGGATCAGATTCCGTTGGGCGAGTATCGCCTGCAAATATTCGAGCAATTGTTCTCCCGGCTGGTCGCCATTGGTTACACCGGGACAATCGCTGTTGAAGTGCACGCTGGCGATTTTTGCATGGTCGATGATGGTCGCGGTTTACTCGTACTCGCGCCCGAAGAATCGCCTGCGGCAGATTGCGATCAAATAGGCTTTGATCCGGTTGAGTCATTAAGTGTGGGATATCGGCAGTCAGTCGGCTTCGCAAATTTTGTCGTGATGGCCGAAGAGCGCAGCGGTGGTGTCATCGGGTTTATCATCTCATCTGCCGGCGACCGGCAGCCGCGGCTTGCCTATCCGGACACAACCGTCGGCGTCTCAGCTGGCGAATGGAACAGCATCGCGGCGCAGAATCAGCGTGTGGTTGTAACCCTCAGTCCAGAATGAGTTCAGGCAGCGTGGTCGATAGTCATGAGAAACCATAACCGGCAATGCGGCGGCGGCCGTTGTCGATGCGCTGCAGAAAGAGCATGGTGTTGCCTTGGGCAGGCTTGAGCCGCATGGCGTCGGTCCGCTTGTGCCCACATTCAATAACGGTAGTGATGCTGGCAAAACGAAGAACAGGCGAGTGGAATTGGTTGAGCGACTGGAACCTTGAGAATCAGGTCACAAGATCGGAGATAACAAGATGAGCGACAGCAAAAATGAGTCCGCAGTTTATGAGTTGTATGACAAGTATTGTCACGGGTTTCTGACGCGCCGGCAGTTCTTCGAGCGCTCCGCCGCACTGACGGTGGGCGGCATTTCAGCGCTGGCAATTGCAGAAAGCCTGCTGCCGAACTACGCAGAAGCCGCGACGATTTCATTTACCGACGAAAGAATCAAAGCGCGTTACGTCAGCTACGCGTCACCCGGTGGTTCCTCCGGCGAGATGCGCGGCTATCTAGTGCAGCCTGCAGGCGACGGACCGTTCCCGGTCGTATTGGTAATACATGAGAATCGCGGCCTGAACCCGTATGTTGAAGACGTTGCACGCCGTGCGGCGGTGGACGGATTCCTGGCGCTGGCACCGGATGTTCTGTCACCTATCGGTGGCTATCCAGGCAATGATGATGATGGCCGCACGATGCAGGCCAGTCTTGACGACGACAAAAAGCGTCAGGATATGGTGAACAGTGCGCGTTACCTGAAAGTGCACAAACTGTCGACGGGCAAGCTCGGTGCTACCGGTTTCTGCTGGGGCGGCAGTACGACCAATGCCCTGGCCGTCATTCTTGGCGACGACCTTGATGCCGGCGCACCTTACTACGGGGGCGCGGCGGCTACTGCTGATGTGCCGAAAATCAGCGCACCGCTGCAAATTCACTATGCCGAGGATGATGAACGAGTCAATGCCATGCGTCCGGAATACGCGGCTGCGTTGACAGCGAACGGTGTTGAATTCGAAATGCACGAGTATCCTGGAACCCGGCATGGCTTCCACAACAACTCGACGCCACGTTACAACGAGGAAGCCGCGAAGCTGGCCTGGGACAGGACGATTGCATTCTTTCGCAAACATCTTGTCTGAGATGCTGGCGCTGCGCCTGGTTAAGCAGGCAGGGGCAACAGCTGGGTTGAACTGAAAATTGCTAGCAACAAACCTGAAGTTCGTAATGTTCAGGCCGTCGCTACGCAATCAGTCAATTGGGTAGCGTTCGAGTACAGGGCCCAGTGCCACTTTGAGTGGCTCAAGGTGTTTCTCAAAATTGCGCCATTGCTCCAGGCCGTCTTTGTAGATCGGCTTGCGCACCTGCTCGGAGCTTGGCGTGCGAACTGCGCGTTTGGTTTCGTAAAAACGCAGGCACTGTTCTTCGAATTCGAGGCCGCAATAGTCGAGTAACTTGCGTATCTCGGTCTCGTTGTCGGCCACCATGTCTTCGTATTGAACCCGATGCACACGCCCAGGCAGCACGCTGTCCCAGTGGTCCATCAGGCTGACGTAATTGCGATAGTAGCGACCGAGGTCGGTCAGGTCGTAAGTGAACGTCTGGCCCCGGGCAAACAGCTGTTTGTAACAGGAGAAGCAGCCCGCCATCGGGTGGCGACGGGCGTCAATGATCTTCGCGTTAGGCAACAACAAGTGAATCAACCCAATATGCTGGAAGTTGTTGGGCATCTTGTCGATGAAATAAGGCGTGCCGTGGCGCTGCATTAAGGTGCTTTCAATATAGCCATCGCCCAGCTCGCGTGCCTGTTCCTGCGTCAGTCGGGTGAGGATCTCAGGGTAGTAGGACGCAGGATTCTTGCGGGATTTCTCGCCCAGCTTGCGCGAGATCGCGATAATGTCAGGCAGTTCCGCAGTGCCTTCAACCTGGCTGTGGCTTGCCAGGATTTGCTCAAGCAGTGTCGAACCTGCCCGCGGCAGGCCAACCACAAAGATCGGGTCTTTCGCCGACGATCCCCAGCCGTCACGTTCTGCGAAATATTCGGCGGACAGCGTCTTGATCTGGCGCGCGGTATTCACGACATTGATCTTCGCGCTATAGGCGTGATGTTTGCGGCGTATCGAGTTGCCGCGGTCATAGAAATGAAACGCTTCGGTATACTCTTTTCGATCCTCATAGGCTTTGCCGAGAGAAAACGCGAGATGCGACTGTTCTTCGGGATCGCCGTCGTCGACGATTTGCGCACGCATGTTGCGAATATCGTCGTCCGTAAAGCGAATTGTCTTCAGGTTCGCAAGGCTCCAATAGGCCTCACCAGCGCTGGGGCTAAGCTCAATACTGCGACGATAGGCGTCGACACCTTCTTCGAGTCGGCCTACCGACTTCAATGTGTGGCCGTAATTCATGTGCGCCGCAGATTGTTGTGGATAGTCTTTAAGAATGCGCTCGTACAATTTCAGCGCAGGCTGGTGATCGCCTTTGCGAACCAGGATCGTGCCTTTCAGGATCAGGTAATTCGGGTTATTCGGTTCGGCCAGCAATAGTTTGTCGATCTGCTCAAGCGCGAGATCGAGCTCATTGCGCCTGAATAACACAACCGCGTAGCCATGGCGCGCGAGGTGAAACCCCGGAGCAAGTTGCAGGCAGCGCTCCAGCAGGTTGCTCGCATCTTCGATCTGGCCGACTTTGATGCCGATTGAGGCAAGCATACGAATAGCGACCACATCAACCGGGTCTTTCTTCAATACATCGCGAGTCAGTTGCTCTGCTTTGGCGAGATTGCCATTGCGGAGAAACTTCGCAGCGTCGTTTAATTCCGGGTGCCGCGTTGACAATGCCAGGTGTTTCTCGAAAGCCTCCTCGGCGGCGGTCGTATCGCCGGCAGCACTGAGTTGATCGCCAAGCGAACGCCAGGCGCCGGCGTGACTGGAATCGATAGAAACGGCTTTCTTGAGGGCGGCAATCGCTGCATCGCCGCGGCCTGCCGCGCCCAGGATCAATCCGTACTCGTGCAACAGGTCAGCGGACTCTTGCAGCCGCGACAACATGGGTTCCAGTATGCCGAGGGCCTTTTCCGGTTCGCCGAGCAAGCGCCAGGCCACTGCCAGGATCTTGGCGGCTGCGTCGGAGCCCGGGTGCCTGGCAATCAGTTGTTCGGCGAGGCTGCGCGCAGTGGCAGGGTCAGCCTGTAACGCGTCGACGGCTTGCTTTAGTTCGTCCTGTAACGGTTCGGCAGCAGATTGATTCGCGCTTGGCATGGCAGGGTCCGTTGGAAATTTCACATTGTGACAGCGCTGATAAGTCGTATTCGTTACATTTCTGCAACAAAATTGCGAGTCCGCGGTCATAGCCACTGGTAATAGCTGAAATAGCCGTCAATTATTACGCGACGATATATTTCCTGCCAGTGATCGCTGCTATTATGAGACCGCTGGTTGCGAATTCACAACGCCGCACTGGTACCCGCAGCCGAGACATGCCGAACGCTGTGTTGGATGTTACGGGCCAATACTACATGGGGGATAGAACAATGCAGGACTTTCAACGAACGCCATTGGCGCGCGCCATTTCGGCGGCTCTGACAGGCACCGCGCTGGTTACTGCGGCAATGTCGCCGGCCGTCGCGCAGGACTCGCAGGGTAAAGCGCTCGAAGAGATCGTGGTTACCGCGCAGAAGCGAACTGAAAATTTGCAAGACGTTCCGGTTTCCGTCCAGGTGCTGGGCAATACCCAACTGGAACAACTGAACGTCAACGGCTTTGACGATTACATTGAATTCCTGCCTACCGTGTCCTACACGTCGAATGGCCCCGGTAGCGGCATCCTGTACATGCGCGGCATTTCAAGCGGCGGCGACGGTGTGCATTCCGGATCGATGCCTAGCGTAGGTGTGTATCTCGATGAGCAGCCGGTAACGACGATCAGTAATATCCTCGATGTGCACATTTACGATATCGCACGCATTGAAACGCTGGCTGGCCCGCAGGGCACATTGTTCGGCCAGGGCAGCCAGGCGGGCACCTTGCGCATCATCACCAACAAACCTGTATTGGAAGAATTCCAGGCCAGTTACGACCTTGGTCTGGATACGGTTAAAGACGGTGATCTTGGCTACACGCTCGAAGGCATGGTGAACGTGCCTATCAATGATCGTATGGCCGCACGCTTTGTCGGCTGGCATGAAACCCAGGGCGGCTACATAGACAATATCCCCGGTTCCATTACCTATGCTGCGAGCGGCATCGTTCGTGATAACGCGGCACTGGTCAAAGACAACATTAATGATGTCGAGACGACGGGTGCGCGTGCGTTACTCAAAATCGACCTTAATGACAGCTGGACCGTAACTCCTGGCCTGATGTACCAGCAGCAGGAATCCAACGGCGTCTGGCAGCACGATCCGGAGGACTTCGGTGATTTGCAAACGGTTCGGTTCTTCGCAGACGGTGCAGATGAAGACTGGCTGCAAACCATGTTGACTGTCGAAGGCGAACTCTCGGAATCCGTCAGCTTCGTTTACGCGGCATCCCATCTGGATCGTAATGTTGACAGTATCTACGACTATTCCGGCTACGCCGAATATCTTGAAGATCTGTACGCTTATTACGGCTACGCCTGTTATCACTACGATGCACTCGGCGGCTGTGCCGATCCTTCGCAGTACGTCAACAGCGATGAGCGCTTCTCGCGGGTAAGCCACGAGATTCGTTTCCAGTCGAGCGGTGAAAGCGCATTCCGCTGGATCGTTGGTGCCTTCACACAGAAGCAGGTGCATGATTTCGATTTGCAGTGGATAGTGCCGGACATGAATCCGGCTGGATCAGTAATCGAGAACGGCACTACCGTGTGGCAGACCAAGCAGATTCGTACTGATCGGGATGATGCTGTGTTTGGCGAGTTCTCCTACGATTTCAACGACAGATTCAGCGCGACGGTAGGTATTCGCCACTTTACGTTCGAGAACAAACTTTACGGCTTCAATGGATTCATCGGTCATTGCACCGGCGATTTCGACGAGCATGGCTTGTTCACTGAAAACCGCGCCACCGGCTCAGTCCAGTACCCGTGTTTCGATACACGAATACTGGATGATTTCACGGGCGGCGACGGCGAAAGTTACAAAGGTACGCTCAACTTCCGGGCTAACGAAGACGTAATGTTCTATGCAACCTACTCCGAGGGCTTTCGCTCCGGTGGTGTGAACCGGGCACGAGTGCCGGGCATTCCGAAGTACCGGCCGGACTGGGTCAACAACCATGAGATCGGCTGGAAATCCACCTTGCTTGACGGACGCATGCGCTTGAACGGCGCGGTCTACATGCTGGACTGGGAAGACTTCCAGTACGCATTCCTGGACTTTGCCATCTCCAACCTGACCATTATCGGCAACGTTGGCGAGGCACGGACCTACGGACTGGAGTTCGACATGAACTGGCTGGTCACCGATGACTTTAACCTGTCATTGGCCGGCTCATATAACAATGCGGAGCTGCAAGAGCCGTATTGGCAGACCAGTGACGAACGCGACAGCGGTGCTCCGGCGCGTGCGCCGAAAGGCCAGGAAATGCCGTACGTACCGAAGGTGCAGTTTACCGCCATCGGCCGTTACGATATCGACATAGCGGGTTTCCCGGGCTATTTGCAGGCGGCTATCTCGTATACGGGTGAGACCTGGAATGACCTCGAAACCGCACTGCGGACGAAGCAGCCTGACTATACGATCGTGAATCTGTCAGCCGGCATTCAACGCGACGACTGGAATTTCGATCTGTTCATCAACAACGCGACGGATGAGCGCGCTACGATCGACTTCATCGACCCGAGTTACGGCGGTGCACTGGATACTCGCACCGTTACGAACCGGCCGTTGTCAGTCGGTGTACGCTTCGGCAAGCGCTTCGACTAAGTAAGCTGGAAAAAACAAAGGCCGTCCGGGTAACCGGGCGGCCTTTTTTTGTGCCCGCTTGCAGGGCAAACATTGCGCGTTAAAGTTGTTCGCGGGTTCGCGGGTTCGCGGGTTCGCGGGTTTGCTTGTTCAGGGTTGGTGGCGCAGGAAGCGGCCGGGACGCGTACTCAAAGCGTGGCCATCGGCGAACACTCGCTCTCCCGCAACCCATACTCCTGTCACGCCCTCGGAGACAGCGTCTGGTGCATCGGGTGAGGCGCGATCGGTGATCGTGTCTGCATTGAACAATACGAGGTCCGCCGCAAGTCCCGGGCGAAGGTAGCCGCGATCGGTCATGCCCATGTGGTCTGCAGCCAGACCGCTCATTTTGCGTACCGCCGTCTCAAGACTAAGCAGATGCTGCTCGCGGACGTAGCGCGCGATGATGCGCGGAAACGAACCCATTGCGCGGGGATGCAGGTCAACCAGACCGCCATCGGTACAGACATTGGTGTGCTCCCATGACAGAAGAGTACCGATGTCGCTGTCGATCATGCTGGTGCCAATGATTGAGTCCGCGCTACGTGCGGTCCCGGCCGACATCCGTACAGACTCCTGTGCCAGTTGCATAAACGTGGAGATAGGATCGGTTTCGCGGATTGCTGCAATTTCCGTGAGTGTTTTGCCAACATACTCAGGCTGTGGTTCGTAGCGGGTCATCCAGATACCGTCAGGCGGTGCAAGTTCTTGCAGCGCGAAGGTGACCTCATCGCGGTCTGTCGGATCGCGGCCGGGCAGTAACACCATCATATTTGACTGCCAAAACTCGTAAGGATAGATGTCGGCTGTAATGTCGATACCTTCGCTGCGTGCGGCATTCAGCTTCGCTATCACTGCAGGAGCGCTGTTCCACAGACTCTTCATTGCAAGCTTGAAGTGCGAAATTTGCACCGGCATCCCTGTAACACGACCAATTTCAATGATCTCGTCGACTGCTTCGGTAAGCCAGCGGTCTTCACTGCGCAGGTGACTGATGTAACGGCCGCCACGATCCGCAACGGCGCTTGCGAGCGCCAGGACTTCGCTGGTGTCAGAGTAAATCCCGGGGTCGTATTCGAGGCCGGTCGCGAGGCCAATCGCGCCGGCGGAGTATTCACTCAGCAATAGCTCACGCATTGCCGTAACTTCTTCCGCGGTCGCAACGCGCTTGAAGTCCTGACCCATTACTTCCTCTCGAATGGTGTTATGGCCGATGTAACTTGCAACGTTGATGGCCGCACCCAGGTCATCGATTCGCTTTGCAAACTCGGCAAGTGGAAACGGCGAGCCGCCATCCTGGCCTACAACAACGGTAGTGATTCCCTGGCTTACCGCGGCAAGCGCATCAGGATTTTCAAAAATTTCATCATCAGCGTGGCTATGAGTGTCGATAAAACCAGGCGCGAGGGTGAGTCCACTGGAGTCTATGACGTCATCCTGTGGTTCGACGGCCAGCTCACCGAGCGCAGCAATACGGCCGTCCCTGACACGCAAGTCGGACTGGTAGGCGGCGCGGCCACTGCCGTCGATGATTGTTGCATTCTTAAACAGCGTTGCGGAGGTCGAGACGACTGCTGTCGCAGGTGGACTGTCGTTTCCGCATGCAGCCAGGAACAGCAGCAGCAATGCCGTCTGTACGTTTCGTATCGATCTCATTGATCTGCCTGTCATCTCGCCCTCATCCTGGTCGTAGCTTTTTGCGCTGCGTAGTTTACGCCGCACGCTCACTGTGCTCGATACTACCTTGAATGGGGTGACCAGGTGCCGAGCATCCATTTGCATGGTGTTGCGGCACGCAACTTGGTGCTGCGGGTATTCCGCTACGAGTCGCCTGCCAGAAAATTGCGACTGGAATTACCAGGTGAATCGGCGCTATCGCTGCGCACTCGTTGTCCTGGCGCGATCTGCAGATTGAATTCTCTCGCGATGAATTGCTCGGCCGCATTGGTGTCACTCTCGCCACTGAAGCCTTCGCCGAGTAACAATTCATTGCCGACTTGATCGACCGCGTACAAGGAATAGTGGATAACGTGCTTGCCACCGGACTGGGTTTTCAGGCTCTGCTGCCTGCGAAAGTGCGCGAAGCGGTGCCGCTCCATACGCCGACGCCGCAACGGAATACCCAGAAACCGGCGGACGCTGACGATTGCTGTCGACTCCTGGTAGACATCCAGCGATTTGAACAACATGTAGGTGCTGGCTAACGCGATGATGCCACCCACGCCGCCGAAGACGAAGCCGAAAACCGGTGCGTCGCCACGAAACATCAAAAACCACCCGGCAACCGCGAATATTCCGCCGATCAATACACCGTTCAGTATTGCGCCAAACTGTTGCCCCATCGGGAAATGCATGCGCTTGCCAGTTGCCGACTGCTCGAACTGAAACAGCTCGCGAATGCGCTGTTCGGCGAACCCGGCCTGACGTGTTTCGGCATTCTGTAGGGCCATCTCAGGCAGAGAGTGCGACAGTTGTCCGGTCGAATAGACCGGAACATCGTAATCGCGGTCGAGATCGGTGCCGGGCAAGTTGGCACTCAGACTCACGCGCCACAGGTAGTAGCTGTCATCATCTCGTGCCGCAGCGGATTCCCTCAGACCGGCTGGCACCGCGAAACGGAGCGAAAGCCGGGTGCCGTTTCCGAACGGTTCGGCATGCGCGAGTGTGCTGTCCTGCCATTCAGCAGACTCCCTGCGACTGCGATTCTTGCCACTGCTGAGATAGCTGTGCAGGCAGGTTAGCGACACTTCAAATTCCTGTGCCGGATCGAACGGCAGGTTCAGGTCGATTGTGCCGCCTACATGCCCGCCGATGGAGCCCGGGAAGGGATCCATAGTCAGTAGCGTCGGGCCGAATCGTCGCCACTCAAACGTTCGTCGTAAAGCCCAGACCAGCAGCATGATGCCGATAGCCGGGAATAACAGGCCGAGCAGAGCGGGCTTGTTATCTTTTTGCAGAACTTCTTCATAGACGAGGAATGGTAGCGGCGCGGATACCAGGTTCCAGAAGACGGCAAAGCCAATTGCTCCCCACATAGACGCACGGGAGCCGGAGCGTATTGACGGTGTAGTCCATTTCGGATTCTGCAACCACGGCGTCTCACTTGCCGTGTGTGCATCAACTGGTTTGGGTGGCTGCAGACGCCACGCATAGATCAGGAGGGCAAGGCCGACGCCGCCGAACACAAATAAGAATATCGCCTTGAAGCCGAGCAGTGACCAGCGCAGCTCGCGATCGATGATGGCTTCCGCGGGATGCTCTGGATTTACGAATACGGTAATCGGTTCGCGTGCAGCAAGTACGCGGCTCAGGCGATTGCCCATGTCGACCTGGTAGTCACCGATATTGTCGGTGCCGCCGTTTATACCGACTCGTTTTGCACTATAAGTTTGGCCAGCGAACGTGTAGGTATAACTGGCATAGGCTTCGTAGGTGTCAGAGTCATCGCCGCGACTCGTATTGTAACCGGCTGATTGCAGTTGTGCGGGTGTAGCCTGCCAGTCGCGCATCTGCTGTGCATCAAGAAAAGTGCTGCCGATGCTCCACGACATCCAGACGCCGACCGCGAAAAACGGCAGGCCAAAAAGAGATAAACCGATCTTGCCTTTCATCGTGACGAGCGCCGTGGTTGCCGGGAGTGCACCGGATGGACTGTAGCAATTGCATCCTGCATGCACTGTGACAGAGGTCGCTGTGACGGCGCATGTTGCCAGCGGTATCGCACAAAAAGCCCAAAAAATACAAGTTAAAACATTAACTTAACCAAGATCTGCCTGATTGGTCGCAGTACAGCGCTAAGTCCTGCAGGTGCTAGTCAGTGGCAATTCACCCTATACTCGGGCGCCGCTTCGCCCGGAACTGTCTCTTGACCACCGAATTGTTCTCCTCCTTACCGCTCTCGACGGAGCTACTCGACAATTTGCCCGGACTCGGTTACTCCAGCATGACCGGCATTCAGTCTGCTGCTTTGCCGGACATACTCGCGGGCAAGGACGTCATCGGCCAGGCGAAAACCGGTTCGGGAAAAACGGCTGCGTTTGGCCTCGGTTTGCTGAATCGCCTGGACAGTCAGCTATTTCGCGTGCAGTCACTGGTGCTGTGCCCGACGCGCGAACTAGCAGGGCAGGTCGCAGAGGAGATTCGCCGGCTTGCGCGCGGCATTCCCAACATAAAGATTCTGACGGTGTGCGGTGGCAAGCCGTTTCGCATCCAGGCGGCATCCATCGAGCACGGCGTCCACATCGTAGTAGGCACTCCGGGACGTATCGAAGATCACTTGCGCAAGAATACGCTCGACCTTGCAACAGTAAACATTTTGGTGCTCGACGAAGCAGACCGCATGCTGGACATGGGCTTTCAGGAATCGCTTGATGCCATCATTGCAGAGACGCCGGTGCCCCGTCAGACGCTGTTGTTCAGTGCTACGTACCCGGAGGAGATTGCGACTATTGCAAAACGGGTAATGACCAAGCCCGTGCACATCAAGGCGGAGACGTCGCACGACGCCGGCAGCATTCGCCAGCTGTATTTCGAAGTTGGCGATGATGAACAGCGACTGCTGGCTCTGCAGCGTATCTTGCTGACGAATGATCTCGAATCGACCCTCGTGTTCTGTGCTACAAAAAAAGAAACGCAGGACGTAGCGTCACAGCTGCGTGCAGGTGGTTTTAGTGCGATAGCTCTGCACGGCGACCTGGAGCAACGTGATCGGGATACAACCCTGGTGCGATTCGCTAACCGCAGTGTCTCCATACTGGTGGCAACGGATGTTGCTGCTCGCGGGCTGGACATCGATTCACTTGATGCCGTGATCAATCATCGGATTGCCTACGACATTGAGGTGCATCTGCATCGTATCGGTCGCACGGGTCGTGCCGGCGGCAGCGGGTTGGCAATAACCTTGTTTAACGCGGCGGAAGCGCACCGTGTCGGCCAGCTACAGGAATATTTGGGCGAACGCATAGTTGCCAGCGAGCTGCCGGCACCAGCGGCAGCAGGCAGCAAGCCCACGCAACCTAAGATGGAATCCTTGCAGATCGATGCAGGCAAGAAACAGAAAATTCGCCCCGGCGACATACTCGGTGCGCTGACAGGCAAAGACGGTATCAAAGGCGACCAGGTTGGCAAGATCTCGGTGTTCGACATGCGCTCGTTCGTCGCCGTGGACAAAGCGGTGGCGCACAGCGCACTCAGCAAATTGCGCGAAGGCAAACTGAAGGGCAAGTCAGTCCGGGTACGTTTGTTGCGCGGTCATACCTGAACCCGGGCCGCAGATCTACAAGCTGGCGATAATGCTCGCTTCAAGCGTTGCGTCAGGCCAGCTGCGGGGTTTCGCTCGTCGTTCGGCACTTTCCGTTTGCCACCATTCGTGAGTATCGCGAACAGTATCGGCAAGCGATGTGTACTGCAGGCCCGCAGCGATCGCGGTGGTCGGGTCTACGTGCACTGATTTTGGCCGCGAGCCAAACATGAGGGGGTTGAATCCTGCGTCGTCCAGTATTGATTGCGTTGGCCAATGCAGTCGCACAGCTGCGCTTGAGAATGCGCGCAGGCCGTGCATCAGTTGTTCGTTATTCATGACCGAGGCCGGTCCCGCGGCGTTGAAAATTCCGGTTGTCGAGTTTTCCGCGAGCGTGACGATCCAGCGACACAGATCGCGTGCATCGATCCACTGCACTTCTACGCCGGGTCCGGCTGGACACAGGATGTCGCCGCCGCGCCAGGCGCGCTCAACCCAATAGGTGAAGCGATCGGTCGTGTCGCCGGGACCTACAATATAGGGCGGACGGACAATGGCCGCACGCTTGCCAATTGTTTGCTGCACGATGCGATCGCATTCGGCTTTCAATGGTCCGTAGGTGTCGCCATTGACCTGTTCTGTCGCAGGATTCGGCGCCGGCAGCATCGGTCCTGACGCATCAACCCAGTCTGTAGCTGAAAAATCGTAGACGCCGCGAGTAGAAACATAAATATAGCGGTCAGTCCGGTTCTTCAACAGCTCCACAGAATCGTGAACATGCCTGGGTACATAGCCGGAATTGTCCACAACGACATCCCAGCGACGCTTACCCTGCAAAGCTTTAAGGCCGTCATCAATCTGGCTGTCGCGATTGCCGATCAACTCTTCAACACGGTCGCCGTACAAACCAGCATTGCTGCCACGATTAAACATCGACACAGTGTGACCGCGATCCAGGGCGTAGTTAATCTGGTGCGGGCCAATAAAGCCGGTTCCGCCTAAAAACAGGATGTCGAGTTTGCGCCTGGCAGGTGCCAGCATGGATTCCGCCGCCAGGCTGCTTGCACCCAGCATTGCGACGCCAGCACCGATGAATTCCCTGCGTGTGGTCATGAGTCCCCCCGGACGATGCATTGTTCTTGTTCGCTGGAATGCGAACGTTAGCGAAGCTGGCTGTCCTTGCTGCCGCGTCGGTTATAGCCGCCTGCAGATTTCTGCTGCAGGTCGAGTTCCGCCTGGCAGTTGATACACAGCCGTACTCCGGGCACCGCCTTGCGGCGCGCCTCTGGAATGGCTGTATCGCATTCTTCGCAACGACTTAAAGATTCCCCGCGCGGCAGTTTGTCGCGCGCGCGTTTCACCGCGTCTTCGACGTTTGCGTCAATCTGATCCTGCACCGCCCCGTCCCGGGCCCAGCCGCCTGCCATGTTGAACTCCTGCAATTCGAATTTTCGAAGGCTCCGTTACGTATCCTTCATCTGTTCACGATACTGCCCGGCGCACCGTCTATTCAAGGGTATCGCGCACACGTTTCGCCAACCAGTAATGCATCAGGGCTCAGCGGAGTCGCGCGCGAAAACCTGGCCGAACACCTCCAGCGTCGCCACGTCACCTTCCGGGCTGATACTGAACTCTGCAAAAGTGCCTGCGGACCAGGATATATAGCTGACAAGGAAAGTATCAAGGTGCCAGTGCTCTACGTCGTACTCGTACATGCCAGTCTTGAGTATCAGCTTGCCATTCTGGCGCAGCAGGGAAATCGAACCCAGGACGTCATTGCTGTAGCTGCCAAGATAGCTCTCGAGCTTCAGGCTGGTACGGCTACGCTTGATGCGTTTTTTCTCGAGTTCAGCCCAGCGTGCTGTACGTTCCTCTGCGCGTTCCGCATAAAGGTCAAACACGTCCTGAATCCAGTTGCGCCGATTCGCGAGCGGCCGCGTGTCCATGGTTTCCCAGAGCAGCGCATGCCGCAGTTCTGAGCCATCCATATTCTGCATGACAACGACTGCCCGCTGTTCTGCCCGATCCAGGCCGATGATCGCAACCAGACCGTCGAGACTGCCCGTGTGGAAATCGATTTTCCGACCTTGAAAATCCTGCTGGTACCAGCCAAGACCGTACGTACGCCAGTTCGGCTTGGTCAACTTGTAGGTAGGATAAAAATCATCCGGTGTTGCGAACTGACTGGGTTCGAACATCGCGGCAATACTGTCCTCAGACACCAGGCGATTGCCGTCAGCGGTAACGCCGCCCCGCAACAGGAACTGCGCCCACAAGGTCATGTCGTGAATCGAGCTCCAGGCGGACCCTGCAGCGTCTTCTCGATCAATGGGCAAGTCATATGGAATGGCCTGTACTTTGCCCTTGACGACGTCATGCGGCGTGACCAGCGCCTTGCCCGCAGGAATCTGCCCGCGCGTACCGTAGGTTTCCCGCATGCCGATCGGCTGCCACAGTCGCTCGCGCAGGAACTCGTCCCAGCGTTGGCCGGACACGCGCTGGATGATGATTCCAATCAGCTCGTACATTGTATTCTGGTAGATCAGGCGGCTTCGTGGTGCCGATTCGGGCTCAACCAGGCGCAACAGCCTGATCTGCTCAGCAAGCGGCGTCAGTTGGCGAAACGTCCAGAAATCCGTGCTCGGCAAGCCAGTGCGATGGGCGAGCAGGTCACGAATTGTCGCCTGCTGGGTCATCGCTTCGGTGTGCAGGTGCAACTCAGGCAAGTGATCAATGACAAGGTCATCAAGGCCAAGTTTGCCCTCGTCAACCAGCATCAGGAGTCCGGCTGCAACCATCGCCTTGGTTGTCGACGCATTGCCAAACAAGGTATGCATGTCGATGTCACTGCCATCAGCACTGGTTTGGCCGAAACCGCGTTGCAGTATGACTTCGCCGTCTTCGATTATGGCAACTGCGAGACCCGGGACCTGCCACATTTCTTTGCCGACTTCGACTAACTTCACCAGTCGCTCAGTATCGACGTCACGTGCAACAACCGGAGACATGCCAAAAAGTAATGTCGCTACACCGAAACTGACTAGCTTCAAGGCCCTGATCATGCTGCATTCCCCGTGTTGGTTGCTTATCCCTGGTCGCCGCAATCGCAAGCAGTTGCCTGCCTGTCGTGAGGCCGATTCTGATTATTCGTTAGCATACAAACATTACCCGCCAGCCTGCCATCCAGCAATGCTGATCAGGGCATTGCCGCGTTACCCGAACGGCCGGTCTATTGCTGGCGACAGTGAGGTAAACAGCTGCGGGCCGTCGCTCGTCATGTACAGGCAGTCTTCGAGACGTACGCCGAACTCGCCAAACAGGTAAATGCCAGGTTCGTTTGAAAAACACATGCCGGCAGCGAGCGGTGTGGACTCACCATGCACGAAATTCACGGGCTCGTGCCCGTCCATGCCGATGCCGTGACCGAGTCGGTGCGAAAGTCCCGGAGTCTTGTAGCCCGGTCCGTAACCTTCCTTTTCATAGTAAGCACGCACCACGTCGTCGACGACGCCGGCAGGCGTGCCAATCCGGGCGGTCTCAAGAGCGAGTTCCTGACCACGTTTGACGGTAGTCCAGACCTTGCGTTGTTTCTTGCTGGCCTCGCCGACTACCCAGGTGCGGGAAATGTCAGATTCGTAATCGTGCACAGTACAGCCACAATCCATCAGGATGATGCCGCCCTCGACGACTGATTGTGGTTGTTCGGAGCCGTGCGGATAGGCACTCGCCTCGTTCAGCAGCACGCTGGAGAATTGCGGTGTACCACCGAGCGATCGTGTGGCAGCGGACATCAGCGCGGAAATCTCCGCCGGTGCCATGCCGACTTCAATGGAATCATAAACATGCCGGTATGCAGCAATCGTTACATCGTTGGCAGCCTGCATGAGTGCCAGCTCGGCCGGTGACTTGTACATGCGACAAGCGCGGGTAATGTCATTGCCAGAAACAGTCTTGAATTTCGGTGCCGCGTGCTGAACGCCGTCTACGATGAAGTGCCGTACGGTCTCTTCTATCGCAATCTTGCCGCGGCGCAAACCTCGGTCCTGCAGGATACTGGCAACCAGGGCGAACGGGCTCTCATGCTCATGCCAGGTGCGAATATCATCGCCAAAACTAAGGCTCTCGCGTATCGACGGCTCTTCAAAAAAAGGCGTTACAACCGCAATCTCGCCGTCCGCAGGAATGATCGCACCGGTAAAGCGTTCGGAACGCCACCAATGAATGCCAGTAAAATAAACGAGCGCCGAACCCGCTTCTACCAGTAACGCATCGATGCCGGCAGAACGCATAATGCGCTGGGCTTTGCTAACCCGTTGCATGCGCTCTGCAGCGGTGATTGGCTGCAAACCAGCGGTCATATTCGGAAGCGTGTCACTCGCAGCTGCACGGCTTGTGACCGTTGGCAGCAACGCCGCAAGACTACTGGC
>JBBKWB010000033.1:0-8299 GCA_037968755.1 Woeseia sp.
GAGTGATCCAGCGGTACATAGCTTTTCTTTGCGGCACAGGCTTCGAGGAAACCATCCAGGTCCTCTCGACGAATCTTGTCAGTCAACGTCGCGTCAATTTCCAGCAATTCATAGACACCGACACGACCGCGATAACCGGTGAGATAACAATAGTTGCAGCCGCGGCCGCGAATGAAGCTGGCCTTGGCAGCCTGCTCATCACCTAGCTGCTGCGCAAGCCATGCCTGCTGACTCGTGCTCGGCTCCAGCGGCTCTTTGCAACTGTCGCAAACGCGGCGTACGAGCCGTTGCGCAACGATCCCGTGCAATGCTGCAGCAATCAGGTAACCGGGTGCGCCCATATCCAGCAAGCGACTGACCGTGCCGGCCGCACTCGTGGTATGCAGAGTTGAAAATACGAGATGGCCCGTCATCGCCGCGCGCAGACCGATATCCACGGTCTCTTTGTCGCGCATCTCACCGACCAGCATAATGTCGGGATCCTGCCGCAGCGCCGTCCGCAATACCCGACCGAAATCCAGCCCGATTCGGGCATTGACCTGCACCTGGTTGATACGTGCCAGACGATACTCGACCGGGTCCTCAATCGTAATGATCTTGGTTTCCGGGCGATTTATGTGGTTCAGGGCGGAATACAGCGTCGTGGTCTTACCACTGCCGGTTGGGCCTGTCACTAACACCATTCCGCCAGGCCGTTCGATAAGACGGGTAAAACGCTGCAGAATGTTCTGCTGCATGCCGAGTTTACTGAGCGTCAGCAAATTCGCGGATTGATCGAGCAGGCGGAGTACGACCGATTCGCCATGCTGCACCGGCAGAGTTGATACGCGGACATCAACATTCTGGGTATTGATTCGAATCGAGAATCGACCATCTTGCGGCAATCGCTTCTCGGAAATATCCAGACCGCTCATCAGCTTCAGCCGGGTCACTACGGCCGACGCTACACCCCGTCCTTCAATCAAGTGTTCTTGCAGAACACCGTCGACACGTTGCCGAATTCGCAGCACGTGATCGCCGGGCTCAATATGAATGTCCGATGCCTTGACTTGAACGGCATCTTTGAACATCGATTGCAACAGCTTGATAACCGGCGCGTCATCCGCGTCTTCATCGGCCGTCAGTTCGTCGATATCGATGCCGTCGTCGCTGAGATCTTCTTTGACCGCAACGGCAAGTGCGTCAAGTTCATCGGTGTGCCGGTAGACGATATCAATCGTGCGCAGCAGATCCGATTCCTTGACGAGGCAAAGTCGAACCGGCTTTTTCAATATGCGCTGAAGTTCGTCGTAACCGAGTATGTCGGTGGGATCCGCCATGCCAACCAGCAGACCATTCGGGTTAACCTGCAACACCAGCGCGCGGTGACGGCGCGCGTGCACCTCCGGCAACAACTGTACGGTATCGTGGTCCAGCTTCAGCGACATGATGTCAATGAAATCAATGTTCAGGCGTTTCGACAGGAAGCTATGCAACTCAGCTTCACTGATCGTGCCGTTTTCCATGAGGGCGCGGCCCAGTTTGTGGCCAGTGCGCTTTTGCAATGCGAGCGCCGATTGCAGCTCTTCTTCGCTGATGACCCCGGCCTCGACCAGCATTTCGCCAAGGCGCATTTTCTTGCGCGTCAGCGAACCGGTCATCGTGGACATTGGATCAGTCATTGCAGTCTCCGTATGCGCTTACTGAGCGAATCAACGCCCACGCAGATCCCGAACGCGCTCCATGGAGCCTTGCGCGGCAGTGGTCCATACTTCATCGCTGTCCACAACGATGGGTTTCAGGAGAATGACGAGCTCAGTCTTGCTCTCTACATCTCGCTGGCTGCGAAACAGACCGCCTACACCCGGTAGCCTTCCAAGCCACGGCGTTGAAAACGATTGCTTGCGGCTGGAATTCCTCATCAGGCCGCCGATTACGATGATCTGGCCACTGCGAGCCTTGACGATGCTGTCCGACTCACGAATCTCGCTGAAAGCAAGCGGCAGGGTGTCCGTTTCGCCGGAGACCGTCAGTGCTTTTTGCTGATCAATTACTTCACTCACTGTCGGGTGAATATGCAGAATGACTTCGCCATCGGCGCTGATCTGCGGCGTCACATCAAGAGCGATACCGCTGAAGAACGGCGTCAGTTCAACGTCTCGGGATGTCGTCGACGACGTACCCGTAACGGTATTGCTGCTTACGCTGGTCACGAAGAACTCATCGGAGCCGGCTTTGATTACGGCCTTTTGATTGTTCAATGTGGATACACGCGGGCTCGATAGCACGCGCGTTTCGCCCTGCGATTCGAGCAGTTCGATAAATGCGTTGAAGTCACCGACATCGAACGCCAGGGTGAAGGCACCGCCCATCGTTTCTTTGACGAACTCGCCTACCGTTGAACCGGGCGAAACCACCAGCGGGTTGCCACCAAGGTCATCAAATCCAGCGGGGAAATCGGAGGTCGGCGCCTGTTGCCCACCCGTAAACGTATCGCCACTGCTGTTCTGGGCAACGGCAATCCAGTTGATTCCGGCCTGATAACCGTCACTCAGCTGCACTTCTACGATCTTCGCCTCAAGGATGACCTGGCGCTGCGCAATCGATTGAATGGTATGCAGGTAGGATTCAACATCGCGAAGCTTGTCCGGCATCGCACTGACAACCACGACTCCTGCCTGGGCATTGACAACAACACGATTGCCATTCTCGCTGCCGACAATCGATTCCACTGTTTCCTGCAGCTCGGCCCAGAAATCGGCCTCGTAGTTCGTTTCGATTCGCGAACCGCTTACATGTTGCTGTTGATTGTCGCCGCCCGGGAAGCCGCTGCCGCCAAGCGCGTCTTGCAGTCCACCCATGCCACCGCGATTGTTCCGCCCACCGCGCGACGATTCCGTAACCTGGCCGGAACTCACACGCGTACGTGAAGATCCACTACGTTGCAGATTCAGATAATCGATCTGAAAAATGCGACTTTGCACACTAGCCGGCAGCACGATGAAGCCAGCACCAGTTTGCCGGTATGCGTAGCCATAGACATCACTGACCACCTCCAGCACTTCATTGACGTTGACGTTTTTCAAGGTCAATGAAATGCTGCCGGTGACATCCGGATGTACAACGATGTTATGTCGGGTGCCGTCAACCAATGCCATAAAGAACTCACCCGCCGGGGTGTTGCTTGAATTCACGTCGAAGCGTTCGTCGTCAAACTGCGGCAATCGGGGCGTTGCAGTAGCATTTGGATCGGGTTTCGCAACCGGCGCAGCCGGAGCAGGTGCCTTGGCCTCATCGAGGACCGCCTCAATGCTGCGCTCTGTCTGTTCGCCGCGTAACGTGCCCGTCGCGCAAGACGCCGTCAGCAAGGTCAGTGCGATAGCCGTTGAAATACTTCTGATCATCAGGTGTAACTCCAGTCGTAACTTATTGCCGGCTTTGCCCGCTGAGCAGAGAAACGGTGAAGGTCCGGTCTCCGCGCACAAAACTCACTTTCTTTCTGTCGATGCCACTTACCGTGGCACCACCAATGCTTTCTCCAACCCGCACGCGTTGTCCATTCACAACCGCCACTTTGCGATCACCTGAAATAAACACGGCGCTAACGCGCAACGCTGAAGTTGCGATCTGCTCGCCTGCTTCCGGCAGTGCGTAACTGGGTCGTGTCGGGTCACTTAACTCGGCTTTCGCTGAAATGTTGGTAAGAACCAGGATGCAAGTTGCAATTGACAGGGAATTACGCACCAATCCACTCCTCATCCAGGCTCAACGTACTGACTTCGATCCGGATCCGGTTACGTGGGTATTCCACAACATCCAGTTCAAGGAACTGCCAGTAGAAACGCCACGGCAATGCCTCAATCTCTTCGAGATACGCGAGGCAATCGAGGTAGCTGCCTTCGACCTCAATTTCGAGGCCGTGTCGATAGAGAATTACCGCGTCATTTTCATTATCGGCCGTCAACGCTTCAGCGCCGAGGTTGCGAATACGTTTTAGACGCAGGCTGGTTTGACCTTTCAATACGCTTTCCAGGACGAACGCCATTTCCGACGGATCAATGAGTTTGCCGGAGTACTCGGCCAACTCTGTATCAAGCTGGTCGATGCGCGCCTGAATCAACGCAAAGCGGGTCTGGTTCGTCGTATCGATCTGCGCGAGCTGCAGGACCTGATCCTGCAAACTCGTATTGGCCAGTTCAATTCGGTCGCGGGTTGCCGCGATATCTGCTCGTGCTTTGTCAGCCTGACTCAGTAACGGCTGCATCAGGACGAGGTGCCAGGCAGTGCCAACCAACGCGAGTACGGTAACGAATACCAAAATACGTTCGCGTACTGTCAGTGCGTCGGCACGAGCGAATGCAGCGTCCATTTGCTCCCGGAATGACTTCTTGGTGCTCATCGGAACAGCACCTCGCGGTCATTCAAGGCATCGTCACTGGTCACTACGAAACTGACCGTCTGCGCATTGCTGTCTTCGTCGGTGTCAATCTTCAGGCGATGAAAACGCTGATGCTCGAACGGTTCTTCGTCAGCCAGATCCTGCAAATAGGTTGGCACGAGATCTGCGCGCAGGGCCTCGCCTTGCAGCCAGATTCGATCGCCTTTCGCGGACAAGGCGATGTTGGTAAGCCACAACCCCGGCATCGTCTGTCGAGCCAATGATTTCAGGTGGCGAGCAAATCCATTTGCATCGCCAAGTTCAGTTCCACTAATCAGGCGCAAGCTGGCTTCCTTCTCCGACAATTCAGTGTCGGCACGCTGCAGGCGCTCCGCCCAGCTGGTTTCGCCAACCACCTCAGCGATGGTCGTGCGCAGACTTTCAAGGCGCTTCACTGCGGCCACTTCCTGCTGAGCAATCAGCTCGAGTTCGCGGTCCACGCCATTGACCTGGTAACTGCCGTAGGTTGAAAGCAGAAATAAGGTAACAATTACGCTCGCAGCGACCTGCAGCAGCAGCAGTGTTGGAAAGCGAGCAGTGCGCTCTCGGAAGCTGGTCTGGTAAAAATTGACTTGTTGATTCATGCCCTATTCCCAGCCAGTTGCCGCATCGGGCCGCAAGGCGGCGCCTGCTGCGAACAGGCATTCGCGCTGCGCGTCTTCATCCAGTGGTTCCGCGAGTTCAAATATTGCGTTCAGGTCAAGACTCACTACGTTCAGGCCAAGCTGTTCGTTAACTGCCGATTTCAATTGCGCCATACCGGTGCCGGGTCCGACGACCAAGGTCGATATCGACGGCAGGTCGTAAGTAGCTTCGTAATAATCGAGTGAGCGCTGCAATTCGAGGCAGATGGACGGGATCAGGCCCATGCGAATCTGAGTTTGGCCAGCCTCGTCCAACTGCAGTTGACCAATGTCGATGCGACGTATCAGGTACAAAACACCCTGACGAGTAACCGTCAACAAGCCACTTTTCTCAGTGAAATGCAGAAAGGCGACGCCTTCCCTGTCTTGTGGCAAACGCACTGCAATATTACGCATGCACAATTCAGGAAGATCGAGCGCGTCGAGCTTCAATCCGCCGGCTTTCAGCTGATCAACCTGCGACTGTACGTCGTTACGTTTTGCGACGATGGCGTACGCTGAAGGATTCGATCCACCGCGTGCGGGTGCCGGCATTTCAAGCAACTCAATCACCGAATCTTCGAGTGACGTCTCGATGCGATCTTTGATACGCCAGCCAATGGCATTACGCATTTCATTGCGTGGGGCACTTGGCAGCTCTTCAAGCAACAGTTGGTAAGAGCCGTCAGGCAAGACTCCACTGACCGGAGTGCGTGCCAGGGAGCGCCCGCCTAATTGCAGTCCATTTAGCGATGCCGCGTTGTTATCGTCTAACTCGATGTCAGCCAGCGAAGTTTCGAGCAGAGGTTTGTTTTGGTCCCGATGCGATGCACGAGCAACGGCAGCGCGATTGCCCTGCCATGTAACCGCTGTCCGTCCGCGGTTCGTTGTCACTGTCTTTAGCCCTTGCAACACGAGTTCATTCCACGCCATTTAACAGAATGTCGCGAGTATAGGCAGGCAGGTTATGTCTAAGGCGTGAGCGCCATCACAATTTGCCGTTGCACCAGACCGATAGCGCAAATGCTTGACGCATAAGGTGAAATTCTGTGACGGCGCGCACACTCTGGGCGCAGTCAGAAGTGCCGGATTGACGGCTATTGGCAGCTGCAGCGCGGTGTTTCAGCGGGTGACCGACCCGCCCGATTACTCGAATCTGCTGGTTAGTGTTCCTTGTAACCAGCAACTGCGGCTGTAAACACAACGTCAGTCGAGCTGTTCAACGCAGTCTCGGCGGAGTCCTGCAGGACACTGATAACGAAGCCCACCGCGACCACCTGCATGGCAATTTCGTTCGGAATTCCAAACAGGCTGCAGCTCAACGGGATCAGCAACAGGGAACCTCCCGCAACGCCAGAAGCACCGCATGCCGATACGGCGGCCACCACACTTAGTAACATCGCAGTACCGAAATCGACGTTGATGTTCAGCGTATGTGCTGCAGCCAATGTTAGTACGGTAATGGTAATCGCAGCGCCGCCCATGTTGATCGTTGCGCCCAATGGAATCGACACGGCATACGTGTCCTTTTCCAGGCCCAGCCGTTCGGCCAGCGCGAGATTGACCGGTATGTTAGCCGCCGAACTGCGGGTAAAGAAGGCAGTCACACCGCTTTCACGCAAGCAGGTCAGCACCAGCGGATACGGATTTCGGCGAATACGGATCCACACGATAAGCGGATTCACAATCAGCGCCATGATCAGCATCGCACCAAGCAATACGGCGAGGAGACGCGCGTAATCCGCCAACGCTTCTATACCTGCTTCCGCTATGGTGCCCGCCACCAGGCCAAAAATACCGATTGGCGCAAGGCGGATAACGATCCGCACGATCATTGTGACGGCGGCCGCGATATCGGCGAACACTTCCTTGGTTGCCGGGGCCGCGTGGCGCAGACCCAGACCGAGCGCAATGCCCCAAACCAGAATGCCGATAAAGTTTCCGGTCATGATGGCACTGACCGGGTTGTCGACGATCTTGAATAACAGGTTATTCAACACTTCGCCGATGCCTTGCGGAGGCTGCGTCGCGATATCCGCCACGTTAAGCGTCAGCACGGTCGGAAACAGGCTGCTTAGCGCGACGGCAACAAACGCAGCGCTCAACGTGCCGATAACATACAAGAGCAGAATCGGCCGCATGTTCGGCTGATGATTCGCACCTTGATTCGCCAGCGCCGAAGCAACCAGCACGAGTACCAAAACTGGAGCCACCGCCTTCAACGCCTGGACAAACAGGTTGCCCAGCAACATTACGCTGCTGGCCGCCTCCGTCGAAATCAATGCCAGTACCACGCCGCATGCAATGCCGATGGCAATCTGCATGACAAGGCTGCCCGAGAAGAGACTCTGAACTACGCTTTTATTCGACATGGTCCCCACTTTAAGCTGGCTGGCAGTTGCTCTGCTCTGTTCGCGCCATTATCAATGAATCTGGCTGCCGTGGCGACCGCGCGGAGTGCAAGCCGGAACACTGCTGTCGCCAGCGACAATGGACTGTGGGGTCCATTGCGGCGATACCGCATCGCGGGCAGCGCGTTCCGTATCTGTCAACACACCTGCGGCCGCCAGGCGGCAGGCCAAAGTCTAAACCTTGTTGGCCGCCCGCTCGATGGCTTCAACGATCAGCTCGCGCGCCTTGTCTGCGCCAAACCAGTCGCCAATCTTGACCCATTTACCCGGTTCAAGATCTTTGTAGTGCTCAAAAAAGTGCTCGATCTGCTCAAGCGTAATCGGCGGCAAATCAGAATAATTATGCACATGCTCCCAACGCTGAGTCAGGTGCGGCGACGGCACCGCCAGGATCTTTTCGTCCTGCCCGGCATTGTCTTCCATGATCAATACGCCAACCGGGCGCACGTTAATGACACAACCCGGCATCAGTTGCCGCGTATTGCAGACCAGGACATCAATCGGGTCACCGTCGTCAGACAAGGTGTGTGGCACGAAGCCGTAATTCCCGGGATACATCATCGACGTGTACAGGAAACGATCAACGACAAGGACCCCCGCCTCCTTATCGAGCTCGTACTTGATGGGCTGGCCACCCATCGGAACTTCGATCAGCACGTTGACGTCGTGTGGCGGGTTATCGCCAATGGTGATGGCATCGATACGCATTGTCTTGACCTGTTGTCTGTCGATTACGCGGCGAGCGCTACTCCTCTGCCTCCTGCAATGAGCAGGATATTGAGGCAGAACAGACGCTGGCCAGCTATTGGAGGCGGAAATGTACACGTTTTTCGCCCAAAAATCCGCCT
>JBBKWB010000034.1:0-2505 GCA_037968755.1 Woeseia sp.
CACGACAACAGTCGAATTTACAGGAAACCGCTTTGTTTCCTTCGAGATCAATAGCCCGATCAAAGTTACGACGGCAACGACCTGGGCGAAGGGAAAATCATAGGCGAAACCCCACGTGAGCCTGTGTGGGTTCATGTAACTGAGCCAGCTGAAAAGCAATACACCCACTGACGGCCTTCGCAGGCAAATTGGCAGTGCTCCCAGAACAACGAGTGTGACGAAAAGGTCTCTCATAGACTTCCGGGTCAGGCGACCCTGCTGGGTGGCCGTGCGTACTCAAGCGCCAGTCGTAGGCCAAACTTTAAGGGGTTGCTATCCCACGGATCCAGGCGAGGCATCTCGAACCGACTATCGTGTTGATTGCTGCTTCCACGCGCCGTCGATACGGCATACTTGAACCCGCATTGCGCGACGGCCGAAACATGTGTCTGATCGTAGTCGACTCCAGGCTGCCCGTTTGGATAGGCGAATCCGCGCACCTCGGCTCCGGTCAGTTCGCGTAACTGATTACGGCTGTCACGAATTTCATCCAGAGCCGATTGTGAATCAAGCCGTGTAAGAATCGGATGGGAAACAGTATGTGCACCAATTTCAACTCCCGCCTTATGCAATTCAAGCAACTGCTTGCTCGTCAGCATCATGTTGTCAGGAAGTTCCGCGCCGATGTCTTCCGCTAATGACGCGGTTCTCTGCAGGCGCTCATCGTGAGCGAGACGTCGAATTGCCAGCACTGCCTTGCGAGCAGCAATGGCCCGGTCCGCGACGGTTTTCAGACTTTGATCAAGCAAATCAAGATCGGGCATGTTCAAGGTCGTATGGCTACTTCGTCGTATCGATTCGGTTACAGTGTCGTTCCACATCCGACCACCGTCGAGGTACCCGGTCGCCACGAACAACGTTGCTGGAATTCCATGTTTTCTCAGAATCGGCAATGCGACCTCAAAATTGTCAGCGTAGCCATCATCGAATGTTACGCAAACCGCGCGACGCGGCAATTTCCCGGTATAGAGCTGATCGACTGCATCGGTTAGCAACATCGGCTGAAAACTATTGGCAAGGACTGACATTTGAGAGTCGAATACACGACTATCCACGACATCGGGCGACATCGGATCGGATTGCTTTAGTACGCGGTGATAGCAAAGTACCAGCAGCCTGCGACCTCGCACGACGGACGATGTTATTGCACCGGTAGCTCGAATCAGCATTCGCGTGGGCGCAGTATCGGGCGTGGGCAACCGGTGACGGATTGCACGCGGTTGGAGAAATTTTTGCCGAATATACTCATCAAAGAAAACCAGGCAACCGGAACGTAAGTGCCGCAGACGTCGCAGAACGGCGGATGAAATTCCAGCACCGACAACTTCAAAGCGACCACGGAGTCTTGTCCATCCAGCGCATTGTAGCTACCCCGAATTCAATAGCCACCGCAACGGACTCGAATCACGCCCGGAATCGAGGCAGGCACTTCATTTCAGTGTGAAACAATTACAGTGTGATACGCATTCTAGCTGATTCCCCCTGCCGGTAACTGTGACTCAAATCCAGAATAAAGTGTGACCGATATCCAGCAAAGCGACTTGCTGCAGCTGGTAGTATTGCTGTCGGCTCAAAATACGCACTCGGCCCCGGGAAGAGTGGCTAATACCACTGCCTCGACGAGTGGGCGCTGGCGGCCTATAGTGCCTCGTTCGGCGAGACTTCATGTTCGTATCCGTGGCCCGCAGAGGCCCTATTGACAAGGACAGGACCATAATGACAGGGATTTCCGGCTGGCAACTGGACGGCGCTGACGATGATCGCGAGCTGATCGCGCGGGTAAGCCAGCATCTCCAGGGCGCTGATGATTTGATATCGCGCCGCTGTCGTACCGGTACTATGGCGGCCAAAGTTACGGAATCGGCAATTTTCGTTGATTCGGCCAGCGGGCTCGTTGCCGCGATCGACGGCAAGCCAAGATGGACGCAAGCAGATCTTGCACAAATCGCCCTGGTTGACGGCAACGGTGCGGCACTTGCCGCCGCTTACAAGGAGCACGGGGCGAAATTGTTCAATACGCTATCTGGCACCTTCAGTTTCGCGATCATTGATCCCACCAAAAGCGAAGCCATGATTGCCATTGATCGTATGGGCATTCGTTCAATGTGTTTCGCGGTCGATCAAGAAAAGAAATTTAGCTTCGGATCCAATGCCCGCGCGATTCTGGCGCGTCGCACCGTGGATGCCGGTCTCTCGACGCAGGCTCTTTTCCACTACATCTACTTTCACGTGGTACCCAGCCCGCGAACTGTCTACAGCAGCATTCAAAAACTTGAGCCCGGCCAATTCGGCGTATTTCGCAACGGTACGTGGGAACTTGAATTCTACTGGAATCCGGATCTGTCGCGGCCCGGCTCCGTTGACAGCAAAGCTCTAGGTTCTGAGTTAATGGCGGAGATGCGGGCTGCGGTTGCACATGCGAAACCCGATTCTAGCACCGCGGCATTTCTCAGTGGCGGCCTCGAT
>JBBKWB010000035.1:0-21166 GCA_037968755.1 Woeseia sp.
GTGCAGACGTTCGAACTTACCCGGCTGTCCTGGTACCTGATCCCGATGGCAATGCTGATGCTGTGGGTAGTAGGGCAAATTGCGGCCGCCGGCCCGGCCCGGCGCGCGAGCAGAGTACCGCCGGCAGTAGCAACCCGCGCCGTCTGATGCGGCGTTGTCACAAGGTTTCAGGCGATGCTGTTTGCCGTGTCGCCAGAGTCCCGGGACAGGGCCTCGTCTTCCTTTTGCCACTGCATGACGTTCATCTCGATAAATACGAACGCCACCAGCCACAGGAAGGCATCCCAGAAATCCACGAAGTCGCCTTTGATACCCCAGTAAATCGCCGCCAGCAGTAGCAGCGAATACAGTACGTATTTGCAGCAGTTGGTGACCGTCTGGATGGTGCCGTGCAGTTTGTCGCGGCTTTGCAATTGCACATCCAGTTCCAGCAGGGCGACAACACCGAGCCAGACGCCCGCATTGATTACGTCTACCCAGCCGAGACGGATGATATCGCGATACCCGGCAGCATCAACTAAAGCCGTCGTATCGTTGAAACGCATCAATTGATTGCCGGTGGCCAGCGCATCGCAGTTAGCGGCAGTGATCATCAAGTACTCATCGAGATCAACGGCATACACCCATGCCTGATCGGCAAGTGCGCACAGGCCCGCCGCGGCATCGAACGAAGTCGCGTCAAGCAGGTATAGCAATTTAACAAG
This sequence comes from Woeseia sp., assembly GCA_037968755.1. Lineage (GTDB taxonomy): Bacteria > Pseudomonadota > Gammaproteobacteria > Steroidobacterales > Woeseiaceae > Woeseia. The sequence goes on from JBBKWB010000035.1 coordinate 705, forward strand.
GTAGCCGTAAAAGGCGTAGCAGATGACGCAGTAGCACAGTATCCGCACAATCTGCAGGAGCCAGCTTACCGGGCGGGTGAAATGGTGATCTTCGAGAACGTAGGTTTCCAGTTCAAATATCAGCAGCAGCACAACCCAGGACGCGGTGTCGATGGTCGCTGCGAAACCCTGAATCAGGTCGGCGGGCTCAACTCCGTTAGTAAACCGGTATGCAGAGGCGGCCCATTCTTCGTCAAAGAAAACGAAGATATTGAACGTCAGCAGTGCGTAGACCGTGTACTTAAACAGGCGAAACAGTTTGGACTGGTTAGCAACCAAGCGCTGGCATCCTCCGCGGAGCCGAAATAAAGAGGTCGATTGTGCCAGCAAGCCATGCCGCCGACCACCGGAAACTTGCCGGGTCAGTCCACGTCTGCAGCGTTATCCGTATCGATTCCTGCGTAATAGATCCAGACATTTTCTTCCCCGGTCAGGAGTTCGATGTACTTCGGGTGGACGAACAGGTTCTCCCGACCCGACTTGATCTCCTTGAGGACGCCGATGTCGGACAGCTGCTTCAGATAGACGGATGCGGTTTGGCGTTTGGCGATATTGGCGTCGACCAGGTTGCCGATGCGGCAGTAGGGCTGCTTGAACAGTTCTACAACCAGTTCCCAGGAGTAAATCTTGGGCAGGCGTGCCTGCACGAATTCCCCGGTGTGTTGCATCAGTTCGCGAATGGCCTTGATTTTGTCCGTCGTCCAGATGCAGGTTTCCTCAACGCCTTCGAGGATAAAAAGTATCCATTCTTCCCAGGCCTGGTTACGGGTTACCTCGAGCAGCAAACGGTAGTAGTCGGCCTTGCGGCGGATGATGTAACGGCTCAAATAAAGAATGGGCGAGTCGAGCAGACCCTGCTCGACCAGGAAGAGGATGTTCAGGATGCGCCCGGTGCGACCGTTGCCGTCGGCAAAAGGGTGGATGGCCTCAAACTGGTAGTGCTGTACAGCCATGCGTACGAGGGGGTCAATTTCCGTGGCCCGATGCATGAAGTCCTGCCAGTTTTCCAGCAGGCTCTGCAGTCGTTTCTGGCCCTCTGGCGGCGTGTAAATGACTTCTCCGCTCGCCCTGTTTTTTAGATTCGTTCCAGAATCGGCTCTAAGATCAAGCTCCATGTCTTTGATAGTACTACAAAGATGTATAGCCATATCGGTGGTAAGCATGCGTCGCTGCACCATCTTGCTGCCCTCGTACAAGGCGGAGCGGTAGCGCAGTGCTTCCTTGGTTGCGGCGTCCGCTTTGTCTTCTGCGATGTCGGCAAACTCGAAGAGCTTGTCTGTCGTCGTGACAATGTTCTCGATTTCCGAGCTCGCGCGGGCCTCCAGCAGGGGGATGGCATTGACGAGTACCGCCGAATTGGGGATGAGCTCCGCAGCCTGTTTGAGCTCGGCCAGCGCCACCCTGGCGTCAATGCAGCGCTTCAGGATGGGCGTGGACTCGATCTGGCCGACCATAGGGGGCAGCGGTGGCAGATCGTTGTAGGGTTTTGCGGGATCAAAGGCGCTCATGTGAGGCTTCCTGCAGGAGGCCAGTCAGGCCGCGATCCGGGCGACAACCCGCCAGGGGCGCGAGACCGTTAGGCTGACCTCGGCTAAAAGTCGAAAAAAGTGCCAAAAATCGACACGTTGCGCCAGCAGGTCGATTCAATCGACATATCCGGCTTATATGTCGAAATTCACCCGAAACATCGACATAAATGGAGTATAGGTCGATCCAATCGACACGACCGTGACCTGGCGCACGCTGGCGGCAGCGGAAAACAGCCCGTTCGGCAGATTATGTCTAGTCGCTGTGCTTCGTTGTGTAGTCGACCGTCAGGCCGACGAGGGCTCGCACACCGGTGATCAGGGCGCCTTCATACGCGTCAAAATTGGGGGAGTGATTGGGCGACGCCTGACCCGCGGCGACGCCGGGCTTATTGACGCCGAGCATCAGGTACAGGCCCGGAATTCTTTCCTGGAACAATGAAAAATCCTCGGCGCCAGTAATCGGGGTGTGCTCGCGCACGTTGTCAGCGCCGGCTGCCCACTCCAGCGATGGCATCATTTCGCGCAGCAGCGCGGGTTCGTTGCCGGTGACCGGTGCATAACCATCAATCACGACCTCGGCGCTGGCGCCTGCCGCTTCGGCAATGTTCGCTACGGTGCGCCGCAGCTTGGCGTGCAGCTCCTCACGAACACCCACGTCAAAGGTCCGAATCGTGCCGGCCATTTTTACGTCATCAGGAATAATGTTGCCGCGTATGCCGCCGTGAATGCTGCCAATGGTTATCACCACGGGACCACGCGTGATATCCAGTTGCCGGGACGCAATGCCTTGCAGCGCCGTCATGACCTGGGCTGCAACGTAAATCGGATCCACGCCGGCCCAGGGCGCGGAGCCATGGGTTTGCTGGCCTTTGATCGTAATCTCGAGATTGTCAGCAGCGGCCATAAAACCGCCGGAGCGATAGTTGAGTGTGCCGGCGGGAACCGGCCAGGCATGCAAGCCGAATATGGCCTCGGGTGCGTCAGCGCCATCCAGGACACCTTCTTCAATCATGAGTGCCGCGCCACCGCTTTCGCCGGCAGGCGGTCCTTCTTCCGCTGGTTGAAAAAAGAATTTCACGGTCCCTGAAAGTTGCGCGCGGTGTTTGGCCAGTACCTCGGCTGCGCCCATTAGCATGGCCACGTGGGTGTCATGACCGCAGGCGTGCATCACGGGCACGTCCTGGCCGTTGAATTCACCGCGAGCTTTGGATGCAAAGGGCAAACCGGTCTGCTCAAGCACCGGCAAACCATCCATGTCAGCGCGCAGCGCGATAACCGGACCCGGCTTGCCGCCGCGCAAGGTTCCGACTACGCCGGTATGTGCAATGCCGGTCTTTACATCGTCAAAACCGAGGCTGCGCAAATGCTCGGCGACGATGCCGGCCGTACGAAATTCACGATTAGACAGTTCCGGATTTGCATGCAGATCACGCCGCCACGCAATAACCTTCGCTTCGACCTCGGAGATGGTCGGCTCCATAGATTGTTTAAGATCCTGTGCAAGAGCTGTAATGCTCAGCCAGGACAGAATGAGGGTGATCGTTATGCGCAACATCGGCGGTCTCCGGAGGCTTGCTTGATTCGCGCGCCACTATAGCAATTTCATCGCACAGGCAGGGCGTCGCGGACGGCAGACATCGTGACTCCCGGGCAAGCGGGTTCTATGCTGACGTTCCAGCGGTATGCGGAGTACGACCGATGTCGATGCCTTATTTTCGTTTTTTCCCGGCGCTTGCCGCCAGCGCCCTGTTCGCTGCGGCTTGTGGGAGTGGCAGCGGCAGCCCGACCATTACGTTGCCACCACCACCGCCACCATCGGGCACCAATCTGGCGCTGCAGCCTGTGTTTACCCAGCTCTCTTTTGTCCAGCCATTGGCGATGCTACAAGCGCCGGGAGATGACACGCGCTGGTACGTGGCAAGTCAGACCGGCGTTATTCGGGTATTCGCGAACCAGGCCAATCCGGCATTCAGCAGCGTGTTCGCAGACTTGACTGCACGCGTCGATGACTCGGCCAGTGAATCGGGCTTGTTGGGCGTGGCGTTTCATCCGGATTTTGCGAATAACCGGCAAGTGTTCGTGTCCTATACGCGGACCGGTTCTCCTTTTGAATCGGTCGTTTCACGATTCACCGCGACCTCCGCAGATCTTTTAAATACCGGCAGCGAAGTCGTCCTGCTCACCGCTGCCCAGGATTTCAGCAATCACAATGGCGGCCACCTGGCGTTCGGGCCGGACGGTATGTTGTACATCGGTTTCGGCGACGGTGGCAGCCGTGGGGATCCGAATAACCGGGCGCAGACTACAACCAACATACTGGGCAGCATCGTGCGCATCGATGTAGACGGTGCAACGCCGTACGCCATCCCGTCCGGCAATCCGTTCGCGGGCAACACCGAATGTGCCACAGGGTTTGGCAGCGCGAATTGCCCCGAGATCTATGCGTTCGGTTTGCGTAATCCCTGGCGGTTCAGTTTCGACAGGCAGGGCGGCGCACTTTGGGCCGGTGATGTGGGCCAGAGCAGTTTCGAAGAAATTGACCGCATCGAAGCCGGCATGAATTACGGTTGGCGCCAGCGTGAAGGCGCGCACTGCTTCCAGCCAGCGACTGGCTGCTCGACGAATAACGTTGATCCGATCAGCGAGTACGGCCGCACTATCGGCTCGTCGGTAACCGGCGGTTACGTGTATCGCGGCAGTGCGTTGCCCGCACTCGTTGGCCAATACGTGTTCGCGGATTTCGTTTCCGGGCGCCTTTTAACTGTCGATGCTGGCAGCGCGCAGGGTGCAGTGGCCAATGAACGACTGGACAGCGCCCTGAATATTTCCAGCTTCGGCGAGGGCAACGATGGCGAGTTATACGTCATCGATTATGCAAGCGGCACGCTGCATCAGATTGTTGCAGCGCCTTGATCTGCGCGCGCCGGCAGAATTGCCGCTTTTTTGGTTCGATAGCGGTGCTAGCGAGGGTAGCGATCTGCCGCATGGAAGGGCCTGAAGCATTATTCGCTCGGTCCGCAGCGATCGGGTAATACGAATAGTACTTTGGCAATATTCGATTGCAGTCGTTCGGGTGAGTAGTGTGCTCGCAGCAGTGTCGACGAGCTACCGATAAGATCGGGATTGCGCTGGCAAAACTCTTCCCAGCTTTCGTTGCGTGGCAAGTCTGCGTCATCGTCCTGTGCTGATTTAGAACGCATACGTTCGGCGGTCATCAGCATGAAAAAGCCGGTAACGGTAGCGTTGAATTTTTCGGGAACGCCGAGATGCAGGACCAGGCGCCGGAGCGCGGTCGCGAAGCGATCGCTGGCAGCAAAGACGTCGTGCCGTTGCAAATAGCACCAGGCGACGTGTACATGCTCGCGGTGATCGAATGTTTCCGGATCTACGCTCGCATTCTCGAAACGGGCGATCAACTCATCCGTCTGTGCCGCTGTGTTCATTCTTCAATCTCGACAAGCTGGTGGCTGTCGTCGGCAGTAAGCTCACAACCGTAGACTCGTTTCAGGTCGTTGATCGCGGCAAGGGTGCTGTCCGAGAACGGTGCCTTGCCCTCGAAGCTGTGCAGAACGATGCCTTCAAGCAGGTCGCCGAGGGAGAGATTGCAGTATTCCGCGAGTCCCTTGAGGACTTTAAGCAGGGAGCTTTCCAGGCGAACGCCGGTCTGGGTACGGCTGACGGTGTGTCGATTCATGATTGAGTCCGATCGAAGGTAACTAGGTAACATGTTACCTAGGCTGGTTCCGGGATTCAATCGTCGCGAATGGGTCCTCGAGTCTTCTTTACCTGGCCCCTGCGCGATTTGTCGTCGACCCGCTTTTGGCGGGCCCGCAAACTGGGCCGGGTAGGCCTGCGCGGTTTCGGCGTATGCATTACACCGCACAGCAAATCCTGGAGCCGCTCCAGTGCCGCACGGCGGTTCTGTTCCTGGGTGCGATGCTGCTGCGACTTGATGACAATGACCCCGTCCTTGCCGATGCGTTGATCGGCGAGACGAAGCAGCCGCGCCTTGACCCATCCGGGCAAAGTCGTCGAGGCCTGAGAGTCGAAACGCAGGTGGATAGCGCTGGCAACTTTGTTGACATTCTGACCGCCAGCGCCTTGCGCGCGAATGGCCGTCAATTCAATTTCACCCAGCGGAATTGAGATGTCGTCGCTGATTTCGAGCATGCCCGTTCTACTGCCACAAATGCCAGACAGGCGGACATTGTGCGGGCAGCGCCGCGAATCGCCCGAGGTCAGCCCACCGTTTATCCACGCGATGAAAATCGGAACCGACTGACGCGTGTAGCCCGAAGTCCATACAAATAGTGGCTAGCTTGCGGGTTACCGCCACGTCCTGGCTGCCCGATACGACCTCAATGGCGTCGCCACCGGCCGCACGAAAATCGGTAACGAGTTCACGCAGCTTCGTCTGGGTCAGGCGGTAGTGCGCCGGGTGTGCGAGTACAGCCTGGCCACCGGCTGCGTGAATCCAGTCAATCACTTCGGGCAGTTCCACCCACTCATCTTTGACGTCGCCGATCTTGCCGTTGCCGAGGTATTTCCGAAACGCATCGCGCACGTTTTTGACTTTACCGATCGTCACCAGGTGCCGAGCGAAATGCGGGCGGCCGACTGTTTGACCATCGGCAAGCGCCAGCACTGCCGACAGCGGGTCATCGATACCCGTCTTCATCAGCTTGTTGGCAATTTTTCGGGCCCGGGAAAGGCGCACTGCCTGTTGTTGTTCGACCGCGGCCAGCAACGTGGCACTTTGCAGATCAATGTTGAGTCCTACGACATGAATGCCAATCCCGCGCCAACGACTCGACAACTCGATACCGCTGATCAGCTCGATAGTATCCGGTACGGATACAGTGGCATAGGCGGCGACTGTGTCGTGGTCGGTTATGGAGATATGCGTAAGGCCCTGGGCCGCCGCGCGCGCGAGCAGCTCGTCCGGTGTTAGCGCACCGTCGGACGCTGTCGTGTGCGTGTGCAAGTCGATCAGCATGTTGTTTCAACTGTAATGGAGCGCATTATCGCGCCACTTCAACATAGCCGGTGGTAACGGCGCAAGGTGCGGATTTAATTCCGTACGCTATTCGGGAATATGTGAGAATGTGCGCGGCGCTTTGCGGCGCACACTCCCAACTCCCTGAAGCGAACCGCGTGTTAAAGAAAAATCTAATTGTCCTATTTTGCTGCCAGCTCATCTCCGCGACTGGCTCGATTGTTCTGGTCACGCTCGGCGGCATTATTGGTTCGACTCTGAGCAGCAATGCCGCGTTCGCGACTCTGCCGATTTCGATGATGGTATTAAGTGTCGCGGCGACCACGATTCCCGCAACCATGCTGATGCGTCGGATCGGGCGACGCGCAGGCTTCGCGCTCTCGTCACTGTCGGCCGCCATCTCGGTATTGTTCGCCGCCTATGCGCTTCACCAGGTTAGCTTCGGGTGGTTTATCTTTGCAGCGGCTGTATTTGGCATCAACATGGCCTTCTCACAACAGTATCGCTATGCCGCGGCGGAAAGCGTCGAGCACCGCTATGCGGGCCGTGCGATTTCGCTGGTTTTGCTCGGCTCGATCGGCGGTGCGGTGGTGGGTCCGGAGCTCGTAACCCGGGGCGCTGAGCTGGGCGGCGGCGTACCTTATACAGGCACCCTGTACGCGCTGGCGGTCTTGTATGTTTTGCAGGCGTTGTTGTTCAGCCTGTTGCAACCATTGCGTGGCGAGAATCAAACAGACGTCGATGAACCTGGTCGACCGCTCGCCGAAATTGTCCGACAACCGTTGTTCATCGTTTCAGTGCTCGGTGGCACTGTCGCTTACGGTGTCATGACCCTCATCATGACGGCCACTCCGTTGAGCATGCACGTGCACGACGGCTACTCGCTTGCTGATACCGCCAAGGTTATTCAAAGTCACGTGATCGCCATGTACCTGCCGTCGCTTGTGTCCGGATTCCTGATTGAGCGCATGGGTGCGATTCGACTCATGGCAATCGGAGCGTTTGCCTTGATCGCCGCGTGCATCGTTGGCTTGCAAGGCCAGAACATCATGCATTACTGGATTGCACTGGTGCTGCTGGGGGTAGGCTGGAATTTTCTCTACGTTGGCGGCACGACGATGCTGACCCTGACCTATACCATGACCGAGCGTTTCCGGGCGCAGGCCGTTAACGAGTTCAGTGTTTTTGGTACGTCGGCAACGGCGTCGTTACTGGCCGGGACGGTTATTCATCTCTACGGCTGGTTGACACTGGTGTTACTGCCATTGCCATTGCTCGTCGTCATGTTGTTCAGTCTGTTCTACGTACGCGGCGACAAAAAGTTACGCAAGATCGCTCCGCAGGCTGCCTGATTGGCAGCCAGGTCCAGCGCTTTCAGCACGGTATTAATATCGGCGCGCGTTCGGACAATCGAGTCTCAGATTGAACAGGCAGCGTTGTCGCCTATGCAGAGTCCCCGCGCGCATTCATTCCAGACCGCGAACCAGACGGCGGTCGAAACGCGAGCGGTGATCAGAAAAAGTTGAAGTGCAGGCCGAGCGAGATGACGGGCCAGGTTTTGAAGTCTTCAGCTTCGCGTTGCAGTTCCTGGCGCTCGGTTTCGAGGCGGTCCTGGAAATTCTGGTCGTTGGCAAGCGTGCCGGTAGAGGTCAGGTCCACTGTCGGATCACCTTGCAAAAGTACGCCCAGATCGAGATTCAGGCCAATGCGATTCGCGAGTTCGAAGTCAAAACCGATGCCGACGTAAGGGGCAATGTCATCAAATGAACTGGTGCTTCGAAGTTGACCGACTTCGGCACCGGAGTAGGTCTGTCCGCCTACAACAAAATTGTTCGCTTCCTGGCTTTGCAATACCAACTGGTTGCCGTTGTTGAAGACGCCTAGCGACAAGCGCATTGGGCTTAACGGAAAACGCAGGTTAGCCGTAGTGTAAAAAGTGTCGAGCTCAAGAGTTGCGTCGTACGCGATGCCGGCTTGGGCGCCATTGTCGTCGTAGTCGAATCGATTCAATCCGGCGCGCACATCGAGCCACGGAATGGGTTCCCAGCGGGCCTCAATTCCAAGACCGAGCGTTCCGGCTTTAACGCCGAACCAGACGTTGTCGTTGGCGGACGCAGTCGAACCCAGCAGGAGCAGGCCGGCAGCGGCGACAGGTAGGCAAGATATACGTTTCATAACAGTTCTCGATGACATGACAAACAGCCGTTCTGGCCACTGTAAGAGCGTAAACGCGGCTATCAAGAGGAACTGTGAGCTTGGTCACAGGCGCAACAGTGAATAACGCAATTGCCCGGATTTCGTCCGTTTCCGTGATTTTCGTCCACAAATGGCAGCGGAATACCGCGCCCGGCAGCGCTACGTTGAAGTCGCGCAGGATGCGCAAACCGCCGTTTCGGTGGTCCATTGATAAGGAGATTGATGCTATGCGTACTTTGACCGTTGCAGAAACCAACATCGTAGCCGGGGGTGTGGTCTGCGAAAAGACCAACTACTACGGCACCATTGGCGACACATCCACAGTCGCGGGCGAGCTGGTGAGGCTCTACGAGGCAGTAGTGTTCGCAACTTCGCACGTTATCGAACGCGTTGCGAACGCGATCGACTAGAGCCGTGGCGGGCTGTCGGGCGACGGCTCGGCGGCCCTTCTCCGGACCAGCCAGAATGCCGTCGCAGCCGCCGCTATTGCGACCAGTATTGAGCCGCCGGCAAGCAAGCGTAGCGGGACGGTCTGGCCTACCGGTATCCAGACTATCCGCAGGCAAATCCAATCGAGAATCTGCAAACCATTAAAGGTCATGTGCGCAAATACTGCGGTCCAGAGCTGGCCACTGTTCAAGGCACTCTTTGCCGCAAAAATGCCGAAGCAGAAAGCCATGAGCAGGGTCGCCGGAACATGGTATATGGCGAATAAAAGCGCGGACAAAATAATTGCCGGCGTTTGGCCGTAACGCAAAAGCCAATGCAGTATCCAGCCGCGATTGATGATCTCTTCGATTATCGGTGCGGTAATCACCAGTGCGACGATTTGCAGCAGCAGCGATGCGCCGGGCGGGCAGTTATAGCCCAGGTAGCCCGGTGGATTCGCATTGCCGTCTGCCAGCAGCGGCAGGCGCAATATCACCCAGGCCGTCAGCACCGCCCAGTAGGCCAGCCGCAGAAGAAAGCCGAGTGCTATTCCTCGTGCGATGACGGCGCCGTTCAGCCGGGCAGGACGCAACCTGTCCCGAATCACAGTTCCGTGCTCGCGAATAACGGGCCACAGGAGCATGAACAGAATGGGCGGGACGATCAGGAAGCTCAGGTTAACGGCATCGCGTTGGCCCAGGCCAATTGCCTGCAGTCGCAGCTCAAGCCAGGCGCGGGCAAACAATGCACACACGTTGGCCACCAATAGCAAGGCAAGCGCTGGCATGACACCGCGCCGCGATGGCGACGAAGTGGGCTTCAAGCGCTTCTGGTTGTGCTTCGCATCCGGGCAGTGTCTGCTGACCTTCAGCGTACTGGCAATCGGAGAATCTGTGGATTTTGCCCGGAAATTCGTCTGGCCAGAGCCTGCAGTAGCTAGGTCGCTGTGAGCGGCCAGTTTGCGTAACGGGCCACCAGCCGATCGCGATGCTTCGGGTCAGTATTGATCCGGCTGAAATCGCCCTGTACATGCGACAGAGCCAGCAGCTTCGGGTCCATTACCCGAAACCAGAGCCACGGCAGGTAGGCCAGCAGGTAGGCGCCGAAGTAGCCCGTTGGCAACGACGGCAGATCCTCGAAGTGTCGCAAAGACTGATAGCGCCGCAACGGGTGGGTATGGTGATCGGAGTGCCGCTCGAGATGAAATAACGACAGGTTGCTGACAATGTGATTGCTGTTCCACGAATGATGCGGCTGACAGCGTTCGCGACGGCCGTTCGCGTCACGAATCCGCAGCAAGCCGTAGTGCTCTATGTAGTTCGCGCTCGTCAATTGCCAGTAGGCTGCCGCATTATGAATGAGCAAGAATGGCAGCAGCATCCAGCCGAATGCCAGCAACAAGGAACCTTGTAGGAGTACGCTTAAGGCCCAGGAGCGAAGCAATCGATTGTCGGGATGCCAGACCGGTATGCCGCGTTGCGTCAGGCGTTCACGCTCGATAGACCAGGCGCGCCGAAACGCCCCCGGAATCTCGCGTAACGCAAATCGGTAAATGGATTCACCCATGCGCGAACTCGCGCAATCGTCCGGAGTCGCGACATCGATGTGGTGTCCCCGGTTGTGGTCAATCGTAAAATGCCCGTACACAGGGATAGCCAGCGCCAGCCGCGACAGGCCACGTTCCAGTCGTGAGCGCTTGTGACCGAGTTCATGGCCGGTATTGATTGCAAGTCCGCTGGTCATGCCTGCGACCAGCGCGATCGCGGCGTAACCAAATGCACTCAAGGTCTGGCTGGCCGCCCACCAGGCGGCGCCATAAAAGCTGACAAGGTGCATCAATACAGCAAGGTAGGTCAGCACCCGGTAGTAACGGTCTTGCTCGAGTTGCATGACCACTTCGGCCGGGGGGTTGTTGCGGTCCTCGCCAAACCACGCATCAAGTAGCGGCCCGCCAATAAAGGTGGTGGCGACAGGCAGGAGCAGCCAGGCCTCGAAACCTGTGTACCAGTGCAGCGCCATGCCAATGAACGGTTGCAGTGGATAGAGAACAGACAGCGCCCAAAGCCAGCGTTTGCCATCGCGATAATAGATTGCTACGCCGTCGGCGCTTTGCCCGATATAAGCTGTCACATTACAGTCTCCGGAACTGCGAATCGGTCCAGGCGGTGCGGCGGTGGGCCCGCATGTCACCCAAAGGCCGCTAATAGTGTCGGCAAACTATACAATGTTGCCCTCGAACGCGATTGAGTAACTTGAAAATAGTATATAAAACAACGAGATATAACCTTGGCACAGAGTTTGCTCGGTTTTAGTTATGGGTTTCAGCAAGAGGATAGCGAGCGAGTGTTAAGCCCGACGACAGGAATGCGCTTGCTGATATTTTGCGCGTTCGCATTTCTGGCTGCCTGCGGCGGCGGAGCGGATTCCGCGACGCCTGTTTCGACGCTGACTGCAGCAACCCTCGGGCCACAAGAGCCAGCGACGGTCGCTGAATATCTTGCCGACTCCCGTTACGCCAATGTGAGTCCGGAACTGGGTGATCGTGTGCTTTTCCAGTGCACGGCCTGTCACACACTCAACGAAGGTGGCGCGCATATGCTTGGCCCTAACCTGCACGGCATATTCGGGCGCCGGGCAGGCAGCTTGGAGGGTTTCGGTTACACGCGCGCAATGCAAAATGCTACGTTCATCTGGACCCCGCGGACAATGGACGCCTGGGTCGCCCAGCCGGCCCATTTCCTGCCAGGCAATGCGATGGCGTACGCTGGGCTGCGCAACCAGGAAGATCGCGACGCGCTGGTCGCCAGCCTGCTACGCAAAACGCAGGATAAGGAAGAATAAGAGAGCTCGATACGCCGTCCAGCGATCGGCGGCAGGGTACAACGAATCATGGTCACGTTAATCATGACGCCAGGAGCAATGCGCAATGCAACAAGCAACAACCTATTCTGAGCACCGGGCGCACGCGGATAGACGAGCATTTGGCTGGCGCACTGTCGCGATGGGCTTTTTGCGGTCGCGCCGCCGCGGTGGCCGCCGCGGCACCGAAGCTGAGGCGCTGTTCAGCGATTGGCATCATCCATGGCTGTTTTTCCTGGCGCTCGGCATCATGTTAATGAGCTGCAGCGATGCATTTCTTACCCTCCTGTTGATCGATCTCGGTGCGAACGAGGCCAACCCGGTCATGTTCTCGGCGATGGAGCAGGGCGCAACGGCGTTTATAACAAGCAAGATGTTGCTCACTGCTTTTGGCGTTTTCGCCCTTGTATTCGTGGCCCGTGCGCCGGTGCTGAACACGTTTCGCGCGGGGCTGGTGCTCACTGCAATCTTCGCGATGTACGCGTGCCTGATGTGCTATGAGCTGGTCCTTTTGATGCATCTGTTGTGAATTCCATGATCTGAACGGCCTCGCCGGCACTTGCCGCGGCAGTCGGCTGAGTTGCGCCGGCTCACCCAATGCAGCGACGTAACATTGCCGGTTTCCAGCAGTCCCGCCGCTTCCAGGGCTATTTTGCGTTCCATGCCGCCTAAGCGTGAGCTACACTAGCGCCCTTTTTTTCGGCGGCTGTTATGCTGCCCTTAAAGGCAACCACCGCACGGGTTTGAGGCCCGATCGCTGCATGAGCAATTCCCTGAAAGAGCAGTACGCATCCACCCCATTGTTTGGCAGTAACGCTGCCGCAATCGAATCCCTGTACGAAAAGTACCTGGTGAATCCCGATTCCGTCCCAACCGGCTGGCGAGAGTATTTTCGCGGCTTGGCAGACGGCGGTAGCGAGATCGCGCATTCGCCGATACGCGAGCGCCTCGCGGAACAGGCACGTAGCGGGCGGCGCAATGGTTCGGGCACTGCAGTCAGGGCGGGCGGTGTCGCAATCGACGTCAGCGAAAAGCAGGCGGCAGTTTCGCGGCTGATCCAGGTCTACAGCTTGCGCGGCCACCAGATTGCCGATATTGATCCGCTGGGCATTATGGTTCGCCCCGTGCCGGGAGTCCTCAAGCTGGATTACCTCGGCTTGACCGATGCCGACATGAATATCGAATTCTATACCGGCGGATTAGCGGGCACTGGCAACCGGCGCATGAAGCTCGCCGATATTCTCGCGCTGCTGAAAAAGATCTATTGCGGCAAAATCGGCGCCGAGTTCGCGCACGTTTCCCGTGCTCGCGAGCGTTTGTGGTTGCGGAAGAAATTCGAGAACGGCGTTGTCGCCATGAATCCCGGCGAGGAAGAACGACTCTGGTTGCTGGACCAGTTGACCGCTGCCGAAGGTATTGAACGCTATCTGCATACTCGCTTTGTCGGACAGAAACGATTCTCTCTCGAAGGGGGTGAAAGCCTGATTCCGATGCTGGATGAATTAATCCAGCAAAGCGGTCGTGCAGGCGCGAAAGAAATTGTCATTGGGATGGCGCATCGCGGCCGTATCAACGTACTGGTCAATGTGCTGGGCAAATCGCCGGAAGAATTATTCGAGGAGTTTGAAGGCAAAGTTGATCCCGCCGAGATGAAAGGCTCGGGTGATGTGAAGTACCACAAGGGCTTTTCCGCCGACATGAAGACCGACGGCGGCAACGTACACATTGCGCTGGCATTTAATCCTTCGCACCTCGAAATCGTCAACCCCGTTGTCGAGGGCTCGGTGCGGGCTCGCCAGCAACGGCGCGGCGATATGGAACGCAACCAGGTCATTCCGATTCTGATTCATGGTGACGCCGCGTTTGCGGGACAGGGCGTCGTTACTGAAACCTTCCAGATGTCGCAGACTAATGGCTTTCGAACGGGCGGCACGATCCACATCGTCGTTAACAACCAGATCGGTTTTACGACCAGTCGCCCACACGACGCGCGCTCAACTACCTATTGCAGCGACGTTGCGAAGATGATCGAAGCGCCGATCTTTCATGTGAACGGTGACGATCCGGAAGCGGTCATTTTTGTGACCCGACTGGCACTCGAATACCGCCAGAAATATCACAAGGACGTCGTCATTGATCTTGTTTGCTACCGCCGTCACGGCCACAACGAAGCGGATGAGCCGAGTGCGACGCAGCCTGTGATGTATGCACGCATTCGTGATCACGCAACTACCCGCGAACGCTATGCGCAGCGGCTGGTCGATGCCGGAGTAGTCGACACCGCAGGCGTCAGCAAGCTGCAGGAAGAGTATCGGGACCGCCTTGATCGCGGCGAACCAGTGACGCGCTCCCATCTTGGGATGATCGGTGACGAATTCACCGTCGACTGGACGCCATACATTGATGCGCAATGGGACGATGAAGTCGATACCACGTTAAGCACCGACAAAGTGGCGGAGTTCGCCAGCAAAATTACCAGCTTGCCGGATGGCTTTGTCCTCCACGGGCGCGTGCAACGGATCATTCGTGAACGCGTCAAGATGGCTGCAGGCGAGGTTCCGATGGATTGGGGCTTTGCGGAAACAATGGCCTACGCAGGCTTGCTGGACGAAGGCTATTCCTGCCGGGTAACGGGTCAGGACAGCGGCCGCGGTACGTTTTTTCATCGCCACGCGGTATTGCACAACCAGGCGAATCGCGAAGAGTACATACCGCTGGAACATATCGTCGAACGTCCGGGTGCATTCCGGGTAATTGATTCGTTGCTGTCAGAAGAAGCCGTTATGGGCTTCGAGTACGGCTTTGCGACTACCGAACCGCATACGCTGGTCATCTGGGAGGGGCAGTTTGGCGATTTTGCCAACGGTGCACAGGTTGTTATCGACCAGTTCATCAGCTCGGGTGAGGCCAAGTGGGGTCGCTTATGCGGCCTGACCCTGTTCCTGCCGCACGGCTACGAAGGGCAGGGACCGGAGCACTCTTCGGCACGCCTCGAACGCTTCTTGCAGTTATGCGCGGAGCACAATATCCAGGTTTGCGTGCCGTCAACGCCGGCGCAAATGTTCCATATGATTCGTCGACAAATGTTGCGACGCTACCGCAAGCCGCTCATTGTTATGACGCCGAAGAGCCTGCTGCGCCACAAGATGTCGGTGTCGTCGTTGAATCAACTGACCGAAGGCCGCTTCCATACGATCATTCCGGATCAGAACGATCTGCCAGCGGACAAAGTCCGACGGGTCGTATTTTGTAGTGGCAAAGTGTATTTCGACTTGTTGGAGGCAACCCAGGTACATGATATCGATAATGTGGCGCTGATCCGTATCGAACAGTTGTACCCGTTCCCGATCGATGAGTACGCAGCGCTGATTGAAAAGTATTCGAACGTTAATGACGTCGTCTGGTGTCAGGAAGAGCCGCAGAATCAAGGTGCGTGGTACCAGATTCGACATCGCTTGCAGGAGCCGCTGAACGACGAGCAGACACTCTATTACGCAGGTCGGGCCAGTGCCGCAGCGCCGGCCTCCGGAGTATACAAAGTGCACTTGCAACAACAGCAGGCATTGGTCGAAGCTGCGCTGGACTATAAGGTCAAAGCAGCAAAATCGAAAAAAGCAGACAATAAGGCACGGAAAAAGAAATGAGTATAGAGATCAAAGTTCCGCAGTTACCTGAGTCCGTCAGCGACGCTACGCTCGTTGCCTGGCATAAGAAACCCGGCGATGCGGTGACGCGCGATGAAAACCTCGTTGACCTCGAGACCGACAAGGTTGTCCTGGAAGTGCCTGCGCCCGCGTCAGGAACGCTGAAAGAAATTCTCATCAATGACGGCACGACAGTTACCGCTGGCGACGTTCTCGCAATCCTGGTTGAAGGGGACGCGCCGGCAGCCAGCGACACGAAAGCGGAGCCGGCCGCCGAAGCTGACGATCAAGATAATGATGATAATGATGATGATGATGCGGCAGACGACGATGCCGCACCGGGTGCCAGTGCGCATAAGCTCAGTCCGTCAGTACGTCGACTGCTTGATGAGCATGACCTCGATATCAGCGTAATCAGCGGTAGCGGTAAGGATGGCAGGGTTTCGAAGTCGGACGTCATGAAATACCTCAAGAGTCACAGCGACGAGGACGTAGCGCCGGGTGACGCACCTGCTTCTGCCCCTGCTGCGACGGCAGGTCCTGCCACACGCACGGAACAACGTGTGCCGATGACCCGGCTGCGCTCGCGAATCGCTGAGCGCCTGGTGACCGCGCAACAGACGGCGGCAATGTTGACGACGTTTAACGAAGTCGATCTGACCGAAGTTATGGAGCTACGCAAACGGTACAAAGAACCGTTCGAGAAAGAGCATGGTGCGAAGCTGGGTTTCATGTCGTTCTTTGCCAAGGCGTCGGTCGAAGCGCTGAAGAAATTTCCGGCAGTCAACGCCTCAGTGGATGGCAACGACATTATTTACCATGATTATTTTGACATCGGCATTGCAGTCTCGTCGGACCGCGGCCTGATGGTGCCGGTCGTTCGTGACGTCGATCAGCTGAGCTTCGCGCAGGTCGAAAGCACGATCGCCGGGCTGGGCGGTAAAGTCCGCGAAGGCACGATCAGCATGGATGATCTGACTGGCGGTACCTTCACGATTACGAATGGCGGTATCTTCGGTTCAATGTTGTCAACGCCGATTCTGAATCCGCCGCAGAGCGCCATCCTGGGTATGCATTCCATTATGCAGCGCCCCATGGCAGTCGACGGTGAAGTACAAATCCGCCCGATGATGTACCTGGCGCTGACGTACGATCACCGCATTATCGATGGCCGGGAAGCTGTGCAGTTTCTGGTGAGCATCAAGCAGTCGCTGGAAGATCCCGGCCGTATGCTGCTGCAGTTGTGAACAATCAGGAATTGAAGAGAGCACTATGAGCAAGAGTTTTGATGTCGTTGTTATCGGCGCCGGGCCGGCAGGTTACGTTGCCGCTATTCGTGCTGCACAACACGGCTTGAAGGTGGCATGCATAGACGAATGGAGAAACCACGATGGCAAGAATGCCTTTGGTGGCACCTGCCTGAACGCCGGTTGTATACCGTCGAAAGCATTACTGGAATCATCGGAGCTGTTTCACCGGGCTGGGCACGAATTCGATACCCACGGCATCAAGATTTCCAAGCCGAAAATCGACATTGCCACCATGCAAAAACGCAAGGCGGGCATTGTTCGCCAGCTAACGGGCGGCGTCGCTGGTTTGTTCAAAGCGAACAAGGTGGAAGGCCTGGTGGGGCATGGCAAATTGCTCGCTGGCAAGAAAGTTGAGTTCACGCCTGTCAAAGGCAGTGTTGAAATACTGGACGCGAAACACGTCATTATCGCCAGTGGCTCAACGCCGGTTGAATTGAAAATCGCGCCCTGGACCGATGGCAAGATTGTCGATTCCTGGGGTGCTCTGGAATTCGATGCGGTTCCCAAGACATTGGGCGTCGTCGGCGCTGGCGTAATCGGCCTGGAGCTGGGTAGCGTCTGGAGTCGACTCGGTTCTGAAGTCACTATTCTCGAAGCAATGGACGATTTCCTGTTCATGGCTGACCGCGACGTTGCGAAAGAATCTGCCAAGCAGTTCAAGAAGCAGGGCCTCGATATCAAGCTCGGCGCCAAGGTCACTGCCGCTAAAGCAAGCGGCAAAGGCGTCAAGGTTGATTACGACGACAAAGACGGCAAGCAAAGCATGATGGTCGACAAGCTCGTTGTTGCGGTAGGTCGGCGTCCGTTCACGGACGGCCTGCTGGCAGACGACGCTGGCGTTGCAATGGATGAGCGTGGCTTTATCAAGGTTGACGATGAATGTCGCACGTCTGTCCCGGGCGTTTACGCCGTCGGCGATTGTGTGCGCGGTCCCATGCTGGCGCATAAAGGTTCCGAGGAAGGCGTCATGGCCGCTGATTTGATTGCCGGAGAAGTTGCAGAAATGAATTACGACGTGATTCCGTCCGTGATTTACACTGCGCCGGAGATTGCCTGGGTCGGTAAAACGGAAGAAGAGGTCAAGAATAGCGGGCGCGAGTACAAGACAGGGTCATTCCCGTTCGCCGCCAGCGGCCGGGCGAAAGCCAT
The DNA here is from genome assembly GCA_037968755.1 of Woeseia sp. Classification (GTDB taxonomy): domain Bacteria; phylum Pseudomonadota; class Gammaproteobacteria; order Steroidobacterales; family Woeseiaceae; genus Woeseia. The sequence continues at coordinate 18,856 of JBBKWB010000035.1, forward strand.
GGAGTCGACTGCCGGCATGGTCAAAATAATTTCCGCCGTTGATGACGATGAAATACTGGGTGTGCACATTGTTGGCCCCATGGCCGGGGAGCTGATCTCGGAAGCCGTGCTCGCAATGGAATTCTCTGCCAGCACAGAAGATATCCAACGTACGATTCATGCGCACCCGAGCCTGGCCGAGGCGATGCACGAAGCTTCGCTAGCCGTCGACAAGCGCGCGCTGAATTACCCGAACTAAGCCCGGTCAGCCGCTGCGCTGCACGCTGGTAATATTCGACAATTGCTCGAGGCGGCTGATCGCGCGGCTCAATGCTGGCAAATCCGGCACTGATAAACGTACGTCCATCACCACCTGTTGAAGCTTTTTATCGACGCTGGTTTGCACGCGATCGACGCTGACATGCTCGTCAGTGAAAATGCTGCTGATATCCCGCAGTAGTCCTTGCCGGTCATAGGCGCGTATCGTCAACTCGGCCGGATACATGGCGCCGGCTGGCGTGCCCCAATCCACTGCAATGACCCGCTCCGGGCTGCGCGCATTCAGGTTCAGGAAATTCCGGCAGTCCGCGCGGTGAATACTGACACCGCGGGACAAGGTGATGTAACCGCTTATGGCTTCGGGAGGAACCGGCCGGCAGCAACGCGCGAAATTGCACAACAAATCGCCGACGCCACTCACCGCAATTTGCTCGGCACCGGCAGCCTTTCCGCCTTGTGGTCGGCGGGTTCGCAGCGTGTCTTCCTGTTGAAAGCCGCGCAGATTCTGAACTGCACTTGCAACCGCAGCCGCGGTCGTATCGCCGGCCCCAAGGGCAACACACAGTGCTTCGAGATTACCGAATTTCATGTGTTTTGAAATTTGTTCCAGTGATATGTCGCTTACATTGAGTCGCGACAGTTCGCGTTCGAGGACCTCCCGGCCCTGGCGACGATTCTGGTCCTTGTCCTGCAAGCGGAACCAGTTGCGGACCTTGCTGCGGCTACGGTTGCTCGCGAGATAATTCAGTTGCGGGCTCATCCAGTCGCGGCTGGGATTGGGCTCGCTGCCGGTGATGATCTCGATGCGGTCGCCATTCTGTACGGTGTACGTCAGCGGTACGATGCGTCCGTTGATTTTCGCACCGCGGCAACGGTGGCCCACCTCGGTGTGTACGTGGTACGCGAAGTCGAGCGGCGTACTGCCAGCCGGCATCTCGACTACATCTCCCTTCGGACTGACGGCGTAGACGCGATCCTCAAAAACATCGTCGCGGATCTGCTCAAGCAAGTCGCCATCGCTGCCATCCGGTTCCAGCAAGGTTCGCAAGAAGCGAATCTTCTGATCGAAGGCACCAGTAGGGCCGCCGCCTTCCTTGTAACGCCAGTGGGCCGCAACACCGAGTTCTGCGTGCCGGTGCATCTCGAAGGTACGAATCTGGACCTCGACCGTGAGCCCGCCCGGACCAATTACCGCGGTGTGCAGCGACTGGTAGTTGTTATCTTTTGGATTAGCGATGTAATCGTCAAATTCACCTTTCAGGTAAGGCCACAGATTGTGTACGACGCCCAGAGCGGCGTAGCACTCGCGCACGTCCTTTACAAATATACGCACGGCCCGCATGTCGAAAATCTGTTCGAGGCCGCTGTTCTTACGCTGCATCTTTCGCCAGATGCTGTAGATGTGTTTCGGACGACCGCTGATCTCGGCGACGATGTCATTTTCGGAAAGCGCTGCATGCAACTGCTCGATCAGAGATTCGATGAACGCTTCGCGCTCACTGCGGCGTTCCTGCAGCCCGCCGGCAATTTCTTTATAGGTTTTGGCTTGAAGGTAACGGAACGAAAGATCTTCGAGCTCCCACTTTAGCTGACCTATACCGAGGCGGTTAGCCAAAGGAGCGTAAATACTGGCACATTCACGAGCGACTAAAACGCGAGTTTCTTCGTCGGCCTTTTTAACTTGCTGCAAGGCACAGATACGCTCAGCCAATTTGATCACCACGGCTCTGACATCTTCAACCATGGCAAGCAGCATGCGGCGCACATTATCAATTTGGGTTTCATCATTTTTTTTGCCGCTGTTGGCGCGGGTATGTAACGACTTAATCGCGTCCATACGCCTAACACCGACAATGAGCTTTTGGATGGCTTCGCCAAACTGTTCGCTTATCTGCTCTTCGCTTAACTCATGCATCTGGCAATAGGGATAAACTAACGAAGCCTGTAAAGTTTCATCATCCATGTGTAATTCGTGCAGGATTTCGACCATCTCCTGTCCTATTAACAGGGTCTCAGGGGTATCTGACACTTCACGTAGTTTTTGTTTAGAAAT
>JBBKWB010000036.1:0-9729 GCA_037968755.1 Woeseia sp.
AGCCGGAACCGGAGCCGGAGCCGCCACAGCCGGACCCGGCCGAGCTTGAGCGTGCGCGCCTCGAAGAACAAAAGCGGCTGCAGGATGTGCGTGAAGAACAGGAACGGGTCAGTCAAATCCAGTTGCGCGAAGAGCAGGAACGGATTCGCAAGGAACAGGAAGCGGAACGCGTTCGCCAGGAAAAGGCCGATGCAGAGCGCCAGCGCCGCGAGGAAGCCGAGAAGGAACAACAACGCCAGGAAACGGAACGCAAACGCCTTGAAGAAGTCGAACGCCAGCGGTTGGAGAATGAGCGCAAGCGCAAAGAAGCGGAGGACGCTGAACGGCGCCGACGTATGGACGCTGAGTTGGCCGAAGAGACCCAGCGTCTTGAGGCAATGCAATCCGGCGAGATGGCGCGCTACATTTTTGCGATTCAGCAAAAGATTCAACGCAACTGGGTGCGGCCTGCCAGCGCCCAGCCGGGCATAGAGTGTGTCGCCCTGGTGCGACAATTGCCGGGTGGCGAGGTCACGGGCGTGCAGATAGATCGTTGCAATGGCGACGCGGCGGTGCAACGCTCTATTGAGGCGGCCATCTTCAAGGCGTCACCCTTGCCGCAGCCGCAGAACCCGTCGCTTTTTGACCGAAACTTGCGGATCACCGTTAAACCTGAACAATAGGGCCCCTGATAGCTGGGGCATACACCCGAAACTGGAATTCTATGAAACTGCTTACTGTCGTACGCTTTGTATTCCTTAGCCTGGTATTGCTGGGCGGTGCCGCGAAGGCCGAGCTGAATGTCGAGATCACCCGCGGTGCCGGCAAGCAGGTACCGGTAGCGGTCGTGCCGTTTGCCTGGGAAGGAACCGGTGCAGCGCCACCGCTTGATGTGGCGGCCGTGATTGCCGCCGATTTGAAACGCAGTGGCCGCTTTGCACCGATTGACGTTGAGAAGATGTTGCAGCGGCCGACGACTGGCGTCGATGTCGATTTCGATGACTGGAGCATCCTTGGCGTGGAAGCGCTGGTCGTCGGTAGGGTCACCCAGACCGGCGACAACGTGTACAGCATCCAGTTTCAGTTGTTTGATGTATTTCGTGGTGACCAGATGGTGGGTTACCGGATGCCAGCCAGCCGTGGCACCATGCGTGACGGCGCGCACCGTGCCGCGGATATGATCTATGAAAAGCTGACGGGCATTCCCGGCGTCTTCGGCACCAAGGTCACTTACGTGACGGCTACTGGCACCGACAACGACAGGCTGTTTCGCCTGGTGGTAGCCGATGCAGATGGCGAGAACGAAACAACGGTAATGGAGTCAACCGACCCGATCATGTCACCGGCCTGGTCGCCTGACAGTCGGCGTATTGCGTACGTGTCGTTCGAGCAGAATGTATCGTCGATTTTTGTACAGACCTTGCGCACGGGGAATCGTGTGCGCGTCTCCAGCCGGGTCGGCATTAACGGTTCGCCTGCATTCTCTCCGGACGGACGCAAGCTGGTGCTGACGCTGGGTGGCGCGGACGGCAACCTCGACATTCATGTTATGGACATTTCAAGCCGCGAGGTCACTCGCTTAACGACAAACCGGTCGATCGATACGGAAGGCAGCTGGTCGCCGGACGGTTCGTATATCTATTTCACGTCGGATCGCAGCGGCGGGCCCCAGGTTTACCGGGTTAGCGCAAACGGTGGAAATCCTGAGCGAGTTACCTTCGAAGGTAGCTATAATGCGCGCCCAAGGCTGTCGCCGGATGGCAAGAAGCTGGCTGTGGTGCATCTCGATCGCGGCAACTACCGGATCGCGATTCATGACATCAAGACTCGCGAGCTGTTAGTGGTCTCGAGCGGTGACCAGGACGAATCGCCGAGTTTTGCGCCCAACAGTGACACCCTCATTTACGCGACCCGACAGGGGCGCCAGGGCGTGCTTGCCACGGTGTCGGCTGATGGTCTGATACGCCAGCGGCTGGCCTCGGGACAGGGCGACGTGCGCGAGCCGGTATGGTCACCGTTTCCGCGTTACTGAGTCGGCGGTGGGCGCATAAATTACTTTTAATATTGATTGTAAATTATTAAGAAACAAACTATTTTTCACGTTTTTTGGAGGCCGCATTCTGCCGGCCTTTTATTAAGGACAGCGACATGAACCAATACAAACTGATATTTGCCGCGCTTTTGGCCGTATTCCTGGTGGGCTGCAGCAAGAACCAGACCCTGCCGGACCCAGAGCCTACTGACGAGATCGGCAGCGCCGATGTTGGTAGCTCAGGTACCAGCGGCTGGGATACCGATGGACTGGGCGAAGGTGAAGAATTTGACGAGGATATGTCGGCCGAACTCGGCATGATCCTGTACTTCGATTTTGACCAGTCGGAATTGCGTCCGGAATACGCCGATCTGCTCGCGAAGCACGCCAATCGCCTGGCGAACAGCTCTCGCGTCAACGTGCGCCTTGAAGGTCACGCCGACGAGCGTGGCTCACGTGAGTACAATATCGGCCTTGGCGAGCGTCGCGCGCAGACCGTGCGCCGGATGATGTTGATACAGGGCGCATCGGCAAACCAGATCGCGACCGTCAGTTTCGGCGAAGAACGGCCGGCGGCGTTTGGCAGTGACGAAGACTCGTACCAGCAAAATCGCCGGGTCGAGATCAAGTACCTGAACTAGTTGGGGAACGTAGTGTTAAGAACAAAAACAACGGCGCTGATTCTGAGCACTGTGCTGACGCTCAGCGCCTGTGCGCTAACGCCGCCAGCGGAAGACCCCATGCAGCAACGCCTGCTGGACCTGGATCGGCGGCTGACCGCTATTGAGCGCATTCTCGCCAATGGCAGCCTCGTCGATCTCACCGTGCAGGTCGACGAATTGCAACGGCGTGGTGCCGAATTGCAGGGCCGTATCGAGACGCTGGAGCACCAGTCGGCGGAGAGCGCATCACGCCAACGCGACCTGTACGTGGATCTGGACGAGCGTATCCAGAACCTGGAACGCAGCCGGTCCACGGCCTCTGCAGCAAGCGTGCTCGATGGCGGAGCATTGGCGCCGGGCGAACTGCCGCTGCCGGGCGGTTCTGATCTCGACAACTACCAGGCAGCGTTCGAGCTGTTAAAAGAACAGCGCTACGAGCCGGCCGCGATGGCGTTTCGCCAGTTCCTGGTCAGCTTTCCGGACAGTCAGCGTTCGGACAATGCCCAGTATTGGTTAGCAGAGTCCTACTACGTGTCAGGTAAGTTTGCCGACGCGCTCAGCCAGTTTCGCGCAGTAGTGGACAAGTATCCGCGCTCGCGCAAGGTACCCGATGCCTTGCTGAAAATGGGCTATTGCAACTACGAGCTGCAAAAGTGGGAAGATGCCCGCGTCGCGTTGCGACGTGTGCAATCGGAGTTTGCCGATACCACGGCCGCGCGGCTGGCAGAGCAACGCCTGGCCCGCATGCAGGAAGAGGGCCACTAGCCTGAAACTTGTTATTTGAGCCGGGTCCGGTATTATCCCGCCCGGCGCTCGGCGAGTGCCAACGCCAGGTTCCTGGCAGTGGCAGTGGCAGTGGCAGTGGCAGAGCAAGTATCTGCACGACAGCGTACATGGGGGGCGTTAGCTCAGCGGTAGAGCATTCGGCTTTTAACCGACCGGTCGTAGGTTCGATCCCTACACGCCCCACCATTCCTGCATTTGACCGCCACCGCGGTACCACACTGATTTCAGATAAAACAGGCGACGCGTCCTGTGCACGCCGCTATCATATGCGCTTTTGTCTCGCAGGTGAGCAGCTCGATCGTGGCATCACAAGTCTGGAAATTTCATAAGTTCGGCGGCAGCAGTCTGTTCGATGCAGATTGCTTTAAGTGTGTTGCCGCCATAATTCAAGAGCAAACTGCCGACCAGGTCGGCGTTGTCGTTTCGGCAATGGGCGGCATGACCGATCGCCTGTTGCGTCTTGCCAGCAAAGCGGAGTCTGACGACAGCAGCTTCCAGGCTGAACTGGACGAGCTGGGCGAACGCTACGCAACGACGGCAGCCGCATTGTTGTCGGCTGAAGGTCGCGCGGCCGTGCTCGATGCATGGAGCCAGGATGCGCGTGATTTACGTGAGTTGCTGGTCTCGATTGCCGCAGTGCGTTCAGCACCGCAAAAGAAGCGCGACCAGGTTGCCGGCTACGGTGAGCTTTGGTCTGCCCGACTGTTGGCTGCGTACCTCGGGGAAACCTTGCCTGCTGACCGGGGCGGGCGCTGGCTCGATGCGCGCAAGGTAATAACGGTACGACACGGTGAATTGGGACCCGCTGTAAACTGGAGTGTGTCGCGACAAAAGTTCGCGCGGGAGCTTGCAGATTTCGAAAAAGGCGTTGTCGTTGTCACAGGCTTTATTGCGGTTGATGAAGACGGCGTGCAGACAACCCTCGGTCGCAATGGCAGTGATTTCTCAGCCGCCATTTGTGCCGCCCTGTCCGGTGCCGATGAGCTGACGATCTGGACCGATGTTGATGGCGTCATGAGCGGCGACCCGAGGCGTGTGCCGGAAGCGCAGATTATTAACACGCTGAGCTACAACGAAGCACTGGAACTCGCGTACTTCGGCGCCAAAGTTATCCATCCGCAAACTCTCGGTCCTGCGATCGACAACAACATTGCTGTACTGATTCGCAACACGTTTGCACCAGAGCGGCCGGGCAGCCGGATTGGCGCCACTATTGAAGTGGGCAATTCCATCAAGGGCATTACGGCGATCGACGGCATGGCACTGGTCAATCTCGAGGGCACGGGCATGATCGGTGTTCCCGGAACCGCCGACCGCCTGTTCGCGGCATTGAAGCGCGCCAGTGTCTCAGTCACTTTGATATCGCAGGCAAGTTCCGAGCATTCAATTTGTATAGCGGTTCCCGAAGAACGGGCAGACCGTGCCCGCGAGGTGATTTCAGAGGCCTTCGCAGACGAACTGGCAGATGGCCAGATCCAGCGGATCGACCTCACGCGTGCGCAGAGTATTATCGCGGTAGTAGGCGATAACATGGCTGGTTCAGTCGGTCTCGCAGCGCGCTTCTTCTCCAGCCTGGCGCGAGCCGGCATTAATATTCGCGCAATCGCACAGGGTTCGTCGGAGCGGAATATCTCCGCAGTGATTGATGCAGACGAATCGACACGGGCATTGCGCGCGGTGCATTCCGGTTTTTACCTGTCCACCAAGACTATTTCCATTGGCTTGATTGGGCCGGGCGTAGTGGGTGGCGCGCTGTTGGACCAGTTACAAAGCCGCAGCCCTGCGCTGATCGAAGAATTTCAGATCGACCTGCGAATTCGCGCCATCGCCCGTTCCCGCACGATGCTGCTCGGCGAGCGCCGAATCGACCTCGAAGGCTGGCGCGAAACGCTGGCGTCCGCGCAGCAGGATTTCGATCTCGATACGTTTGTCGACCACGTTGACGCAGATCATTTGCCACATGCCGTGATCGTTGACTGTACTTCGAGTGACGAGATCGCCAGTCACTACGCGGAATGGCTTGCTCGCGGCATTCACATTGTGACGCCGAACAAGAAGGCATTCAGCGGCAAGCAGGAAGACTACGAAGCATTGCGGCTTGCAGCACTCGGCAGCAACGCGCATTACTTGTACGAAACAACGGTTGGTGCAGCGTTACCCGTCATAACGACAGTGCGCGACCTGATTCATACGGGAGATCACGTACGTTCCATCACTGGAGTGCTCTCCGGAACCCTTGCTTACCTTTTTAACGTGTACGATGGCAGCACGCCATTCTCGGAGATCGTCCGTGGCGCGCAGGCAAGCGGCTATACGGAACCCGACCCGCGCGATGACCTTTCCGGGATGGACGTCGCTCGTAAACTGACAATTCTTGCGCGTGAGTTGGGACTGAAACTCGAAATTGGTGACTTTCCGGTGCAGAACCTGATTCCGGAAGACTTGCGCGAGCTGCCTGTTGCAGAGTTCCTGCAGGGGCTGGAACGTTACGATGAAGAAATGGCGACGCAATATCGTGTAGCCAGTGAGCAAGGAAAAGTGCTTCGCTATGTTGCGACTTTCAATGATCAGGGCGACGCGTCTGTCGGCCTGCAAATGATCCCACTTGGCCAGCCTCTGGCCAATATCAAACTTACGGACAACATAGTGCAGTTTGTGACCGACCGTTATGCAAACAATCCTCTCGTCGTGCAGGGACCGGGAGCTGGACCGGAAGTTACCGCTGGTGGCGTATTCGGGGACCTGTTGCGACTGTCGGCGTACCTTAAGGGCAACGACTGATGTCGGCTGCTGAGGGTTTTGTAACAGCCTATGCGCCAGGGTCGATAGGCAATGTCGCAGTAGGCTTCGACATGCTCGGCCTGGCTATCGGCGGCGCGGGCGATCGGGTTTCGGCACGGCGCGCCGAGGGTTCAGACGTTTTCATCAGTGCGGTTTACGGCATTGATGGCGAGTTGCACAGCGGCCTGTCGAAGTCGGCCAAAGAGAACACAGCGGGGGTTGCGGCCACGGCATTGTGGCAAGAACACGGCAATGGCGGGCTCGAACTTGTCGTGCGCAAAGGTACGCCGTTGTTGTCCGGTATGGGCAGCTCTGCTGCATCAGCGGTTGCCGGAGCGGTCGCGGCCAATGCTTTACTTGCCAGGCCGCTGCCACTTGCCGCGCTAATGCCGTACGCGCTGGCTGGCGAGCAGGTTGCCAGTGGCGCGCTGCATGCCGATAACGTTGCACCGAGTTTGCTTGGTGGGCTTGTGTTATGTCCGCCAGCACTGTTGCCTGATGTGATCGGCCTTGATGTGCCTGCCGGGGTCAGCAGTGTGTTGTTGCATCCGGATTTGCAGGTCAGTACCGCGGAATCACGTCGCGGACTTCAGCCGCATGTTCCGATGGATAAATGGATCACACAGCAGGGCTATCTCGCCGGTTTTATCGCAGCCTGTCGCAGCAATGATACGGCGATGCTGGCACGTTGCCTTCAGGACGTTATCGTCGAGCCGCAACGCAGTGCCGCGGTATCCTGTTTTCCTGCCGTCAAAGCGGCGGCTATGCGGCACGCGGCGTTTGGCTGTTCGCTGTCAGGCAGTGGCCCCAGTATCTTTGCCTTGTGCGCGACTGCAGATGCCGAGAATTTGGCAACCGCGATGACGCAAGCCTGTCAGCAGCAGGATATAGACTGCCAGACCTGGATCAGTCCGATGAATGCTGGCGGCGCTTACGTAGAGACCGCACAATGATAGAGACCCCATAATGAAATTTGTCAGTACGCGCGGTAGCGAAGCGGTTGGTCTTGATGCGGCGCTAATGCGCGGCATCGCGAGTGACGGCGGATTGTTTCTGCCGCAAACGCTGCCTGAATTCAGCATTGATGATTTCGTGCACTGCCAAAGCATCCAGGATGTCGCCGCGACACTGCTGCAGCCGTACTTTGCTGATTCAAGCTTGCGGGCAGAATTAGCCGACATCGTTGCAGAGACGTTTTCGTTTCCGATCCCGGCAACAAAACTGCCAACTACTGAGGGCAGTGCCAGCGTACTCGAACTGTTTCACGGGCCGACGGCCGCGTTCAAAGATGTTGGCGCGGGCTTTCTTGCGGCATGCCTGTCACGTCTTAACCCGGCGGGTGCCGAGCCGCTAACGATCCTGGTAGCGACTTCGGGCGATACCGGTGGCGCGGTCGCCGCAGCGTTCGACGGCAGGGACGGCATCCGGGTTGTAGTGCTGTTTCCTGAAGGCAGAGTATCTGCGCGCCAGGAAAAACAACTGACTTGCTGGGGTGACAACGTTTTATCGCTGGCAGTGCAGGGCGCCTTTGATGACTGCCAGAGGCTGGTTAAGGAAGCGTTTGCCGATACTGACCTCGCCAGTCGATATCGATTCAGTTCGGCGAACAGCATCAACATTGGCCGTTTGTTGCCGCAGAGTATTTATTACGCAGATGCCAGCCTGCGTCATTTTCGTGAGACGGGCAGACGGCCCGCTTTTATTATTCCAACTGGCAATCTTGGCAATGGCTTTGCCTGCGTACTTGCGCGCGACATGGGGCTGCCCATCGGCGAGATCATACTGGCCGTCAACGAGAACAAGTTGATAGCAGATTATCTGAACGGATCCAGCTGGACGCCTCGAGCGAGCCTGCAGACGCTGGCCTCGGCAATGGACGTTGGCAACCCGAGTAACATGGAACGGTTGCGCGCGCTGCATGGTGATGCATCGGACCTCAGCAAGTTGCTGTCGGCACGCACGGTATCCGACGCGGAAATATCGAAACAGATCAAGCTTAATCATGCCGAATTCGGCATGGCGACCTGTCCGCACACGGCCACAGCGACCAGCGTCTGGCGCGATCTCGACGCTGACCGCCGGCGCGATCAGGACTGGATACTCGTCAGTACCGCGCATGCGGCAAAATTTGAGTCCATCGTTGAACCACTCATCGGTGAGACGGTTGAGCTGCCACAAGCGCTGGCGGAGATTCTGCAGCGGCCAGTCCGGGTCCAATCGGTTTCTGCAAGCCTGTCCAGCCTCACTGCTGCGCTGGATGCGGGCTTCCGGGTTGACGGATCGCTGGCAAGCGGCGATAAATAGGGGCACGCTGGCAGCGAGCCACCACTAGTCCACGCATGAATACCCTCCTATCCGATGTCCTGTTGCATCCGTACCTGGTTCCTCTTGCCGGTGTGCTGCTGTTGCTGCTGGTCTGGCTTGTGTACCGGCATTTCTACGCAAGGCGCCGATCCCTGGAGACCGTCATTCGGTCAATCGCTTATGAGAATCTGAGTGACCTTGTTATTGCGAAGATGGATGAGGGTGAAATTCACATCGATCACTTGCTGCTGACGGCGCAGGGACTGCTGATTCTCGACGTGAAGGAAGCGCACGGTACCGTATTCGGCAGTGACAAGATGCAGGACTGGACTGTGATCGGCGATGAGCGCCGCTACACGTTCGCGAATCCACAACCGGCTTTGTACGATCGTATTGCCGCCGTTAAGCATGTCGTTCGTCAGGTTCCGGTAAGCGGTCGACTGCTTTTCCTTGATGGCGCTAATTTCACCAAAGGCGTGCCAAACATGGTGTGTACACTGGACGAACTACTCAGCGAGTTTGGTGACAATGACAAGACCGGCGCGGCCGCGAAGATCGATGCCTTTAAGCCGCATTGGGAACTGATCCGATCGAAGGCGCGAATTGGCGAGACATTCGGCAGTAGGCGGCGGAGAACGCCGGTTATTCGCGACTGATTACGAAGTCGTGCGCGTTAACTGCAAGTCGGCATAGGCGGTGGCCAATGCCAGCGCACTGAAAAACGCGGTCACGGATGGAATGTGTTCGAGCCAGGGACGCGGCGACTCCGTCAATGTGCTGATCAGGGTGAACGAGAGTTCGGCAATCAGCACCATCGAAAACGCCGACGCGACTGCAAACAACATCAACCCCGGAATATGACGCCATATCAGCGGCAGGCCACGACCATCTTCTGCCAGCCGTTTCGCGCGCACGACATACCAGCCTATCGCGATCAACATTATCGGCAGCATGGCTAACTGTGCGCGCAGCAGGCCGTGCAGGTCGCCGCTGCCCGAGCCCATGAAGACCGCCATCATCGACACCATGCTGCTCAGTAACAAAGCGGCCCAGCCGACAGCCAGCCAGTTTCTGAGGGTCGTCACGTCGCGAGCTCCGGTAGTTGAAAGAATCGCCTCGCGTTCGCCGTTGTTTCGGCGGCAAGGATGTCCTCGCTCTTGCCCACCGCTTTCGCCAGTACCCGCA
>JBBKWB010000037.1:0-3003 GCA_037968755.1 Woeseia sp.
TCCACAACCTTAAACGGGACCGCGGAGTTGCCGAGCTTTACCGGAATCTCGGCACTGGGATGAACCAGCCGGGCAATCTCGCGTACGCCCTGCTTGTAAATAAGCAGCCAGCGAATGACTTTGATGCCGCCGGCTGTCGAGCCGGCTGAGCCACCGACAAAGCTGGCGAAAATCAGCAACACAGGGATGGCGCCGGGCCACGCGGCATAGTTCGCAGTGGTGAAACCTGTGGTGGTCGCAATCGACACGGCCTGGAAGATGCCGTTCAGGAAACTCTGGCCAATGTTGTTGTAGGTTTGCGACCAGGCGAGCGAAAGAACTACAACCAGGGACAGGACCAGCAACATCGCCGTGTAAGCTCGAAATTCGGGGTCAGCGGAATAGTGTTTGACCTGCACAAAACGCCAGGCAAAAAAGTGCAGCGAGAAGTTGATGCCGGCGGCAAACATGAAAAAGATTGCGACGATATCGATCGCGGTACTGTTGAAGTAACCCATCGACAGATCGTGGGTTGAGAAGCCACCAATGGCCACCGTGGAAAACGCGTGGCAGATAGCATCAAACCAGCTCATGCCGGCTATCCAGTAGCTCACCGTACACAGGGTCGTAAAGCCGAGATAAACGTACCAGAGCGCCTTCGCTGTTTCGGTAATGCGCGGCGTTAGCTTGTTGTCCTTGACCGGACCGGGCGTCTCCGCGCGATACAACTGCATGCCACCGACGCCCAGCATCGGCAGAACGGCAACCGCCAGCACGATGATGCCCATACCGCCGAGCCATTGCAGTTGCTGACGGTAATAAAGTATGGCCTTTGGCAGGGTGTCGAGCCCGGTGAGTACTGTTGCACCGGTAGTCGTTAGCCCGGACATGGACTCGAAGACTGCGTCGGTGAAGGACATGGCAGGCACCTCTGCGAGGTACAGAGGCGCCGCGCCGAACGTCCCCAGCACCGTCCAGAATGAGGCGACGACGATAAAACCATCGCGCAGGCGCAGCTCGCGACGCAGCTTGCGCACGGGCAGCCAGATCAGGATGCCAGCGGTGAGCGTTAGGCCAAAACCCTCCAGAAACGGTAGCCAGGAGTCTTCAGCGAATACGATATTGACGACAATCGGCGGCAACATGGTGACACTGAACATCATCAGCAGCAGGCCGAGGATGCGTTGCACGATAGTCCAATTCATCGTCTTGTCTGCCAGTCTCTAGACGAACTTCACGCCGACCTGGAACAACTTCTCCAGGCTCTCGATCTTGCGCCTGTCGGTCATAAACAGAATGACGTGATCATCGGTCTCAATCACGGTGTCGTGATGAGCAATAATGACCTTGTCGTCCCTGACCAGCGCAACGATGGTCGTGCCGCGGGGTAAATCGATTTCCTCGATCATCTTGCCGACAACTTTGGAGTTTTCGTTGGAGCCGTGCGCAACGGCTTCTATTGCCTCGGCTGCGCCACGGCGCAGGGAATGTACTTTCACAACATCGCCGCGCCGCACATGCGCCAGTAGTGAGCCGATCGTGATTTGCTGAGGCGAAATAGCGATGTCGATCGTGCCGGACTCAACCAGCTCCGCATAGGATGGCCGATTGATCAGGGCCATCACCTTGTGTGCGCCCAGGCGCTTGGCCAGCATCGCAGAAAGAATATTTGCCTCTTCGGCGTTAGTTAGTGCACAGAATACATCGACATTGTCGATATTCTCCTCAAGCAACAGCTCTTCATCGGCCGCGTCGCCAACCAGCACGATCGCCTTATTGAGTTGCTCGGAAATCAGCCGCGCCCGTTTCGGGTTGCGCTCGATGATCTAGACCTGGTTGGTTTGCTCCAGGGCGTGTGCGAGGCGCACACCAATATTGCCGCCACCAGCGATAACGACGCGCCGCACCGGATCTTCCAGTTTGCGCATCTCGCTCATGAACACGCGAATGTCCTGGCGAGCAGCAATAAAAAACACCTCGTCACCTTCCTGGATGATCGTATCGCCATCCGGCAGCAATGACTGCCCGGCACGATAGATCGCCGCAATGCGGCCCTCGGTGTTAGGAATGTGGTCTTTCAATGCCGAAATCTTCTGACCAACGAGCAGGCCGTCTTTGTCTGCGCGCGCGCCCACAAGGCGAACCCGACCATTCGCGAAATCAAGCACCTGCAACGCGCCCGGGTAAAGAATGAGCTGGGCCACGTATTCACAGACGAGTTGCTCCGGACTGATACGGACATCGACCGGAATGGCGTCCTGGGTGAACAGTTTTTTCGCGCTCATGTATTCAGCTGCGCGAATGCGCGCGATCTTGGTAGGCGTGTGATACAGCGTGTAGGCGATCTGGCAGGCCACCATATTGGTTTCGTCAGAATCAGTCAGGGCGACGATGATGTCGGCGTCATTGGCGCCGGCGCGCTCGAGGACATCTGGATAAGCTGCATGGCCCACAACAGTGCGAATATCGAGCCGATCCTGCAGATCGCGCAGTACATCGGCGCGCACATCCACCACTGTCACTTCATTCGCCTCTTCGCGAGACAGGTGATAGGCCGCCGATGAGCCGACCTGGCCGGCACCGAGAATCAGAATTTTCATATCAGGAACTTAGGTCCGAGCCACGAAGTTGCGACGCACATGCGCCTGTTGTTCTTCTACCTTCCGGCCGATTCTACATCAGATCAAGGTTGGCATAGTTCAACACCAGCCATTTCGTGCCAGCCGACTCGAAGTTGACCTCAACGCGCGCGTGCGCCCCGTGACCTTCGCAGTTAAGAATGACGCCGTCGCCGAACTTGCCATGGCGTACACGCTGTCCAAGCCGCACGCCGATATCGGCGGCGGATTGTGCCTGAAGGTTGCTACCAGAGACGCTGCGGCGACGCGGGGTATTGTAATTGAGAGGCCTGCTGACCTGCACTTTCGGACGAATTTCCTCGACGAGTTCGGCCGGAATCTCGGCAATGAAACGCGATTTCTGGGCGTAGCTGTCCATGCCGTGCAGCCGGCGCTGCTCGGCATG
>JBBKWB010000038.1:0-13586 GCA_037968755.1 Woeseia sp.
CAATAACGCAGTATGGCGCCCTCGCCTGACTGACCACTTTTGATTCCAGGTTTAGATTATGAAAACCTTCTCCATTCTCGCTGCGCTTTGTGCAGTGACCGCCTTCATTCCCATTGCCAACGCGGCCGACGATGCCAACGGCATCTGGGGCATCGTCTCTACATCGGACAGCATCTACAGCGCCGGCGAGAAAACTCGCTGGCGTTACGGCTTTGATGCGCAATGGCGGCATTCCGAGCGAGGCAGCGGCAGTGACCAGTACGTCCTGCGGCCGTCGGTTGGCTACGACCTGAAACCCGGTATGTCAGTGTGGGCTGGTTACGGCTACTTCTTGTCCGACCCCAACGGCGGCAGCGACCGTTACGAGCACCGCTGGTGGCAGCAGTTGTCGTGGTCCGCGGCAAGCTGGGATTGGGGCTCGCTGTCACTGCGCACCCGTCTTGAAGAACGCATTCTCGAAAATGCCAGCGACACGGGCCTGCGCCTGCGACAGCAAGTACAACTCGCTGTGCCGTTTGCCAATCAGAACGTAACCTTGTTTACGTCGATAGAGCACTATACCAATCTGCGCGATACTGATTGGGGTGCACGCTCCGGCTTCGACCAGCTCCGTACCTATGCCGGTGTGCGTATGCCAATGACGGAAAAACTGTCGCTGGAAGCGGGCTACATGAACCAGTACATTAATCGCAACGGCGGCGATGTAGTCAATCACCTCGCGATGTTGCACCTGCGTGTAAAGCTCTGACGCCTATTCCAGCAACAACTCATGTGTTACCGCTGGCCGCGTCTGCGACATGTGCATCATTGCGGGCAGCCGTTGGCGTTGCAACGCGGTTGATGCCTGCATGTCCGCCAGCAAATCCTGAAAACGCTCGCTGTCGCGCAAGTCAGCAAACGCATTGTTCAATCCAATCTGCACCTGCCAGTTAAACACCGGCCCTTGCTCCACCACCTTTTCCAGTAAATCCAATACGGTGTCTCGCTCACCTTGCAAAGCCCGAACTTCTGCTTCAACCAGTTTCTTGCGCACTCCCCGGTAGCGCATGTTCTTGACAGGATCCGCCGAATTGTCTTCGACCAGCTCCAATGTGCTTACGGACTCCGCTGGACGACCTAAAGCACGTTGTGCATTGGCAAGCGACAGTAGCCAGCGAATCTGTCCGGAACCCTTGTCCTCGTTGTCATTATCGACATCGATGGCACGCTGGTCTGCTGTCACGAAAAATTTGTTAGCGCGCAGCACCCGGTTGCGCTGCAACAGCGAAATTGCATTTGCAGCTTGCCCGTTCTCGATTAAACCGCTGATGCCGATCAAGTAGTGTGGTTCCCAAAGCAACTTATGGCCGCGGTAAATGTAGCGTGGGTCAGCCAGCACTGACGTCGACAAGCGCACGGCACCAGCAAGGTCCCCTTGCTGCGCCAACCAGCTGCTCTCCAATGCAAGCGATGTAGCAGCACGCGGTCCGAGACTCACTGCTCGATCAATCCAGGGCCGCGCATCGTCTGGCATGCCCAATGTCAGGTAACTCATGGCGACATACGCTGCGATCTCAAAGTCACGCGGATCCAATTCGGCGGCAAGCAAGAAATTGTGCAGCCCGCCCGCCAACTCGCCCAGGTTCAGCACTTGCAACAAGCCCAGCGACATCGGAAAAATCGGATTCTGCGGATGTACCAGCGCGCCTCGCTCGAATGAGCTCCGCGCCTGATCAAGGCGATCCTCACTCCAATGCAAGTGACCGAGCTTCATCAGCACTGTGTCGCCATACGGGTCGATGCGCAGGGCCTGCTGCAAGTATGTGCGCGCGGCTGCGCTGTCGCCCGCGTGCGCCATGATCTGTGCGAGGTCGACCATAGCGGCGGAATTACTCGGCGATAGATCCAGCGCCTTTCTCAATAACGACTCTGACTTGCTGGAATCGCCGCTCAACATTTCAGCTTTCGCGATGATGCGGTACGCCTCGCCACTGCCCGGGTCTGCTGCGAGCGCTTGATACGCCAGGGACTTGGCCTCTTGCAGCAATGCAGGATCAAAGCTGGCACCGATCTCAATAAGGTCTATGTTGGTTTCAGCCAGTTCAACACTCGCTTGTGGAAATGACGGATCAGCGATGAGTGCGCTGGCAAAGTACTTTGCGGCGCTCTGCAGCGACGTGAAGGAATTGATGCGTTGCTGCTCAAGACCCATAAGGTAGGGCTCGATTGCAGCCGGATTGGCCGTCAGGGTCGCCATCAACGGCTGACCTGTATTGCCTGAATTCAGTGTAGGTTCCAGCGCATCAATAATGCGGCGGGAGATTTCGTTTTGCAGTACCAGAACGCTGCCGAGCTGTTGGTCGTAGGTGTCCGACCAAATCTGAAATCCGGTATTTGCATCGATCAACTGCACCGCAATACGCACCCGATTGCCATCTTTGCGCACGCTGCCCTCAATTATCGATGCCACACCCAGCGACCGCCCGATATCAACTACGTCCGTGACCTGATCCTTGAATGCAAATGAGGACGTGCGCGCAGCAACTTGCAGCCCCGGTACGCGCGCCAGGCGGCTCAGCAATTCTTCGCTGATGCCATCCGACAAATAGGTATGGTCAGCCTCGGGAGACAGGTCGATAAACGGCATAACAGCGATAGAATTCTGCGCGGCCGGCACCGGTCCCGAAATAAGCCGACCATGCAACAACCAAACAACAGCAACGGAGACAATTGCCAACGTGACCAATGAGTAGCTATTCCAGCCCAAATACCACCTGGCGCCGATGGCATGAGGCGTTGCAACACGGTCGGCGGAGTCTGTGTTGGCGACGGAGATTGCTGAAGTTATCTGCGCGTCTGACGACAGGCGATAGCCACGCTTCGGCATGGTTTCAATAATGCTGTTCGCACAGTCCGCGTCATCAAGCGCTTTGCGCAATTGGCTGATGGAAAAGTACAGGGCGTCGTTACTTACTACCGCGCCGTGCCAGGCAGCCGAAATAAGTTCGTCTACGGACACTACTTCGCCCGCATGCCGGGCTAGTGCCAGCAATACACCCACGTCACGAGGCCGCAACGTCAGCTCGCGATCGCCACTGGTCGCCCGGCCCGTGGCGGAGTCAATTCTCCACGGCCCAACGGAAATAATTGCTGCGTGTTGTTCTGCCATGCCATCCCAGTTCGACCTGACGCCGGTCATTTAGCGTCATCTACAGGTTCCGACAAGCTGAATCGGTAAATTATCCGCGTGATCTCAGGTTTTTATCGGAGCGCGCTCAGGCAGGGGAACTTGCGCCGGCGCACGCTTGTTGACGTCGCCCATCCAGTGGCCTGGGCAAGCGGAGGCAATACGATGAACAACAGTATTTTCGCGCCAAAATGGGCATCGGCTATGGCTGCAGTGGTTCTGGCTGTATTGCTCGCTCCCTGCCCAGAGGCGGCAGCGCACGAGGCCTGCGTGGATGACAGTAATCAAACACTGACCACGATCTCTGCCAATGACGCCAAACGTGTTGTCGGCCGTTACCTGGCAGACCTCGGCTACACCTTGCGCATCGGCCCCGGTGGCGCACGTATTTTGAGTGTTAGCCGCGAGGGCCTGCACTGGGCCGTTAGCGTGCTGCTCAGCAATGGCAACAGCGTGCAGTCGTCATCGTTGTCGCTGTACGTACGAATCGACAATGGACGAATTGAATCACCGGGTGCCGAACCGCCCCAGGTTGCAGCTCACTGATACACCTGCTCCGGCACGAACGCAGTTTCTGCTGCCGGGCACAAGGTTATCGTTGGCAATGGTTCCGACCAGCGATCGCTTTGTGTCCCGGCGGCGGTTTTGAATACATTATTGAACGATTTGATCTGTGTCGTAGCCGCCTCGTCGCTCTGTTTGCGAAAAGCTGATTGCCAGACTGGTCGCGAGTGTTGCATCGAGCAACGCGGACTCAAAATAGGCGAGATCGCTGAACGGACCAAACGGCATGTGCAAACTGACACCGGTATGCACCGCTAGCCACGCATTCTTGACGAACGACCGTTCTGCGGCTGTCGGCACCATTCGTCCAATGCGAAATTCCGGATAGCACTGTCTGATGTTGTGACTCAGACACTGATCGTCAGGATGCCCTGGAACGCCGTTATTCCAGCCGACGTCGAAACCGTAACTCGCAAGCGTCGTAGCAAACGCCGCACTCGTTACTGCCGCTGTCGTGCCGCAGCTGACCGGCCAGGCCGCTGCTGCAACAGGTACTGCTTGCTGCTGCGTTGGCCACAGAAATGGATCCAGCCATTGCCTGCGCAGCGTGTCCTGCAACCTGTCGCTGACAATGCTGGACAGTTGCTGGCAGCCGGTTGGCGGCTGAATGCGTTTTGCGAGCGACGTAGCGGTCGCGTCGGCAGCAGCAATAGCGGCAAATAAAATTACGAAAGAAAGTGCGAGGCGTCGTGCGATTACTGCGGTCATGGTAGCTCTCCTTAGCCAGCAAACGAAAAAGCCATGCAACGACATTGCGTTGCATGGCTGGAATCGTCACTTGTAAGTGAGAATCACGACAGCGCCGAATCCGGGCGAAAGCGCCAGATTGTCGTGCGCTTCGCGGTGTTAGAACAGCCGCAATGCCGCACCAATCAGGCCACCCAGTACCAGCACCACCATGGGCAAAGCGCCCAGGCCGAATCCGGTGCTGCGCTTGCTGGGGTCAGCGAGGTAGCCTGATCGATAGATCATGCGGCCCACGATGAAGACGGCGCCAAGACCGGCGGCGATCAACGGGTGAACGTAATAAGCGAACAGCCACAAGCCGGGTAACAAGATGATAAGTTGCTCAGCGGTATTCTGGTGCACCCGGCAGGCGCGCTCGAAGTCCTGGTGGCCGCTCATGGCTGGCGCGTGAACACCGTGCTTTACACGCTCCTTACCGACCAAAAATGCGAACCAAAATAACTGCAAAACGGCCAGCGCCGTCACGATCGCTACTGCTTCCATGATCCCCCACCTTTTTACTTGTTGAAATATCTAGTTATATCAGCGCCCACTAACGGTTCACGCGTTCGCCGAATTAGGTCATTATGCACACTTTGCCGCTCCGCGGACGACATCGGCTCGAATGGCGAACAGCACTGGAATGACCGGTCCAACCTATGAATGACGCTATTCCCCGCCAGCCATTAGCGAAGCTGGCCCGCCTGTTCGGCATTGAAGATCGTGAATTCGTCGCGGTCGCCTGGTCATTCGTCTATTTCTTTTGCTTGCTGTCTGCGTACTACATGCTGCGCTCGGTACGCGAATCGATGGCGATTGTTGGCGGCACCCAAAACATTCCCTGGCTGTTCACCGGTACCTTCGTGGTCATGTTGCTGGCAACGCCGGTATTCGGCTGGGTGGCATCACGGTTTCCGCGCAAGCGCTTCCTGCCGTGGGTTTACTACTTTTTTATAGCCAATATTCTGCTGTTTTATTCTGCATTCAGTTACGCGCAATATTTCGAAACTGACCAGGTCTGGATCAGCCGTGCGTTCTTCGTCTGGCTCAGTGTTTTTAACCTGTTCGTCGTCTCCGTCTTCTGGAGCTTCATGGCGGATATTTATTCCAAGGAACAGGGCCGGCGCCTGTTCGGCCTGATCTCGGCTGGTGGTAGCTGCGGCGCTCTACTCGGACCGTTATTAACGAGCGTACTCGTCATACCGATTGGTTTTCAAAATTTACTCCCTCTGTCAGCCTTGCTGTTGATGTTTGCAGTGTACTGCGTGGTCAAACTCAGGCACTGGGCGGTAAGCACCCACACCGCCGAAGACGGTGTCACTGTCGATAGCTCCAAACCGATTGGCGGCAAGGCATTGGCGGGCATTCGCCTGGTTGCCACATCGCCATACCTCGCATCGATTGCGACAGCATTGATCATCGCCAATTTCTTGGGTGTTGCCACCTATATGTACATGGCGGAACTTGTCAGCGAGACTTTCGCTGGGACGGACAGGCAAACCCAGGTGTTTGCGTTAATCGACGCTTGCATCAATTCACTCTCGTTTATCGGTCAGTTGTTGATCGTCAAATATTCTGTACGCAAGCTGGGCGTTGGTTACACCTTGGCTATCCTGCCCATCGTTTCGATCATTGGCTTCGCCCTACTGGCTTTCCAACCCATATTCGTGGTGCTGGCCGGTCTGCAGATCGTGCGCCGTGGGGTTACCTTCGGCCTGACCAAGCCGACGACCAACATGCTGTATTCCGTGGTTTCGCCCGAAGAACGTTACAAAGCGAAAAACTTCATCGAGACGGCCGTCTACCGCGGTGGCGACCTGGTCGCTACCTGGTCCGTGCGCTTCCTCGGTGGCATCGGTCTTAACGGAATTGCTTTGCTGTGTGTACCGCTGGCAATTGTCTGGACGATGTTGGCACTCAGTATTGGTCGCGATTACCTGCGGCGTGACCGCATGAGCGAACAAGGTGAACCTACATGACACACTTCGAAACCTGGACCCGGCGCGACATTCTTGAAGTCGCCGCATTGCTCGGTCTTGCACCGGGCATTACCTTGGCAGATGACATGACACAAATGCACACCCGCAAAATTCCAGCAAGCGGCGAAGCGCTGCCGTTAGTTGGTCTTGGCACTTACGATGTCTTCGACGTTACCGGCACGGCGACGGAATTAGCCGAACGGCGCGATATTGTCGATCTGCTGGTTCAGAAAGGCGGCAGCCTGATCGACACATCACCGATGTACAACCGTTCTGAACGGATCATAGGCGAGGTCATCACTGCAGGTGGATATCGGGACGACTGCTTCCTTGCCAGTAAAGTCTGGACTGACGGTGAGGCCGCCGGCAAAACGCAGATGGCACGCTCGGCAGAGCTAATGCAATCCGGCGCTATCGACCTGATGCAGGTGCACAATCTGCGCGACCTCAATACGCATTTCGGTACGATTCGCGAATGGCAGCAAGACGAGCGTATACGCTACAGCGGCATTACTGATTATCGCGAAAGCGCCCTGGATGCGATGGCAGCGGCGATGAAGCGCCATAAGCCACAGTTCATCCAGATCAATTATTCACTTGGCGAACGTGCCGCTGACGAACAACTGTTACCGCTGGCGCAAGACATGGGTATTGCTGTTTTGATCAACCGGCCCTACCAGGCAGGCAGGTTGTTCGCCTCAGTCCGCGGCAAGTCTCTACCTGACTGGGCTGGTTCGTTTGCAGCAAGCTGGGGACAGTTTTTTCTCAAGTACATCCTCAGCCATCCCGCGGTAAACTGCGTTATCCCGGCCACCAGCAAAGCCCGGCATATGCTGGACAACCTGGCCGCCGGCTTTGGCCCCATGCCGGATGCAACAACACGCAAGCGCATGCTGCAGTTCTTCCAATCTCTTTAAAGCAGACCAGTTAACTACTAATGACAAACGCTCCTTTTGGCCGGCGTATCGGCGCCATGTTGTATGACACCCTTCTTATTCTTGCCTTGTTGTTTCTTGGCACGATCCCGTTCATCGCTTTGCGCGGGGGCGAACCCGTCGACAGCGGCACAGTCAGCTACCAGTTGAGCCTGGCGCTAATCATCTATTTGTTCTTCGTCGTATTCTGGTCACACTACGGGCGCACGCTTGGCATGCAGTCCTGGGGATTGCGGATCGAAGATGCGAACGGTCGGCCGCCAGGAATCGGTGCCTGCAGCATTCGATTCGCCGTTGCCGTGCTGTCTGCTGCAGTGGCGGGAATCGGTTTTCTCTGGCAGCTTGTCGATCGCGACGGGCTCAGCTGGCACGATCGTGCGTCGGGTACGCGCTTGCGTTATTACCCGCGCGAAAAAGTAGAAAGGTCCTGACAGTTCAAGTGCGGTGCGCCTGTGTCCGGTCAGCGCACCCGGCTAAGTGCGAAGCCTGTTATCAGCATCAACGCGAGCGTCGGCATCCAGGTTACTAACGCCGGATTCAGGTTGAACACCTGGCCGGAGTTTGCGAGCGTTTCGCTGGCGAGGAAGTAACCCAGGCCGATCAGCACACCAATCATTAAGCGGCTGCCGGTTCCGGAGGAACGCAGCGAACCGAATACAAAGGCCAGAGCCAGTACAGGCATGATCACCACGGTAGCCGTCGACGCAATGCGCGACCAAAGCTCCATTTCGTAGCGCACGGCTGACAAGCCGTTGCGCCGCAGGTAACCCACATAGCTCATTAAGCCACGCGCGGACAAACTGACGGGTTTAACGAGGGTTATTCCGAGCACATCACCGCTGATGTTGAAATCTTCCACCTCGCGCGAAGATTCGACAATTTCAACGCCACCATTTTTGAATCGTGTAGCGCGATAGTTTTCCAGCACCCATTGATCGCTGTTATCGATTCCGGAATTCTCAGCGCGACCAACGGACGCCAGAACGCCGTTATCGTCAAACTGGAACACGAAGATAGTGCCAAACTCAAACTCCGAGTTAATCCGCTCGAGGTTCATGATGACATTGCCCTCCTTGACCCACGCGGCATTCCCGAAATCCTGCTCATCTTTTTCGTAGCGCGCCTCGTCGCGCATGTTGCGCGCGTAGTAATCAAGCGGCGGGCCGATAAACTCACCGACCAGTGCGGTAATGATCATCAGCACGACGCCGGCCATAGCAACCATGCCGGCAAGTTGCGGCACAGAAAGGCCGGCTGTCCGCATGACCACGAGCTCGCTATTGCTCGCCAGGCCACCGAGGCCAAGCAGCGCGCCGATCAAGGCCGCAATCGGTAGCATCTCGAACGACAGCTGCGGCAAACGCAGTAGCGCGTACAGCAACGCCTCTGGAATACCGAATGCGCCCTGCACGTTGTCAATCTGGCCAATGAATTCAAACAGGCCCGCAAGAGCCAGCAACACGATCAGCACCAGCATCGTGCTGAAGAGTATCGACCGCATAAGGTACATGGAGAGTAAGCCGGTCATGTGGCCATCCGCCTGCGCGACCCGAACAGGCGTCGGTGCACGCCGTTTTGCACGCCCAGCAGACCCATAGCCGCCGCCAGCATCAGCGCATGCACCCACCAGATACCCAGTACCGCCGGAACAGTGCCCTGCTCAACCCAGGCTTTGCCCGCGCTGAGTAAATTGAAATAGATTATGAAGACCAGAAGACCCATTGCGATCCGCCCGTAACGCCCCTGCCGCGGCTGGCTGCGACTGAGGGGCACGGCAAAAATGGCCAGAATGAGGGTGGACAACGGCACCCCGATCCGCCAATGGAGTTCGGCGACCTGCGCCGGATCGCCGGAGCCGAACAGGTCCTGGGTACGCATCGCCCGTGGCTCCAGCTCCGGTTCTTCGAGACTCGGCAGGCGATAGGGAATGCCATGTTCTGCAAATTCCATCACCGTAAAGCGCGTCGTGCCGGGTACGCCGGAATAACGACGGCCGTCATGCAACACAAAGAAGCGCGTATTCGGATCGTCTGAATCGCGTTGTTCGCCATGTTCCGCGACCACCACTTCCACATCACCGCCCTCGGTGCGTCGTTGCAGAAACACTTTTTCCACCGTACCCGAATCCAGTACCCGCTCCACATAGACCACAGAATCATCGCCGCCTGCCCCGGTAAACTTGCCCGGCTCAATACTCGCAAGATCAGCCTGGCGACGGGCTTCTACGCTGATTCGCTCAATAGCGGTCAGCGCCTTCGGGGCGACGTCCATCGCCAGCCACGCGACCCCGGCGACCAGCGGCAGGACCAGCCAGGTCAGCGGCCGGTAGATGCCGCTGGGGCCCACGCGACAAGCCATCATCGCCGGCAATTCGCTGTCGGCGTATAGCCTGCCGAGCGCCAGCATAATGGCGAGGAACAGGCCGATCGGCACCAGAATGGTCAGGTATTGCAGCCCGGTCAGCCCGATAATCTGGAAGACGGCGTCTTTTGGCAGCTTGTCCTTGGCCACGTCTCCCAGCACCCGCGCGAACTGGTTTGTCAGCAGG
This sequence comes from Woeseia sp., assembly GCA_037968755.1. Classification (GTDB taxonomy): domain Bacteria; phylum Pseudomonadota; class Gammaproteobacteria; order Steroidobacterales; family Woeseiaceae; genus Woeseia. The sequence goes on from JBBKWB010000038.1 coordinate 9,919, forward strand.
ATAAACAACAGCACAAGGGTGACGGACAGCCAGGTCTGCGCGACTTCGCGGAAAATATAACGATCGAGGATTCGAAACATGAATATTTTGGTGATTTCTATTGGAAATCCGCAGTTAACGCCGGGCACAAGGATCAGTTAGACTACCGCCTTTGAGATGTTCGGGACAGCCCTGCGGTCGCCCTGATCAGGTCGACCAGCCGACAATAACAGCCCGCCGACCACTCAGCTTTCATAACAGCGATCCCGCGCGCGCCATGTGCGCCGCGTGGTGTTCAATAAAAACAGGCAAGATTTATGGACTATTTCACCACCTCAAGCGCTGCCAGTCGCCGCGCCGCCGGAGCAGTAATTGTTGGAGTATATGAGCGCAATAAGCTCAGCGAAGCTGCCCGCGATATCGACGAAGCCAGCAAAGGCTACCTTCGCAAGCTGCAGAAGAACGGCGATATTTCCGGCGCGCTCGGCAAGTGCACGGTGCTGGTGTCGGTTGACGGAACGCGCGCTCAACGGGTGGTAGTGGTAGGTCTCGGCAAGGCCAGCGAATTCGGTGTACGAAACTTTCGCAAAGCGAATGCGGCTGCAATCGGCGCGCTCGACAATCACAAACTTGGCGACATCGTCAGCTACCTGACCCTTGAAGACGTAGCGGGTACCAACGCTTACTATCTCGCACGCTACACAGTACAAACTTTTGGTGACGCCTTATACCGCTTCGAGCAAATGAAGAGCGGCAAGAAAACACCGGTGACGCCATTGACCAAGCTGGGCTTTGCGGTCGCAAAAGGCGACGGCGCACAGGCCCTGCTCGGTGCCGAACATGCCAATGCCATTGTCGACGCGATGTCCCTGGCCAAAGACCTTGGCAACTTGCCGCCCAACGTTTGCACACCCTCGTATCTGGCGCGCACCGCGCAGCAACTGGCGAAGAAACACAGCAAGCTTGAAACCAAAATAATCAACGAAGCCGAGATGAAAAAGCTGGGCATGCATTCGCTGTTGTCCGTCACAGCAGGCACTGTCGAACCCGCAAAGCTGGTTCTCATGCATTACAAAGGTGCCGGCAAACAAGCTCCAATCGTACTGGTCGGCAAAGGCATTACTTTTGACGCTGGCGGCATTTCCCTGAAGCCCGGTCCTGGCATGGACGAGATGAAGTACGACATGTGCGGTGCCGCGTCTGTTATTGCGACGATGGCGGTGGTTGCCAGCCTCAAACTTCCGATCAATGTTACTGCGGTTGTTCCGACCTGCGAAAATTTGCCGAGCGGCACCGCCACCCGGCCGGGCGATATCGTCAAGAGTATGTCTGGTCAGACCATCGAGATCCTCAACACCGACGCCGAAGGTCGCCTGATACTTTGCGATGCGTTGACCTATGCGCGGCGCTTCAAACCTGCCGTAATGATTGATGTCGCAACGCTTACCGGTGCCTGCGTGATCGCGCTGGGACACCACCGCACCGCGGTCTTGAGCAACAATGATGCACTGGCAGAGGAGCTCGTTGCCTCAGGTATTACTGCTGATGACCGTGCCTGGCAAATGCCGATGGCGGATGAATACGGCGAACAGCTGAAGAGCAACTTCGCCGACTTCGCGAATGTTGGTGGCCGCGACGGCGGCGCCATAACCGCGGCCTGCTTCCTCGCCAAGTTCACTGACGGTATCGACTGGGCTCATCTCGATATTGCCGGCACCGCATGGCAGTCCGGCGCGAAGAAAGGTGGCACCGGCCGGCCCGTTCCAATGCTGACCGAATTCCTGCTGGCACGCGCCGCAGTCCTTCCCTGAGTAATGGCGCGGGTCGACTTCTATGTGCTGGGCGCTGCGGGTGAAGCATCGCGCTGGCAGTTTGCCTGCAAGCTCGCCGAAAAAGCGTACCGCCTGAACAACACGGTGCATATCCAGGCCGCTGACCGCGGCACGGCAGACAAACTCGACGAGTTGCTGTGGACCTGGCGCGACGGCAGCTTCGTTCCGCATGACCTCACAGGCAGCGGCTATACAGAACGCCCGCCAGTTACGATCGGCTACACCGCCAAGCATACTAACGAAGGTGGCGATCTGCTAATCAACCTGGGTGACGAGCTGCCCGGCGACATCGGCGCTTTTCCACGGGTCGCGGAAATTGTAACCTCAGACGACGACAAGCGGCAGCAAAGCCGTGTGCGTTACGCACAATATCGCGAGCAAGGGCACACGCTCGAAACGCACAAGCTGTAGCAGGAAATAAGTATGTCCGACACTGATGACGATATTCCGGTATTAACAGATGCTATTGAGCGCAAGTCACCCGAGGCGGACCACGCTGTCGGCACTGACATTGACGCGTTACAAGATGAGATCTGCGCGTCCAGTCTGCGACTTGCGGAAGAAATGGTGCGCGACGCCTGCCGCGAAGCGGAACACGTATTGCTCGATCGCGTGATGCGTACATTGCGCTCAGAAATGCCGTCAATCGTCCGCGGCATTCTGAATGAACACCTGAAAAACAAATAGCCACTCACTTAAACCTAGAAACGATGTGCCTGCCGGCACCGAAAGTCACTTCATGGAAAAGACCTACAGCCCGAACGAGATTGAGCAACGTCACTACCAGCGCTGGGAGAACAATGGCTGGTTCGCGCCCAGTGGCAAGGGCGAGCCGTATTGCATCGTCATCCCACCGCCGAACGTCACCGGCACCTTGCACATGGGGCACGCGTTTCAGGACACGATCATGGATACGCTCACCCGCTACCAGCGCATGAGTGGCCGCAACACATTGTGGCAGCCGGGCTCGGATCATGCCGGTATTGCAACGCAAATGGTGGTCGAGCGGCAGCTCAATGCCGAGGGCAGTTCACGCACGGATCTTGGCCGCGAAAAATTTATAGAACGGGTCTGGAAATGGAAGGGCGAATCCGGCGGACAGATCAACAAGCAGCTGCGGCGACTGGGTGCATCGGTCGACTGGGAGCGCGAACGTTTTACGATGGACGACGACTTGTCCAAAGCGGTCAGTCACGTTTTCATTAGCCTGTTCGATGAAGGGCTCATCTATCGCGGCAAACGCCTCGTCAACTGGGACCCGGTGCTGCACACCGCGTTATCCGACCTCGAAGTTCTGCAGGACGATGAAGCAGGTCACCTGTGGCATTTCCGTTATCCGCTCAGCGACGGCAGCGGTCACCTGACTGTTGCGACTACCCGCCCGGAAACCATGTTGGGCGACAGCGCTGTTGCGGTGCATCCCGAGGACGAGCGTTACAAGCACCTTATTGGCAAGGAGCTCGAGCTGCCGCTGGTCGGTCGGCGTATTCCGGTCATCGCGGACGACTACGTCGATCCCGAGTTCGGTACCGGTTGTGTGAAAATTACTCCAGCGCATGACTTCAACGACTATGAAGTTGGTCTTCGCCACGACCTTCCGCAGTACAACATTTTCAACGACGACGCCGCGATAAACGATTCCGCGCCCGAGGCGTATCGAGGGCTCGACCGCTACGACGCGCGCAAGAAGATCGTTGCAGAACTCGACGCGCTCGGACTGCTCGAAGCGGTTGAGGATTACGATCGCAAGGTGCCGCGTGGCGATCGCAGCGGTGAAGTAGTTGAGCCGTACCTGACAGACCAGTGGTACGTGAAGATCAAGCCGCTTGCAGAGCCAGCTATTGAAGCCGTCAAGTC
>JBBKWB010000039.1:0-2571 GCA_037968755.1 Woeseia sp.
GTGCCAGTAGTGACGACGAGTACGTCATCGTTACTGAGCTGGAAAGCGGCTACCCGGCCGGCAGCTACGATCTGCTTATCGAGCTCTATGACGCGATAGATGGCGCTTTTCTTGCAGAATTCGGCCCGGCCGATTCCTCAGCGCTAAGTTTTCTGTCGCTGGAGGATGCGGCACGCGACGCGCCGTACGTGGAAGAGATTGTAGTAGTACATCACGGCGGTGGTGGCGGCAACGGCTACGGTCTGTTGCTCTTGCTGCTCGCTCCCGTTTTGCTGCGGATCAGACGTCGGCGCGCAGCGGCTCTCGCCTGACCGTGCGCATTAGCTTGCGTGCCCATTGTGACAAGGAATCAAAATAGGCATACAGCGCCGGCACTACCAGCAAGGACACCACTGTAGAGAACGCCAGTCCGCCGATGATGGCGCGTGCCATCGGGTAGTAGGGAGGGCCGTCACCACCGACCTGTGTACTGCCGACGGCCAGCGGCGCGAGGCCCAGGATAGTCGTAGCGACCGTCATCAGGATCGGCCGCAGGCGATCGCGGCCAGCTTCAACGATAGCTCTGTTGCGTTGCATGCCGGCGGTTCGCAGGTTGTTAATGTGATCAACCAGTACGATGCCATTGTTCACGACCACACCAATCAGGATCATGATGCCGATCGAGGCCATGAACGAAAACGTTGTGCCGGTCGCAGCGAAAAACAGGAACACGCCCAGCACTGAGAACAGAATGGAACCCAGAATGATTGCGAACGGGAATAGCAGGGATTCGAACAGTGCTGCCATAACCAGGAAAATGCAGGCGATGCCGAGCAGGATGTTGGTGAACATCAACTGTTGGGTTTCATCGTTGCGTTCAAATCCGCGACCGAATTTCCAGCTGTAACCGGGCGGCAGGCTGAACTGCTCCATCATCTCCTCGACGCCAGGCCGCACTGAATCCAGCGATACATCGTCAGCCAGGTTCGCAGAAAGTATGACGGCCGTTTGACGATCGGTGCGGCGTATTGTTTCCGGTGAACGACCGACACGAAAATTCGCGACACTGCCAAGCGTAAGGCGCGCGCCATCAGCCGTGTACAACGGTAGTTCGGATAGTTGTTCAACCGATTGCCGGTCACTCTCCCGAAAGGTCAGTCGTACCCCGATTTCACCGCTGTCACCGCGAAACTCGCGCAGGTTCTGACCGCGCATGGCTACTGCAATCGACGCAGCGATATCGCTGCTGGTCAGCCCTGCAATGGCGGCTCGATCCCGATCGACAGTCACCTGCACCTCGCTCTCTCCGGCTTGCGCGTCCGAGCGAATATTTTCAAGGCCCTTAACCCGGCTCAGGACACGGGCGAGATCATACGCAAGCTCGTTCAGGCGACTTGTAGAATCGCCGGAAACCTGCAGGCTAAAGCCTTCACCCCCACCTTGCTGATCAAACTGGAAGCTGGGTTTGCCGATTGCCAATTGCGGCAAGTTCGCCTCGATTCGTTCGATGACCTCGGTCGTTGACAGCGTTGCTTCTGCGTCCTCGGTTAACAGCAGCGTTGACGATGCGCTGCCTTTGTCAAAATAGCTGTAGACAGATCGAATATTGAACTCTTCCTTGTTGGCGAACAGGTAGTCCTCGATTCGATTGACGCTCTGTTCCATCAATTCCAGCGGGTGTTGTCCTTCGATGTGATAGGGCATGTGCAAACGACGTCCGACATCCTGTGGAAACGCGTCGAACTTGACGAGATTTAGCTGCGGTATTACAGGCAGAACTCCAATGATGCAGGTGACGATTATCGCCAGGCAGGTCTTCCACGGATGGCCCAGTATCCATTGCAACGCGCGAACGTAAGATGTTGAGAGTCGTTTCATTACTTTGCCGCCGTTGCTCGCTGCTGGCACTTTTACCCGCGCGGCGAGCATTGGCACCAGGGTTTGAGCGATCAACAAAGACGCCACTAGCGCAACGATAATCGTGACGGCTACGTGGGTAAGAAACACAGTTATGTCGGTCTTGGTGCCAAACATGATCGGTAAAAACACGATTACGGTGGTCGCGGTGCCGGCAATAACGGCGAGCCCGACTTCGTGTACGCCTGACAAGGTTGCCGCAATCGGTTCGTCGGGGCGCTCAGCGCGATGCCGGAAAATACTCTCTGTCACAACAACCGCGTTATCGACCAGCATGCCTACCGCCAGCATCAACCCCATCATCGACAGGATGTTCAGTGACAAGCCCGCAAAGTACAGCGCGCCCAAAGTAATGAGCAGCGAGAACGGCACGGCTGCCGTAACAATAAGAGTCGTTGAGACCTGTCGCAGGAACAAATACAGCACGATGATGGCGAGCAATGCGCCCACAAGACCAGCGCTCAGCAGGTCCGCGAGCGACTCACGTACGCTCTCACCCTGGTTGTCGAGGGCGAAAATATTGACGCCCTGCATTTGTGGCAGCTCGCCGATGCGGCGGGCTTCTTCCATTACCCGGTCGGTGACCTCCACCATGTTGGCACCTGTCGCCTTACTGATTTCGACGCCGATTGCATAGTTGCGATCCAGGTGACGGCCGTAGTCTCGCTCTGGATT
>JBBKWB010000040.1:0-28293 GCA_037968755.1 Woeseia sp.
GGCATGGTTTACGGCGTACCGTTGCTGCCGCCGACCCGGCTCGGCTCCAGCGTAACGTCCATCGATGACAGCGACGCAAAAAACGTAAGCGGCTATTTGCAGACCCTCCAGCTTGATGACCCATCAGGAACCGTGCCTGGTTGGGTTGTCGTCGTCGGCAAGAATTTAATGGCGGCAAAAAAAGCGTCGCAGAAAATCAAAGTCGAATGGCAGGCAGGCGATACAGCCAGCGTTTCGGAAGCGGACATACAGGACCACGCCCGAAAGCTGATCGCCGATGAAGGCGTAGGTTCGATCCTGGATACGGGTGTTACCGACACTGGCCCTGTGTTCGAGAGCGCTGCAGAAATATTAGATGCCGAATACACGACTTCGACGGTGCTGCACTTTCAGCTCGAACCCGTGAACGCGACAGCGTTTCAGAATGATGACGGCGTCTGGGAAATTCACACCGGCAACCAGTGGCAGTCGCTAATTCTGCCATCACTCACAAAAGCACTCGGCGTCGAGGCGGGACAGGTTGTCATGCGAACCTACATGCTGGGCGGCGGTTTTGGGCGTCGCTTGAACGGCGATTACGCTGTGCCCGCGGCGCTCGCGTCCCAAGCGCTGGGCGGCAAGCCGCTCAAGCTGGTGTGGTTTCGCGAGGACGATGCGAAGTTCGACAGTCCACGCTCGCCGAGCGTGCAACGCCTGGCGATGGCCTTCGACGCGCAGCATCAAGTCATAGCGATGGAACACCATGCTGCCGCAGGCTGGCCAACCGGTGTTATGTTTCCGGCATTTATGCCCGATGGGAAAAACGGCGTACCTTACGATCCTTTTGCCATCGATGGTGCCGATCACTGGTATTCGGTCGGCGCGCAAAAAGTCAGGGCGATTTCCAACGATCTCGCAAACCGAACTTTCCGGCCTGGGTGGCTTCGTTCGGTGGGACCTGGATGGACGTATTTCGCGGTCGAAAGTTTTATGGACGAGGCAGCGCACAAAGTAGGTGTCGATCCGCTCAAGTTCCGACTGGATCATCTACTTGCCGATGGTCGTAACGCGGGTTCAGCGCCGAACTCCGTTGGCGGCGCAGCGCGGCAGGCTAATGTACTGAAACGCGTCGCGGAATTGTCGGGTTACGGACGTAATGAACTCGGCAAGGACAGCGCAATAGGAATTGCGACTACCTTCGGACAATCGCGATCGATGCCAACCTGGGTTGCTGGCGCCGTGCAGGTGCATGTCGATCGGGCGACGGGTGAAGTCGACGTTCAAAAACTCTGGCTTGTTTTTGATTGTGGCACGGTGGTCGATCCGGATGGCGCACTCGCACAGTGTGAAGGTGCGGCGCTGTGGGGACTCTCCATGGCGCTATTCGAAGGAACCGAGATCGAAAACAGCAATGTGCGAGATCGCAACCTCAACACCTATACGCCGCTGCGGATAATTGACACACCCGAGATTGAAATCGAGTTCGTCGACAGCACTGAGGTGCCCGTAGGACTCGGCGAACCGGGAACGACAGTCGTCGCACCTGCTATTGCCAATGCGATATTCAATGCCGTTGGTGTGCGCCTGCGCCACTTGCCGATGACTCCCGATACGGTCCTGCAGGCACTGCAAGACCGTGAGTGAATGACGATATCCAAGGCACGACTCAAACAGATCTCCAATCGATATGACGATGAACCGGACCGCTTTTCAATTCGTTGCAGAAGGTGTCAACGCTAAGAGTATTAATCCGATGACCTGGTCTCCGGTTGAGTTTCGGTCGCTCGCTTTGGCATTGTCAATTGGCGAAGTGAGGAGAGTAGAGTCGTTTTCTGGCCCGCCGTCGTGGACGTCCAACTATTGCATCGGTCGTGTGCGCTTTTCGTCAGGCCTGCGTTTATACCGGTAGAGAACGAAAAAACTGGGAGAACATGATGAAAGCACAGGCAACGGTAACCGCGGTTCTGGTGGCAACAATGCTAACGGTCGCTGGCTGTGGAGGTCCAAGTTCGCCATTGAGGTCGGCACCGGTCCCCATAATTCCTACGCTGCCGGCCGTACTCGGTTGCGATATGGCTGGCATACCCTGCGCGCTCTCCGATGTCCCGCTGGCAGTGCTCGAACGCAGCGATGAAATCGCTGACAACGCCGCCAATCTCCTGAACGACGGCATGAGCCTGACGGATACGCTCGCCTGGATTTTGACTCAGGCTGATGTCGTCGACGCTCAGGCCGATGACACCGCATTGCGGTTTCGTGTGGAGGGGGGACGCTATGTCTGGATCCTGACGCAAGATGCCTTGGCTCCGACAAACGCTCCGTTAACCCAGCCAGTGGCGCTTGCATCACCCCAGGCTAAGGGTGCTCGGCCCGCAGAGGCTGTTGTCGGTCAGGATCCAGCGAGTAAAAAGGCCCTCAGTATTGCGCCCTTCAAATACGAATTCGGCTTCTACGACGATGCCGCGAGCGTAGCCAGTATTCTGTCCGGCACGCGCGGCTATTCGGGCAATGTTGTTCTACTCGAGAACCAGACCAAGACCAGTGCCACGGTCGGGATCGAGAATTTCAAGGGTTGGACCGAATACGACGTCATCCACGTGAGCTCTCACGGCGCGACGATGTGTAACGACAACGATCAGTGCACCACGATGATCTATACCGGCGACACGTACGGCAACGCACTCGAACTGCTGACTTTGACCGAGTTGGGATTGAACACGGCGCGCATCGTCGGCCAAGATCGCCGTCTGTTCGCGGTCGGGGCCGAATTCTTCATAGCCAACTATCCAGAGGGACTGAAGGATTCGCTTGTGTACTTCAGCGCCTGCGAAACACTTGGCATCGGTGACAACGATCTTGCTGATTCGCTGCTTGGCGATGAGGCCGCATTCCTTGGTTGGAGCCAGCCAGTCCTGTCGAATGCCAGTCGGGCCGCAGCGATCGCGTTCTACTCCGATGCCTCAGAGCACGGCAGCACCGCGACCCAGGCCTGGAGCTCGCTCGGGCCGCTGCAGATCAATGACTACACGAACAAGGAAGGGAAGGCGTTCCACGCCGAACTGCTGGTTGCGACCGACAACGAAAACGACCCGCGCATCAGGGAGGTCATCTCCCTGCTCGATCCGGACAGTGGCAGCCTTCTGACTGACGGCGCGGAGATCGGCGTGATCGGAACAATAGGGGACGGCGAGAACGATTCCTTCCAGTACCGCATCCAGATCGATGGCGTGACCGAGGGCCAGGCCGAATTGTTCATCGTTCACTTCGCCATCGACGGGCTCGACGCGCCGTTGATGACCGCGGCCGAGGGCGAGGCGATCAGCGAGACAAGCTGGGTCCTGACCGGCGAACTGCCCCTGGGCCAGGATGCACAGGACGGCCAGATGCTCGTGCTCGAGTCATGGGTCGAGTTGCCAGAAGGTGGCATCAGCGAGCATGCCGCAACCCCTGTCATCCGTGGTCCCGGCGTCGAGGCGTGGGAAGGGCAACTCACCGCGTTCAACGGGGGTGTGTTCACGGACCTGGACAGATGGGGCACGGTAACGGTTCGCTTTGAGCTCGTGAGCGAAGACAAAAAAACCAAGCGCTTCGAAATCGTCGGCGGGACGATGCAGTGGAGCATCTCCGGAACCGTCCATCCGCCATCAGGTCCGTGTCAGTTCCAGTTCGGTCCAATTGACGTCCCGGTCGTTCACTTCACCGGCAACCGACTGGTCATCGATACGAAGAAAACCCCCGCTACCTACAGCGGCTTCGGCCAGACAGAAGGCGATGAAATCCGCGTTGCTGAGGAATGCGGAGAAGGCGCCTTCTCAACCCGCCCACGCCTGATTTGGTTCAACACCGATGGTGCAGAAAACCTGACGGTCTCCCCCGACGGCAACACCATCACCGGCAGCCACGCGTCTGGCAACAGCGATTGGCAGTGGACGTTCACACGAAAGTAATCGGAAAAGGGGTCGAACCGTGGAAAAGGGGTCGAACCGAATTTTCACGAGGAAGCAGGTATTTCGATGAGGTGCTTTGAATGCAGGCAAGTCGCGGATCGAAAATTAGAAAACCGGTTCGACCCCATATTCCAAAAAGGACACCCATAATTACCGTGGGCGAAACTGCCAACTATTTGGACACCCACAATTGTGGGAGCAAAACTGCATGTTTTAACCAGTCTTGCTTCCGTCAATAGTGGGTGTCCTTTTTACTCGCTTTTTACTCGGTTGCGATCAAGCACAGCGTGCACCGTGCCGCTAACTATTAGGACACCCACAATTGCTGTGGCGAAACTGTACGTTTTAACCAGTTTTGCGTCCGTCAATAGAGGGTGTCCTTTTAGTCATTAGCCAGCGCAGATGTGGGCTTGAACCGATTTGTCGTTAGAAAATTTGGGTGTCCTTTCTGTCGTTGCTCCAGAACGTAAGCAGCACTGTTATCCATTGCGTGGCTTCCCTGCGCGAGAGAGCAGCAACAGTGCGAGCTATTAGGGCACCCACAACAGCTCAATCCAGTCAGCCACACTGAGCGCCCGTAAAACCGGGCGTCATGCCGAAAAAGTATCCGCGATTGCGAGTAGCCCGCCAGACTCCGTTAGACTGGTATGCAGTGACGTCGAAAACAACGAGGGCCCGGCAGTGATAAAGAACAAACACGCAATCAGAAATGTCGTGTGGGTTGGTTGTCTGACATTGTTTTTCGGGAGTGCTGCCATGGCTACGAAACCGGGTTATGACGATCTGCTGGAGCTGTTTGATGACTGGCGCGCGTTCGAGTCGCCGCCTATCGTCAACAATGCGCCCGACTACACCGCCGGTGGATTCGAGGCGCGCGATGCGACATACCGTGCACTTCGGGCCCGCCTTGAGGCGTTCAGTGTTGACGAATGGCCGGTCCCCAGGCAGGTCGACTGGAACCTGGTCCGTGCCGAGATGAACGGTTACGACTTCAATCGCCGCGTTTTGAAGCCGTGGGAACGCGACCCGGCCTATTACAAAACGTTGTGGATGGCGCGCAGCGACGTTCCCGCCCACGAGGGTCCAACGAATCACGCGGTGGTGGACGTGTGGACCTACGAGTTCCCGTTAACGGCCGATGATGAACGGCGGTTGGTCACGGCGCTCAGCGTCATACCGCCGCTTTTCGAACAGGCTAAACAGAACCTGACCGGCAACGCACGCGACCTGTGGGTTACCGGCATTCGTGATATCCGCGCGGAACTGGATGATCTGGACACGCTCGAGCAGATGCCCGGCGTAGCCGCTAGCAAAGACCTGATGCGTGTCATCGACAGGGCGCGGCGCGCGACCACGGATCTCGTTGCATGGCTCGAGGCGGCGGCATCGTCGAAAACCGGGCCGTCCGGCATCGGCTAAAACAACTACTCCTGGGACCATCACAACGTGCACCTGGTGCCGCTGAGCTGGGAGGACGAGGTGCGCCTGTTGAAGCGCGAGCTGGATCGGGCCTGGTCATCGCTGAAGCTGGAGGAACAGCGCAACCGGCATTTGCCACCAATGCAGGCCGCCAGCAACGAAGCTGAATACAACGCACTGGCCAATGAGGCGGTTGACCGAATCATGCAGTTCCTCCGCGACAAGGACATTGTGACGATAAAAGATTACATGGATCCGGCGATGCGCGCCCACATCGGCAAATTCGTGCCTGTCGCCGAACGGAATTTTTTCCTGATCACCGCGCACTACGATCCGGCGCCGCTGTTCACGCATTTTTACCACTGGTTCGAACTGGCGCGCATGGACCTTGAACCGCACCCGAGCCGCATCCGCCAGGGCGCGCTGCTGTACAACATTTTCGACAGCCGCAACGAGGGCACGGCAACCGGTGTCGAAGAAATGTTCATGCACGCGGGCCTGTACGACGACCACCCGCGATCGCGCGAACTGGTCTGGATTCTGCTTGCGCAGCGGGCCGCCCGAGGCCTTGGATCCCTGTATGCGCACGCCAATGAAATGACGATGGAAGAGGCGGGACAGGTGCACATGGACTGGACGCCGCGCGGCTGGATGAAAGCCGAAAAGGAACTGCTGATTTTCGAGCAGCACCTATATTTACGGCAACCCGGTTACGGCACAAGTTACGTAACGGGCAAGTACCTGCTTGAGCGAACCCTCGCGGACTTCGCGAAGCTTCGCGAAGAGCAGGGCAAGCCATTTCACCTCAAAGATTTTTTCGATCGCTTGAACGCTATCGATAGCATCCCGATTTCGCTGGCGCGGTGGGAGATGACCGGCGTTGGCGATAAAATTGGCAAATAGTGAGAATAAGAAAAAGGGTCAGGTTTATTTTAGCGAGCGGCTGTCCAGGACATTCGGGCACTGGCTATCGGGGCCAACTACAGCAGAAAGTGCCACATAAACCAGACACCTTTCTCGAACAGACTTCAGGTACGGATCGTCTTTCTCAATGACCTTGTGCACAGGCTGCCTTCCGTTCCGCCAGACGCGGGCCATTTCCCGGCGTGAAATCGTGCTCATAAATAGATGTCGGTATTTTTTACACATCTGCTTCGGCCGCTGCTTCGAACGACCCAGGTGACTTCGTAAGTCATTGAATAAATTATTGATCGCGGCATCAGGCACGGCTTATGCATCTGTAATTGGCACGAGAACAAGAATCCGGCCTTATCTCCGTGCATATGCACCTGGCGAATCGGCGCAGGACTGACCTCTCAGGAGAGAACAACATGAAACGAATTTTGATTTTGCTGTTGGGTTGCGGGCTAATGGCTTCGCAGACTGCACAAGCTGGCCCGATAACCTGGACCGACTGGACAGCAGCGGAATGCCCGGGCAATGCGATGGGCACCATGGGCGGGGTTACCGTCTCGTACTCTGGCTCATGCGCGTTTGCGCAGACCGGCACTGGTACGAACTATTGGACCGAGAACGGCTCTCCGGCGCCATACACCGGCAGCAGCGTGATCGACAATGCACCGACAGCAGCGGAGATGCTCGGGCTCAACTTGTCCGCAACGCACACCATTACGTTCTCTGAGGCCGTGCTTAACCCGATCATGGCGATTGTCAGCATGGGCCAGCCCAATCTCCCCGTCTCGTACGATTTCAATACGGCGTTTTCCCTGCTGAGTAACGGTGTCGGTTACTGGAGTTTCGCCAATGGCGACGCGGCGGGCTCAGCAGTAATCGACAGTACGAATTACATCCTGACCGGAAGCGAATTTCACGGCGCCATCCAGTTCAGCGGCCTGATCAGCTCGATTCAGTGGACATCAAATCCGAACGAGTTTTGGCACGGCATCACGATTGGCGCACCTGCCGCGGTCTCAGTGCCAGAGCCAGGCACGTTGGCATTGTTTGGACTCGGCTTGCTGGGTGCCGGTCTGACTCGACGCAATCGTCGCGTTTGAGCACACCGTATCTCTAAATCCTAGAAAACCCCGGTTCTGCCGGGGTTTTTTTTGCGCCGGGATAACGAGTAGAGGCGATGCTGCTTGACCGCTTTCCTAAATGCGGTTCGACCCCTTTTCATACGGCAGACTCCTCCTGCCTAATGCCAAACCGGAATGAGCCGAAAGCAACCTGGCACCGCTATACGCTGTCCTATGCAGTCTCGCCAGGCAGAAACACCACCTGGCTGCACTTCCATCAGGAGGTCCTGCTAATGCTTCACTTGATCAAACGTGCGACTGCACTCCTCTGCTTCTTGTCACTCGGGCTGACTCTCAGCGCGCCGGCTGCTGCCGCATCGGACGCCACCGTCGAAGCCGAGGTGATGGCGCATATCCACCGACGCTATTAGGACACCCAAAATTGCCGCGGAAGAAACTGCATGTCTTGACCAGTTTTGCATCCGTCAATTGTGGGTGTCCTTATTACTGGCCGCTTGATCGTTTGTCTTAGGCGATGGCTACCAGTGCTCCCTATTACAGCGGCGAGCGAATAAACCTGACGCCTTTCTACCTTCTTTATCTGCAGTCACCTCCAATTACTGTCGGCAGGCTTTACAAAACAACGTCCGGACAAAAAGTCTGCGCCGCTAACTCCCTGAAATAACGTCGTTTGTCATTCTGGTACGGATATTGCTTTAAGTTAAGGAGAATTGGTGAATTGCCTTACTTGAGGATCGTCCAATGACAAGAACAAAAAGCTCGATTCTGGCCTTAGTCGCAGTACTGCTGTCCCCGATGTCGGCGAATGCCGATGTAATCAACCTGGAGGCGGTCATCGACGGGGCACAGGCCAACGCCGGTGACGGTACGGGCAGTACGGCCACGGGCTCTGCTGCGATTGATTACGACGATGTCACGGGATTACTGAGTTGGGACATCAACTGGTCGGGATTACTGGGTGATGTCACAGTCGCTCATTTTCACGGGGCGGCCCTCCCAGGATCTAACGCCGGTGTGCAAGTTCCTTTCTCTGCCTTTGCCCTCGAGAACCGGTCGGTTGGTTCGGCCACTATTGCCGCTGCACAGGCAGCGGACCTGCTGGCCGGATTGTGGTACATCAATATCCACAGCACACGAGACCCCGGAGGCGAGATTCGCGGGCAAGTTCGCCGGACCGCCGTCACAGTCCCCGAACCCGGAACGCTTGCCTTATTAGGCTTTGGTCTACTTGGAATGAGCGCAGTAAGGCGAAGAAGAATATTCTGAAGAAGACACAACGAATAATAAAACCCCGCCAGGAGCGGGGTTTTTTGTACTTGCACAATGGTCGGAAGAAAGTGTCAGGTGAGGTAGTCAGACCTTTGCTGACACTTCTTTTTACTTACCCAGTAGTTGCGCCTCAGTCAGCGAATTGAGAAGCGGCGATCAAAAAGGACACCCATTATTGGCGTTGGTGAAACTGCATGTTTTACCCAGTTTTACGCCCGTCAATTGGGCGAGCCTGCAGGGCGGGAACGGCGTTGCCAAGTTGCAAGATAGCGTCCATAAACACGCAGCCGGCTGCCTGGCGTTTCAGCTATCTGGCAATTCCTGAAAGGTTAACTACGCTCAATGAGCTGCAGTCACTCCGCAGCGCATACGGCAATCCTGCCTACGCTGTTCAAGCAAGCGAGGTTTCCCATGCGTGCATCAACCTCAATGTTCGTCATTCTTGTGTCAGTGATCGCAGGCCTAGGATCGCCGTCACTTTTGTTCGCTGACAATGACAAGATTGCTCACAACCATGCGGCCAGGGCCGTCTTCGGTCGAGGCCTGAATACCGCACAGCCAGGCAATACCGTGAACCATGTTGTCTTGCCGAACCGGATCTCGGTCAAGGCGGGCGGTGTGGTTGATTTCTCGGTCGCCGGTTTTCACGACATCGTCGTTTTCAAGCCCGGCTTTACGCTGCAGGACCTCATCGACGCTGGCGGCGGCCAGTTCCCGCTGTTCCCGCCGATTTTCGTATTACCGCCGGACCCTGGAGCACCGTTGCCGGTCGGACTGGAGTTTCTCGCCGATGCCATCTACTACCGCGGAATCAATCCCGCGGGCGGCCCACTGGGCACGCCCGCTAGCGGCGGCTATTAGGACACCCACAACTACGGTGGTCGAATCTGTACGTTTTAACCAGTTTTGCAGAAAAGGGGTCGAACCGATTTTTCGTCAGGAAATTGGCATTCCGGTTAGGTGCATCGAAAGCTGACAAGTTGGCGATTAAAAATGCAGAAAATCGGTTCGACCCCTTTTCTGCAAGCAGGATCACTGCCCCTAGTTATTATCGATCATGCGCCTCGGAACCTGGTAAATGGTTCGCCAACGAGCACCAGGAAAGGAGGGCTTTCACTCTTGAGGAGATCCTGGCGCCCGCCAGCGATAGCGGTTGCATCTGACCATCGTTGACTACCTGTGCGATGGCCGATCAAAATCATCTTGTTACCTAGTAGTGGCCTGAGCAATCAAAAAGGTTACATTCTCGTCGTGTTTCTTGCGGCAGTTTGCATCCCTCCGTAAGCTGCCAGAATCGTTCGCTTGCACCTCAGGTGTATCGGATACATTTCAAATGGGTATTCCGGTCGGCATGTCCTGCTCCAACGAATTCGCCTGCGACGCGATTAGCTGGGGCATCCTGTTGGTTGTCATCCTGGCTGTCGTCATGTTTGCCAGAAAACTCTGGCTAGAGTGGAAAAAGGGTCGATAGCCGCAACCGGCACGCATTTCGACCGACGTCCGGCGAAGTCATGTTGGTGGCCATTCAACGCCGACCGCGTTGGATAAGGATGCCCACTCCCAACCCGACAGCACGCATGACGAAAACGAATCCTACGAGGGGTTTTCGTCGTGAGCATGAAGTTCATTGTGCTTATGTAACCTTTGCCTGACCGACGGCAACTATCGATATGAGTAGGACGGTGCGGAATCGCCTTTTTCTACCTACCGATAGCATTGCAGGTGTTAGCCAAGGGAGTTCTTTTGAACAACAAGAATTTGCGAGCGAGCCGGCGTCATGAAGGAAGAAGTCAGGTAAACCGAGCGGTGCGGATCGCGATATTCGGCTTGATATTGGTGCAGGCAGGCGCTTGCGCAAGCAGGCCCGATGTTACCAACGACGACCCTGAAGCCCGATCGTCTGTCGACCCTTGGGAATCCGCCAATCGTGGCGTATACGCCTTCAATGACGGGCTGGATACGATCTCGCTAAAACCTGTCTCCAGGGGCTACAAAAAAGTAGCGCCGGGGTTTGTTCGCCGAGGTATCTCGAATTTTTTCGGCAACCTTAGAACCCCATTGATCATCGTCAATGATCTTCTGCAGGGCAAAGGCCGCGACGCGCTAGGCGACACAGGGCGCCTGGTCCTGAATAGTACCGTCGGCATCGGAGGTTTGTTCGACGTCGCTACGCCCGCCGGACTCGAGCAGCATGATGAAGACTTCGGCCAAACACTCGCGAAATGGGGAGTGCCGGATGGGCCATACGTGATGCTACCTTTGCTCGGTCCGCGAACGCTTCGCGATGCAATGGCAACGCCTTTGAATTTTCTTCTTGATCCTCTTGTTTATTATGACAATGCATCAGTTCGGGACAAACTCTGGACACTGGATGCCATTCACATACGATCGAGGCTGCTCGCGGTCGAAGGTACGATCAAGAGTTCGCAGGACCCATACGTAACCATTCGGGAAGCATACCTACAGAACCGCGCGTTCCTGATACACGATGGTAATCCGCCAAATGGTGATGATGATCTCTTCGACGAGCTCGTTATAGAGGAGTAGCTGACGTGTTGGCGCTGGCCTCCGATTCCAGGCGCTTTATAACAGCCTCAAGGTTGCTGGAGCTGATTTCGGTAGCGAGCTCAGTCCGGAAATTTCTGACATACGAAATTCCCTCAATTACCACGTCGTAGACCTGCCACCCCTGAGCGCGTTTTATGAGGCTATAACTCACGGACACTACCTTGCCGTCGTCGAGTCGAACCTTGGTATTCACTGACGTTCGCTTTTCGGTTTCGTCGCCTCGATACGGCAAGATCTCAATGCGGCGCGGATCGAACTCCAACGCCCCATCCGCATAGCGATGCAAAAGCGTGCTATAGAATGCTTCAATGAATCGCGATTTTTCCAGATCGCTTGCTGTGCGCCAGTGCTTTCCGAGCACCAGCTGAGCAGCCAATCGTCGATCAAACCGTGGCAGCAAGATGTCATCAACGACTTTATATAGTGCCTGTCTGTCGTCGGAAAGTTCTTCCTTCCGGGTTTCGAGCTGCTGTGACAGCAACTGCGATGCTTCGGCAATTACGTCGTTTGGTGGCGCGGCCAATACGTGCAATGGAAGAAATAACAATGTCAGCGCAATTGATAGGTATCTCACGAGATGGCCTCCGCAAGCTGTAACATCTCTTCAACGTCGTTGAGTTTTGCCATGTCACTCAAGCGGCTGGATACATTCGTGTAAGAAATTTTCTTGCCACTAGCGCGTGACCAGGTCGACCATTCGAGTAGCACAGCCATGCCAACGGTGCTGGCGCAGTCGGCCTGTTCGAGATCGACCGTGATGCCTTCGTAGTGTTCGAATTGCTTTTGACCGGCCGCCAGAGTGTGATCAGCGTTTGACAGATCAACACGCCCCTTTAACTCGAAGGCTCCACCGCCGAGGTCCTCCAGAGATAACTTATTCATCCTTATCGCCCTTTCCGTTGACCATGAATTTACCAATCAGGTTTTCCAGCAGTATTGCTGACTGCGTAAATTCGATCTCGTCTTGATCCTGCAGGACCTCTTCGTCACCGCCGGGACCCAGTTCTATGTACTTCCCGCCAAGAAGGCCAGTCGTCGCAATACTCGCGAAAGTGTCAATCGGAAACTGGTTGAAGGTCTTGTCGATTCGAAGCTCGACACTTGCCTGGTAGTTGATCGGGTCAACACTGATTCGAGAAACACGCCCGATGGTTACACCTGCGAGTGCAACAGGAGCTCGAACCTTGAGATCACCAATATGATCAAAGTGGGCGTGCAGGGTGTAGCTTGTGCTTTCCGACAGTGCGGTCGACCCCAGCGTTTGTGTTGTAAGAAAAATCACCGAGCCAAGGCCCAGCAGTATGAAAAGACCGACTCCGATGTCGATCGCGCGTGATTCACTGCTCATATCAAACTCCAGGCATTGTCATGCCGGTCAAGACAAAATCGAATAGCAAGATCCACACGGACGTAATGACTACCGTCCGGGTCGCGGCGCGACTTACTCCGCTAGCATTTGGCGCCGCGTTGTAGCCTTCATAGACGCCCATCAGGCTTGCTGATATGCCGAATACAAAACTTTTGAACAGACCGCTGCCAACATCGTCAACCAGGTCGACGCGATCCTGAATGTGAGACCAGAACGCACCAACGTCGACGCCGAGCAGATGAACCCCGACGAGATAAGCTCCGAGCACGCCCATCGTGCAGAATATTGCGGCCAGTAACGGTACAGAAATTACGCCCGCGATAAAGCGCGGCACAATAACCCTCTGCATTGGGTCTACTGCCATGAGCTCCATTGCTGCGAGCTGATTGGTGGCGCGCATAAGACCAACTTCGGATGCAACCGCGCTCCCAGCCCGACCTGCGAAAAGTAATGCCGCGACTACCGGGCCCAGTTCGCGCACCAATGCCTCAGATGCAAATGCACCAAGGGCATCGACCTGGCCAAATTCCACCAGCGTGCTATACGACTGCAGTGCGAGCACCGTGCCCACGAAAAAGCCGCCGAACATAATCAATACGAGCGACAGTGCGCCGAGCGAGTAGATTTGGTCGGTGATGAGGCGAGGCCTGAGAAAGGCTTTCGGCAAGTACGGCAGCAGGCGTAGAGAAAACATCTGGAAGCTACCGAAGGTGGCAGCGAATTGGCCAAAACTGACCCAGCAGTCGCGCAATGATCTGGTCATGGGCGCGACATAGTCTGTAACTGATCCGCGTAACTGGCGCCAGGATAGTGAAAGGGTACGGGGCCGTCCGCCAGCCCTTGCATAAACTGTTGCACCATTGCGGAGTCCTTCTGCTGCATTTCGGCGGGGGAGCCACTTGCAACGACCTTTCCTTCCGATATCAGGAAGATCAAATCAGCAAGCATTTCTGCTTCGGCAACATCGTGCGTAACCACAATGCTGGTGATGCCGAGAACATCGTTAGTGTGTCGAATTAGTCGCAGGATCACGCCCACCGCTATCGGATCCAGACCAGTAAAGGGTTCGTCGTAGATGATAAGTTTTGGATCCATCACGAGCGCGCGCGCAAGTCCGACACGCCGCGCCATGCCGCCGGATAATTCGGATGGCATCCGCTGCCACGCAGCCCGGAGACCGACTGAGTGCAGCCGCATCAGTACTATCTGACGAATGAGTAGCTCAGATAGGCGTGTGTGTTCCCGAAGCGGAAACGCCACATTCTCGTATACATTCAGATCGGTCAGTAGTGCACCATCCTGAAACAGCACACCGATTTGTCGCCGCATATCGTAAAGCCCATGTCGAGAACAGGGACAAACGGCTCGACCGTCAAACAACACAGCACCGTCGTTGGGCAGGAGCTGTCCCGTAATCAGGTTGAGTAGAGTCGTTTTCCCGGTACCACTCGGGCCCATGACGGCGCAAACCGCACCGCGCGGAATGTTCATATTCAGGCCATCGAATATGGCCCGCTTTCCGCGACGGTAGCTGACATTCTGAATCTCAACGATGTTGGGCGGCTTTTTGTGGCTTAGCATAGTCAAAGGTCTACTACCTGCGGTTGTTGCGAATCGATCGCTGCTGCGAGGCTGGCGAAAAGTCCTCTGCTACTTGGTTGCCGGTCACAGGCGAAAGGTTACGGATTGCCGGCTATCGCACCCGTTGAAACAAACTGTGCGTTCAGCCGGTCTTCTTTAGCCTGGAGGAAACCGCATGGTAAGAGCGACTAGCGCTGTAGGCCGAGCAAGACCGCAAGAAGCGGCCGGCACGTCAGCAAAAACATATTTGGCCGGCGACGACAAAGAGCTGCTCGATTGTCTTCGCGCAGGTGATGACCGCTGCTACGAGAAACTCGTTCGTCGCTTCGGGCCACAGGTGCTGGCAACTGCGAAACGATACCTGCGGTCCGATGCGGATGCTGCTGACTGCTTTCAGGAAACGTTTTTGACGGTATTTAAAAGCATTAACAAATTCGAAGAGCGTTCCACGATCGGCACCTGGCTCCGGGGCATAACGATCAATCAATGCTTGATGAGGATCAGGGCACAAGGACGCCGGAAGGAGGATTCTATTGAGCACCTGTTGCCGAGTTTCGACGAGAAAGGCAACAGAATGGAGTCCAGTAGCTCGAACGAGTCGTATCGAATTGGAGAGATGATAGATACAGCTCAGATGAAGCAACTAGTGCGCGACAAGATACTCGAGCTACCCGATACCCTCCGAGTCACGCTGCTCTTGCGAGATATTGATGGCTTCACAACGAAAGAGACTGCAATCAAATTGGGCATCAGTGTGACTGCCGCAAAAACGCGGTTGCACCGGTCCCGGACGGCACTTGGAGCACTACTAAAGCCCGAATTGGAGCGTTTGGAATATCATGCTTACATGTAAAGAATTCGATGATTTTATGGTGGATTACCTGGGGCAGGGGCTTCCAGTCTGGCAAAAATTCATGTGCTGGCTGCATGTAAAAATGTGTAGAGAGTGCGCCCAGTTTGTTCGCGAATATCAGCGAACTGTCAGGCTCGGAAAAAAGGCATACGACAATCCAGATGAGCCCGTACCGGACTTCGTACCGGAGGAACTCATAAAGGCCGCCCTGTTTCACAAGCGATCCAACTAGCCTGACATGAGTATTGTCGACTTCGTTTTTCTGATCATAGTCGCCAATGCGTCGCCGATTGTCACCGCATTGGCCATGCGGAACAGGTTTAACTATCCGGTCGATTGTGGGCGCATATTAACGGATGGAATGCCCCTCTTTGGAGAAAGCAAGACAATTCGTGGTCTTGTGGCTGCGGTTTCGTTGACGACTGTTGCAGCAATGCTCATCGGCCACCCCGCAATTTACGGAACGCTGGTCGGCGCGTATTCAATGCTCGGCGACCTGTTGTCCAGTTTTGTGAAGCGGCGGGTGAAGCTCCCGCCCAGCAGTAGGGCGCGAGTGCTCGATCAACTTCCTGAGGCGCTCCTTCCTACGCTGGTTCTGGCGCATGAGGTTGGCCTTTCGGTAGGCGAAGTCACTGTCGTGGTTGTTGTGTTTTTCTTATTTGCGATTACATTGTCACCGATGCTTTTTATCCTCGGAATACGGGAAAGATGGTATTAGATGTGCACCGAGAAAACGCACTTCGGTAGGTGCTTATCAGTGGGGGACGAATCCTTGCTTTCGACATCAAGTCAAAGATGCAGTTGCTATGTTGTCCACTGTTTTCGTGATGTCGGCAATTACGTTCAGATGGTGTCGAGACGCCTGTCGTTCTTGTTAGGCAATAGTGGCCCTGGCGAGAATAATGATTGCGTGGCTTGAAAAAAAGCTGACGAGTGCGCTGATTCGTTATCTCACTGGTAAGGTTCGAAAATACGAGCCCTTTGCGATAAGCCCGATCGAGACGCTCGAGTCAGTGCTGGAAGTCGCTGACGTGATTCTGGTTGAAGGCAATCAACGCTTCAGCACTGCAGTGAAGTACCTAACCCAGTCGACCTGGTCTCACGCTGCGATTTATGTAGGACGTATCGACTCCCCCGGAAGTCAGGAATCTGAAGCGCAGTCTGTCGTCGAAGCGGATCTTGAAAATGGCGTTATTGCGGTACCGCTGTCCAAGTACTCCGGTTTCAATACGCGCATCTGTCGCCCCGTGGGCCTGGACGAGGAGGGCCGACAAAAGGTTGCTCAGTTCATGCTCGACAGCATCGGGATGAACTACGACCTCAAAAACGTTATCGATCTGGCCCGCTACCTGATACCGACACCTCCGGTTCCCAGCCGATGGCGTCGGAAAATGCTGGCACTCGGCAGTGGCGATCCAACGCGTGCGATTTGTTCGACGCGAATCGCGGAGGCGTTTCAGTCAGTGGCCTATCCAATCCTGCCAAACATTGAAATGCTCTCCGAGAGAGAATGCGCAGAATGTCATGAAACTGTGCAAGAGATTTTGCACATTCGCCACCACAGCCTGTTTGCACCGCGCGACTTCGATCTTTCGCCGTATTTCGAGACGATCAAACCGACCATCAAACGCGGATTTGATCACAATAAATTGAAATGGGGTGCCAAACCAGCAGAGTGACTTGCACAGATAGGCAACACGCATATAAAAAGGTGTCAGGTGAGGTGGTCAGGGTTTAGAAGATCAAAAAGGACACCCATCAAATCAAAAAGGACATAAATCAAAAAGGACACCCGTAATTACTGCCGGCGAATCTGAATGAATTGACCAGTTTCGAATCGATTAATGGTGGGTGTCCTTATAACTGTACTCTGTCATCACTCCTCAAAAACCAGGGACAGTGACCGGTTTCTGCTGTGGCCCTATCGCAAAATGTGTCAAGCCTATTCCAGCTGGCGAATTATCGAATCATTTGAGCGCCGGCTATTGATGCCGATACTACGGACTGGGAAAATAGACCTACCGTTGCTTTAACCGCCAGCGCCAGTCTCGGAAGCTACGACATCCAGTACGACCAATTTTACGACGCGGTTCTGGAAGTATTGACTAACGCCGAATTGATTCCGGGAGGTGCCTCATGAGAACGAACACTTTGTTAGTCGTGCTACTCGT
Source organism: Woeseia sp. (assembly GCA_037968755.1). Lineage (GTDB taxonomy): Bacteria > Pseudomonadota > Gammaproteobacteria > Steroidobacterales > Woeseiaceae > Woeseia. The sequence continues at coordinate 17,154 of JBBKWB010000040.1, forward strand.
AGCCGCCAACTTGCTGGGCGCTTGCTCGACTTTGCCATCGCCCGAGCGGGTTACGACTCAGGATGCCAGGCACACCTACGTTGTGGCTGGAGAAGGATCGCCCGCCGTGATTCTTGAAGCCGGGCTTGGTGATGGCAAAGAAAGCTGGGAACCGATTTACAATCGGATTGCAGAGAAGACCCGGGTCTTTGCTTACGATCGCGCCGGGTACGGTGCCAGCAGGAGCTCAAATAAAACTCGTGATGGCGCTACTATTGTCCGTGAGTTGCGGGCCACGTTGCAGGCACTCCACCTACAGCCACCGTATATCCTGGTGGGGCACTCAATCGGTGGTACGTATATGGAGCTGTATGCGAGAACGTATCCGGATGAGGTAGCGGGTGTCGTTTTCGTCGATTCGCGGCACGCTGATTTCACGCGTCAATGCCAGGTTGCCGACGCAGGATCCTGTACCCCGCCTGTGCTTCTGTCTGCGTTGATGCCACCAGGGCCGAGACATGAGATGGCGGCTGGAAGCCAGACATTCGATCAGGTACTGAGCGCCGGGGCATTCCCCAATGTGCCACTGGTTGTCTTAACCGGCGGTAAACAACTTTTCGTTAAGGAGCGGTTCTACGAAGCGTGGCTGAAAACACAAGGACAACTGGCTTCACTAAGCAGCCAGTCGGTACACACTGTTTGCGAACAATGTGGGCACTACGTACACAAGGACAACCCGGAACTGGTGATCGACGCTGTCACATCGGTCATCGAGCAAGCGAGGGCGCGCGGAGTCAGCAGGTAATTGGCGCCCTCGCAGAAATGCGCAGATGTTCAGTATCAGCCGCAGCGCGCCAACATCATCAATACGATGACAGCGATGATCGTACCGATGTAGGTTTTCATGGACACGGTTTTGCCTTCCATATTTGCCATCGCCTCGGAAGCGCCCTTCTTGACGCCAGCGAGCGGATCAGACCCCTGGTTGAATTTCGGGCCGCTGGAACCTGAGCCCGACGAGCTCTGTTCTGAGCCAGGGTCGTTCTTTGCGGACGGTTCTGTAGTTTCGCTCTTGTTGTCTTCGCTCACGGGCTGGTCTCCGATTGTTGTAATGGGGTACGACTATTGTCGATGAGGCCCTATTCTGGCACATCCAGCAGCAGATACCCCTGATTGTATGCCCGTAAAAAAGGGGTCGAACCGGTTTTTCGCCAGGAAACTGGCATTGCAGCCAGTCGCATCGAAAGTGGATAAGCCGGCGATCAAAGAGAAAACCGGTTCGACCCCTTTTCTGCAAAGTGCTAGCCTAAGGCTAAAAGGACACCCACGTGCGGTAGAGTCAAAAAGGACACCCATATTTACCGATCAAAAAAGGACGATCAAAAAGGACGCCCAAGTTTACCGCTGCGAATCTGTAAGCTTTGACCAGTTTCGAATCGAAAAATGACGGCTAATAGGACACCCACGTGCGGTAGCGAAACTGAATGTTTTGACCAGTTTCGCGTCTGTCAATTGTGGGTGTCCTTTTTGTTAGTTTTGGTTGGCAGCTACTCGGATTCTGTCGTGCCAAAGCCTTCGCCCAATACGCTTTGCAACCTCATGGATGCGCGATCCCACAAGCTTCCTCGTATGGATTCGTACAGGGCGTCCGCTTCTTTGTTTTCGCCTTGCGGCAAGCTGAGCAGAGTCAAGAACATCCGTTGAATCGCAATATCGGCGAAAAGATGTATAGCTATTTCGTGACCGACATCATCCATGTTCGCTGGCAAGTCGCCTTTCCTTTTGCCCAACAAGCGGGCAAGTACTGCTTCGACTTCGGCTTTATCTTCGATGTCGAATGCTTCGGCAATGCTTTCGATCGATCCCTGCGACGGGCTATCTTCTTCACGAGCTTTTCCCAGAAAGCTTTGGGGGCTCGGAAGTGAAGCGGAAAGTAACTTCTGATTGTTCAGTACTCCTGTGCCGTAGCGTCGGGTCATTTTTGGATCGGGCCACGGGTTGACCCCGCTGGTCTTAAGGGCCGACCGAAATGCCTCTGTAAGATTCGCGCCATACGTCCCGTGCATATTCTTCCAGCCGCCGTGAAACGCCAGCCATAGGGCTGCGCTGCCAGCCGTCGCAGCGGTGGCATAGGACGTCCCGCTACTTACATCAACATGATACGTGCCAGATTTTTCGACGAGTGCACGCCACACCGAGTGGCCTGGGGCTGAAATGTCCACCCGTTTGCCATTACCGGTTTTCTTCCACGGCATTGACTGCTCATCCGTTGCCGCGGGCGCTATTGTTGTTTTCAGTTTGGCAGGATAATAAACGCCGCAAGTGGGCATACAGTTTCCTGGGGCAGCAACGACAATAATGCCGAGTCCGGTCGCGTAGCCGACCGCTGCGGCTAGCGTTTTCGAACTAAGTCCCGCGCGGCTCATTGAAATAATGTGTGCTAACTCTCGGACTGCGTGTTCGATGCCCTTTACGTCACGACGCGCGTTCCAGATCACAACATCGTTGTCTACCCGGATTGGAATCAGTGAAGATTTCGGCGCCATGCCCGTAACAAAGCGGTCGAACGGGAAGCTTGCCTGGGCGCCAATCGCACTGGCAATGACGCTGCCGGTAGCAGTACCGTGGCCGAAATGCGTCAAGCCCTGTGATCGTCCTGCGTCCTTGTCGATTGGGTCGGGGTCGTTGTCGAAGTAGTCGTAGCCACGACTTACAAGCAGTCGCGATGGCTCGATCATTTCAGGATGCCGTGTGTACCCGGTGTCCAGGTGCGCTATTTCGACGCCTTCACCCATATTCTTGCCGTCAGAATGGCTGGGCTTGATGTTCCAGGCAGCTTCGGTTTTGGTCTCGGCAATCGACCATTCACATTCAGGGCAGCCATTCCCGGTATTTTCAGGGGTTGAACTCTGATCAAGGCTAAGGCCTTCAAACTCGACATTGACCAGCACCTCATCAATTGTGATGGCGTCGTTGCCACGTAGTTGATAGTAGAGATCAAACGCCTCGGCCAGAGAAGGCTGGTTTTGTGCTGGAATAGCGACAGCAATTCTGAGTGGTTCGAACAACCACTCCGTTCGCCATACAGCATTTGACTGTGTTACGAACCGGTTAACGTCTATGTCAGCCAAGCCTTGATTCTTGGCCAGCTGAACGGCGTACCCGTCAAATTTCACGATGCTCGACAGATCCGCACTGACGGTGCGCGCGGGTTGCTTTTGATTGCCCTCATCGGTCGATGCGGCGGGTACTGCTGGGGTATTGCTGGAATTTTTGCCGCACGCGGCGATTAGCAATCCAATGCATAGCGTGGCGATCAACTGGACGTTCATAGTTCACCAACTTACTTAGGAAGGATGATCCAATAAGCCTAGTTCAGGCCAAGGTGGGCCGCCACGTCTAACGGCAGATCAAAAAGGACACCCATATTTACTGCTGGCGAATCTGTACGTTTTGGCCAGTTTTGAATCGAATAGTTGTGGGTGTCCTTTTAGTTAATTTAGTTATTCGGCCCGGCTACCCAAGAACCACATCAAACGTATACAACGGCAATCCGCTCGCATCGTCATGCACAGACTTCGCAATCAGCAGATGCCGCTGCGCCTCTGGCGCCTTGGCGATCTCGAAATCCTGTGCGATAAGCGGGTCGCCGTCGAAGTACATCTGTGTGATGAGTTCCGACTGCGATTCGTGCGATACCTTGAAGTGGACGTGCCGACAGCGCCAGCCGTCTCCACCGAGGAACGACAGCGGGTACGCGCCCGGCTTGATGGACTTGAACTGATAGTAGCCATCGGCGTCGGTGCGGACGATTCCCCAGCCCTGGAAATGCTCGTCGAGCGAGGCTGTATTCAGATCTTTCGGGTGGCTGTAGCGGCCATGGTGATTGGCCTGCCACACGTCAACAAGCGCATTGGATAGCGGTTTGCCGTTGGCTGCATACACGCGGCCGCGGACCAGCAACGGCTCGCCCATGGCAGCCTTCGAGTGTCCCTGGATCAGTGTCAGGTCGAGATCCGTGTCAGCTTGTTCCTCGACCGGGTAGAACGGTCCCTTGACCTGCCGCGGTGTCGCCAGCATTGAGCCGGCCAGCGCCGGGCCAACCAGTGCCACGCCTGCGATGGCGCCCAACTGTCGGGTCACAGCCCGCCTTGATATCTTGCTGCGTACCGTCATGAATCCCCCCTCTCACCGGGTCGGCCCGGCAACGTTGCATTCTGTTGTTCCCGCATCGTTCTCTATCAGGTATAGCACAGACGCCGGGGCGGGCCATTAATTGGGGCCAATAATGGCTATTAGAAGGCTATTAGAAGGCTATTAGGACACCCACAATTGAAGCGGGCGAAACTGTATGTTTTAGCCAGTTTTTTGTCAGACAAAAGTGGGTGTCCTTTTAGTTTAGTTTGTCAGGCAAAAGTGGGTGTCCTTTTAGTTTCTTTAGTTTCTGGTCGTCTTGCGGTCGGCCTCATTTTCCGTCCATTTCCCGGTCGGATCCGACCGCATCGATTCGAAACTTAATAAGATCGCCCATTGTGCCGACCACACAGAACGCCATGTATTCTCTCGTCACCGCATTGTCGTTGCTCAAATAGACAGACGTTGCGATCTTGATCTCCATCTCCACCAGACTCCTTTGCTTTGCAGTATCAATCCAGTGCACCACTCGAGACGCGTTGTCATAGTCCGCGTGGCGTGCGATCCGGGAAATACAGGCCTGTATTTGCTCACTTGTGTGGCGCTTACTTCGCTCACTGCTGGCATTCGCATCACCTAAAGCGGCTAAAGTGAATAGGGCTAAAGTGATCAGCGACGTAATGGGCTTGATTCGAGTATTCATTTTGTATTCTCCTTTGCGCCTATGTTGACGCGACAGCGTGATTGCGTGACCGACCTGAACCGACGCGCGTATTCCGGGTGCTCGGTCTTCATCCAGCGATCCCACCAGGTGAAATAGAGACCAAAGTTATAGCCGCCATGCGAATGATGCAGATCGTGGTGGGTCGTGGTCGTGATTCGACGAAGTACTGGCGCTTCCAGCCACCACCCGGGAAACAGCTCAACTCCGGCATGCCCAATGACGTTTCGCACGATCATGTGTGTCACGAATAGCAACACCGTAATTTCGTGCATCGGTATTAGCAGTGCTGACAATGGCAGAATGCTGGCCTCGAGTAGGGCCTCGGGCGGCGCAAACGCGTAGGCAGCCCACGGCGTTGGTGTCCGCGACTTGTGATGCAGTCGGTGAACGCGTCGAAACAGCCAGCGTGTGTGCATGAGCCGATGCGCCCAGTAAAAATACGCATCGTGCAACAAGACGATGGTGGCAAATTCAAGCAACAGTCGATTCGTGCTCGGAAGGTCACCGCGGTAGATCTGAAAGATCCCGTGCTGACTGCCCACATAGACGGAAAATCCAACCAGCGAGAAAAGCACTACGGTGCTGAGCGAGTAGGTGATCTCACGACGTATGTCAGCTGCAATTGCCTTTCCGGACTGAATGCGGCGATTCACGAGTGGGCCGGCGAAAAGAGCCAGCACTACCGCCAGCGCGCTCGCCGCAACAAGGTAGCGGGACAAATCCAACGCGAATATTGTGGGCCAGACTGACAGAAAGAGGTCTGAAATGGAGGTTGACTGCGTCATGATGCACTCTGGATAGTAATTATCGAAGTGCAAGGTAGCGGGAGGAACGGGTCTCGGTCTCGCCGAAATAGGCGGATGTTTGCCGATTTTGAAATCGGCGACGTTTATTCAGAATCGGCGCTATTTCGCCCTAGGTTCTTTTGCCGGTAGTCCGTCGGGGTCGTACCGGTTGCCGCTTTGAATGCCCGGTTGAATGGTCCGAGCGATGCGTACCCCAAATCGAGGGCGATTGTCAGTATTGGCGTTCTGGCTCGCTCAGGGTCAACAAGCCGTTTTCTCGCCGCACTGATTCTGTAGCTGTTCAAAAATGCAGAGAAATTTCGATAACCGAGGTGCCCGTTTATGAGCCGACGAAGTAGATGTTCCGGAGAGGCGAGTTTTGCGGCCAGCGTCCGAATCGTCAAACCGGTCTCCCGGAAGTAACCGCCGTCCATCAATTCCAGCAGCTTTGTTTTGAGCACACTTTCGGCGGCTCCCAGTGTGGTTGCTTCATCTTTCATACTGACTACTTCATTGGTGGGTTCCGGCCCAAAGAATTCAATATTGAGACGCAACAGCGGCAATGCCAGGCTAACTGTGAGCACTGCGATGATGATGACGTTCGTTAGCTCCAACCAAGTCGGCGGCGTGGTGCCCGCGAGTGCGAGTTCTACAATGAGGACCGCCGTAACTTGCAATGCGACAATTACTACAAATACCAAACGGAAGGTTCTGCGCCGCTCCAGCAAATCATCCGGGCGTCCTTGCAAGGTAATCCAGAGAGCGTGAGCGACAACCATGAGTGCTGCCACGTGCATGACTATGTTGGCTGCGTTCGACCAGATTGGCTCGATTGCATCGCCGAGCAGATATATTCCCCAAACGACTATGCTGATGAGCGCAAACAGGTAAATCAACACTGCCCTGGGCCACGCCGCCTCGAAGATTGCCCGCGCGAAAAGCCACAAGCAATACGGAACGATCAGTGAGAGCAACAGGGCGAGCGGCGTCACGAAGGGGATTGAGTTGCTCAGCACTACGTCGGAGGTGTACAGGTACCCCATAATACTCAGTGTCAGAAGCGCTCCACTGATGCGAGCAGAACGTCCGCCGCTGCCAGACAGAAAGACCGCTGCGATCAGGAATTCCTGCCCCATGACAAATAGTCTTATTGCGGTTTCCAATGTTGGCACTACTCGTCCTTGTAACCTGTTGACTGCTGTGGCACCAACTATAGCCGAAATTCCGGCGCTGACTCGACTGGCCATACTCACGTCGCCCCGATTTGAGCGGACTACTAGTACGCCCGCGAATGCGGCGCGCGAAATTGTAAGTTTTGACCAGTTTTATGCCGTTATTGGTGGGTGTCCTTTTAAGGATTCACTTTTCAGCGCAGCCAGCATAGGTTTCCCCCGAAGCAATTATTCCGGCCACCACTACGTGCAAATGTATCCGGCCCCTTCTTTGCAATTAGCTGTGTAACTAACCGCACAGGAGTATCATGCGAATGCTTAACAGGGGAGAGTCTTCAATGAATTTACCAAAGTGCATTCTAGTGGTTTGTGCTGCCGCCATATTTGGTTGTGACAAACCGTCGCAGCCCGAGCCGATGGCGGTTTCCGAAGGGTCCGATCATGCGACACACGGTGATTCGACCGTAGGGCTTGGCAAGGTGCATTTCGAAACGACTTGCAGCCCGGCAGTAGAGGAAGATTTCGATCGCTCCATCGCACTGCTGCATTCCTTCTGGTTTTCTGCGGCAATCGAGTCATTTCAGGCCGTGGTCGACAGTGATCCGGAATGCGCGATGGCGCATTGGGGTATCGCGATGAGTTGGTGGGGCAATCCGTTCGGCGGGTTTCGTGCGGACACTGCGGTAGCAAATGGTGCGGCAGCGGCCGAGGCGGCGACCACAGCGAATGCAAAATCGGCGAGAGAACGCGACTACATTGCCGCGGTTGGGTTGCTATATAAAGACTCCAGTACTGTCGATCAGAGAAGCCGCACGCTTGCCTACGAAAAAGCGATGAAGGCGATTGCCGCCAAGTATCCGGATGACGCCGAGGCCAGAATCTTCTACGCACTCTCGCTCGACCAAACCAATCTCCCTAACGACAAGTCGTATAAAAATTTGCTTGCCGCAGCGGATATTCTTGAAAAAGAATTCAAGAGTCAGCCTGATCATCCGGGAATCGCGCACTACATCATTCACAGTTACGACGTACCTGCGCTCGCACCGCGCGCCGTCGATGCCGCACGTCGCTATGCAAGCATCGCGCCTGACGCGCCGCATGCACTGCACATGCCGTCGCACACGTTTACGCGCATCGGCGCCTGGCAGGAGTCAATAGATACCAACCTCGCCTCGGCAGCGGCTGCGAGAAAAGACAACGCGGCATCCGAAGAGCTGCACGCGCTCGACTACCAGGTTTATGCTTATCTGCAAACGGGGCAGGACGCCGCTGCAAAAAAAGTGCTGATGCAGTCTCCCGCGATCGCTGAGCGTATTGAGTCAAGCACAGCGGGCAATGCCGCGCCTTCACCTGCGGGCTATTTCGCAGCTGCCGCTATTGCCGCCCGCTACGCGCTCGAACGTAACGCATGGGCCGAAGCCGCAGAGCTGCCAGTACGGCAGACGCGCTTCGACTGGGTTGACGCAACAACGCATTTCGCCCGAGCGTTAGGCGCGGCACGCAGCGGTGACATTGTCGCTGCGACAAAAGAAGTCGACACGCTTGCAGCCTTGCAGAAGAAGCTCGAGTCAGCGGGGAACGCCTATTGGAGTGGTCAGGTAGCGATTCAGGAAAAGGTCGGCCGTGCGTGGATAGCAAACGCGGAAGGTCGTACGGACGACGGCTTGACGATGTCGCGCGAGGCGGTGCAGATGGAGGACGCGACTGAGAAAAGTGCGATCTCGCCCGGCCCACTGAAACCCGCGCGGGAATTGCTCGGCGAGATGCTCCTCGAGCACGACAAGTCTGTCGAAGCATTAGCTGAGTTTGAGCAAGCGATGATCAAGGAACCCAATCGATTCCGCGCGTTGTACGGCGCAGCCACCGCAGCAGAGCGTAGCGGCGATACGGCGAAGGCGAAGCGCTATTTCGAGCAGCTGTTGAAAGTCTCCGCGCGTGCAGATGCTGATGCGAGGGTTGAGCTTGTTGAAGCGCGGAAGGCTGTGGGCACATAGTGGAATCATGAACGTGTACGAAAATATGTCACGTAGCATAGTATGATCGTACTGCTCACATAGGTTGCTCTTGGTAACGCCGATTGTGAGCGAGACGGATCGGATTGTGGACGAATGAACATGCCTCAGTGACAAACGCGACGTGGTTTTTAATTATTGGTGCCGTGCTGTTATTCATGGCACTAACGGCCGCACGAATCAAAAGCTTGCCGTTGTCGACGGCCATCGTCTATCTCAGTACGGGCATGCTGCTCGGCCCGACCTTTTTTGATCAGTTCCATTTCAATCCCCTTGAACACTCCGCGACGCTTGAAGTGTTCACGGAAGTGGCGGTACTGATCTCATTGTTTGGCGCGGGCCTGAAACTCGCCGCACCCGTCGGTCATCGTATCTGGTGGGCGCCTTTTCGCCTGGCCACCGTGTCGATGCTGGTAACTGTCGGGCTCACTGCGCTGGTTGGCGTGCTGTTGCTGGACTTGCCGATAGGCGCCGCGGTATTGCTGGGTGCCATCCTGGCGCCCACCGATCCCGTTCTCGCGACGGATGTTCAAATTAAAGGGCCAGGTGACGATAACCGCCTGCGTTTCACGCTCACCGGGGAAGCCGGGTTGAACGACGGCACGGCGTTTCCGATGGTCATGCTCGGGCTGGGCTTACTCGGGCTGCACGATCTTGGCGATAACTTCTCCCGCTGGATTCTGATCGACGTGCTGTGGGCGTGCGCCAGCGGTGTGGCGATCGGCGGTGCACTCGGGGCTGGCACGGCCCGGGTAATCGATCGACTTGCGGCGCACGGCATTCACAGTGAGTTTACGGAAGATTTTCTCGGCCTGGGGCTGATAGCAACGTCGTACGGGTTGAGCCTGCTACTGCTTGGATATGGTTTCCTGGCTGTTTTCTCTGCCGGATTCATGTTGCACCGAACGGAGGTGCTGCTGCAAAGATCGTCCAAGGGTGCAATTGCAGCCGTTCGGTCTGATTCCGAAAGCGATCTGAAACCGGACACGCCACACATGTCACGAGTCTCGCTGTTGTTTATCGAGCAACTCGAACGGTTGGCGGTAGTCGCGTTGCTGTTGTTGTTGGGTAGCATGTTGTTTGCAGATTCCTGGCAGCCTGCCTACATCGCGACAGCCGTCCTGCTCGTACTCGTGGTCCGTCCCGTCAGCGTGTTCTTCGGCTTGATCGGCAACCCGGCACATATTGCGACCAAAGCCATGATCGGCTGGTTCGGGGTACGCGGAATCGGTTCGTTTTACTACCTCATGTACGCAATTCAACACGGGCTTGAGCCATCTCTCGCCGTGACCCTGGTGTCCGTTGTTCTCATCGTAGTCACGCTGTCGATTTTTCTGCACGGCATAACCGTCACCCCGCTGATGCGGCTGTACTCGAAGCGGGAATAGAGCCACCCGGCGGAATATAGCCTGCAAACTTTGCAGCCCTGCAGAAACGGGGTCGAACCAGTTTTTCGAAAGGAGGCCGGGCAGTGCGGTCTGGTACTCAAAGTGCTGCTAGGCGCAGTGCATAAGAACAAACCCGGTTCGACCCCTTTTTATCCGACCCCTTAATTATCGAGATAATCTTCTTCCAACAACTTGCCTGTGTACCGCACAGATAGTGACGGCGCCGAGGCAAGTCAATTTATCGAATCCAGCACGACCAACCACCGGGCAAGACAGTTGATTCCAGCTTTTCTTATTATGCTGCGGGCTGTGCATGCAGTTCCACCATGGCAAAGCGCCAGCGAGTCTCATAATTCATAAATACGTTTGAAGGAGCTGACCAGGAATCTGAGGAAAGACGATTTTGGACAGGCTTGGAGCACTGGCAACCGCAGCTGGTCTCGAATAGACCATTTGCAGACTCCAGCGCATTGGCGAGGCCTCCCATCGTAAATCGCTTGCGGCAATTGCGCTGCTGAAGCGGTGCACGGCAAGCACAGGCAAGTGGTCATTGGTTCCAAGTGCGCTAGCACACAGACATCGACGGTCCCGGAGCCTACCGTGCAAAAATTAATTGGCGACTTTGCCAATTGGTTGCCCACGGAGAGATCTCATGAAGAAACTAAACTCACTTGCAGTCTTTGCATTAATGGCCCCCGTTATCGCGCTCGGCGCCGGTTCCGCGTTCGCCCAAGAGTCGTCCACAACCCCGGATCGCACGCAGGAACAGCGCAGCACACAGGAACAGCAGCAACGCACAATGCCGAATCAGGCGCAAAACGAAAACGGTATGATGAACTCGGACCGTGCTCAAGAGCACATGCGCACAGAACGTACGCAAATGAACGGCAATGCCCATGGTGCTTATCTTTCGAGCCAGCCCGCTGATGCCTTGCGTGCGGCCGAA
>JBBKWB010000041.1:0-18696 GCA_037968755.1 Woeseia sp.
TCGTCGAGCGAACTGTCACCAATGACGCTGCCATCGCCGTCGCGGTTAACAAATATGAAACCTACCGACGAACGATTGGCCAGCTCCTGGTTAACGCGCGCAACCGTAAAGTTATTCGCTGGAGCCACACCGGCCAGGCCTTCGGCCGCCATGTGCAGAAAACCAACATTGGTGCTGTCACCAATCTTGCCGGACAGGCGCACTCCGCCATCAATTGGAATTGGCAGGCCACCCGGACCCACACCAATACGACGACTGAAAAACAGCTCGACCTGTTCCGGATTACCAACAGAGAACTGGCCGGCATTTTCCAGGAAGAACGGCCGCTTCTCCGGGAAGAAAAGGCTGAAGCGATCAAGGTTCACTTGCTGCTCGTCAGCCTCGACTTGTGCGAAGTCCGTATTGTAAGTCGCATCCAGTGTCAGGCTTGGGGTGATGGAGTATTTCAGGTCGAAGCCGAACTCCTGGTCGGTTTCCGTACCGCTCAATGAGCCACCGCGTGCTGCTTTGCCGAGGATGTACGGGGTGATCTTCAGGTTCTGCTGCGACGGCGGCGCAATACCACTGACTGTTCCTGCTTCCGACACGCGGTACAAGGTGCGTTGCCGTGACAGTGGTGCCCAGAACGCCACTTCGTTGTTGCGACGAATGTTGCGCTGGAAGTTGATGCCCCAGTCCTGACTGTCGCCGGTCGCATAACGCAAGGTACGGAACGGGATTTCAAACTCGGCGCTCCAGCCGATGTCAGAAATCTTCGAGCGTACGTTCCAGCTCGCATCCCAGTTCAGGTTAAAGCCGCCACCACCGGAACCGAACTGGCTCGAACCTTCTTTGGTCACCTGGCCGTCGTATTCCAAACCAGCTGCATTGGTACCAAATACAAAACCGTTCTGGCGATCATGCAGACCGTCTATGACGATCTGGAAGCTGTCGGTGTCGCTGAGATCAGAATCGCGGCGACTGTCGGTAACGATGATGCCCGCGGGATTGTCGTCGTATGCGACAACACCAATGTAAAGCGTGCTGTCTGTGTAGCCGATGAACACTTCCGTCTTCTGGCTGGCAGGCTTTCCTTCCGCAGGCTGCACCTGCCAGAAGTCGCCGGTTGGCGTTACGCCGCGCCAGGCGGGATCGCCGAGTACGTCACCATCAAGTAGTGGCACGCTTTCGAGGGCATACGCCTGGGTACTGGGCCGCGGTGAGTTGGGTCCAGCCGTTTGCGCGAGCGCGAGCCCGGTCGTCGCTGTCAGAATAAGAGCCAGCAAACCGTCTCGCAAAAAATCGCGCTTTAAAGAATCGTTCACATTTCCCCCTAATACAGCCGTGGCCGGAATCGGCTCACGCACCTACGTCGACAGTGCACCCCGGCAAGCAGGCGCAAATGGCCTGCAAGTTTAATGTTGCTGAGACAGGATACAAGACGTTCGGTTCGCAAAAACCCGCCATAATCAGTTTCAAATGAATGGATTACAATGATTTGCGCTTAGAGCCCGGTCTCCAGCATCTCGCTGTAGCCGAACAGCCCAGCGGTGCCGCCGGTATGCACAAATACAACGTGCTTCGCGTCATGCAGGGCACCGTTCTCGATCTGGTCGATCATGCCGGCGAGACCCTTACCGCTGTAGACAGGGTCAAACAGCAGGCCCTCGAGTCGTGCCAGCAACAACACGGCCTCGTTCATTCCGGCAGTGGGGATACCGTAGCCTTTGCCTACGTAATCACAGTTGGCAATCACATCCGCGCGCTTCACCACGCCGGAGGCGCCGACGTAATCCGCCGTTTCCATGGCCAGTTTGTAGACTTTCTCTTCCTGAATGTCTTTCGGCGCGTTAACACCAATGCCTAGCAGAGGAATCCCACTGTGCGACGCCTTGAGGCCCACGACCAGCCCCGCCTGGGTGCCGGCGCTGCCAGTAGCGTGAACGATATGGTCGACAGGAATGCCCGCGCTGTTGGCCTGGGTCATTATTTCCAGCGCGCAATCGATGTAACCCAATGCACCGATCACATTCGAACCGCCACCCGGAATAATGTAGGGCGTCTCGCCTTTCGCACGCAGTCCCTCGGCAATCGCTTCCATTGCCGCGTTCATGTCGGTGCCTTTCTCTACTTCGCTGATCCGGGCACCGAAAATGCGGTCAAGCAACACGTTGCCGTTGTTTTTGTAGGAATCGGGCGCATCACCCACTCGCTTTTCAAACACGAGGTCACAGCTCAAGCCAAGTTTGCAGGCGGCCGCGGCCGTCTGGCGAGCATGATTGGACTGCACAGCGCCCTGGGTGATGATCGCGGTGGCTTTTTTCTCCAGCGCATCGGCCATCAGAAATTCCAGCTTGCGGGTCTTGTTGCCGCCCGTGCCGAGGCCGGTGCAATCGTCGCGCTTGACGTATATCTGCGGCCCACCAAGATGCCTGGAGAGGCGCGGCAAGTGTTCGAGCGGTGTGGGCAGGTGCGCCAGTGAAACGCGGGGGAAACGGGATAACAGCACGGTAAATCCTCGGTCAGTGTTTGGGTTCAGCCTGCAGCGAAGCTTCGCCGGTTGCAAGGCTGACAGTCCGGCGAGCCAGCTCGTCGGTGGATGAAATCAAGGGCACCGTAATCTGTGCCTGCTTCAGAACCAGTGGTATCTCGGTGCAACCGGCGATAATGACTTCCGCGCCCTGCTCGATCAGGCGGTGGGCGACGGCAGCCATGGCTTTTGCCACGCGATCACTCTTCTCGCCGGCCTTAACCCGATCAATCAGCGTCATCAACTCGCTACGTAACTCGTCCTCAGCCACTAACGACACAAACCCGCCGCGCTCAAGTGCATCCTGGTACATGCCCGCATCGATGCAGGCCGGCGTCGCCATAACGCCAACCGTTCGTGCCTGCGGATATTGCTTCGTTATGGTCTGCACGGTGACGTCAACAATGTTGATGAACGGAATGCTGATGCGCTGCAGGGCGCGATCCAGCCAGCCGTGCGCCGTATTACAAACCATCACCAGGAAATCGGCACCGGCTAGTTCAAGGCGCTCAGCCATCTGCGCCAAATTCTCGCGTATGCGCGCATCATCCTCGACCGACACGTTCTGACGGCTCGGCACTTTCGGGTCATGATCGATCAGCATGCGAATGTGATCCTGATCGCGTTCTGCCGGAGTCAGCGCAATGACTTTGGCGAGGAAATCCACGGTGGCATCCGGCCCCATGCCGCCCAGCACACCGACTGTTTTCATGTTTGACACTGTGTCGTCCTGTTTAACACCGGCTGCAATCAAGCAGACTTCAACTATTCCAGAACCCAGGCGCGAACTTCCGCCGCACTGGCGGCCGAGCGCCCGGACCCGCTGGCCGTGGCAAGAAACTGCGTTACCAGCGCAGCATTGTCGCTCGCAATGCTGCCGTCGGCCAGCAGCATATTGTTCTCGAAACCGAGCCGCACGTGGCCACCCCGATCTAACGCCTGCCTGGCCGCCGCGTGCTCGTTCTTACCGAAACAGCAAACCGACCATGCTATGTTGGCAAAATCAGCGGCAGCAAGCATCGCATCAAGCTCGCTGAGTTCACCCTGCAGCTGCCCGGAATAGCGCCCCAGGACCAGCAGGCAATGCGGGTGATCGGTAGCAAGAATGCCGCGCTTGCGCAGCGCATCAAAGCGACGAACATCATCGGCGGAATAGAGAATGAACTGGGGCCAGATTCGTTTTCGCTGTAGCCAACCGAAGAATGACGCCGCTTCTGTCTCTGCATTGCTGTCAGGGCACAGCTCTCGCAATGCCAGTGACACCGCTTCTGGTTCAAGGTCGCGAACCAGCTGCATCTGCTGCGTCGCGGTGTAGCGGCCAACGGCTTCAGTGGTCACCTGCAACACGAGCTGGTCGCCAACCCGTTCGCGAATGGCGTTGATTGCGGCGCGATAGCTATCTGCATTGAGGGTGTGCACGCCGGACGCATCCCGGACGTGCAAATGCAGTACCGACACGCCAGCTGCGCGTAGCTGTTCGGCGCAGTCGGCAAGTTCGGCGGGTTCCAGCGGCAGCGCGGGATGATCAGCCGATGTCAGCCTTGCGCCATTGGGCGCCGCCATGATCATGACCCGGGTTCCCGGAAACGTTGCCGGCTTGATCATTACAGCGCGTCGATATCAGTCAGTACCGAAGCCAGTCGGGTCACCAGCTCGTCTACATGTTGCGACGTATAGATCAGCGGCGGCGCCAGCATGATATGCGCACCGTTAGTGCCGTCCGCACTGCCACCACCGGGGTAACAAATCAGGCCCGATTGCATGGCTTTCTTTCGCAGTTTCGTGGGCAAGCCCAGGGATCCGGGTGGCGGGGTCTTGTTCTCGCGATCGGTAACGAGTTCGATGCCGACAAACAGGCCACGACCGCGAATGTCGCCCAGCCACGGGTTGCTGCCCAGCGCGCTACGCAATTCGCGGCGCAACAGCTCGCCCATGGCCATGGCGTTCGCAAGCAGCCCCTCGTCATCCACGACGTCGGCGACCGCTACGCCGGCGGCACAGGCTGTCGCATGACCAACATAGGTATGACCGTGTGCGAATGCCCCGTGGGCGGCAACGATCTCCTTGTGGATGTAGCCACGTGCAATGGTCGCACCGAGCGGCTGGTAGCCGCCCGCGAGGCCTTTGGCGACGGTGACGATGTCAGGCCGAATACCGTCCTGCTCGAACGCGAAATGCGTTCCACAACGGCCACTCCCTGCCATCACTTCATCAAGGATTAGCAAGATATCGTTGCGATCGCAGATATCACGAATGTGCCTGAGGTATGCACCTGCTGGAGGCACTACGCCGAGCGTCGCACCTACCACCGTTTCGGCGACAAACGCAGCTATATTGCCCGCGCCATGCTGGTCGATCGCAAGCTGCAGCTTCGTTGCTGCCCGCAAGCCGTAATCTTCGGGCGTTTCATCAACTGCCTGGTGTCGGTAGGCATAGCACGGCGAAATTTTCGGCCAGTTCTGTAACAAAGGTCCGAACAGCGCACGGCGACCCGGGTTTCCAGACAACGACAGCGCACCGAGCGTATTGCCGTGATAGCTCTGCTGCCGGCTTATAAACAGCGTACGTTCGCTTTGGCCTTTCGCAACCCAGTACTGGCGTGCAAGTTTGATGGCGGTTTCGTTCGCTTCGGAACCGCCGGAAAGAAAATAGACGCGCGCGTCGGCTTCGCCGAATCGACTGCAGAGAATTTCAGCCAGCTGCTCTTGCGGCTCATTTGTGAAGAATAGTGTATGCGCGAACGCGCAACGATCAACTTGCTGTTTGATCGCATCCACAACGGCTGGGTGGCCATGACCAACGGAACAAACCGCAGCGCCACCACTACCGTCGAGATACTGGCGACCGTCGCTGTCGTAGAGGTAAACACCTTCGCCGCGCTCAATGCGGGCATAGTCGTTGCCAGGCTCCCGATAGAAAACGCCGCTCACTTTTCGCTCCGCATTGCGTCATTAACGAGATGCTGGTTCAGCATCTGAAAAAACCGTGTCATTGGCGAGCAGATCGTATAGCATTTTTGCGGACCCGTCGCGGTCCGGCACTCACCCAACTCATACAATAAAAGGCTGCCGCATGATTACAAGAGCAACCATAACCGCGCTGTGTTTTTCGCTGTTTGCTTGCTGCGCGAGCTTTGCCCAGGACAACATCGATCGCCGCTCGTACAACCTTGGCATTATTGGCGGCTTTTCGGAAGTCGTTCGTCTTGGAGTAAAGAAGCTCGCGCTAAGCGAGGTCATGATGCCCGCTGAGATGGACGCGATGATGGCGGACGCAAGAATTGTCGCCGAACGCAATGAAGTCCTGCTGTATCGCGAAGCCGAATTGATTGTTACTGATTTGTACCCCGCTGATGTCGCGGCAGGCAAAGATGTGCTGCTGATCTATACCGGCGACACGTTGCAGGAGTATCTCAAGTTGAAGCAGGATCGTGAGGCACTGATCGCCAGCGACCAATACAGCGGTGCTGCAAGACGGGAAATTGCTGTGCGCTTTGGTCGCATGCTCAGTTACCCGCAGGCCGTGATCGACGAACTCATCGGTCGCCAGCAAGACACACAATGACAACCCGCCGCGCCCTGCTGCAATCTATGGCTGCGTTGCCGTTCGCCAGCGGCTGTGCGGGAACGAATTTTAAGGGCCCGCAGAATTACACGCCATCCGGATTGCCACTGCGCCGCGTCCGCGTGTCGCCCGACCGCGTCGTGCGAGTTGTTACCGGTCTGCGTCCCTACCGACCGTCCGGGTTCGTTTTGCGCGCGGAGCCGTTCGGCGAAAAAACACTGATTCATAACTACGGCCATGGCGGCGGCGGCATCACCTTGTCGTGGGGCACCTCGCAATTGGCCGTAAACCTTGCGATGCACAGTGAACATCGACGTTGCGCTGTTATCGGCTGCGGCGCCGTAGGCCTGGCGAGTGCCCGCCTGCTGCAGCGGCATGGCTGGGAGGTCACCATTTATGCCAAAGACCTGCCGCCACACACTACGTCCAATATTGCAGGCGCGCAGTGGTCACCGGCCTCGTTTTTTGAAGAAGAGTTTGTCGACGACGCTTTTTACGAAACGCTGCGCACGGCCATGCGGCACTCCTATATCGAGTTTCAGAACCTGGTTGGACCTGCGTACGGTGTGCGCTGGGTCAGCAACTACCTGCTGTCGGATTCTGAGATCCGGGAAGGCGACATGCGGCTGCGTTATCCGGACATGTTTCCTGAACTGCGTTCGCTAACGCCGTCACGGCATCCATTCCCGGCAAGTCACGCGTTGCATTTCGACACCATGTTCATCGAGCCGCCCGTCTACCTGCCCGCCATCATGCGGGACTACCGTGGTGCCGGCGGCCAGATACAGGTCCGCGAGTTTCGCGACCAGGCCGAACTGCAGACGTTGGATGAGCCGGTGATCATAAATTGCACGGGGCTCGGTTCACGCGATTTGTTCGGCGACCGGGAGCTTATACCTGTCAAAGGGCAGCTCGTGGTCCTGAAGCCGGAAGAAGACATCAATTACCTTATGATCAAGAATGGCATTTACATGTTCCCGCGCCAGGATGGCGTACTGCTTGGCGGCACGTTCGACAAGAACGAATGGTCGCTCGAACCAGACCCCGCCGCGACCGCCCGTATACTGCAACGCCACGCTGCATTTTTTCGCGATATGGACGATCCCTGGGCGCTGCCGTGGGACCGATCCTGAAACGTATTCTAAGATCGTGCGCGGCAGGCGGCAACGCATTGCATGCACTAAACATTGACTGAAACGAAAACGACCAGAGAAATATAATGAGAAAGTACTTGCTGATTACGTTGCTGGCCCTCGGCGGCTGCGCTACTCAATCTGGCGGCGAACACGCCGGCCACGGTATGAATATGGGTGGCGGTACGGAAGCATTCCTCGACCCTATCGAGCTGTATCCCGAAATGACCGGCGATTTCTCCCGCTCAATATCCAGCAACAATGCAAGGACACAAGCGTACTTTAACCAAGGCATGCAGTTGCGTTACGCCTACGCAGTGGACGCAGCAGCACGTTCGTTTCGTGAAGCCTGGAAAGCGGACCCGAACTGCGCCATTTGTTACTGGGGCGAGTCATTTTCTCTGAGCGGGTATCTGAACGGCGCCAAGTCAGTCGAGAAAGCACCGTATGCGCTCGCGGCTGCAAAGAAAGCATATGAACTTCGGCAGCATGCGAGTCCTGTTGAGCGCGCTTTGATCGATGCGATCCAGGTCTGGCACATTGAAAACTACACGGTTGCCACGCGCCGTCCCGAGGATCAGAAATTCGCTGATGCCATGGCCAAGGTGTACGAACAGTATCCGGACGACCTGGACGTCACGGCCGTCTACGCGGTTGCGTTGTTCCTGCTGGAAGAACGACGCGGCACGCGCGAGTTGGACGATCCAAACGTAATCCGCCTGCACGGTGTACTCGAAGGTGCGCTGGCCAAAGACATTACACATCCGGGCGCCTGTCATCTGTACATTCACGCGACAGAATCTACCGTACGCCCCGATCTTGCCCTGCCCTGCGCCGCTTACCTTGGCAATGCCATTCCCGGCGCAAGTCACCTTAACCACATGCCATCGCACACCTGGAATGAAATCGGCCAATGGGGCGACTCAGTGCGCGCCAACACGCAGGCCTGGCATTCGGACCTGAAAGCAGCGGCTGGCAAAGGCGTGGCCATTTACCAGACGCACAACCTGCACATGCTGCTGTTCGCGGCCTCGTTTGACGGCCAGGGCGCGGTGGCAACCCAGGCAGGCAAGGACTATCGCAAGATTACCGACAACACGATGTACGAAGTGCTGACCCTGATTCGCTTCGGCCGCTTTGACGAGGTACCGGGTATCACCAACCGACCAACGGACGGCGTGTCCGGCGCGCTCTGGGATTTTGCACAAGGTTATGCGGCGCTGCGCAATGGCGACATGAGCAAAGCTAAGCGATTACGCACAAAGGTGCTCAATTACTCCAGTTCCACAACGGACAAGTTCCGCTTTCACCCGGCTGGACAAGTCGCGGGCACCACGGCGCATATCCTCGATGGCGAGATTAAGCGCGCTGACGGAGATCTCAATGGCGCGATTGCCGCCTTCGAGGAAGCGGCTCGCGTAGAAGACTCAATGGGCTACGACGAACCCGAACCACTGCCATTTGCTGCCCGTCACTGGCTGGGCGCGGCATTACTTGAAGCTGAACGCTATTCAGAGGCAGAGCAGGCCTATCGCGACGAACTTGCCGATCATCCGCACAATGGTTGGTCTTTGCTTGGCTTGCAGCAGGCGATAACTGCGCAAGGTCGCAATGACCTCGCGGTCAATGCAGACCTTGAGGAGAGCTGGGCGCGTTCGGACACCTGGATCCAGAGCTCACGGTTCTAATCGACAACGGGTACTGCGAAAGACAAGCCGGCGCACCGAAGGGTGTGCCGGCTTTTTTTGTTGGAGTGAATTCGAGCGAATGATTTTGTGGGAGCGAGTTTAACCGCGAAACTACAGCACCGATTCACCCCCAACCATACAAGCATCAGCAGAAAGGGCTGACCCAGACACCCGCAATGGCCGGATTACTGCGTGCGCTAGCAGACACAGTCCAATCACACTGTCGCTCCAACTATAAAATAGGGCGGACTCCTGCCCAATAGGCATTGTGGCCTGTCGAAATTGCCATCCGTTGTTCGGTAGCGCACCGTCGCGCAATCCGAAAGTGCGTAACGTTACGTACAAGTGAGCAGTTTCAATCCGCGATATTCGCAGTCGGCCGCTCACCCAAGAGGATACAGATCATGCTTTACACAATTGCGGTAGTACTTCTGATTCTTTGGGGTCTCGGTTTGGTTAGCTCAGTCACGGCGGGAGGCTTTATCCACGCCCTGCTCGTGGTCGCGTTGGTTCTGGTTGTTCTTGGAGCGATCAGCGGCCGCAGGGCCGTTTGAAATACGCGCTGCACAATCGCAAGTCACCGATCGTGTCTTGCGTTGTACTTCTGTAGCAAATACTCATCCCGGGTCTATCACCCGGGAGTGAGTATGGCGTTTCGAAAGAAATACATCGCATTGCTTGGGGCCTTGCTGAGTGGTGCCGTTCTCATTGTCGTCGCCACACTAGTGAGCTGGGCGCCTCCAGCCGGTGCCGAGGAGATTGGCAAAGTTGATACGCGCTTTCGATTCCTGACGCCCGATGACACGGTTCGAATTGAAGTGTTCGATGATCCCGACATAGCAGGCGTCGCTTGTTACCTGAGCAGAGCCAAAACTGGCGGCGTAAAAGGTGCACTCGGCGTGGCTGAAGATACGTCTGATGCGTCGCTTGACTGCCGACAGGTCGGACCGATTGAGTTCAAGTCTCCACTGAAGAACGGAGAGAAGGTGTTCAGTGAACGCCGTTCGCTGATTTTCAAGGAGTTACAGGTGGTCCGCTACTGTGACACCGATCGCAATACGCTTGTATACCTGGCCTATAGCGATCGCGTAATTGAGGGTTCGCCAAAACATTCTGTGTCTGCCGTTCCGATCGCTGCGTACGCAGGCCAAGCCTCTGTTGCCAGATGTGGGGAACACTTGAAATGAGCATGACCAATCAGAGGAAAGTCAAAATGAAAACAAAACCGGATGAAGAAAAAGGCGAAGGCAACCGCGAGGCAGACCAACGCTATCGGCAAGGTGTGCGCGAGACGGTTGCGAGCACAGACGCCGATGAGCGCGCCAAGCAGGCCCGCGACATCAGCGACAAGAAATTGAACGAAGCGAGATCGGCTGAGGACGACGCGCGCTCGCATTCCAGAAAATAGTGCTGGCCATTGCAATCTACGAAGTTTCGACTCGTGGCAGGCGCGGTGTCGAATTGCACAGAAACAGTCCTGTGACGCCGTTGTCTGGCCGCAGTCACTTTCATACAAGTCACTAAGGAGAAAACAATGCACATATCAGCTAGCACCCTTAAGGGAAACAAAGTAGTCAATCATCACGATAGAGATCTGGGCAAGGTCGAAGACCTGATGATCGATACGTCCAGTGGCAATGTTGACTATGCTGTACTGTCGTTTGGCGGCTTGCTCGGAATAGGCAACAAACTGTTCGCCATACCGATGGATGCAATTAAGATTAATACCGACAAAAAATGCTGTGTCCTGAATGTTGAAGAAGAGCGCCTGAAAGATGCGCCGGGATTTGACAAGGACGAATGGCCGAACACATCCGACGCCAAATGGCAGTCGACCATCCGGGATTACTACAGCGCCTAAACAACGCCACAAAGATTCCCGCGGTCAATGGCGACCTTAACAAGAGCTGGGCGCACTCGGACACTTGAATTCAAAGTTCGTGTTTCTAGTTTTTTACGAATCTAGTGAATCGATAAAAGCCGGCGCATCGTTCGATGCGCCGGCTTTTTTTATGCGCGAACCGGTAGTTTCGATTTCTTGAGTCTTGCTGCAACTTACCCAGGCCAAACTGATCGCGCTCGAAGCAATACCTGGTCAGTCCAGCTGTGAAAAAAGAGTCTAACCCCGAATTTATGCTCTCTACGGTTACAGGGTTGAGGTGTAATATTGATCAATTGACTCTGCAACCCGAAACAGACGCCAAATGGTTAAGTGACTACGAAATTTAAAGTAGCTTGAATGAACAGAAAAGTTGCCATTCTTATTTTTTTAATTGCGATTTCCGCCGGCTGTTCGACAAGTGGCTCGTATCTCGCCGAGGAGGACGTTGCCGAAGTTCAGGAATCCATTACCACGGCACAACAGCTGCAAGTAGAATTGGGGACTCCGTCGGTTACTATTCCAAGAGACGACGGAACGATAATGTGGGTATTTGAAGAAATCTACAGGCCGGCAGACCCAACAAATTATATTCCCTACTTGGGAATGCTAATTGGTACAAACTCAAAATACTGTACTCGCTTAACTGTTTTAGTCGACCGCGAGACCGGTTCATTGAGCGACTGGAATTATGAAATTGAAGAAGATACGGATTACTGGGCAAAGACGGACGACAAGTGCATGAAGGCAAAAAGAAAGTAACCACTATCGCAAGATAACTTAACGAACGGCCCCGACAGACGTCAGAACATCGGCTGAATGCTTTAATGAATGTGTTGCGTCGACCGGTTGGATACGCAGTTAATTACAGACCCTGAGCACTATATCTCCTGGGCGACTGCTCATAACCAGGGTCAGACCACTATTAAGGCAAAATGCATAACCAGGGTCAGACCACTATTAAGGCAAAATGTGGTCTGACCCCAATTAAGGTTCCGGACTATTGTTCGGCGGGTTGCACCCATAGCAGGCGTTCGTACTTTCTGAGTCGTTTCGGGCCGACTTCGGCGCCGTAGATGTTGCCGTCTTTGTCCACGGCTACGCCTTCTGCGGCGGTGGTGCCGCCGGTCTGTGGATCAGGTTGCAGCGGATCAGGGATAAAGTAGCGAACCCAGGCATCGTGCACGCTGCCAATTCGAATACCGCGTTTCCAGCCCCAGTTTCCGGACCAGATGACATGCGATTCCGAATCGGCGGAGTACAGCATGTCGTCTTTGTCGATGAACAGACCGCTCGGTCTGCCGAACTGGGTCCAGGTGGCGAGGTGTTTGCCGTCCTGATCGAAAATCTGGGTACGACTGTTGCCGCGATCGCCAACGAACAGACGTCCCAGTGAATCCATGGCCAGTGCATGCGGATCGCGGAACTCGCCTGCTTCGGCGCCTGTCGTGCCCCAGGTCTTAATGAAGCGGCCGCGCGAGTCGAATTTTACAATTCGATTATTTCCGCTGGAACCATGCCCATCGGCTACAAAAATGTCCCCGTTGGGGGCTACCAGCACATCTGAGGGCTGATTGAACTCGTCGTTGCCGTCGCCAGCGACGCCCGCTTTGCCGAGTCGCATCAGTTCGCGACCGTTCTTGTCGAACTTGATGACCTGGTGTCCGCGATTGCCTTCGCCACGTGCATCCGTGATCCAGACATTGCTGTCCTTGTCGACGAAAATGCCGTGCGGCCAGACGATCATGCCCGCGCCGAATGTTTTGATCAGATTGCCGTCACGATCGTAGTGCAGGATCGGGTCAACATCGTCTGCCCCAACACACGTATTCTGCCCGCAGCGCTCAGCAACCCAGATGGTGTCATCCGGACCGGCATACACGGCGCTCGTCGAGCCCCATTCGCGACCTTCCGGTAGTTTGGCCCAGCCATCCACGGGTCGGTACGGATGTTCCTGCGCCACGGCCGGCAACGCGAAGGCACCGAGGGTAAGCAATAAACCTAGCTGTTTGTACATGACATCTCCTGTGTTTCCAGCCGCGCGACCAAGCCGCAACGGCACTGGCAATCTAGCGTAAATCCATTCATGGCGTTTGAACTATGCGAAGGGAAACGTGTAATTCTCGCTTCGCTTCATTTTTCTATGGATTGCGGCCCTTGAAAAGGACGGTACATCCAAGCAGCCTGTCAAAACAGACTTTGCAAACAGGCCGCTAGTAGCGACTTCCTATTACGTCTATGGCGGCCAGCGCGTCCAGGTACTCGCGAACAATCTCAAGGGGCACCGGACCCAGTTCCGCAGTAAGCCAGTTACGAATTTCACTGACGGTGCGATTCCCGTTAACGAGATTCAGCGCCTCGTAACTGTACTCGCCGCCGCTGCCATGAGTACCGCTGTACTCGGGTAAACGCAATGCAGCGTACTCGTCGCTGCCAAGCTCGTCCTTGATATACGAGTAGCCGAAAGCGTGCATCGGACCACGTACATCCGGGTTACGCGTGAATACCGTGTCGTCCGTGCTGTCTGGCTCCGCCGCAGGTGTATCGATCAATGCCTGCAAGCTGGCGAGAAACGCGAGCGTGCTGTAGCGATCGACTTCGTCAATCTCAGCGTAGCGGGTGATGCTGAACAGTTTTTCCCGTTCCATATCGAAATGGATTTTGGATACTGCCGCTGCGTCCGCTTTGCCAAGGGGTTCGAGCCGCGACAGCAGCTCTGCACTTCGGCTCAGGGCATTGCGTCGCAGCAAGGCCGTGATCTCGCTAACGTCATCGTCCTGCAGATCGGCAAGGATCAGCGCGGTAACGGCGCCGATGAACGCAGCGCGTTTCAGCTTCGTCGGGTCTATGTTCGCAGCGAGGTCAAAATTCGTGTGAATGTATCGGTCGGGCCAATCGTGCAGGTACAACCCCGGAATACCGAAACTGCCTTCGCGAAACACGTCGTGGTCGCTGCCCATATCCAGACCCTCCATCAAGGCCATCGAAGGCTCTTTGCCACCCTCTGGCGCGTTCAATGGAAAATCGCTGGCGTCGCCGCTTGCGAATGCCTCGGTCTCGGCATTCACAAAATGGCCCACTTCGAAACCAATATCGCTGATAAACGTCGGCAAGCTCATGGGCCCGCCTGAAATACGGAACACAGACTTCGTTACCGGGCCGCCACCCACCATGTCCATGTGAATATTCGCCTTGATGCGCGACGGTTCATCATGCTCGGCGAGATACATGATGCTGCCTTCAATCTCGGCCGGCCAGAGAAAACGAATCGTGCGCGCGGGTCGCGCTACACGCTTGCTGTCGATCAATGTCTGTAATGTTCGCGCGACTTCAAGAATGGACACACAACCAGACGCATTATCATTCGCGCCCGGGCGCGGGTGATCAAGGTGGCACGTAAACAGGATTTCTTCGTCTCGCAAGTTTTGGTCAGAACCGTTAATAGCCGCTTCAGCAAAACGATACTTTCCCGTGATATGGCGGGCTTCGACGTTCGCATGCAGCCGTATGTCTTCGCCATCAGCAAGCCTTGCCTGCAACCTGCGTGCTTCTCCAAGGCTGATCATGAACCCGAACGATCGAGTCTTCGGAAAGCTGCTGAGGTGCCCCCAGCGCACCAGTTGCTCATCCTCTCGCCACCATGCGGAACGCTGATTCGGGGCATATGACACGATGCCGACCGCGCCGAGTTCGCCAACCGCTTTCTCGACGACACTGCCGGGCTGGCTCGAAGTCAGCACGAGCTTGCCGCGCAACTCTTTGCCGGCGTAGTCAGCATCGGCGGTACCGGCGCCAATATCGATGAGCGTGGCAGTCGCCTTACCGGCCAGGCTGTCCTGTGCGAGCCCTAGCGGCGCCGCTTCCCAATTCGCCAGCCGACGTACGCGAATCGTTTCACCGTCCTGCTCCGCCAGTTCCCAAAGCTCCGCGAACTCGACCTCCCACAATGGACGGGAGCGCTGAGTGCCGTACATCGTACGGCCGTCCGCAGCGAATTGTGCGGTACCGACTTCATCGAGACCGTAGCTCTTGAGGCGTTGCAACACGTATTCCGTCGCCTGGTCAAACTGGTGCCCCGAACGCATACGATGCTTCAAGGTAATGAAGTCAAGATTACGTTTGGCTTCTTCGCCGGAGGTTTCCGCCGCAACCTGCGCCAGGATTGTTTCGTCGAGCAACAGGCGCAAGTTCGCCATCGCCGGGACAGTTATAAGGCAAGTCGCAAGCAGAATGAGTCGGGACATGGCGTGCTCCTGTTACTGGGTCGCCGGTATTCGGGGAATCAGGTACAACGACTTTTGGCGACCATCGATGTACCAAACACCGTCGCCATCAAAAAACGCGTCCTCTTCGAGCTTTATGCGTACCGCTTTGCCCCATGAGGGCACATCGGATTCAGCATACAGTTCAATGGAGTGTGCTGTATTCGCATACAGCGGGTAGTCGCCACGTCCGGGCAAGCCGCCTTGCGCGTCCCACATGCCGATAGCCGGCCCCGCAGCGTGCCCGTGATAGCCGATCGGATGCGTGTAGATTGACGCGGTGATGCCCTCTCGCTTCGCTTGTGCCAGCGAGCGCGCCAAAATGTCATTACCACTGCGGTCCGTTGCAAAATTGCCGGTCAGGATATCCTGCAGGCGGTTGCCACGCGCAAGCGCCGCCCGCAATTCAGCCGGCGCTTCAGTTTCGCCGGGGCGAAGAACGTAGGCGTGTTGCTGCGTATCCGTGTTCAGACGGAGGTAGGTAATGCCGAAATCCACATGCAACAAGTCACCGGGTTGAATGATGTCATCGTCGTGCCGGGTCATGATCGAGGTCTTGGCATCAACTGTCGCTTGCGTCGCGCGTTGCGCTGACACCGATGGATGAAACCAGGTAGTCAGTTTCAGTTCACGGATACGATCACGATACCACCACGCGACATCGTTGGTCGTCGTTACACCAGGCTGGATAACTGCATCGGACAGTCCCTCGGCAAGAATCTCGTGGGCAATGCGAACAATCTGCGGATAAACAGCCATTTCCATGGCGCTGCGTGTTTCCAGCCAGCCTATGGCAAGCTTCTCCGCTGAAACGATGCGACCGCGCAGGCGCTCTGGCAACGATTCGCGAAACAGGCCGTATTCGGTGTGACTCAGGCCGTCAGCAAGCGCGAAGGTGTCAGAAAAATTCAGGCCGATGCGTTGCGGATTGCGTTCATCGATGAGCTCGGCGAGGCGCTTCCACTGATCGCCGTGCAGCTCTTTGTCCCATGCGCCGGTAAATCGATCGCCGACGGCGTAACGCGCCACAGCGAGCGTCTCCAGCCCCTCTTCGCCGCCGCGGTCATGCACCAGCAGGATGGTGCGACGGCGCGCGGACTGCCAGGTTGAGGGCAGGAACGTCCGGATCACCGGATCCTCGTTGTATTCGCGGGAGATAATGATCCACATATCGATACCAGCGCGGCGCATCACCCCTGGCAATACGGTCCGGATACGCTCGTCCAGCACCCGGTCTATGACAGCAGCGCGCTCGCGCATCGGCAGGATCTGAGCGTCGGCCAACGCGAGGTTGGTCATACCGACGCTGAGCAAGAGGCTGAGAAAGGCGTGCTTCATATTTTGTCCTGCGCAAGGTAGTTGAGCCCGCCGAGAGTCGCCGGGCGCAGCAATTGTGCCGCTCCGGGGGTCAATGAGCAAAAGACAGACCGTGGCGATTGAAACAATCGCCCGGTTCAACGGTTGATTCCGCCGCAGCAAACGGCGACAGTTGTGTTTGCCGCGACGCCGGCATATGTGGGGGGAATTCATGAAAGTGTGGTACTGGGTGGTAGCCGTCTGGCTACTGGCAATGAGCAGCAATTCGCTTGCAGCGGGCATCGATGGGGCCTACGAGCGGGTATCGCTGATCAACACGCAAACCGGCCAATCGCCGGAGGCTGCCAATCGCCAGGGACTGCTGATCATCGCCCACGGGCATTACGCCATGCTGACCATGAACCCGGAGCGGCGCGTCCTCGCCCGCGACGCGGTTAGCGAATTACCACAGGCAGAAAAACTCGCGTACCTCGAAGAATGGCTGGATGTAAACGCGCACAGCGGCCGCTTTGAGATCGACGGTGACATTCTCATCTGGTATCGGCAGATCTCCGAAGACCCGCGTGAAGTCGGCACAACCAGCAAGCTGGGCTGGCGAACAGAAAAAGATACATTGGTACTGTCGTTTACCCTGCCGAACGGCGATCGTTACGACTGGACCTGGCGACGACTTGCCGATTGATGGTTGCGTAGGTCAGGCCCTCCTGGATAACACATTCGACGGCGCTCGCGCGCTGCCCCTACCCTGCGCCGCTACCCAATAATTTGTTATGTCGATAAATATTGACATGTTTTAATATGTCCATTATTCTCGACATATGGACATGGACCGCGCACTGATCGTATTTGACGCCTTGTCGCAGGAAACGCGGCTGGCTGCATTTCGCCTGCTGGTTGAAGCCGGCCCGCCGGGATTACCGGCCGGAGCATTAAGCGACGAACTGGCGACGCCGCACAACACAATGTCTTTCCACCTCGGGCACCTTGCCAATGCGGGCATCGTAAGTTCGCGCAAAGACGGGCGCTCTGTCATTTACTCCGCCAATTTTGCCGCCATGCACGAGTTGATCGCATACCTGGTCAAGGACTGCTGCAGCGACACGTTCGCGAATATTCGCAAAGGAAAAAAATCGGGCAGCCAGATTATTGAGCTGTCCGCTTGCTGCGCGCCGACGACAGCGACGCGCTAAACATACGGGTGAACATTATGAAACGATTGCATATCCATATGGGTGTTGCCGACATCGACAAAAGCGTCCTCTTCTACAGTGCATTGTTCGGCGAGCAACCGGTAAAAATCAAAGACGACTACGCAAAATGGATGCCCGCCGATCCCGGCATAACGTACGCTATTTCGACCCGCTCGGGCAAAGTAGGTGTGGATCACCTTGGCATACAGGCAGCAGATGAAATAGAGCTCGATGAGCTGCGTACGCAACTGAAAACGGCTGATCTCGCAACATTTGATGACGGTGAAGACGTTTGTTGCTATGCGCAAGCCGACAAATCATGGGTAGCAGATCCGGCCGGAATGCATTGGGAAGTGTATCGGACTATGAGTGACGCACAGCTGTTCGGGCAACTGGAAGCGGCCGATGACTCGGCTTGCTGCACGCCGGAAACCAAAGGCCAGCCGGGTTGTTGCGAGCCGTCTGCCAAAACCGTTGGTTGCTGTGCATGAGCAAAACCGCCCTGGTCCTGTGCACCGGGAACTCGTGCCGCTCAATCATGGCCGAGGCACTGATCAATCATCTCTGCAAAGGCGCGGTGCATGCAGTCAGCGCTGGCAGTCATCCTGCCGGCTTTGTGCACCCGCAGTCATTGGCTACCCTTGGCCGTCACGCGGTAGCCGTTGATACCCCACGCAGCAAGTCGTGGGACGAGTTTGCGAATCAGCAATTCGATTTTGTTATCACGGTCTGCGACGAAGCTGCGCGCGAGCCTTGCCCGGCCTTTGGAGGTGCTGCACGACGTCTGCACTGGAGCACGGCTGACCCTGCGAAACTGACAGGAAGCGCAGATGAAATTCAGGCTGCATTCGATTCTGCTTTCGACTCGTTAAAACAACGAATTGAAGAAGAGTTTTTGTAACGAAGCAACTGCACTTTTTGTAAAAACCAATCAACCAGCACACCAAACGCGCAGCATTTCGATCAGGAAAGAGTGCTGGCTATTCAGATTGCATGATGTCCGCTAGTCCGGCGAGACCACACTACTATTCTTTGCGACGCCGTTTGCTTTCCACTGCATTCTTGATCTGCTTACCGAATGTGCGGTCACGCTGCCGCTGTTCTGCGAGCGTGCTGGTGTTGCGCGCCTCTTCGCGTTGCAATTTTCGGTAGTT
>JBBKWB010000042.1:0-6892 GCA_037968755.1 Woeseia sp.
GTAATGACCACTGCCGTCACGGTTAGCGCATCGAGAAACGCTGACAGCACGGCCGCCGAGAATGAAAACAGCAACGACAGCACAACCTTGGAACGCACACCCAGCAGTAGCTTGGTAAATGCGTACAGCAACATTTCCCGCAAGAAATAAATACCGGCCACCATGAACATCAACAACATGATCACGGGGAAATTTACTTCGGCTTCGTGGTACACCATTTCGGGTGTCGCGAGGCCAATTACGATCGCTTCAATCGCAATCAAACCACCCGGCTGCAGCGGGTAGCACTTGAGCGCCATTGCGAGCGTAAAAATAAACTCGAGAACGATGATCCAGCCAGCGATGAACGGACTAACCGCCAGCACCAGGATCGGATTCAGGATCAAGAAGCCGATAATCGTCAGTTTGTACCAGACCGGCGATTGCCCCAGAAAATTTTTGCGAAACGCTGCCGCCATCGTATGTGTCATAGCCCTTCCAGATTGTTTTATGTCGGATATCGGGGTTCAGTCCCCGATTCTCGTTGTTGTGCCGCCCCCCGGGCAGCCTTGTGCCAGCTCAGGATTCTAGCGGCTTTGCGGTCAGTTTGTCAGCGTCTGGCCGACACCGGTCAGTGTGTTTTCGGATCCAGTGAGCGCCACAAGCACTTTCCGGACTCGCTCATCTTGTCCAGCATCGCTTCATGTGCTGCAGCCTCGTCATCGCTTGCGCGCGTAACGATCAGCTTGAGGCCGCTAACTCGCAGTGGCGCGCCGGAATCCATGTCGTGCGCCTTGTCTTCATCGTCGCTGTTGTCCTGGAATAGTGCCGTCTGGCCACCGGTCATCGCAAGATAGACCCGGGCCAGCAGGTCCGCATCAATCAGCGCCCCGTGCACATCGCGCGCCGATGCATCGACTTCATAGCGTTTGCACAGTGCGTCGAGGCTATTTCGTTGGCCGGGATGCATTTCGCGCGCCAGTGTCAGTGTGTCCAGCACGCCAGCGTGCTGCGAGATCTGCGGCTTCCCATGCTTCATAAGCCGCAGCTCATGATCAAGGAAGCCGACGTCGAAGGGTGCGTTGTGAATGATCAGCTCGCTGCCACGAATGAAACTGAGAAATTCTTCTACGACATCGGCAAAACGTGGCTTGTCGAGCAAATCCGCACGGCTGATTCCGTGTACACGTTCGGCACCCGCATCAATGTCGCGATCCGGATTCAGGAAACGATGAAAATCACGGCCCGTCAGTCGCCGGTTCACCATTTCCATGCAACCGATTTCGATCACACGATGCCCTTCGGCCGGCGACAGGCCGGTCGTTTCGGTATCGAGTACGATTTGACGTTTATCCATGCTAACCCTGTGTGCCACGTACTGGCTGCCAGACCGAACTAAGCGCTTAGTTCATCAATTCCGCGATTTGCGAGCGCGTCTGCGGCCTCGTTGCCCGGGTTGCCCGCATGACCTTTAACCCACTTCCAGGTCACCTCATGCTGACCGTTTGCCGTGTCGAGCGCCTGCCACAAATCCTGGTTTTTAACCGGCTTTTTGCTGGCTGTCTTCCAGCCCCGCTTTTTCCAGTTAGGCAGCCATTCGCGGATGCCATCCATTACGTACTTGGAATCCGTGTACAACAGCACCTGCTGCCGTCCACGCAATGCATTCAAGGCCTCGATCGCTGCAGTGAGCTCCATACGGTTGTTGGTCGTCTCGGCCTCGCCGCCGTGCAGCGTCTTCTTGCGACCATTACTGATCAGCAAGGCACCCCAGCCGCCGCGCCCCGGGTTGCCCCTGCAGGCGCCGTCGGTATAAATCTCAACGTGTTCGGTCAATGTGTCACTTTTCTATTACGTCGGGCCCAAGCTCGCGGGTGACCCCGGCCGCACTGCCTGGGCTAGTCCTGGAGATTGCGCGTGGTTGGTTTGACGAGCCCGCCTACTACCTTCGGCTGGGTTCGCCAGGGTCTGCGGACCGTGGTCAGCGGGATGACCCGTTTCTGCGCCGAGAGCATATAGCATGCCGCCAATTCGGGCCACCAGCGGCGGCCACGCTGCTCCCAACGCTGCGATGCGGCGGTCTGCTTACCGGGCAGTGGCCAACGAAAGAAATAGCGCGTGAGGCCATGGATGTAAAGATCCAGCAACTGCAGCCAGTCGCAGAGCTGGCGATCGGCGATCAGCGTGTCGACACCGGGTGGCATCGCCGCCCCGGGCACCAGCCGCCGGATTCCCCAGAGTCCGCCCGGCTTGAAGCCCAGCACGATGAGGTGGCCATCCGCCCGCAGGACCCGATGCACCTCGCGCAGGATCGCGTGCGGCCTGCTGCTGTACTCGAGCGTATGCGGCAGGATGACGGCATCGACCGATTCGCTGGACAGTGGCAAGCGATACAGGCGACCCACGGCGCCGGGCGTGGCGCTCCGCAGTGCATCATCCCGGTCGGCAACCAGTACGGACCGCTGGGTACGGGCGAAACGCAAAAACGAAGCTGGCTCACCCCACTGCCCCAGTTGCAGCCCGAACTCCCCGAACACGCCCTCCAGAGCCTCCTGCACGAGCCGGGCCTCATCGGCCAGCAGGGCCTGCCCCAGCGGCGTATCAAGCCAGCTGACCAGGGTGTCATGGCGAATTCCTGGATTAATTGCCTTAGCTCCTTTGGTGACTCAGCCGGTTCGTGAAGCCGGTACTTGCATAGCCTAGCGCGCTCAGTAGGATAGCGCGATGCCTATCCAAAAAGTGTTCACACACCACCTGTTCGCAAGCCTCCTTGCGCTGTCACTGCTGAGCCCGCTGGCCAGCGCTAATGATGTGCCGGAAGTGGCCATCAATAACCGGCAATCAACGCCCGACCTGTGGATCGAGCTGGAAGGCTACCGGTCGACGGCGGTAACGCCCGCCGCAGTCTGGAATGACTTGCTGGAACACCTGCGCCGTGGATTCTCGATTGATCCGGTCATGAACTCGCGGGTCGAAGCCGAACTCAACTGGTTCGTGCGTCACCCGGAGTACCTTGAGCGCGTGTTTACCCGGGCCCAGCGCTACCTGCCGCACATTACCGATGAACTGGAAAAACGGGATTTGCCGCTTGAGATCGCGCTGCTGCCGATCGTCGAGAGCGCCTACGACCCGTTTGCCTATTCGCATGGCCGCGCGTCAGGACTGTGGCAAATGGTGCCGGGCACCGGCCGCCAGTTCGGCGTACGCCAGAACTGGTGGTACGACGGCCGCCGTGATGTCGTCGATTCAACCAACGGGGCACTTGATTATCTCGATTACCTGCACGACCTGATGGACGGCGACTGGCTGCTGGCGATTGCTTCCTACAACACCGGCCAGGGCAATATCCTCAAAGCCGTCAAACGCAACCGGGCGCGCTCGAAGCCAACCGATTTCTGGAACCTGTCGGTCTCGCGAGAAACGAGCAGCTACGTGCCCAAACTCATGGCGCTGGTTGAGATCGTCCGCGATCCCGGCGCGTTCGGGCTGACCCTGCCTACCGTGCTTCGCGAGCCGCAGTTTGTCGCAATCGATATCGGCGGCCAGCTGGATCTCGCACTCGCGGCGGAACTGGGCGGCCTTGACCTCGACACCCTGTATTCATGGAATGCCGGCTTCAATCGCTGGGCGACCGATCCCGCTGGCCCGCATCGCTTGTTGTTGCCGATCGAGGCTGCGGAAACCTTCGCCGGTGCGCTGCAACAGTTGCCTGCCGACGAACGACTGCGTTGGCAGCGTCATAAAATAAAGAACGGCGAGACACTCTCGCAGATCGCCGAGAAATACCACACGACCCTGGCCGCCATTCGCGATGCCAACAGCATACGCGGCAACACCATTCGGGCCGGCCAACATTTGATGATTCCGGTCGCCAGCAAGCCGCTGGTCGCCTACAGCCTGAGCGCTGATGGCCGTCGAACCGCCAAGCAGGACAAGCCGCGCGCCGCCAATCGTGTTGACCACGTAGTCCGCTCGGGCGAAAGTTTTTGGACGATCAGCCAACAATACAAAGTACCGCTGCGTAACCTGGCAAGCTGGAACGGCATGGCGCCTCGCGACACCCTGTCCATCGGCCAGAAACTCGTGGTGTGGACGGACAAGATGCCGAGCAGCGTCGCGAACAGCCGCGCCGCCACGACCCGAAAACTCAATTACACGGTTCGCAGCGGTGATTCGCTGTACCTGATCGCTAATCGCTTCCGCATCACCGTGGCAGATCTGCTGCGCTGGAATAAGATCGACAAGAACAAGATCTTGCGGCCAGGTCAGCGGCTGACCATGTACGTGGATGTCACCGCCCAGTCCAGCTGAGGACAGTCCGGTTTATCCCTTGGATGCCGCTTTTCGCCTGTGTCGGCACACCCTGTAGTTATGTAGGCAGTCCGACGGACGGCTGACACTGTGCTACTGAAATCCAACCGATAAGCTCATCCCTGGCCTGCCTTCTCGCCACTGACTCGACGCCGCCCGCTAACGCAGTCAGTCGTATGCATTGTGGCGGGCTCCCCACAGCACTAGAATCGCATATCGAATCATCACCGCATTCACATGGGGAAGCACATGGGTTTCATGGCAGGAAAACGCGCGCTGATCGTCGGGCTCGCCAGCACTCGCTCAATCGCATGGGGTATTGCGCAGGCCTTTGCTCGCGAAGGTGCCGAGTTGGCCTTCACTTACCAGAACGACAAGCTGAAGTCGCGCGTTGAGAAAATGGCTGACGAGCTGGGATCAAAAATGGTGTTTCCGCTGGACGTTGCGCATGACTCCGAAATTGATGCGTTGATGGAGTCCATCAAGAAAGAGTGGGATGGATTTGAGGTACTCGTGCATTCCGTGGGCTTTGCGCCGCGCGATCAGCTTGCCGGTACTTACGTCGAAAGCGTTACCCGGGAAGGCTTCCAGATCGCGCATGACATATCCAGCTACAGCCTGGCGGGCCTCGCCAAGGCGGCCCTGCCGCTAATGGAGAATCGCAATTCCGCCATACTGACACTCTCTTATCTTGGCGCTGTTCGGGCGGTCCCTAACTACAATGTCATGGGCCTCGCCAAGGCCAGCCTGGAGGCAAATGTCCGTTTCCTTGCTGCTGATTTAGGTCCGCGCGGAATTCGCGTCAATGGCATTTCGGCCGGGGCAATCAAAACGCTTGCCGCAGCGGGAATCGCCGGTTTTCGCAAGATGCTGTCGCACATGGAGAAGGTTTCGCCTATCCGTCGCAACGTCACGCCAGAGGACGTCGGCAATGCCGCCGCATTCCTGTGCTCCGACCTCGCGGCGGGTATTGCCGGCGAAATCATGTACGTCGACGGCGGCTACAACACCATCGGCATGCATCTGGACGACGGCGAGTAAGCGCCACTCAGCTTGGTAGAATTTTCCTGTACAGCTCGGCGTAGCGATCAGCCATTGCAGCCGGGCTGTACGCATCTGCTTTTGACAGGTTGCTGCGGCGCATAGCATCGCGCAACGGCGCATCCTGCTGCAGCTTGCAAACAGCGGCGAGCAACTCATCGGCTTGCTGTGGTTCGATCAGCAACCCGTTCACGCCGTGATCGATGATGTCGGGAATACCACCAACGCGGGTGGCGACAACCGGCAGACCAAAACTCATGGCGTCCAGCAAGATCGACCCCAATCCTTCGTGTAGCGACGGGAACACGAACAAATCGAAAATCGACAACCAATCGTCAACTTCCTCAACAAAGCCTGTGAACTCAATATTGTCGAGACCCTCAGCCGCCGAGCGAAACACCTGTTCGTCACGGCCATCCCCCACCAGCACAAAGTGCAGCTCGGGATATCGCTCGCGAGCCCGCTTTGCAGCCTCGATAATCGTGCCCTGCCCTTTATGGCTGTGGTCCAGTGCACCGATGTGGCCCACAACGGTCTTGCCCGCAAACCGCGCGCGCAATTCATTCGGCGAGCTGTGGCCGGCCGCGAGGTTCGAATGCGCATCCGCAACCACCGCGCAGCGCTCGCCCGGGTAGTAGGACTCGACTTGTTCCTTGATAGCACGGGAAACAGCAACCCGTAAGTTGGCGCTGCGATACGCGAGATTGCGAAATGCTGATGATTTGAATGGATTGTCGACCCGGCGCGTCAATAACCAGCAAGCGCTGCCAATCTTGCTGCCTAGCCAGCAGGCATAAATTGCCCGCGCCTCGTGGGCATGCAGCAGGCTACAACCGCGCGTCGCCAAAGCTGCTGCTAACGGCTGCGACGAGGTCTCGCGAATCTCAAGCCCGGCAATGCCTCGGCAGCGCGCAGCGAGTTCACCACCGCGACGGGCGACCAGTCGCTGGGCATAGCCGCGCCCCGAGAACTGCTCAATCAGCAGTTGCGTTTGGCGCTCGCCACCGCGATAGCCCGAGGCGAGATTGACATGACACAGGCGTTGCGCCGCCAGCACATCCGCTGTCATGCGCTCACCTCATACCGGGCCGAGGCGCGCACGCGCTCAGGTATCGTCAGCGAGCTTGGTCTTTTCGCCACTCATGCGCGCAACGATTACTGCACAACAGGCGTCACCGAATATATTGAGGCTCGTACGCATCATGTCCAGGATCCGGTCGAATACCAGCAGTACACCCACTGCTTCAAGCGGCAATCCAACTGCACCCAGGATAATCGCAATCGCGACCAGCGACGCCGACGGTACGCCCGCTACACCGACTGAGGTCAATAAGGCGATAACGACGATTGAAAATTGTATGGCGATAGTGAGATCCAGCCCATATGCCTGTGCAAGAAACAATGCGGCTGCGCATTCATACAACGCCGTACCGTTCATATTCACAGTGGCGCCCAGCGGCAATACGAAACTGGAAATCTTGTTGGATACACCAGCATTTTCTTCGACACATTTCATCGTCACCGGCAACGTTGCAGATGAAGATGCAGTGGAGAATGCCGT
>JBBKWB010000043.1:0-5292 GCA_037968755.1 Woeseia sp.
GTTTCGCCATGATTGCGTTCGAGTATTTCGCCGACCCCGCTTTTGTCCGGGCCGATGAATCCATCAGCGGGTATCTGCAATCGTTGCGAACAGAGCCTTTTGACAAGATTATGGTTGGCGTGACGATGCTTGGTGACGGCGTAGTGCTGGGCCCGGTCGCAACTGTCGTGGTGGCGGTATTGCTATGGCACAAGCGATGGAAGGTGGCCGGAGCACTGGCGACAGCCTTCGTCAGCGCTGCGCTGTTCGTTCCGCTGGTCAAGACATTTATCCACCGTGCGCGACCGATCACGCTTTACAATGGAGCTGACAGCTACAGTTTCCCCAGCGGTCATGCGACCTTGTCGGCAACCATCATAGGCGTGTGTGTCCTTGTCGTGGCCCGTGACCTTCCTGCGCGTGGTCAAAGAGTGCTGTACATGCTGGCTGCCGTCGCCATCGGGTTGATTGCGTTTTCCCGCCTCTATCTGGCCGCCCATTGGCCGAGCGATGTTGGAGCCGGCCTGCTGTTCGGAGGTGCTCTGGTGTTCGGTCTAGCATGGCTTCTCCACGGACGATCATTCGCTCCGGCATCCAGTCGGGCCGCCATCGCAGCGCTGGTCTGTCTGATGGTGATCTATCCGTTGCACCTGTATCAGCAGTACTCGACGGCATCCTCGAACTATGCCATGCGAGCCGATCAAACGGTCATCAGTGACGATCAATGGCTGGCTCGCGGCTGGGCAGATGTGCCCCATCGTCGGGTCTTGCTGGATGGCGACTTCGGTGAACCTGTTTCGATCCAGACCAACATGGACATGCAAAACATTTCTGTGCGGCTGAACAAATCCGGCTGGACGCCGCAGCAGTCAGGACAGATGGCGAGCCTTGTCGACGCCATTCTGCCGACACGCAGGCCGCTCAATGAAATGTCAGCATTGCCGCAGACCAACAACGGCAGCTCTCCGATTGCCGTGTTCACCCGTTCAGGTGTGCCAGTGATCGGCCAGCGAGAGGTGCTGCGGATATGGACTTCCACTTTGTCCATTTCAGCTGACAATCAAACCAGTCCGCTCCTCTTGATCTCCACGACTGCCGAATTGACCGATCCCTTTGCTTTTGGCTTTGCATTGGCTGAAGAAATGACATTGCCGGATTCTGGGTATGATGCCATGAATTCGGACGTAGCTCGCTCATTGGGCGGCAACGAAACGAGTGTACAGGCGGGTAGCGGCAATTTGTATCTTGTGGCCCGCAACAGCGCTGTATCGGCTCCAGTCCCGCTCAGACAATAACCCGCTCAGGCAATAAAATGTGGACTTGTTTGGGCGCTGATGCAGAAGGATCAGCTCTCGATTGTTGTCAACGTGGATAAATCCAAAGTCGCAGCAAACGTCTCCATAAGCCTCGGTCTGGTTGTCACCGAACTTGTCATCAACGCGCTCAAGCACGCGTTCCCTGACGAGCGCAAAGGGACAATCACAGTCGACTACCACACCAAACAAAAGGGCTGGACGCTTCAAGTCAGCGATGACGGCATTGGGATACCGAAGACGGCTAAGGACGCGAAACCCGGCCTGGGTACCGGGATTGTCGAGGCGCTCAGCAATAACTTGCAGGCCGACATCACCGTGTCTGATGCCATGCCCGGAACCCGGATTACGATTACACACAGGGATGAGGCCATATTAATCGACACTCCAGAAGCTAAATGACCCCCGAATAGTTAATCCGCTGTGGCTCGTTATGGGTGGCGCTCGTTCAGTAAAATCTTGATGAACCGTTCCGCTCGTTTAACCCGTTATGATCGCGCAATAGGCGACAATTAAAAATGGCGTGCTAACAGGCCGGGGGAACAGGCCGTTCAACAAGAGAATGACCGCGCTATGGTCGTGGCGACAGCCAATACCCATAATCTCCAGAAGCTGACACCCACACCTCTTCATCAAGGACGCTATCCGACCGTTTCGTCTCAATCGGCTGTAAGGTCGGCGAGCCGCGATAGGTCGGGCACGACCACATGGCGGTTATGATCTACAACGATGACCTTTTCCTTGCGCAGCTTGGTCATCTGCCGGGAAACCGTCTCGGTAGTCAGGCCGAGGAAATCGCCGATGTCGCTACGGCTCAGCGGTAGGTAGAATTCGGAAATGTCGGATTCAAACTTCGGGTCAGCTTGGGTGGCGATAAGAAGCAGAAAGCTCGCCACCTTTTCAGCCGCGGTCTTGCGACCCAGCATTAGTAACCAGTTGTGCGCTCCGTCGAGTTCATTGAGGGTTTGCTCGTAAAATTTGATCTTGAGCTCGGGTATTTCGCGGATCATTGCATCCATCGCCACCCTGGGAAAGCTGCACAATTCAACGTCGGTGGCCGCTTGCGCGGTCACTTTACTCTCAGTGCCCAACGGACTGCCAAGAAAATCCGGCGCGAACTGTAGTCCGACAATCTGCAGGCGACCATCGGCCATCATCTTGGAAAGTTTGACCACCCCGGAAATGATGTGGGAATAGGTTTCCGTGTTCAGGCTCCCGCCACTAAGCTGTTGTCCCGCTTCAGCATGATGCAGGGTTGAATGCCGACTCAGCCGGCCCAGTTGCTCTGGCAGGAGAGCAACACGAATCCCCCGGAGACGGGATTCGCAGGGTCCGCACAGCACTGGCAAATCGGAATGTGCGACGCTCTCGTGTGGAATGTCCATGAAACATTTCGATTCGCTGGAGAAACAAAAAACAATTATAAATCAGATAGATACAAGTGTAATTATGTCAAAAATCCACATGCCACGAGAGCGCAGCAAGTTCTAGGGGCATTGTGGCTCAGGGCTCAGGGCTCGCGGCGACGAAACGCCAAGACGGCAATTGCAATAACCACCAGAGCCAGCACTAGAATCCCGATCCCTCCGAATCCACCCATTCCGTAACCTCCGTTGCCCATACCCCATCCCCAGCCCATCATACCGCCACCTTGATCAGACGTCGGCCCCTGGCCTTGTTCGGAAATCTGTGCGTTCGCAGCGGTTAAGGTGGTCAACGTCGCGAGTGTGGACATCGCGAGCAGTCTCGCGGCTGAAGTATGGAAAGGCATAAGACATCTCCTGGAATGATCAGGGCGCGCCCAGATAACGCTTCAAATGAAGCGGTCCAATCGTGCACAATTTTTCCTGACTATTAATCAAACGCTGTATCTATGAAATAGTTCCATTTTGCCGCAGCGAATTCGAACCGTTGCGCTCCCCAGCGTGACGAAACATGGGTCGATCATGGATGAAATATTCTTTGCGATCTTCGGTGTCTGCAAAGGATTGGCAGACCATGACCAGTTAATAACGCAACTGACGCTTCAGGTTCCGTTGTTTGGAATGTCGCTGGTTGCGATCGTTATCCTTGCACTTGCGGGTGACTTCCTCATCCGGCGCAAGACCGTTTGAGGCCGTGTGCAATTTGGAAGGTCCACTTCGTCCGCTGGGTGATCGTAGGTTCGAGGAGCAACGAAAGTCAGCTTCCCGCCCAAACTACCGATTGGGACCCAGGTGCTTTCGGCCAAAGCTGCCGTTGACTCCTAGTGCGCCAGGCGATTGCGAGCTAGAGAGCACGGCTTTCTGTTTGTAAGCACCCAAATCATGGTTCGCAGGTCGGGCGCGCAAGTCCCTTTCCCGGGTAGTTTGTCACTGGACCATGCTCCCAAACATAGCTTATGCAATCGCGGCGCGTTGGATCATGGCTGGCAGGGGGCATCAGCGTCCGCCCGGATCACTCCAATGAGGGCGACGGGAATCGTGAGTTGATAATCGATACCCGCTGGCTCGTAACGCAGCCGGATTTCCCCATGAAGTTGTGCAGCCAGTACACCAAGCAACTTTGTTCCAAAATTGTACTGAGCAGGCTGTTGCACCGGTGGCCCGCCTGTTTCCATCCATCGCAAAGTGAATAGCTGTGTATCTTCATCAATGAAAATTGTAATGGCGATACGCCCGTCAACATTGGACAGCGCTCCGTATTTGACCGCATTCGTGCAGAGCTCGTTAAGTGACAAAGTGAGGGGTAGAATTGCGCCGGGACCGATATCGATTGGAACGTCTTGAACCACAAACCGAGGGTCGGCACTACTTTCAAAGGGCTCGATTGCTTCCCTTATTACGTCAACCAAATGCGCGCCAGTTTCGGCTGTCCGCAGCAACACATCCTGCGCCCTGCCCATCGCAGTCAATCGGCTCACAATGGCCGATTGTGCCTGGTTTACATCTTTCGCATTCCGCAAACTCTGCGATATTATCGCAGTGACTGTAGCCAGCATGTTCTTCACGCGATGATGCAGTTCCTCAAGAAGGAGACGCTGAAATCGCGCGCCGGTCTCGCGCTCTATCGCTTCGATTCCTGCCTGTCTTAGGAGGACCGTAACGTCGTTTCTAGCTAGTCCCAGCAAGTCCCGTAGGTTGATATTTTCATGCGCGAGGGAGTTGTTCTTGATTTCTTTAGGCGTCATTTCCCGCATGGCAGCGATCACCACCAACCCTTGGGGTGTAGGATAAGGGCTCAGGCTGATCTCTACAACGCATTCACTTCCGTCCTTGCCAAGCGCGGTCAGCCCCATCCCACCTCCCATCATCCGGGGGCTCGGGTTCTTCATGAAACTGTCGAAATGGGCCGAATGACGGTCTCTGAACCTTTCTGGCAATAGTACGCTCTGGAACTTGCCAATCAGATCGCTGGGAGCATAACCCAACATGGCCTCAACGCGACTGTTGGCAAAGATGATACGACCGGTTTGGTCGATGACGACCACTG
Organism: Woeseia sp.; assembly: GCA_037968755.1. Taxonomy (GTDB): domain Bacteria; phylum Pseudomonadota; class Gammaproteobacteria; order Steroidobacterales; family Woeseiaceae; genus Woeseia. The sequence goes on from JBBKWB010000043.1 coordinate 4,764, forward strand.
CATCCGGCGTGGCTTCATAGAACTCGCGAAAAGGGGTCTCGGTCATCGGTGCAGCGTTGTGCGGAGAGTTGGCACCACTCGCTGCAGGAGTGCCACTTCAGACCATTCCACTACTTTTCTGAAGAACGAGATCAAGCCGCCGCCGATCGGAGCAATAAAATTGTGCTGCAAATGAACCTCCTGAAACGGAACGGACAGCCTTGGCAACGAGCCGATCTTTCAACTAGACGACATGATCGCTAGTTGGGTAAAGCCTTAACACTGCGTTCCCCCCATAGCGAGTCGCTAATCCGACCCCCCGCGGACTAATTCTAAGAACCCCGCCAGCATCATCGCTACGTCACGCTCCCAACGCTTCTGCGTTGTCAAAGCGCATCGAAAAGGCGTTCCATATGCGAAACTTACGCGATCTTGGAATGTCCGATCAGAGAGGTTTTTGCATTGCCCAGCTTCTCGACTTGGCGCTTCCTGCCCCATTCCGGTCATTCATTGCCGACGCAGCGAAAGACCGCTTCCCGCCCTTTTAGGA
>JBBKWB010000044.1:0-3070 GCA_037968755.1 Woeseia sp.
ACCAATGCGCATGCGCAGGACTTTGTGCGCTGGTTGCATGCCGAGGCGCTTCTGGGCGAATGAACCGGGTGCGGCGCCGATTCAGCTGCGCGCGGGCTCCAGCATGTCGATGATCCGGCTCCAGTGGGCCGGCTCTACCGGTGTGATCGACAGCCGGTTGCCCCGGCGCAGCAGCACCAGGTCGGCGAGTTCCGGCGTGGCGCGCAACTCGGGGAGTCCAAGCAAACGCGTCTTGCGCAGCGCCTGTACATCGCGCAGCAACCAGCGAGGCGCGTCGCGTGGTGACTTGGGATCGTGGTAGGGCGAATCCGGCTCGAACTGCGTGGGGTCGGGCCGCACCTTGGAGGCCACGCGCGCAATGCCGGCGATGCCGGGCTGCGGACAACTCGAGTGGTAGAACAACACGCCGTCACCCACCTGCATGTCGTCGCGCATGAAATTGCGCGCCTGGAAGTTGCGCACGCCGGTCCATGGCACGGTGTGTCTGGGCGCAGCCAGCGCGTCGTCGATCGAACACTCGTTGGGTTCGGATTTCATCAGCCAGTAGTGGGTCATGATCAGCCTGCGAAGGAGGAAGTGGCCTGCGAATACCGCTGCGCCGGGTCCTTGCCCGACAGCAACTTATTGTTCAAGGTCCGGCTCGTGTGCGAGCTTGTGCGGCTGTTCATCACTATGCAGATGTTGGTTCGGATTGGGCCGCCTTCAGATTTTCGTGCGACACGCTTCGCGAAAGCGAAGACCATCCGGATCCAGTATGGCCATCATGTCAATCAACTTGTGCTGAATGGCGCGCATGCGGTCGTTCGATGAGCCCTGGTCATGGGCACTGGCCAGAATCGCGCCCCTGATGCGGAGCATCAATGGCTCTTGCGAGGCGCCGAACGACTTGAGAAAGCTGGCGTAGCCTTTGCAGGTCAACCGTTCGTTGCTGCTTTCAATCATCAGTTCACCGATTCCGCGCTGTTCCCCGGCCCAAATCATGAGCGGATCGCCAAAGTGATCCGTTTGCCAAAGGGTGTAAATTTCGTCACGTATTTCCGACAACCGGCGCGTTTTGCCGCTTTCCGCGAAATCGATGAATTGCACTTCCTGACGGATGATTTCGGTCCACCCGAAAAATTGGGCGATGAGGAACGCGGTGTTGTACTCGGCGTAATGCTTCTGCTCTGGCGAGCCGCCCACGAGATACTTGCGGAAGAAGCCGTTGACAATAATGTTGTAAAGGCGGCTTTGCAGGTCGTACACCGCGTGCAGCAATGGGCCTTGATAGCGGCGCATGGTCTGTTCAAGTTCGAACTGCCTGTTGTCCTCGCGAGCGTCCTTCTGCAACCGTGCCTTCAGCGACTCCACGACGCTATCACCCTCTACCTTCAAGCGGCTTCGCAGATCCTCCATCTCGCGCGCAAGCAGTTGCGAGAGCAGTGATTTGCCGAAAAACGCGACCACCCCCAGAACGATGACGCTGCCACCGAACGCCGCAACCAATACCTGTATGAGATCCATGGGAGCTCCTTCAAAGGCAGGACTTTCGCAATGCCCGCGCCTGGCCAAGTATTGTCGCGCTTGGCTGCACCGCGGCCAGGCTGCTCATGGTGGGCCGAGGGTCAGTGCCATACCCTCCCGCCTAAATAGAAGGTATGGCGCTGACCCTTGTATCCCCGGTTTCGAACATGAGCATTGTGACCACCTTGTCGAACGTTTCCGCCGCGGACGCTCCCCGAGCGCCAGTGGTTCTGGTCTGAGCCTGGTGATCGTATCGTCTGCCGCCCGCGAGATTGGAGCGCAGATCGAGGTAACTGAGGGGCGATCGGGCACTGTGGGTCAGATCGGGCACTGTGGGTCAGGTCTTGCAATCAAACATTGGAATGCCGCCCACTTGAGCGATATCGGATTTCAAGACCTGACCCCCTGGCCGCTCGAGCGGCGCAGTACCTTGTCGAAACAGGTCAGCTTCCTTCGTCGTGTCGTTGTATGTAAGCATTTCAACTCAGGAGAACCCCCATGAGCAGCAAGAACACAATTTGCCTTTGGTACGACGGCGCCGCATTGGACGCAGCCACTTTCTACGCCAAGACGTTTCCAGACAGCACGGTCAACGCCGTCCACCGTGCACCTGGTGACTATCCGTCGGGCAAGCAGGGTGATGTGTTGACGGTCGAGTTCACGGTGGCGGGCATTCCGTGTCTGGGTCTCAATGGGGGGCCGGCGTTCAAGCATAGTGAGGCCTGCTCGTTCCAGATTGCGACCGACGATCATGCCGAGACCGATCGAGTGTGGAATGCGATTGTCGTAAACGGCGGACAGGAAAGCGCGTGCGGCTGGTGCAAGGACAGGTGGGGGTTGTCGTGGCAAATCACGCCACGCGCTTTGACGGCGGCGATCACGGATCCGGATCCGGCGGCGGCCAAGCGCGCGTTCACCGCGATGATGACGATGACAAAGATCGACATTGCAGTGATCGAGGCGGCGCGAAAAGGCTGATGCTCTCCCGTGGTGTGCCCCCGCGAAATGGGTTGCGATGGGGCAGGAAGTGGATTGCCCGCGGTCGCGGGAGCATCGGCCGGCGCGCGACGGTCGACGTGGAACGACGTTCAAGCCAAGCCGACGTCAATCCGCTCAGATCGCCACGGTCATTCCGCCGTCCGCCACCAGCGTATGGCCGGTGATGAAATTCGAGGCCTCGCTTGACAGAAACACAGCTGCGCCAGTCAGGTCCTGCGGCGTGCCCCAGCGCTGCATCGGTGTGCGCTTGCGGATCCATTCGTAGCGGGCCGGGTCGGCGCGAAAAGCCGTGTTGATGTCGGTGGCCATGTAGCCCGGCGCGATCGCGTTGACGGTGACTCCTTTGGCGGCCAGCTCCACCGCCATGCCGCGTGTCAGTCCCTCCAGCGCCGCCTTGGCGGCAATGTAGGCGGTGTTGGTGCCACGGCTGACACGGGCATTGACCGACGAAATCATCACGATGCGGCCCCAGCCGCGCGCCACCATGCCGGTAGCCGCCTTGCGCGACAGGCGAAAACAGGCATCGAGCGCGGAGTCGAAGGTGCGGCGCCAGTCGTCGTCGCTGGTG
>JBBKWB010000045.1:0-139308 GCA_037968755.1 Woeseia sp.
GTATCGGCGAAAAGCTGCTTAGATCAATAGCAGCATCTGCAATAAACGTTGATCAAAAGTGGAATCCAGCTAACTCAGTGACGCTTAGATGAATAAATAGGAGGGACAGTCGTTGTCTAACAAACTGACAAGGCATTTACTCTACCCGTTGCTTGGCGGCCTGCTGATACTGGCCGTCGCCGGATGTGCGCACCGAACCTGGAATGACAGGATCGACCAGCCTGATTCGGCGCAACGCTATGATTTTCGCAATCGCTTGCCACAAAATTCCGAAGACTTGTTCGTGGTGCTTGCTTTCTCTGGCGGTGGCACACGTGCTGCCGCCTTCAGCTATGGCGTACTGCTGGCGCTCCGAGATGCCACCGTGACCGTGGATGGCGAGTTGCGACGGTTGCTAGATGAGGTCGACGTCATTACGTCCGTTTCTGGCGGTAGCTACACGGCAGCCTACTACGGTTTGTTTGGTGAGCGCATCTTCGACGATTTTACTCATGACTTCCTCTATCGAAATTGGCAAAGAGAACTGCTCGGGCTGGCGCTACGTCCACGCAATCTGATCTCAATGTCCTCCCGCCACTACAACCGCAGCGATGTTGTCGCCGCCCACCTGGGGCGGTCGCTGTTCCAGCAGTCCTCCTTCGCCGCGATGTCCCGCAACAATCTACCGTTCATTGTCATCAATGCAAGCGACCTCAACAACGCTACAACATTCTCGTTCATCCAGGAGCAATTCGATTTCCTGTGTTCGGACCTGTCCGGCTATCCAGTGGCCAATGCAGTCATGGCTTCCTCGGCCGTTCCTGGGCCGTTCGCAAGTGTCGCCTTACGTAACTACGATGATTGCAGAGAACGCAATCAACCCTGGGTCGCCGAGGCGTTGGAACAAGACGACTTACTCGCACGGCGTCGCGCGGTTGCTCTCGCGCTGGAGCGTTACTTCCATCCGGAACAGATGCCGATCCTGCGCCTCGTGGATGGTGGAGTGACCGATAATCTCGGCGTGCGCGGCTCAATGATGAGCCCTGTCGCGCAGCTCGGGAATGTGTCGGACATGGCCGGTGCGTTCACGCCTGAACAGTTGCAGCGCGTGCGAAACGTGCTGGTCGTCGTCGCCAATGCCCAGGTCTATCATGAGACTAGCTGGTCGCTGCAGGGGAGTGAACCTGGTCTGATCAACATGTTGCAATCATCATTCGATGCGGCGCTCGGCATACTCAACACCGAAACAGTGTCCATCGCCAAGCGGGAGTTCATGATGTGGCAGGACCACGTGAACACCATGCGCGCCGCCGATGAACCAAAGGTTAAGGTGAACTTCGCGATCCTGACCTTCGACCAGATCACTGACACCGCGGTGCGTGAACGCTTCAACGCGATGCCGTCCACATTCCGATTAAGCCCTGGTGAAGTTGATGCCTTGGTTGAAGAATCCGGGCGTCTACTGCGCCAGTCCAGCGAATACAAAAGTTTCCTTGAATATATCAGGTAGGGGCCTGTGGCCACGTAGAGATGGGGCTACAGATGAAGCGGGCTACGACATCATGAGACACGCAAGCTCAATTGCCATTACGGGCGTTGCGGTCAAGTACGTTGCCGTTTCGTCTGCATCTGCGGTAAGTCCTTGTACGCAGCATCGCGCTCAAACCCAGGGTTGACTTACATGCTCGAGCTTTCTCATGTTCTGCTGATACTTTTAGGCGTGATGGCCTTTGCGGCGCTTTCGCGACGCATTGAGACTTCGGTCGTCACCTTGCCTATGGCATTTACTGCGTTCGGCTGGTTGATCGGCCAGGGCGGCGCCAAACTGGTGCCACTGCATGTCGAACACGACCTCATTCACATTGTTGCGGAAGTTACTCTGATCCTGGTGCTGTTTGCCGATGCATCACGGGTCAATCTGAGGGACCTGCGCCGCAATTACGCCATCCCGTCGAGAATGCTCTTGATTGGCATGCCGCTAACAATTTTACTTGGAACATCGATAGCGCTATGGGTTGCACCCGATGTTCCATGGGCTGTGGCGCTATTGGTTGCCGCCATATTGACGCCAACGGACGCGGCGCTTGGTCGGGCTGTGGTGTCAAACTCCGCGGTACCGATATCGCTGCGCCAAGGGATCTTGGTCGAAAGTGGGCTGAATGACGGGCTCGCGTTGCCCGTGGTAATGATCGCCGCGTTTATTGCCGCGCAAGCAACTGATACGGCCGTGGAGGGCACCCCAAACAGCGTCGTCATGTTTGCGCTGATGCAGGTGATATTGGGCCCTTTGGCCGGTTTGATCATCGGTGCCTTGTCAGCGCGATTGTTGGATAGCGTCGTCAATTCGCGGCTCATTACTACCGCGTTTCAAGGACTCTACTTTCTCTCAGCCGCGTTTCTGGCCTTTGTTGCCGCCGAGCTGATTGGCGGCAATGGCTTCATCGCAGCGTTCGTTGGGGGTCTGGCGTTCGGCAGCACATTGAATAGTTCTTCAGATTTCATCGACGAATTCATGGAAGGCGAAGGACAACTGCTAACTATCTTCACCTTCCTTATTTTCGGTATGGTCATGGTGCCCTTGGGAATTGAGCATGCCAACTGGCGAACCATAGTGCTGGCTGTTCTCTTTCTTACGCTGATTCGAATGCTACCCATTTGGCTTGCGCTGATTGGTTCGGGGCTGAATACATACGAGAAGCTGTATCTCGGGTGGTTCGGACCGCGCGGCTTAGCATCCATTCTGTTTGCGCTTCTGATCCTGGAACGGTTTGAAATTCCGCGGCGCGATGAGATATTGGCTTGTGTTGTGCTTACAATCATGTTGAGCATCGTACTACATGGTATATCGGCAAACCCATTGTCGGCGCGCTTTGGTAGAGCTGCAAAAAAGTCGAAGAGTTCGGAGTGAGTGGTGAATGAACGATCTCTCCCTCGCAGGATCACTTGAACCGCCCGGGCCTACCGGAGACTCCAATCCTTGAGAGGTTAGGAGCATGAGCACGATAAGTCGTTTGTCCCTCCCATAAATCCGTCCGCGTTGATTTGATTGGGATTACTGGCGTAGCCGGTTAGAGTGAGGTCATGACTAAATGGCTATCAATATTCCTTCACGCGATCCTGTCTATGTTTCGAACACGTGATGGGGTCGATTCGCCGAGAGTGTTTGAATCACACGATAATAATTGGCGAGCGCCATTTGCGCCGAGTCATGGCCAACTACGTTGGCTACTACAATAGTGTACGAACACACATGTCCTTGGAGAAGGATGCACCGGATCCAAGGGCGATCCAAGGCTCCAGATTTGGGAGAATAGTCCGGCAGCCCCATTGTGGCGGGTTACATCACGAGTATCGGCGAAAAGCTGCTTAGATCAATAGCAGCATCTGCAATAAACGTTGATCAAAAGTGGAATCCAGCTAACTCAGTGACGCTTGGATGAGTAAATAGGAGGGACAATGTCGTAACTGTAAACGCAGATGATCGGACCAAATATTTCCAAGTTACTGACGCGAGCGTCAGCCGAAGGATTCAACAACGCGGTCGGCGCATAACAGCGGTAACTCGTGATCAGGCGGCGTCAGCAGATTGCCCGCCCGAATTGTCGGCGGGACTTGTTCTTGAAAGTCGAAATGCGGGTGGTGACTGATCGCCAGTGAAGATCATGCCAATTCTGATGCCCAGCAAAATTCCCACAATTGCCAACAGACCAGCCAGCGACAAGGCAGGAATAGCCAGCAACAGTTGAAAATCGTTTCCGCCAAGGGCAGCCGCTGCTCCAACGCCCATCAAGGTTCCACCAAAGAAATGTTTGGCGATCGCTTTTCTGTCAGGAAATCGGATTTTGAATCGACGATACCGCCAGGCGGCAATGCCCATACCGAGCAGCATCACTGCAAGAATCGCAATTCGTTCGACAGTTGGCAGTTGCTCCGGGTTTCGTGTGACAACGGCCGAGCCCAGATCCTTGACGAAATCACTGGGCGACCAGGCGGGTTGCAGCAGGAATACAGCGCCTGCGAGTATGCCAACGAGCATTATCCCGCGCCAGATACGCCACCCTTTGCGGTGTTTGAAATAGACGTAGGCGCTGGCGAGAACCAACATGCCGAGCAGCGCCCAGGACAGCATCGGCAGCCATGAGCTCTCGATTTCCAAGCGGCTGTAGTTGAAATGAAAACCGCTAAAGTCCAGGAGTAGCCAACCCGCCAGCCAGCCAATCAGGGTAAACACCATGCTGGTGTCTCCACTGGAGAGGCGGCTTACCGTGGAAATGGAGCAGGCCCCGTTGGCCGCGGTCCCAATCCCGAAAACGAACCCGCCCAGCAAGAAGCCCCAATGCAGCTCGTGACGCTGCAAGTGCATGGGAAAATCGCCTGTGACCATTAACGGAAAGTAAAGGTAGACCCAAAAACCGGTACCGAGTATCGCTAACAATCGAATCGGTTTGCCGTTCATCCAGTCACCGACGCCGCGCACCATGCACAAGCCGGTAACCTGGGAGTAGTAACCAATGTACGCAGAAAAAATCAGCGTAATAATCAGGGCGATCAATTTCGAATCCTGCGCATCTTCTGCTGCATGGCGTGATCAAACCGGACAATTGATCTATTCAATATTTGCATGATGTAAACAGAAAACACGATTCGCGGTCCCAATCGACCTACTGTCAGCCCGACCTCAGGACCATCATCTTGTCGACCTGCATGTCTTCCATCGTGTAGGGAATGCCGCCAGTGCCAAGGCCGGACTCGCGCAGTCCGGCGAACGGCATTACATCGTCACGAAACGCACTGTGGTCGTTAACCATGATTGCTGACGCATCCAATGCCTTGTAGAGCCGCATAATCTGGTCGTGGTCCTTGCTGAAGACGGCCGCCTGGAACGCGACCGGCAGGGAGTTCGCTTGTGTAACGGCGGCGTCGAGTTCGTCGTAACCGTATACGCAGATGACCGGACCGAATATTTCCAGGGTGCTGACGCGGGCGTCAGCCGGCGGATTTAACAACACGGTCGGCGCATAACAGCTGTCGGATATTTTGCTGCCGCCGCATTCAAGCGTTGCGCCGGCAGCAACTGCTTCATCTACCCATTCGGCAACACGGTCGACTTCCGCGTTGCGAATCAGTGGGCCGATGTCTGTGCTCTCATCCTCGGGCGCACCAACCACCAGCGTTTTCGCACGTTTGGCGAGCATTTTCGCGAAGCTCGAAGCTTGCGCGGCAGGAACGAACACCCGCTGTACTGAAACGCACACCTGGCCTGCATGGTAAAAACCGCCCTTGATTATCGAACTTAGCGCGAGTTCCTCGTCGTAAGGTGGCACGACGATGACCGGAGCAACGCCACCGTGCTCCAGCGCGCAGCGGGCACCGGGAGCAAGCTTCGACCGCAGCATCCAGCCGACGCCTGCGCTGCCAATAAAACTGAAAAACGCCACACGAGCATCGGTAACGAGTTTCTCCGCTGTTGCCGTGTCGCTCGCGACGATTACCTGGCACCACGCGTCGGGAAGACCGGCTTCGCGAAGAATCTCAACGAAGCGAATACAGGATAGAGGCGTGTCGGCCGCCGGCTTTACTACAACCGGGCAACCGCTTGCAACCGCGGGACCCACCTGGTGGATGATCAGATTCAAGGGATGATTGAATGCGCTGACGGCAACAACAACGCCAATCGGTTCTTTCTGAGTGAAAGCGAGTCTGCCGACGGTGGCCGCGGTCGTGCCCATGGGGATAACCGAGCCGGCGTGACCGCGCAGGGCTTCCACGCACAAGCGCACCCCATCGATTGCCCGGATGACCTCGACTTTCGAGTCCCGGTAAGGTTTGCCGCCTTCGCTGGCGGCAAGCAGTGTCAGTTCCTCAACCTGCGATTCCATGATCTCGGCCGCTTTGTTGAGGATCGCAACACGCTCGGGAATCGACAACCAGCTATCCCGATTGCGAAACAGGGCATATGCCGCGGCCATCGCGTCCTCGACATGTGCGGGACCGGCAGTCGCAATCTGACTGAGTTCGCGGCCATCGAATGGCGACGTAACGGACAGCGTTCCGGCCGCCGGCACCTTACTCTCCAGCATCAGATCGTGCATGTTATCTCCCCGAGTATTTTGGTTAACAAGGTCTTCTCGCGATATTCGACTGGAACTACGACAAGGCTTGAAGCTTGTACCTGGAATGCGATTCCAGGTGTGTCCGCAAAGCCGCCAACCTCACCGTCGTGTGCGGCGGAAAGCAAGCACCATGCGAACGAATGACAGTCTAACTGGCTGACCGGCGAACCGGTCACCTTTCAGAGGCAGATCGAAGCTGTTGCAAACTCGGGCAACAATGCCAGCAGCGTTAACTTTACTATTCGAAAGGCTGCTAGATAGTTGCCGAAAGGGCGCGAAAGGTTACAGACTTTGTCTGGCTGAGCCGGAATCGGCTGCCGGGACGCAACAGGATTGAATGACCCTGGTCGATGAGAAGGGGTCCTAATGGGACCCCTTGGAAATTACAGACCAGAACCGTCTTCCGAATAAATTACCCAGATCTTCGTATAACCCTCGGTATCCCAGATGCCGGTCCATTCCTTCGGAAAAGTAACCGCCTCACCCGCGTTGATTACCTGCACGGTGCCATCCGCTGACGTCAGGGTAACGCTGCCCTCGAGGAAGTACATGAACTCGTCCACGCCGCGCGGTTCCGTCGCTTCGAAGCGGCTCTTGCCGGATTTATACATGCCCGATGCAAATTTCTTGTCACTCGATAACAGCGATGTTAGCACTGGTAGATAATCTAGATTCGAACGGATGACGGTCTAACCTGCAGACCGGCTAACCGGCCACCATACGGCGGGCAAGAAGGTATACTGCAGCATGGATGACATTCTGGCGTATCTGAATTCGCTTTCGGCTCCGGTCAGGTTGGATTGGGCAGTGTATGTAAAGCGATGGGGTGTCCGACAATCGCTATCAGTCTGTGGATCCGGACTTCGTCACCGGAGCATTGGTTAACGACCCGACGATCATTCGTGCAGCCTGCGTACTCGCCGTGGATAGCCCTGAAGTAACCCTACGCGTCGGTAGCAGTAACCAGCCGACGTACTGAAGCGGCCACTTCCGCGTCGATAAGATTCAGGCCTGAATCAAAGCGCTTCAGAAAATCATCGCCCTGGGTCTTCGCTGCCTCGTACGCAAGCGAGATATCCGTTGGGCGATCCTGAAGCAATACCGCAAAAACCTGTTCTGCCTGACGTCGATCCTTCATCGCTTTTGCAGCGAAAGCGGCAGGCCGCTTCTGACTGATGACGCATTTGTGGATAGCGAATCTGCCGGGCGTAGGGACATTTATCATGATGCCATGTTCATACAAGAGGACGACCGGTTGTACATCTTGCAGCAGATAGTCCAAATGCCGCAGCGGCGATGCATGCGTGCCGAATTCCTTAAGGTGTATTGGCCGCGCCGATTCGCGACCCTTCATCGGCGCAAGGACATCGACGATGAGTTCACGGCCCCGGATCTTGAATGACGTGGCGGGTTGCCCACGGCTCAAAGCAGGCACCTCGAAGAAACCCAGGCCACTATCGAGTATGAGTTGGCCAAGGTTTATCTTTTTTCGCGGCAAAGCCAGCGCGTAGTGATTGTCGGCAGCAAGGTCTATGTCCTGCGTTCCCGCACTATCAGGCCAGGTAACACTGAGCATGTTTGCGTAGGCTCGAAATGCCATCGTGCCAACCAATGCGGCACCGGCCAGGAACACGCCGTTTCGTTCGAGCAGTGAGATGACCTTACCTTCGTCCTTGCCGAGCGACATCATGCCGCCGCCTGTAAGCATGCCAACCAGGCGAGTTCTCAATTCGCGATCATCAGAATTGGAGTTCCACCTTTCCTTTTCATCGTCGATTTTGTCGAGCAGCTCCGTGGTCTCTTCGCCGAGATAGTGTTCCCTGCGGGTGCTGCCAATGCTTATGTACAGGTACTGATATCTTTTGCCGCGGATAGTTTTGGATTTGAATGACAGGTTGGAACCGTCCGAAATCGGGTGCACGCAGTTTTGCAGCAGTTCGCTGTACTGAACTGACAAACTATTCGGAAGGCGCTGAACTTCATCCATTTTTTACATATTTTATACCGCAAATTGAATATATCGCGGTATATTGACAACTCTTTGTTTAAAAAGAGATATATATACTAAATTCATGAACATTGCTAGAAAGACAGCAAACTACCGCAGATTTTATACCGCAATACAAGATAGTTGCGGTATAAACTGACGGGATGCTTCACGGCCTTTGAAACGAGCAACACGGCCCTCGGCAGCCAGCCAACAGGCACAGGGCAAATTCAATCCCGGACTAAATGGACTGCGATCCTCACAAACCCGATCCGTCTTCAGAATAAATGACCCAGATCTTCGTATAACCGTCGGTATCCCAGATGCCGGTCCATTCCTTTGGAAGAGTAACCGCCTCACCCGCGTTGATTACCTGCACGGTGCCATCCGATGACGTCAGGGTAACGCTGCCCTCGAGGAAGTACATGAACTCGTCCACGCCGTACGGTTCCGTTGCTTCGAAACGGCTCTTGCCAGATTTGTACATGCCGGACGCGAATTTCTTGTCACTCGATAACAGTGACGTGACGTCCAGGCTGACGCGTCCATCATCGCGTTCTTTCTTAATTGTATCCGGCCGATCGAAGATTGCCCCAGCGATATCCGCTTTGCTCATCTTGGCCGGTAATACCGTGTCTTTGTTAGCGGCTATTAACGTGCCAGCGACCAAAACCACTCCAATAATCAGTGCGAATGCTTTTTTCATTTACTTGTTCCTGTTCAGATAATTCAGAGGTAAGCAATGGCGAGAAAACCAATAGTCGTAATCACCGCGGCGATCAATGCATAGGGGATCTGTGTTAACGCATGTTGCATGGGTGTACAGCCGGTGGCCTGCGCAGTCAGCACCGTTGCGTCCGAGTAGAAACAAGCGTGACTGCCGAAGGTACTGGCAGACAAAGTGGCGCCAATGACGAGTGTCATGTCGGCACCGAGATTATTTCCGAGCGTTGTCACTATCGGCAGAATAATGACGAACACGCCCCAGTTCGAACCGGTCATGAACGAAACCAGCCCCATCGTTGAGAAGATAATTGCGGGCAGCAGCTCAGCTGTAAGATACGGCTGCATCGTTGCGACTACATAGGCCGCCAGACCTAACGATTCATTAACATCATTGAGTATGAACGCTGCAACGAGTACCCCGAGCGGCTCAATCATAGTCTTGAAGCCGTCGATGACGGTGTCGAAGGTGTCGTTAAGGTCGAGAATTCTGAATACCAGGATCACGATAACTGTGCCGGCAAGTGTCACGTAAATTCCTTTCAGGAAGTCCTTGTCGAACCAGATAGTAAAAAACACCAGTGCCAGCATGGGTAGCACGAACATTGCAATGCGTGGTGTGACGCCTTCTTTTGGTTTGATGGCCTTGTTCGCTTTCTCGATGTGCGCGGCTTCCGGCGGAACCGTCACGCCGGTTTCCTTTGCCCGCCGCTCTGCAGCTTTCATCGGTCCGAGCGCCGGAATAATTCCGGAGATCACAATCGGTACCAGCAAGATCGCCACCCAGGCGTACAACATATAGGGTATGGCGCTGATGTAGACATTCAGGCCCTGACCCTCTTCGGCCAGGCCGTTCGCCACCAGTAGTCCGGCGAAAAATGCACCCCAGGTGGAGAAGGGGATGATGACGCTGACCGGCGCAGCAGTTGAGTCCACGACGTACGCCAGTTTTTCTCGCGATACTTTGTACTTGTCGGTCAGCTCGCGCATCGCGGAGCCAACCGCCAGTGAGTTCAGATAGTCGTCGACAAACATGAAAATGCCGAGGCCCCATGTCGCCATCAGTGCACTTTTCTCGGAGTGCACGCGTGCCGACAGGCGTTCGGTGAAAGCGCCGGTTGCGCCGGTTCGAATCAGAATTCCGATCAGGCTCCCCATGAAGCCGCAAACGAGGATGACCCACGCGACGTCTTCATTCGTCATGACGCGAATAGATGATTCTGCAAAGCCCGAGATGAACCCACCGCCGTGGAGAATGACCAGACCAACAATCGAACCGCAGACCAAGGATTCGATGGGTCGGCGTGTCCACAGGGCAAGCGCGAGTACGCAGAGCGTAGGTACCAGGGATATGAAATCGGGCTCAGTCATGACTTCAGTTGCTCCTGCACTGCCCGATCAGCAGCGTCTATTGCCCCATTTACGTAAGCGTTGGCCGACGCATCCGAATTTGCGATTGAGATTCTGCCAATTTGGGCGGCACCTTGTATATGAGGGCCATGGGAAAGAGTCCATTCCGGCGGATCGTAGAGGTCGTTGTACATGTAGGCATAGCCGTGCGGCCAGCGGTTGACGGTAATGCCAGCAATATCTCGGTCTGCTTCGAAGCCGCCCCCTTCGAGGGCCCCACTCATCTGCCGAACGATGTCCCGCTCGAACTCGTCCCAGGTGATTTCATACAGCTTGCGTCGGCCCTGGACATGCTGCTCGCGCTCGGTCAGGCCGGGTACAGTCGGCAGGTAAGTCCCGTGAATCACGGTCGGCTGATCGGATGATTGCGTGAACTGGTAGCCACCCATACTCACCGGAAAATCCATACTGAAGGAATACATCAGCGACGGTTGCGGAATGTAGAAGCGCTGATAACCGAGGTTTGCAAATGCTTTCCAGTTGCGCACCGCGATGCTGATGTATACCAATGGAACTTTGGTGACTTCAGCAATGGCTGCACGCTGCGTTGCCGGCACCTCCGGGCAAATATGCGGGATGATGTTGTTGTAGCAGGCAAGTACGGCGTGCTTGCCCCTAACGCGGTACGTTTTTCCGCCGCGAACATAGGTCACGTCCACGGACTTCTCGTCGGCGGTGTGTTGCACATTGACGGCGGTACTGTTCAGTCGAATTCGGGTATTGCTCGACTCATCGTCAAGGTGACCATAATCCACACGTGCCAGCACCAGATCTTCCATGGAGGTGCCGGGCACTGCCTCCGGCAACAGCTTGCGGACGATCGATCGAGCGACACCCGCGTTGCCATCCGGAAAATGGAAAATATAGGGTTCGTCTTTTGCTGAGGATTCGGCGGCAACCTCATCAAGCTCCATGTGGAAGGTTCCGGGCATGCCCTGGCGATGGCCCTCTTTCGCGGACAGCGCATCGAAGCCAAATCCCCAGAATCCCAATTGAATGTCGCGTAGAAAGACGACCACTTCGTCGGTCGCACCCGCGTAACGCTTGATAAAGTCCGTATAGCTGATGCTCTTCATGAATGCGATCTTCTGTTCGCGATTCATATCCGGCAAATAGTCCTTTTGCTCACTCAGTAAGCGAACAAAGCTCTGGCGTGATTCATCGGACATCGGGTACGTGTTGACGATCTTCGCAATTTCGTCACGATCACCCCCGCCAAAAAACTGGCTGATCGATGGCTGCACGCTATCCGCTGCATACTTCTCTTTGCTGAAGTACACGCCGCTGCCAAGCTTGCGCTCCCGGTAGAAGTCGCGATCGTAATAGCCATAGAATTTCTGCGTATCGATAGCAACATCTTTGAGCAACTGCGATGCAACGGCTGAGTAACTACCTGGTGTGTCGATCGACTGGCTGCCGCCATAGCAGATCAGCTTCTGGCCATCGACATCAAACTCATTGCGCTTGGCGTGACCGCCGAAATCATCGTGGTTATCAAGCACCAGGATGCGGGCATCGGGCCCGACGCGCTGCCGGTAAAGATGTGCGGCGGACAGCCCGGAAATACCGCCACCGACCACTACCAGATCATAAGTGTCATCTGTCTGCGAGGCGGGCCTGGGAAATTTTGTGCCGCCCCAGGCCACAGCATGCGCAACTTCGAAGGAACCTGGGTGACTGCCACGGAGGCCAGTGAGGCCTGGCGGGTAGACCTTGTTGCCTTTGTCCTGTGCCAGCAATTCCAGTGGTGAAAGGCTGCTGCCGGCGACAACGCTGAGGGCAATACCGTTGAAAAAATCGCGGCGCGATATATTCAGCTTGTCGGTCATTAGTTACCCGCGATACTTGCCCGATTGGGCTATACGTTGTGCATACTAGACGCTCGACATGCTTGCCACAAGCGCAGGCAAAACCTGCGCACCACCGTTGTTGTATCACTGCGTGTCTGCTTCTAGTATGCGTCTCCTTCGCCGGATTGGAATCATTGAAGGATTACCTGTGAACGATGTGACCTTGCCTAAACTTATCGCTACCTCTGTCGTGCGCGGCAGTCAGCAGGGCGAGAGTCATGGCGGCGTCTATACGGTCGACTTTGCACGGCAAGAGGGCATGCAACGGCTGGACTGGAACACGGCCAATATTGACTGGGAAGGCCGAGGCGCGGATCGGGGGCTACGCGGCGTTGCGTTTGATAGTGACGATATTTACGTGGCCGCGAGCGATGAGCTGTTTGTCTACGATCGCGAATTCTCGCCATTGCGTTCGTTCAGGAATCGCTACCTGAAACACTGCCACGAAATCTGTCGCAAAGAGCGCATGTTGTTCGTGACCTCGACAGGTTTCGACAGCCTCATGGCATTCAATCTGGACAGTGACCAGTTTGAATGGGGCTTTCATTTGCAGCGGGTTGGCGCCGAGTGGACGGGCCATACCTTCGATCCGCGTGGCGAGGCGGGTCCCCGGCCGGTCAACGAATTTCACATCAACATGGTGCACGTTGATGATACCGGTATTTACCTGAGCGGCCTCAAAACCAACGCGCTTCTGCATATCAATAATCAAATGCAGGTGTCAGTGGTTTGTGAGTTACCGGGTGGAGTGCATAACGCGCGGCCCTGGCTGAACGGTGTCGTGTTCAACGACACCAACAGTAACTGTGTGCGCTATGTGCGGCGGGACGGTGTCGAAAAAGCGTTCAAAATTGTTTTTTATGATGAAGCGCAACTGCAGTTTGCCGGTGTCGATGATACAAATATTGCACGGCAGGCTTTCGCGCGAGGTCTTGGCGTTGTCGATGATCGATTTATCGCGGTGGGCTCATCGCCATCGACCATCACGCTCTACGACATCGTTACGAATCAGACGGTAGGCTCAGTCAACCTGTCGATGGATATCCGAAACGCGATTCACGGGCTGGAGCTCTGGCCGTTCGATTAATCGGGCAGTGCGGGTTGCAGTATTTGTATCAGTTCGTCCAGATGCGATTCGTAGTTGCGCCACAGGTTGACGGAGCTGGAATAGATGGGCTGTCGTACCTGCTCGGAACTGGCCGTTTTTACGGCACGATCGGTTTCGTGGAAGCGTAAACAGGCCTCCTCGAAGGGCAGACCGCAGAAATCCAGAAGTCGCGCCACCTGGCTATCGAGGTCGGCGACGACATCCTCGTAGTTCACGTCGAGTACGAAACCGGGTAGCACGGCATGCCAATGCTCCATCAAGCGTTGGTACTGCAAATAGTATTCACCCAGTTCGGTCAGGTCGTAGGTAAAAGGCTGGCCGCTGGCAAACAGTTGTTTGAACGAACCAAAGCAGCTATCGAGTGGATGCCGTCTGGCATCAATGATCCTGGCATTCGGCAGGGCCAGCTTCAGGACACCGGCGTAAACGAAGTTATTCGGGTTCTTGTCAATAAAGTACGGCGCCCCACTGCGAAATATCTCGGTGCGCTGCAGGTACTCGCGAGCGATGCTCTGCCAGCCCTCTCTGCCGATTTCAGAAAGTGTTTCAGGAAAGCGCGCTTGACGATTCTTGCCGCGACGCACTGATTGCACCGCACGAGTCAGGTCGCCGAGTTCGTGCGTGCCATCCACCTGGCTGTGACTGGCCAGTATCTGCTCGATCAGGGTTGAGCCAGACCGGGGCAGGCCAACAACCAGGATTGGTGTTACGTCCGCAGCGGGCACGCCTGCATTCTTCGCAATGAACGCCGAATCGAACAGCTCAATGATCCGATCGCAGGTGGTCTCGGTTTCAACGGGGTCGTAGACCTCGCTGAGGCGCCGAATCGCATTGCAATCTGCAAAGTTCTGGAATGCACCGGAATAGTCTTTGCGCGATTCCAGTTCCAGGCCGAGCGCGTTGTGCAGTTGCGCGCGCGAAACATCCGGCAACGAATCGTCACGCAACAATTCCTTCATTGCGAGAACTTCCCCATCTTCAAAACGAAAGGTCTTCAGGTTCGCCAGGCTCCAGTACGCTTCCGCGTGATCCGGTTTGACTGCGATGGCGCGTCGATAGCTTGCGATTGCTTCGGCCTGGTGACCGATAGTCTTTTCATGATGCGCCATTGCGCACATAGCGCCCGCCTTCTCAGGCGCCATGGCGATTGCACTCTTATATGCCGCTATAGCCTCTTCATGTGCGCCGGTCATGCCGACGGCGCCGGCATAGGCCATGTACGAATCAGCTTTGTCGGGCGCCAGCCGCAACACTTGCCGGGCACTTTCAACGGCGTCGTCGAATTTCTCCATTTCCCGCTGTACGTTGGCAAGGTCGAGCCATGCGCGCGCGTGGTCCGGTGCGATGTCCAGTACCTTTTTGAGGAATACCTCGGCATCACGGTAACGCTTGTGCTGCGCCGCAATGCCTGCCAGCAGCCGGGCCACCTCAACATTATTCGGTTCCCGGGTGAGGATGTTGCGGTAAATCATTTCCGCGGATTGCAGGTCACCCTTAGCTTCGAATTCTGCTGCACTCTTGATGTCATCAGCGAAAATCCCACGTTTCGCAGTTTTCGACGCGGCCTGGTTTGTCGCAGCTTCATTTTCAAGCTGCTTTACCCGATCAAGTTTCTGGTGCGTGAGGTTGCGGGTTGGATCAAGACGCACGGCCGTCTCGTACGAGGTGCGTGCTTCTCCGCGACGACCTTTGACCAGCATGAGGTCACCATGAGTCTCAAATGCCGCTGCGAAGTCCGGAGCTACGCGAATCGCCTCATCGATATATTCTTCGGCGCTATCGAACCTCTTCTGCGAAATACAGGCTTGTCCGGCGAGACACAGGAAATTTACATCGCCCGGATACTTCGCGAGACTCTGATCACAAAGACGGATGACTTCAGGGAAATTTCCTGAACGGAGTTGCGATATTGCCGCGGCAAGTTCTTCGTTCTGACTCATCGCGCGACTTCAGCACAACTTTCGTGTGAGCGCCAGACCCGGCTGGGAGCCGGCTTTGGCGTACAGTTGGCAGCGCGCTGGCAATATGTTGAAACAGTCCTGGACGGTGCGATAACGTATTGCAATGCTGTCGAAATGCAGGGCAACGGGACTTTCGACTAGTGTGTACACTGCGTTTTCCGATCACCGCACATTACCTCGCATGTCTTGGAAACATATCTAACGGACTGCGACAAAGTACAAAATTGAAGACATTCAAGAACGCCGTCAGAGAAAAAGACTTCGCAATCGCTGCGCAAATCTATTTGCGTCCAGAGACCGATGCAGAGGCCGTTCGACGCCAGGCCGACGTCCTGAAGAACGCGGTGGACGGCATCCTCCTCACCGACAATCAATTCGGTCAGTTGCATATGTCGACCATCGCGGCGGCAAGCATATTGCTGGATTACGGCGTTGACCCTATCGTCCAGTTGTCGAGCCGCAATCGCAATCGCATTGCGTTGATGAGTGATTTGCTGGGTGCGGCAGCCATAGGAGTAAGCAGCTTGTTGCTCGTGGCGGGTGAGCGCGCGCCTGACGGCTTCAAGCCAAAACCCAAACCGGTGATGGATTTAACGGCGGCCGATCTGATTCGTACCGCAACGACGATCAAACTCGACGAAGACCTCGTACACAGCCCGGACTTCTACGTTGGCGGCATCGTTACACCCGTAGTGCCGAAGCCCGACTGGGGCGCGAAGAAACTGCGCGCGAAAATTGCGGCTGGTGCGCAGTTTGTTCAGACCCATATTTGTATGGATATCCCGCTGTTGTCTCACTATCTCGGCTACATGGTGGCGAACAAACTCATTACCCAAACCAGTGTTATCGGAGCTGTCGCAGTGTTTGGATCAACAGAGGAGGCAGTCTGGATACGCGAGAACCGACCGAACGCGATGGTGCCAGACGGCCTGGTTAAGCGGCTGGAAGGTTCGAAAGACCCGCGCGCGGAAGGGATACTGATTTGTGCGGAAACAATAAAGGCGATGAGCGACATCCCGGGAATTGCCGGCGTCAACATCATGGCTGCGCGGGATCTGTCTGCGATCCCCGCAGTGATCGACGCGGTGGACCTGCATGGCTGAAGACGTGCGTAGCATTCTCAACCAGGTCGTTCGCCTGATGCAGGAGAACAATGGCGACGCGGCAGAACTCAAATGTCGGCAAGCGCTTACTAGCTGGGAAAACGACGTCAACCTGATCGCAATGCTGGGCGCGATTCTCGCAAGCAAAGGCGAAACCGACGAGGCGGAGAAACAATTGCGCCTGGCGATCAAGATCGAACCCGCATTTGCCAAGCCTTATGAAGACCTCGCTGCCTTGCATCTCACACGTCACGATAACGATGGCGCGATTCAACTATTTCGTAAAGCAATAGCGCTAAACCCGAAGCAAGCTTCCGCATTGCAGGGTCTCGGCATTGCACTGCAACGCGCGGGTCACTCTGATGAGGCCAACCAACTGCGGACTACAATGCGTCAATATATGTCCATCGCGAACCTGCTACGCGAGGCGGAGACCTTGCGAGCGAAGGGCGAGATAGCGGAGTCTGAGCAGGTCTGTGATGTCATTTTGCAGCGCGAACCTGAGAACACGGATGCGTTGCGCGCTCTTGCAAAAGCCGCGACCGACGATGAGCGTTTCGCGGTTGCGGAGGGCTACCTGAAACGGATCGCCAAGCTTTCACCGGGTCGAGTCGACGCGATATTCGAACTGGGCAAGTTTCTTCGCGATCGCGGTCGCTATCCGGAGGCGATTGAAGAACTTCAGGCCGCGGCGCGCCTTGCGCCCGACAACCCGGAAATTCAATCCTATCTCGGCAATATGCTGGGCATCGTGGGCCAAACGGATAACGCACTCCTGGCCTATGACAACTGCCTGGCCCAGTCACCCGATCACCCGGCCGCGCTTATTGGTCGCGGCCATATGTTGCGCATGGCGGGCCGCACTGATGAGGCGAGGGAAAGTTACGCACGTTGCACCAGGGTCCATCCTGAGATCGGAACTGCATGGTGGTACCTGGCGAGCCTGCACGGCTACGTCGCGAGCGACGAAGACAGTCTGCTGATGCAGCAACAGCTTGATGCCGGCGTCACCGACCCGGAATCGGAAGTCGGGTTTCACTTCGCCCTGGCGAGAGCGTCCGAGAATCGCGAACAGTACGACGCGGCATGGCAGCAGTACCTACTCGGGAATGCGGCCAAGCGCCGATTAGTGAGTTATGACCCCGCCAAGTTCAAACACGACAACCAGCGGATCAAAGAAACATTTTCACGTTCCTTTTTATCAGGACGTGCAGCAACAATGCCAACTGATCAGACGCCGATTTTTATTCTCGGCATGCCGCGCTCCGGATCAACGCTGATTGAGCAGATTCTATCGAGACACAGCCAGATAGAAGGTTGCGGCGAACTGCCCACCATCATCACGCTTACATCCACCCTTGCTGCGAAAAAGCCGGGTGGCCCGCACTACACCGAGGTTATGCAGCAACTGGGCGGCGACGAACTGACCGGTCTCGGTCGCAGCTATCTGTACAGTGCCGCGAATCATTGTGGCGACGAATGCCGGTCTTTTACCGACAAAATGCCAGCGAACTTTCCGCACGCAGGCTTTATCCACAGCATATTGCCGCATGCGAAGATTATCGATGCGCGTCGCAATCCGTTGGCAACCTGTGTTGCCAACTATCGCCAGCTATTCGCGCAGGGCAAAAATCAGTCCTACGATTTGAACGAATTGGGTGAGTATTATTTGCAATATGTCGACATCATGGCGCATTGGGACGACGTGTTGCCCGGGAACGTACTGCGTGTGCAGTATGAAGACGTTGTAGCTGACCTGGATGGACAGGTTCGCCGACTACTGGAGTTCTGCGATCTGCCGTTCGAATCCTCGTGTATCGAATTTCACAAGAGTCGACGCGCCGTCAACACCGCAAGCGCCGAGCAGGTGCGAGAACCACTCTATACCAGCGGGCTGGATTTCTGGCGGCACTACGATCCGTATCTTGATGAGCTTCGGGCTGTGCTGGCACCCGTATTATAGATCGACAAGTTCAGAGCACTATTCTGAGCCGTGTGGCTGCCTAGCCGCTGCTTCCGGCGGCAATCTGATCCGCCGGTACATAGTCAAAAATAAACGTGATTCGATCTTCCGACCCCTTGTTCATAACGGAGTGGGTCTTCTGGTTGTTTATCTCGTAGGCCTGGCCAACTTCAAACTTGTACGGCCGCCCATCAAGCATGAACCGCACCCTGGGATTGGTGGTAATCGGTACATGAATTCGATGGCCAATATGAAACGAGGGGTGTTTGTCGAAATGCGGGCTTATGACGCTGCCAGCAAGTAGTTTTGCCGCCATCGCACGAATTACGGTGCCACCGGGCGGATAGTGCTTTGCAATGATCTGATTCATCAGCGGCAATGCCGTTTCCGCGAGGCGTGGCCACCCCGGTTCCTTGCTTACTACCAGTTCGGGCCAGCGATCAAGGTTGACGAATAACGCGACGATCGACTGGGTCGCATGATGAACTTCAAATTCTTCCTGCCGGTATCGGTCCTCGTTCCACGCACCATCGTCCTGGCTGAGAATTGCTGCCCGTAGTGCGCTGGAGTCGAAGCTACCCAGCTCGCGAAGTGGCGTATCGATATTCATGCGTTACTCAGGTTGCGTGTTCCAGCATGACAGTCATTGAGCGTTATTCTTCGTCGTCGTGCGACGTGTAGTGGACATGAGAAATGCGCCAGCCATCGGCTGTCCTGAACCAGACATCGGTTTCATGTGCTTTCTGGCTGCTGAGTTTGTTGCCCGGATACTCCGTTTCAACTTCGACCAGGTACGTAGCAATCGCGGTCTCGCCGCCAGGGCCCATCTGTATCTGGATATCTGAGAGCGTATTCTTGCGGACACCGCCGCCGGAATCGATCAGCTTGTGCCAGCTATTTCGATAAGCTGTCAGCGCACTCCGACCGGAGTTGAACCACAACGTTGCGTCGTCGGCGTAGAAATCGAAATATTTGTCGAGTTCGTTCTGCAGGTAGGCGTCATTGAATTCGACCACCAATGCGCGGATCTCGTCTTCCGGTTCTGCCGCATAGACAAAGGCAGGCAGGGCAATGAGCGCAATGAGGGCGAACAGAATAGGGATGGTGCGTGTCATTTTTGAATTCCTGTTGAGTTGCTGTGTAGTCCGGACACTGCAGTTTCGATCGTGGCAGTGTCAACTCGGGCGCACTGGTAGTTGCTCACCGTCAGGCCCATTTGCAGTTTGTTCTCTGTCACATGCCAGCCGTTACGAAAATGTCGAACCGCATTCGTCGCAAGCGCCTGGTTGAAGCGCTTCCCAAGTGAATTATTTCCACGGTTAACATGAAGTTAAATGATCAGATTCACTGAGTTAATGGATAACAAATCCGAATTAAAGAAAATGAAACCGTATGCTGAAAAATTACAGGAGAAGAAACAGCTATCACAGGTTTGATTTGTTCCCTGTACGTACCTATGATAAGGCAAACATAAATTGCCCATTTGGGCTACGACTATAGATCGGCCGGTTTTGCTGGCGCAAGAATTTCTGCTTTCGGGGGAAACCATTAATGCATAGTTCACACAAACTAGTAGCGCTCACACCGGTCGCCGCTGCCGTAACGGCCGCGCTTTGTCCTGCTCAGTCCGCCGAAGCACAGGATGCCGCCAGTAAGGCGAATGTCCTGGAAGAAATTACTGTAACGGCACGTAAGCGTACGGAGTCGGCACAGGATATCCCCTCAGCCATCCAGGCCATCTCGCAGGAATCACTGGCGCGGATGGGCGCGAAAGGCATGGAGGACTATTCCCGCTTCGTACCGTCGATCAACGTCGTCTCATACGGAGCAGGGTCTAGCGTGGTGGTGTTTCGTGGTGCTATCACGGGCCCCAGTTTCATTGGTCAGTCGACTTCATCGGTGTACCTGGATGAAATCTCCGTCACCCAGACCGGTTCACAGCCGAATATTCGAGCGGTGGATATTGCTCGCATAGAGGCGCTATCCGGTCCGCAGGGGACGTTGTACGGATCAGATGCGCAGGCAGGCACATTGCGCATCGTTACCAACCAGCCGGTAGTGAACGAATTCGAGGCGATGTTCGACAGCGAATTGCGTGGCGGCAGCCAGAGCGATGTCAGTTACCGCAGTTCGTTGATGTTCAACGTTCCGCTGGTTGACGACAAGCTCGCCATGCGCGTGGTCGGCTACAGTGATCACGATGGCGGTTTTATCGACAATGTTCCGGGCCACACCGGAGATTCCTATGGTTTTAACGGCGAAAACAAGGCGCCAGCCGGCTGGGGCACCCTGGACAACAGTGCGTCGGTAGAAGATCGCTGGAATGATGCGGATGTCGCGGGCGCTCGTATCCACCTGTTGTGGAATATGAGTGACAAGTGGTCAACCACTCTGTCCTATCACCACCAGAGCACCGATTCCGGCTCCGAAAACTACTACGATCCCTTTGTCGGCGATTTGCAGGTCGTTCGTTTTCACAACGAGTGGCGCAAAGAAGACTTCAATATGGCTTCGGTGAAGGTCGATGGAGATCTCGGTTTTGCACAACTGGTCGCAGCCGTTTCGTATTACGAGCGGACCGCCGAATCGCAGTTTGACAATACCAACTACGCTCACTACTGGGCTGCCCAGTACTGTCACGATTCAGAGTATTTGCCGAATGCAGCGATGCCTTACTACTGGACGAATCCGGAAACAGGCTATCTGGTGTTATTCCCGGTTTACTGCCAGGGCACGACAGTGGACGGCGATTACCTGACCAAAGGGGCAGGCAAATCGGATGACGACAAGCTGACGGCAGAAATTCGCATGTCCAGCGAAGGCGAGACCTTCGACTGGATAGTCGGTTTGTACCGGGAAGAAAGCGGCAACGGCGTCCTGACGGGCACGGCGTTTGCGGCGCCAACCACCGGCGGCAACGGCGATACGCTCACGTATCAGGACTCGGTATCGTTACAGTACTGGGAAATGTATTGGTCGAACTACTACGGTACGCCGACCACTTACCCGGATGCAGAAGCCCACTGGTACTCCGGCGGCCACACTGACTGGGAACAAACAGCAGTGTTTGGCGAAACGACCTGGCATATCAACGACGAGTGGGACCTGACAGTCGGTGGGCGTTATTTCGATCGGTCAAACGAACGCAGGACTTTCGTTAATCATCCGGGCGGACCGAACCTTTCCGGCGAACCGGACACAACTTCCGGCGACCGCGAATACCGGGTTGCGAACAATGGCCAGCCGCCATCAGTGTCCGGCGGCGAGACACAATTTATTCCCAAGATCAGCCTGAATTACATGTTTGACGACGGCAAGATGATCTATGGCTTGTATACGCGAGGCCTTCGCCAGGGCGGTGTGAACAACATCCGCGGCGAACCGTTTTTCCCCAAGGCGTACGAGTCGGACATCATGGACAACTACGAGATGGGCTACAAATCCACCTTTGGTGAGGGTCGCGGGCGCTTTAACGTGACCGCCTACCACATGGTCTGGGACAAATATCAGCTCAGCTTGGTCGATCCTACCGATCCGCCTTGTGAAGTTAATGGTGTCCCCGATTTCGAACTGAGTATTCCGGGTGTCTGTGGTCAGCCGTACCAAAACCTGATCGCAAATGCAGGCAACGCGCACATCGATGGTATCAACTTCGAAGTGGACTACGCGTTGGGCGACAACTGGAACCTCGGTATGAATTACGAGTGGATGGAGGCCGAAACGGATACCGATCAGGACCTGACCGGTGACGGCGATCCAGACCTGATCGCGGGCTTGCGTTTGCCGCTGGTGCCAAGCTCGAAAGCTTCCGGGTGGGTCGGTTACAGAAGGCCGACGCAGATGTTCGGCGGTACCGAATTCACGGTTCGCACACAATGGTCGTTCACTGGCGACAGCCTGACTATTCTGGATCCAAGAGGTTTGGATGATCCGAATCCGCAGTTCAAGTCCCCATCCTACGTAATCGGCGATTTGCGTTTCGGCATTGAGGGCGATGACTGGGGCGTCAACCTGTTCATTAACAACCTGACCGATGAGCGCGCGGTGTACACGACTGGAACCGGTTCGTTCGAATGGGGAGTGGCACAGAGCGTAGAAGGTCGACCCCATCAAAGCTCGCTCTACATTGCCAGACCTCGCGAAGCCGGTCTGCGTTTCTGGAAGAGCTGGGGAGGTTAATACCGGCCCTGCTTAAAGAGGCTGCCGTGAAACACAAAAGCAAGAGCGGCGCCTCTACAGATCGTGAGCTCGGCATGGGCAGGTCCATCGAGCGCCGCGACTTCCTGCAGGGCGCGGCGTTTACGCTGGCCGCGACCGCCGCAGGGGGCGGGATGCCGGGGCTGGTGTTCGCTGCAGGTCCGGGCGCCGCAATCGCGGCGCAGGATCAGCCCAACTACTATCCACCCACCCGGACCGGCATGCGTGGCAGCCATCCGGGATCGTTCGAGGGTGCTCACGCAGTTCGGGATAACCCGAACCTAATTGCCGATGCCGAGGCTACCGGCGAGCGCTTTGACCTGATAGTGGCTGGTGGTGGCATCAGCGGGCTGGCTGCCGCGCACTTCTATCGCAAGGCGGCGGGCGCCGGCGCAAAGATTCTCATACTGGACAATCATGACGATTTTGGCGGCCACGCCAAACGCAATGAATTCCATGTCGACGGCAAACTCCTGCTCATGAACGGCGGAACCGTCGGAATTTCCAGCCCGACTCCCTACAGTTCTGTCGCTGACGGACTGCTAAAGCATCTCGGCATTTATCCTGATGAGCTGGCCAAAGCCACTTACGATCAGGACGCATACAAGCAATACAATCTGGGCTCGGGCGTCTTCTTCGACCAGGAAACCTTCGGCGCCGACAAGCTCGTTCCGCAACCTGGCGGTCGCCAACCATCGGCGGACGAGATGGCAAGATTTCTGGCACAGGCGCCGCTGAATGAATCCGTTCGCAAAGCCATTCTGGAAATTGAAACCGGCAGCACTGACTACATGCCCGGACTGTCTGCTGACGAGAAAAAGGATCGCCTGTCGCGCATCAGTTACGCCGACTTCTTGCTGAACGTCGTAAAAGCCGATCCAGCCGTGATGCCTTATTATCTTCACCACACTGATGGCCTCTGGGGTTGCGGGGTCGATGCTGTTTCTGCGCTCGATTGCTGGGGCGTCGGCTTGCCCGGCTTTGCCGGCCTGAAGCTGCCACGTACCGCGACGGCACGCATGGGCTATACGCCGGGCAAAGAGCTCGAAACGGGTGGTTCCTACCACTACGCTTTTCCCGACGGCAACGCATCGATTGCACGCCTGCTGGTGCGCGACCTGATTCCCGAGGCAGTGCCGGGCAGGACGGTAGAGGACTCAGTCGCTGCAGAAGTTAATTACGCGAAGCTGGACAGCGCGGGCAATCCTGTACGCATCCGACTTTCAAGCACAGTAGCGCACGCGCTGAACACGAAGGACGGTGGCGTGAAGGTCACCTACCTGCGTGACGGCAAAGCGTACTCTGTAAGGGCTAAACACAGCGTGCTGGCCTGCTGGAATATGATGATTCCGTTCATCTGCCCGGAACTGCCGGAGAAGCAGAAGAATGCGTTGCACTACCTTGTGAAAACGCCGCTGGTCTATACGTCTGTTGCGCTTACGAACTGGCGGGCGTTTGCGAAACTGGGCGTGTCACGTGTCCGCTGCCCCGGCGGCTACCACTCAAGTTTCAGTCTGGATTCCGCCATGGACATCGGCGATTACCATAGCGCGAAAACACCGGACGAACCGGTCATGGTGCATATGACCCGTGCACCGGCAAAGCCTGGTCTTAGCGAACGAGAACAACATAAGGCCGGTCGTGAGGAGCTGCTCGCCACGCCATTTTCAACATTCGAACGCAATATCCGCAGTCAAATGAATCGAGCGCTAGGTTCGGGCGGCTTTGATGCTGCGAACGACATCGCCGGCATCGCCGTGAACCGTTGGCCGCACGGCTATGCACCCGAATACAACTCGCTCGTAGATCCTGACGAAGGGCTGCCATTGCTGACGGCACGCGCCCGCGCCGGGGCCATCGCTATTGCGAACTCGGACAGCGGCGGTGGCGCCTACACCGATGTTGCAATCGATCAGGCACACCGTGCGGTGTCGGAGCTACTAACGGGGTAACGGCCGTAACTACTTACTTGCACTCGCATAGAGAACACGTATGTCTTCCAGACTAGATATTACTCGCCGGGATTTCCTCAACGGCGTCGCCCTGGCTACCGCGGCTGGCAGCACACTGTCACCCATGGACCTGCTTGCTGCGCAGCTACCTGCCGATTACTACCCGCCACTCGAGACAGGCATGCGTGGAAGTCATGCCGGTTCGTTCGAGGTGTCGCATGCCGTTGGCTGGGCCGGGCACAAATATCCAACGCCGAAACGCCAGACCGACGATGTCTACGACATGATCGTTGTCGGTGGCGGCATCAGCGGGCTGTCTTCGGCACTTTTTTATCATCAGCGCGCGGGTGCGGACAAAAGCGTGCTGGTACTCGACAACCACGACGATTTCGGCGGTCACGCCAAACGCAACGAGTTCGAAGTCGATGGCCGGACCTTGATCGGTTACGGCGGGAGCCAATCGATCGATGGCCCGGGAAATTTCTCGGCGGCGTCCAGTCAGATGTTGAAAGACGTCGGCATCGTCACCGAACGCTTCTACGACTACTTCGACCAGGATTACATGACGAGCCGGGACCTTGGCCGGGCAATGTACTTCAGTTCTGACGTCTACGGGCGTGACGTCACGGCGCCAAGCGTGTTCCGTGGCGGCTTCCGTGGCGATCCCGCGAAGCTCGACGCAATCGTTGCACAGTACCCGATCTCGGACGAATCCAAAGCTGCGTTGCTGAGCCTGTTGCGTGACGAGATTGATCATCGGCCCGAGCTTAGTCGTAGCGAGAAGATCGATTTCCTGAGGAGCATCGCCTACACCAAATACCTGCGTGAGTACGTCAATGTTACTCGCGAAGTAAGCGACATGCTGCGCGACACCATTCTTGGCCTCTGGGGTGTTGGTTGGGATTCGCTGTCCGCGCTCGAAGCCTACCGCTCGGGAATGCCGGGGGTGCAGCATATGGGTATCGGCGAGCTCGACGAAGAGGGCCACGAACGTGACGAGCCGTACATTTTTCATTTTCCGGATGGCAATGCCGGCGTGGCGCGTTCTATCGTTCGCAGCTTGCTGCCCGAGGCCGTGCCCGGCAGCACGATGGAGGACCTGGTTACCTCGCAGGTCGACTACAGCCTGCTGGATCGCAGAGGTCGGCCAACACGTATCCGCCTGAACAGCACGGCAGTAAGCCTAAGCCATACGCCCGATCAAAAGCATGTAGACGTGACCTATGTAAACAACGGCGACGTCTATCGCGTTCGCGCGAAACACGTAGTCTTCGCCGGTTACAACGCGATGCTGCCGCATATTTGCAGCGAAGTGCCGGCGGCGCAGAAAGAAGCTATCGGCTACGCCGAAAAAGTGCCGCTGGTGTACACCTCAATTGCGGTGCGTAACTGGAAAGCATTGGCGGAGATGGGTTACAGCAGCGTGTACATTCCACAGTCGAAATACATGTACTCGTTTGGCCTGGATTTTCCGGTCAGCATGGGTGATTACAAGTACACGCAGAACCCGGAGCAACCGACAATCCTGCATGGCTCCTGGGTGCCGTCTATGCCTGATAAAGGTCTGTGTGCGCGCGAACAACATCTTGCCGGCCGTCGCCAACTTTACGAGCTGACGTTCGATGATTTTGAAAAAGACATTGTTGCCAAAATGTCCGGTGCGCTGGCACCGGGTGGATTCGATGCGGAGCGCGACATTGCCGCGATAACCGTCAATCGATGGCCGCACGGTTACGCTTATGAATACAATGATCTGTGCGACCCGGAGGGCTTTACTCCGAAGAACGGTCCGCATATCGCTGGCCGCGCGCAAATCGGGCGAATTTCGATTGCCAACTCGGATGCGTCCGCATACGCGTATGTTAACGGTGCGGTTGATGCCGCTGATCGCGCGGTTAACGAGCAGATTCAGACGGCTTAGTGGTCGACGCTTATTGGTGATGCGCCAGTACGACCGTCTGGCCTCGATTCAATCTGTGATTGCTTTCGATGTCGTCTAGTTGGCGCAATGCGCTGAGTAGCGTCATCTCATATTTCGTGCATGCAGATTCAAACACACAGCCGCAATTGAACTCTGGTATTGCCTGCACAGCTAGCAACCCTGGCAAGGAGGAACGTCTTCCAGGTTGTTAGATTCCGCGAACGGCAGCCTTCAGGCCGCTTCACCACGCACAATTGCGTTGACGAGCGAAACGATACGCAACTTGTATCGTGAATCATCGGCAAACAGCGTCGGCCGGAACGCCGAAACCGCGTGCAGGCCCTCGAGAACAGCAATTGCGGTCAGCACACGCTGTTCCAGTTCCGGTCGCCGGACTTTAGGCTCCAGGCGGCGTGCAAGACCCAGCATTGTTTTTACAAACGCCTCATAAATCTCGTCACGTTTGGCAGCGATGCGGCTGCTGGATTCGGCGACGGTAATGATTTGCGAGAAAAATATTCGCACTGTCGGATCCTGGTACTCGTCAATCCAACGGCCGACGTAGTCGTCGAACGCGGCCTGTGGATCATCGTCGGGAATATTCGACTCCGGATGGTGTCGTCGATAGTACTCAGCGAGTTCATAGTCGATGACCGCGAGCCACAAGGACTTTTTTGTCGGAAAATAGTAACTAACATTGCCGTCACTTATGCCGAGCCAGCTTGCTACGCTGCGCTTGTTTACCGCTCGAAAACCGTGTTGGACGAGTATCGCAGACGCCGCCCCGAGAATTTCGTTGACGCGTCGGCTTCCCTTGCTGGTCAGTTCGGTTCGAGCGACCCCGGTAGTCTTTTCTTTGCCCATCTGGTTCTTTCCCAGTTTTTTGGACCAGCCTGAAGCTGATCGTTGGCGCTTTTTCCTGTGTCAGCCAGACTCATACTAGCAAGATAGCCGGGTCGTCGCCGTCGATTGTGGCTGTGCCGGAGGCGCCAAACTGCGCGTGCCGAGATTACTCATGCATTCTCGCTGGTGCTATGGACATACGCACGGCGGGCTTCGAAGGAGTTTCCAGCGTATAAGAGTTACTTGGCGGAAGTGATTTGACAGTTGCCGCGCGAGCTTGCGGCTGAGCACAATGGCGAGCAAATAGTGGTAACAGGCCATCGCCTGCAGACGGATTTCTACAGGTACTCGCGGCGGTCTTGTATTGATCCGTTACCGTGTTCACCGACCACCGGATAATCTTGTCGCCGAAGACCAGGTGCGCCTGGAGAACTTGCCAGTCCAATTCTCCGCAAGTCTACTCGGCCCGTGGTACCCGGATATTCTCCACCATCGCCTGGATATCTGCGCCGGGTGCCGGCGTCAGTCGGCTGACCACGAATGCCACTGAGAAATTCAACAGCATGCCAACCACCCCGATACCTTCCGGTGATATGCCGAGGAACCAATGTTCGACCGTGTTCTCGCCCCAGGGCGCGCCGGCCCATTTCAGGAACAGGCCCTTAAAAAACTCGATATAGGCATAGGTGAACACGAGGCCGACCAACATTCCTGCTATCGCACCTTCTTTGTTTGCGCGTTTGTCGAAAATGCCGAGCAGGATCGCCGGAAACAGCGATGCCGCCGCCAAACCGAAGGCAAATGCGACGACTTGTGCCACCCAGCCCGGTGGGTCAAAACCCAGGTATCCGGCGACCATGATCGCCACTGCAGCTGCGATCCGCCCGGCGAGCAGTTCGTTCTTCTCAGAAATATCGGGAGCAACTATGCCCTTGATCAGGTCATGTGAAATAGCGGCCGAAATGACCAACAGCAAGCCGGCCGCCGTCGACAACGCCGCGGCGATTCCGCCTGCTGCTACCAGTGCAATGATCCAATCGGGTAGCTGCGCGATCTCCGGGTTGGCCAATACGATGATGTCGCGATCGACCTCCAGTTCATTGCCACGCCAGCCGTAGCTGTTCGCCAGCTTTTCGAATTCCGGATTAGCGTCGTTGTAATACTGTACTCGTCCGTCGCCGTTCTTATCGTCAAACGAGATCAGACCGGTCGCTTGCCAGGTATTGAACCACTCCGGCCGTTCCGCGAACTTGAGGTTGCCGTCAACACTGCCGATCTCACCTGGCTGCACCGTCGTCAGCAGGTTATAGCGGGCCATTGCGCCGACAGCTGGCGCGGTTGTGTAAAGAATCGCAATGAACATTAACGCGTAGCCCGCGGAGAGTCGCGCGTCGCGTACCTTGGGTACGGTAAAGAACCGCACCAGTACGTGCGGCAGGCCCGCGGTACCGACCATCAGTGCAAGCGTAATACAGAAAATATCAATCGTACTTTTGGTGCCGTTCGTGTACTGGCTGAAGCCCAGGTCAACCACTATTTCATTGAGTTTGTCGAGCAAGCTTACATTGCTGCCGCTAATGTCGGCGCCAAACGCAAGCTGTGGTATCGGGTTGTCAGTAATCTGCAATGCTATGAAAACGGCCGGAACAGTGTAGGCAAAGATCAGCACGCAATACTGCGCTACCTGGGTGTAGGTAATACCTTTCATGCCTCCGAGCACGGCATAGATAAAGACGATGCCCATGCCGATGACCAGGCCCATTGTTACTTCGACTTCCAGGAAGCGGGAGAACACGATACCGACACCGCGCATCTGTCCGGCAACATAAGTGAACGACACGAAGATCAGGCAAATGACTGCGACCACGCGTGCCGTCTTTGAGTAATAGCGCTCCGCGATAAACTCCGGAACGGTGAACTTGCCAAACTTGCGGAGATAGGGCGCGAGGAACAATGCGAGCAGTACGTAACCGCCGGTCCAGCCCATGAGGTAGACCGATCCGTCATAGCCCTGGAAGGCGATAATGCCGGCCATCGAAATAAACGAGGCCGCACTCATCCAGTCGGCAGCTGTCGCCATGCCGTTTGCCAGCGGCGACACGCCTTTGCCTGCTACATAAAAGTCGCGGGTATTCTTCGCCCGCGACCAGACTGCAATGCCTATGTACAACGCAAAACTGGCGCCTACCACCAGGTACGTCAATGTCTGCAGGCTCATTGTTCGTCTACGTTGTATTGCCGATCGAGCTTATTCATGCGCCACGCGTAGAAAAATATGAGGCAAACAAACACATAGATGGATCCCTGTTGAGCAAACCAGAAGCCGAGCCCGAATCCCCCGATACGTATCGAGTTCATCGGGTCGACCAGGAGGATGCCGAATCCGTAGGACACGACAAACCAGACGAGCATGCAACCGGCGAGCAAACGAAGGTTCGCTCGCCAATATGCTTTTCTTTTCTCTGGTGTCATTCCGCAATCAACGCGAAAGGCCGAGGGTCAGATTGATGTAGGCATATTGCCCGAACGGGTTATGCATATCGGCCTGGTAGTTGAAGTTTTCATCGGCCAGCGGTGGGTCTTCGTCAAACAGGTTGTTGATACCGACCCGTATCATGCTGTCCTTGAATGCGCCCAGGCTGAAGCGGTAATCGCCGTTAATATTAACAATGGTCCAGCTATCAACACGCCATGGTTCATTGCTGACATCATTCAGCGCAGAAGTATCGTCAAAGCCGCCAACGTGATTGACGAACAGGCCGCCGCCAAAGTTCTGGTGCGTCCACTTGACGTAGCCGCTGCCTTTCCATTCCGGACGCTGGTTTTGTTCGATCAGGTCGCCGCCAGCCGTCACTGTCACCGCCGGGTTGTTCTGGGCATTGATGAAATCGGACGGGCCGGATGCGCTCTGGAAGGTTTCAATCAGTTTCGCGGCATTCAGACCAAATGCGAAATTGCCGAGATTGGCAGTATCCAGATCGTACATAACCGAGATATCGAGACCAGCAGACTGCCGGTCTTCAAGATTAAAGTACGGCACATTGGTTTTTAGTACCTGGCCTACCGGATCGAGGCCCGAGCCTGCAAAGTATGCAATGTTGTCCGGCGTTGGGGCCGCACGTATTACGTCTGGGTTCGGTGCCATGCCGTTGATGCGTAAAGCCCAATCCAGCGCGAGATGATTCGGCGTACCGAAAATACCGATAATTCCGGTTTGATCGATGTCCCAGTAATCAACGCTAACGGTAAGGTTATTGATAAATTCAGGCTGGAAGACAAAGCCGAATGAAAGGCTTTCCGATTCCTCCGGGCTCAGTAGCTTCGAACCGGACGTAAGCCGCTCCACCGAGGTGATGTATTCATTGCCGACACCGGTTGTGACGCAGGCGCCGAGGTTCGGTGCAATGCCGCGGTTGACCTGAGCCTGACAGTAGTAGATATCCTCGCCCTGTACCTGGCGGGAAATTACCGGCTCGCTTATCTGCGCCAGGTTCGGCGCTTTGAAGCCTTCCGAATAGGACGCGCGGAAGTGCAAAGAGTCCATCAGGAACCAGGACAGCGCGATTCTCGGTCTTGTAACGTCACCAATATCGCTGAAGTCTTCGTAGCGCGCGGCCAATTGCACGTCGAGGCTTTTCACCAGCGGTATGTTCATCTCCGGCGAAACCAGCGGCACTGCCAGCTCGGCGAATAATGAAAACACCTTGCGAGCGCCAACCGTGTCAGGCGTATCGCTGGAGCCCATAACGCTGCTGGGATATTGAATGCCGCGTACAAAGTTATCCAGCGGTGCGGTGCCGTCCAGGCGTGGATCGCGATCATCTTCATACGTATGCCGGCGAAACTCGATGCCGGTTGCAAAGCCCAGGCCACCTGCAGGCAGATCCATGATCGAACCATTCGAGATCTTGAAGTCCGCCAGTGACAGGCGAGTCTTGCCGCGGCGATCGACCGAGATATAGAACGGATCGGAGGCGCTTGCCGGGTTCAGCGAGTTGTCGTAGAAGTTGTCGACATAGGTGCCGCCACCAGTCCATGGGTTGTACGCATCCGGTGTTTCGAGGGCGAGCTGGCGCATGAACAGGTTGAGGTCCAGGCGGTTGCTTGTGCGGTCAGTTGTCTCGGCCTCCGAGAATAGATATGCCGTGTCGAAATCCCATTCGCGCCATTGACCACGCAAACCTTGCAAAACGCGGTAGCTCTGATCGCTGACATTTACATACGGTCCGCCACGTTCGAGGATGCGATGCTGGCCACCTTCCCCGGAAACATAAGGAAGGGCAACGCCTTCAACCGGTATCTGAGCCGGGTCGAGGCCCGGCAAGCGGTTCGGGTTCACTGAGCCATCAGAGAAGTTGACGGGTCCGAACGGGTTCCAGTAGTTGGATGCGGGAATGTCAATCGGCTGTGTGCTCAAAGGGCCACCACCACCATCGGCGCGATTGTAGAAGCTGTCTGCGCTGTACACGCCGAGCTCCGAATAGAGCTCGAAATCGTTGTCGAACGTGTGGTTGACGGTACCGAAGAAAGTACGCCGCTCCACGCCAGGCATGATGGTCCTTTCTGTATTCGCGTTGTAGCGCAGGTCGACCGGGGCCGAGGTCGCATCGGTGATGCAGGTATCCGATGGCGAGGCAGCCAGCGTTGTTGTGCAACCGCCAAGACTATTCGGGATAAGCAGAAAACTTCCGCTGGCGGTCGTAATCGGCATTCCGTTCTGTGTTATGGGTCCGACACCGGAAACAGAGGCTGGCACGCGGAACACGGCCCACGGGGTTACCGTGCTGCGATTATTGAATTGGGCGTCGCCTTCAAATGGGGTGCCGACCAGTTGCGGGCGGGCATCGTTATTTCGGGCGTAGTCACGATCACCAGCTGACAAGTCGCTACGATCGTGCAGGCTGAACGAGCCAGTTATGTTGGTGCGATCGTTGTTGAAGTTAAGACCGCCGATAATGTTGTAGGTGGTCTCACTGAAGCCATCGGCGCCACCGTAGCGTGCCGAAATATCCAGGCCGTCGAAATCTTTGCGTAGCACCGTGTTAACAACGCCGGCGACCGCGTCGGTGCCGTACAGCGCGGATGCACCATCACGCAGTACTTCGACTCTCCGCAAGCCCATCACGGGGATGGCATTCATGTTAACCGCAACAGCGGGCGCGGTTTGTTCATTGGTCTGGGTGCTTGGGTGGTCAACGAGTCGACGACCGTTCATCAGGACCAGTGTGTTGCCTTCGCCGAGACTGCGGAGGTTAATTGACGCCACGTCACCGCGCGCGCCATTAATGCCGAAGCTCGTTGAGCGTTGGTTGTTGCCGCCGAAACCAACCGCGCCAACACCTGGCAGGTAGCGGAAGAGCTCATCAGCGGAAATTGCGCCGGATGCGGCGATCTCTTCCTGCCCAATAATAGAAACAGGTAGTGCCGCATTGGTGGATGCTCCGCGAATCTGCGAACCTAAAACTACAACCTCTTCTATCTGTTCGTCATTCTGAGTCTGTGCCAGTGCTGGAAAAGTAAGTCCCAGCGCCATAAGGCTGATTGCACCATAGCGTATGGCGCCGGTGAATATTCCAGGCAAAAGTGCCCTTTCGTCGTGATTCTGAATCATCTTGTATCCCCCAAGTGAGAACCCCAATGAGTGTTGCCGGTTTGGCAGACCTCATGCTTTTAACTGGCCCTTATAGATTCAGACGAAGTAGCCCCTGAAACCCGCCAGCATTGCGACCTTGATCACGAAAGTCGGATGCAGAGTGGCGGGATTAGCTGACTCGGTCGTCGTATAAGCCAGGTAGCCGAGCTGTTGCGCCTGTGCATCAGGACAAGGGCCAACATGAATGGCGAGTGATGCGAGAGGACGAGCACTCCAGTCATGAATGCAAAAGGGTATCCAGGCGGGAGTGAATGCCGGTCAGATAGCTGCTTCGGTGCTACAACGCGACGCAATGTGCCGAATTCGGTAGTATCCGGCTACAAGGCGTCTAAGAACTAAAGTGAAATGCCTGACAAAAGCCACGAGAAGGATTCGGCAATACAATACGGTCAGCTGGCAGGTGACCTGCGCGGCTATGTGCGATCCAAACTCAACGGCATCAAGCGTGGACATGACATCGAAGTAGAGGATGTCGTGCAGGAAACCTTCCTGCGCGTCTGGAGCGCGAAAAATCAGGACGATATCAAGAACGGCAAAGGCTATTTGTTTCGTACGGCCAGGAACCTGATCGTCGATATAGGGCGGCGGCGCACGATCCAGCCATTTGACCCGGATTGTTCGCCAGCCAGGCTCAACGTGGCGCAGGCCGTAGTATCGGCAAACCTGACGCCGGAGCGGCAGGTCAGTGCACAACAGGATCTTGAGCTTGCCATGCAAGCCATCGACAAGTTGCCGAAGAACTGCCGCGAGGCATTCTGCTTGCAGCGGAATACAGGAAAAACCTACGCCAAGGTTGCTGAAGAACTGAACATGTCAGAAAGCATGGTGCAAAAACACATGGCGCGGGCACTTTACGAGCTACACAAGGTGTTGCCGTGAGCCGGCAATCAATATTCAACCCGGTGCCGAGTGGGCATCTGGTTTCAAGGTAAAAGATCAGATAACGCAATGACTAGCAAACAGACAATCAGTGCGCCAAACGACGCAATGTTTAAACAGGCAGCCGACTGGGCTACGCGGGCTGAATCCGGCCGTTTCGGCAGCGAGGATTTTTCGGCGCTTAAGGACTGGCTGGAGGCCGACCGCCGTCACTTGTTGGCATTCAAGCGTATGCAGGACTTGCTGGATCGATCTGAAGGCGCGCAGTACTCGGCTTTGCCAATAGTGCCAACGGTACGTACACGCGGCCGACAGGTCGTTCGCCAGACTTTGAAATGGCTGCCGATTGCAGCGGCCCTTGCGTTCGTCGCACTGACGGCCACGATTACCTTACCGGTAGCCGAATTCACAGTGGAAACCGGGTTGGGTGAGATTCGCGAGATCTCGCTGCGCGACGGCAGCACTGTGACGTTGCGCGGCAACTCCCGGTTGCGGGTCAATTACGGCTGGAAGCAACGAGTGATTGACATGCAGCGCGGCGAAGCCGCGTTCGAGGTGGCGAGCCATTTTTACAAGCCCTTCGTAGTGCGTTCCAACAGCATTCAGGTTGTTGCGGTCGGAACCGTATTCAACGTGGCAGTGATGGGTAACGAGTCCGCGGTTACTCTGATCGAAGGCCGGGTCGATGTAGGCGCAGCTGATGCGCCTATTCCGGATTCGCGCCTGAGTTGTCGGGCGGTACGCCTGAAGGTAGGCCAGAAAGTGGCGTATCGGCAGGATGGCAGCCGCTCCGAGGTTGAGCAGGTTGATATTTCGCAGGTTACGGCGTGGCAGGACAGTCGCATTGTCCTGCAACGACGCCCACTGGCCGAATTGGTCGATGAGCTGAACCGAACCTTTCCGGTGTCGATCACAGTTGCTGATCCGGCGCTGGCCGCGATGACAGTCAATGTGTCGATGAATGTCGATCAGCAGGATGTAACACTGCATCGACTGGAACAACAGCTGCCGATTTCATTCAATAAGCACTCCGATGGCGGCATCGTGGTCATGCCGCGCGCCTCTGCGTCGCCCGGCGATCCGGATCAATAACAACTAAAGAATTCCTTGCGGGATTGGCGCCACGCTTCGTCTGTTCTAGAAGGTGGTGGTCGCTTTCCTGGCGCCCGCCGTATACCGGGGGGGGCCATTCTGCCTGCGGCAGTGTGGTCACGACGTAGCCACGTCCAGGAGTCCACCAGATGAGAATAACAACAATCGCAATCGCCCTTGCGACCTGCGCACTCAGCGTTTCAACCGTCTTTGCACAAGGCAATCCAACAGCCGAGCTACTGCGTGACGTTATCCAGATCGACACGTCGAACCCGCCCGGCAACGAAGGGGAATTGGCGGAACTGCTGAAAACGCGTTTTGCGCCATTGGGCTTCGAGATCAATATTGTTGAGACGCCGCAAGCTGGCAAAGCACATTTCATAGCGCGACTGAAAGGTGATGGATCGAAGAAACCGGTCTTGCTCGCAGCGCATGCCGATGTCGTCGGTGTAGAGCCTGAGAAGTGGACGCAAGCGCCGTTCGGTGGCGACATCGTTGACGGCTATGTCTACGGACGTGGTGCTATCGATAACAAGGGCGGCCTTGCGGTATTCGCTGCCGCAATCCTGAGGCTGGCGCGCGACAAAGTGCCACTGTCACGTGACGTAATATTTCTGGCCGAAGCCGATGAAGAAGGCGGTGCATACGGCACCTCTTGGCTGGCAGACAAACACTGGCCGCTAATCGACGCAGAATTCGCGTTGAATGAGGGCGGCTGGATCATCAAGAATCGCAAAGACCCGAGCAAGGTGCGCTATGTCAGTATCTCGACCGCCGACAAGTTCTCGATTTCATTGCAGATAACGAGCGCTGGCAAAAGCACGCACTCATCCATGCCACGTCCTGAC
This sequence comes from Woeseia sp., assembly GCA_037968755.1. Taxonomy (GTDB): domain Bacteria; phylum Pseudomonadota; class Gammaproteobacteria; order Steroidobacterales; family Woeseiaceae; genus Woeseia. The sequence goes on from JBBKWB010000045.1 coordinate 35,583, forward strand.
AACGCCATTTTCGCGTTGGCCGGCGCATTGCATCGCTTGTCAGAGTACGAAACCAGCGTGCAATTGATTCCGTCAACCCGCCAGTTTTTCCGCACACTGGGACTGACGGCGGATGAGCCGATGAAAACCCACTTTGCCGACCTGTTATCGACCGCGGATGCCGCGCGACACGCGCAAGCCGACCGAGAGATCAGCAAAGACCCACTTCTGCATGCGTTTGCACACAATACGATCGCGCCGGTCATTATTGATGGTGGCTTTCGAGGCAACGTAATTCCTGGCTCGGCATCCGTAACAGTCAACTTCCGCCTGATCCCGGGCACCGATGTGGGTGCATTTGTGGAAGAAATCCGTCGGGTTGTCGCGGATCCGGCGATCAATGTGGAAATCATGAGTCGGGCGGCGGCCAGCCAGGAGGAAACGTTGGCAAGCCTCAACGAAAGGTCACAACAAGCGCCGTCATCGGAAGATACGGATTTGTACCGCGCACTGGTCGCCTCTGCCAAACAGCAGTACCCCGAGGCACTCGTGACCTCTTACCTGTTCCAGGCCGGTACTGATGCCGGTGCCTGGCGCAACCGCGGAGTGCCGGTTTACGGCATCTATCCCTATCCGATTGACCAGGAAGACCTTTCACGCATGCACGGCAACGACGAGCGGGTCGCGGTCAAGTCTTTGGCAGAAGGTACGGATATGATCTACCGCATGTTGGTCGACGTTGCCGGCAGGTAAACATAGCGCCAACGCAGCACGTCAAATGATGTTAGGCCTGCGGATGACTGTTACGGACGAAAACGCCTCACTCGAGTCCGCACGCTTTGCGCGCCCCGGTCCGATAATCTATTCTGCACAGTCCGGTTCAGTGTTAAGTTTAGCTACGATCCTGCGATCGGCGGAAACCGGGGGAGTATGCTCGTTCGCGCGTTTCCAGCAAACAATAGCTATGAGTCAAACAGTCTGCGTCGAGAGTCTGCCAAGTGAGCGATTCCACGAGCCTGTTACGCATCGTCGTGTGCGTCTTTCTGCTGGCGAGCAGCTTCCAGTGTGCTCCGGCATCAGCAAACGAGGTTAGACGTTTCGACATTGCGTCCCAGCCGCTTACCAGTGCGTTACTTGAGTTCGGTCGGCAGTCGGGTACGTCGGTCGGCTTTGTTGAGGCCTTAACCGCAGGCAGAACTGCCATGCAACTGCGCGGTTACTATCGCAATGAAGCAGCACTGGGTCGACTGTTGCGCGGTACCGGTCTCTCATTCGAATATGTTGATGGCGAAACCATAACGATAGTGCTTGCTGATCAGCCGGAAGCTCCGCCGGCCGTAGCGGCAGAGTCCTTGCCGGCCAGCGAAACGCAAGCCGTTTTGCCTGTTGATGCTGATGTACCGGCGCAGTACGCCGATGGCGGAACCCGTCGTACCCACATTGATGAGCTTATCGTGCTTGGCTCGCACATTGCCGGCGCGGATATCAGAGTTTCCCTGCCCGTCACGATCTGGGATGTCGGGCGCATGCAAGCCGAAGCGGCCGTGGATGCCGGTGATCTGTTTCGCGCATTGCCGTTCGCTGGTGCGGTCAATTTCAACGGCGTGGATACCTTTTTCGCCGGCGTTAATTCGGCGCGCGGCGATATCTCTTCCATTAACCTTCGCGAACTGGGAACCGGCAATACACTGGTGCTATTGAATGGCCGCAGAATGGTGGTTCATCCCGGGGTGCAAACCGAAGGTCGCGTGCCAGCCATGACGGCCAACATGAATGTGTTGCCGATCTACTCGCTGGAGCGTATTGAAATGTTGCGCGACGGCGCGTCAGCCATTTACGGCGCCGATGCTGTGGCTGGTGTCGTCAATAATGTGCTGCGCGAAGATTATGATGGCGCGAATTTAAGCGCTCTGGCGGGTATTGCCGACGGGACCGGCATGACCGAATCTGAATTTAGCCTGCACGCGGGCGGTACATTCAATGACGGTCGCAGCCATCTGCAGATTATCTCTTCGCTGGCAACACGGTCGGGCGTGCAGGCATCAGAACACTATTACTCGCGCTCATCAAACTTACAGCCGCTACTGGCAGGAACGGCTCACGAGAACAATACCAACTTCAACAACAACAGCGTCATTGGTACCTGGGGACAGTTCCAGCTGCCGGTAGCAGTGACGCAAAACGGTACCCCGATTACATCGCCGACCGGCATCTTTCACCTGCAGCCTGCTGATTTCGAGGGATGCCTTAGCAGTTTGAGCGATGGGCTGTGTATTGATGACGGGCTCATCGACGAGGGCCTGTACGGCGATAACAACACAGCGCGCCAACTCATTCCCGATCTGGAGCGGATCACGCTGATCTTGAGTGGCGATCATTCACTCAATTCCAGTGCGGAGCTGTACGGCGAGTATATCTATTACCGCGCTGACTCTTCACGGCTTACCGGTGCCAGTGCACCGTTGCCAAGCGCGCCCGTGACGATACCGGCGGGTAACTACTGGAATCCCTTTGGTCCGGTGACGTTTGCTGACGGTCGCGTTAATCCGAACAGGCTTCCCGGTATCGATGCACCAGCAGAGGGCCTCGACATTACGTTGGACTCATCGTTTTTCGGTTCGGCCTACCGTCCTGCCGATGCCGGTCAGCGAGTGATCGAGATAGAGAATTCCAGTTTCCGGGTGTTGGCGGGGCTGCGAGGGAAAGTTGCCGATCTGAGCTGGGACAGTGCGCTTCTGCACAGCCGTGCCACGACCGATGACATTACTCACAACCGCGTGAGCAGCACGTCATTCCAGCGCTCGTTAGCGTTGCAGACGTCCGCAGCGTACAACCCGTTCAACGGCTCCGGTGCAAAAAATCCGACCAGCCTGATCGACGCCAATCCCAATCCGGCCGCTGTGATCGCACCGTTTCTGATCGATGTCTCGCGCAAGAATGAGATACAGCTGACCATGGTGGACTTGCGAATGTCGGTACCCGAGTTGCTGGAACATAATGGGCGGCCGCTAGCCGCAGCACTTGGCATTGAGCTACGCCATGAGAAATTCATTGAGGATCGCGATCATCGCTTCGATGGCACCACGACGTTTACCGACTCTGTAACCGGCCAGACCTTTGAAAGCGATGTCATGGGATCGAGCGTGACCGCCGATTCAAGTGGTTCGCGTAACGTCATCTCCCTGTTCTCAGAACTGGCGCTGCCGCTGTCAAATTCGCTGGAGATACAATTCGCGTCGCGCTATGAGAACTACTCGGATGTCGGCGACAGCTTTCAGCCGCGCCTGGCATTTTCCTGGCAACCTGCCAATACTTTGTTGGTTCGAGGTTCCTATTCGCGCGGTGTGCGTGTGCCGAATTTGCCGCAACTGAATGCTGGTCTGACGCGGCGCGTGCTGTATGCGAACGACTGGTATCGATGTCAGGCGTTACTGAACAAAGGCGAGATTGACTCACTTGGTACCTGTGGCGTTGCGGGCCGGGTATTGGTTGAAAGTAGTCGCACAGGCAGCCAAAGCCTGCAGCCGGAGGACTATCGCAGTTTGTCCATGGGCGTCGTGATCTCGCCGCCAGTAAGCAATGAGCTGCATGCAACCATCGATTTTTGGAAGATCGAACAGAACGGCATCGTCGGCTTGTTCGGCTCAGAGAATCAGATTGCCGTGGATTACGCGGAACGGTTGTCCGGCAGTGCCAGCCCGCAGGTCATGCGCGCTGCTGTCACACAGAATGATCTCGACCTGTTCGCGGGATCCGGCCTGTCCCCGGCGGGACAGATATTGCAGATCCAGGATTCCTACGTAAACCTGGATCGCCGCAAATCCTCGGGCGTCGACCTGTCGCTGACTTATCGCTACGACCAGTGGCGGCACGGTGCGCTACGATTTGACATCGATGCTACGCGGCTACTTAGTGCCGACCAGTCGTTGCCGGCAGCCGCACTCGCGATTAATAATTTGCACGAACCGGCGATTGCCGTCGTTGGCGCTGGCGACCTCCTGCGCCGGGATGCGCGGCCATTATGGCGCGCAGCAGGATTCACACAATTTGAACGAGGCGACTGGCGTGCGGGTTTGAATGCCCACTATGTATCGAGTTTCTATGACAGTTCGGCGATGAATGATGCCGGCGGCGGTACCTACATTGTGGATGACATGCTGACATTTGGCGCGTACTGGGAACTGTCAACGCGCGCATTCGGCGATACCCTGAAACGTATCCGCATTGGTGCCCGCAACCTGTTTGACGAGGATCCGCCACTCGCCGATGAAACATTCGGCTATTACGCATCCATGCACAGTGGCGTAGGGCGCTTTTGGTACCTGAAGCTGGCCGCCGAGTTCAACTAGATACAGCGCAGCAAGCGTTGCTCGTCAAAAAAAGCTCCCACCGATACGGTGGGAGCCCGTTGAGCGAGCGCCGTTCGCTACTATTTCAGCACGTTGAACAGGTGGCTGAATTTGACAATGAACTCGCGACCGCGGGGAAGAGCGCCAAAGCCGCGGTCATCCACCTCATTGTAAACAAGGTAGAGACCGGTATTGCCGGACTGTAGCCACGAGAAGCGCAGGTTGGTCGACACCCTGTCATTCTGTTCGTTGTACTGCAACAGCGTTTGCACTTGCATTTTGGGGGTAAACGAATAAGACAAACGCAGCCGTGCGAGGTTGGCGGTGAAATCGCCGCCGGGTACCGGCAGATCGAACTTGTTGTAGTTATATGAAAGCTCGGAATTGAATTTCTCGCCGATGCGATAGCGCATCGTCGGTGCAATACTGACCCGGTCGCCGCCGAAGCGGCCGCCGATGGTCATGTCCACGCCAAAGTTTAACGGCGCAGAACGGTTGCCCAGAAACTGAATTATTGCTTCTTCGTGGTCATAGGTGCCTGGCTGAATCGTAACGCCATCGACGATGTCAAAAGGGGCTTTCACGCCTTCCCGCGTAAAATTCACGCCACTGCGTAATTCACGGCCCGAGGTCCACTCAATGATGGAGTCAACGTGCAGGAATCCGGTTTCCTGGAAGCCATCGAAATCCCAGTAGCCGCGGTACGAGATGTGTGGACGCAATTCAAAAATTCGACCGCCATTCTGCGGCCGGATACGCCGCAATATAGTGGTGCTGAATTTTCGATAATTCCGCCGCGCAAGAAAGCCAACCTCCGGATTGAACGCATCACCGACTTCCGTGTAGCCGACGCGCGTCGTCCAGTCGGAATTGTCGTACTCGCCATTGACAGCAAACGCAGTGTCTTTGCCGGCAAGGCCCGGCGTTTGGGTTTTCGAAGCCCACGCAAGAATCAATCCGTTGTCACCGACACCAAGCTGGCCATCGATAGCGTAAGTCTGATTCTCGTCGTCGCCGCCATTGCCTGACAGGCTGCCATCGCCATTCCGATTGACGACCATGAAGCCCAGTGAGGACCGGTTACTGAGTTCCTGGTTAACGCGGGCAACTGTGAATTGATTGTCCGAGGCGACGCCGCTTACGGCCTCGGATCCCATGTGCAGCAGACCGACGTTCGTGGTCGAGCCAAGCTTGCCGGAGAGCCTGAGCCCGCCATCAATGGGTGTCTGACCACCGGCCCGACCGATACCGATCCGCCTGCTGAAGAACAGCTCGACTTCCTGCGGATTGCCCACAGCGAACTGGCCGGCATTCTCCAGGAAGAACGGCCGTTTCTCGGGAAAGAACAGGCTGAAGCGATCAAGATTAACCTGTTGCTCATCCACTTCTACCTGCGCGAAATCGGTATTCATCGTGGCATCTAGCGTCAGGCTTGGCGTTATGGAATATTTGAGATCGAAACCGATCTCTTCGTTGCTTTCGGTGCCGCTCAGGCTGCCGCCACGCTGCATGCTGCCGAGTACATACGGCGTGAACTGCAGGTTGCGCTGTTGAGGTACCTGGATGCCGCGAATCGACCCGGCCTCGGATACGCGGTACAGGTTTCGGTCTTGCGAGAGTGGCGCCCAGAATGCAATTTCATTATTGCGACGAATACCGCGCTCGAAGTTGAAGCCCCACTCTTGCGATTCGGCAGTGGTGTACCGTAGCGACGTAAATGGAATGCGCATTTCTGCGCTCCAGCCAATGTCGGATACGGCGGACTTGACCGTCCATGACGCATCCCAGTTCAGGTTGAAGCCGCCGTCGCCACCGCGAATATTCTGGCCGGCACCTTCTCGTGAGACCTGGCCATCAAACTCGATGCCCGCCGGGTTGGTTCCAAAAACGTAGCCATTCTGACGATCCAGCATGCCGTCAATCAATACGCGAAAGCTATCCGTGTCGTCGAGCGACGAATCGCGGCGGCTGTCTGTCGAAATAATATCCTGTGGACTGTCATCAAAACCGACGAAGCCGATGTGCAATGCCGTTTTCGTGTAGCCCACGTACACAGCCGATTTCTGCGAGGCGGGCTGACCCGCGACAGGCTGTATTTGCCAGAAGCCAGTGATGGGCGTGATGTTGGCCCAGGCCGGATCGTTCAGCACATTGCCGTCAATTACCGGCTCCGAAGTTAGCTGCTGCGCCTCGCTGACCGGGCGTGGCGCCGGAGCTTTTTCAGCTTGTGCGTTGCCATTGTTCGCGGCCGCTAATGCAAGCAGGCTGCCAAAAGCTGCCAAGCAAAGTTTACTGCCCCTTCTTGTTTTGGCAATGACAATACTGCCAGTAACGCACGAGCTGGCAACGGCGTGACGCTTTGTAAGACCCATCAGACGGTAGCCAGCGCATTGGAAAGATTGGCAAGCGCACGCTCAATCATTACGCGCGGTGCGCCCAGGTTCATGCGCATAAAGCCCGCGCCACCTGCACCGTAGTTTGAGCCCGGGTTCAGTTGCAGGCCTGCATTTTCGACCATCCAGATCTCGATAATATCTTCCGGTGTCATTGGTGTATCGCTGCTCTGGCTTGCTGCGGCAAGCCCTTTGGCGTCCAGTGCATCAACAAGACCGGCGACATTGACCCAGGCAAGATAGGTACCTTGTGCCTTGGTGTAATCCAGTAGCGGCATGCTTTTCTTTATGGTCGATTCCAGTAGCTCGTGGTTGCTATTGATGATCGGCATTAGCTGATCCACCCATTCAGCACCGTGCCGATAGGCTGCTTCCGTAGCAATAATTCCGAGAGAGTTCAGGTCCGGCCGATGCTGCTCCTTGACACGCTCAAGCAGAATTGGATCGGTCGAAAAGAAGTACGCATTTTTCATTGCTGCCAGGCTGAAGGTCTTGCTGATCGCTTTGAAGGTAATGCTGTTGTCGACAACGTCGCGGTCAGGGAGGCTGGCAAACGGCACGTACGTCTGGCCATTCATTGCAAAATCACAATGAATCTCGTCGGCGAGGACAACGACCTGGTTCTCAAGGCAAAGGCGACCCAGTCGCAGCAGGTCGGCTTCTGACCACATGTTGCCGGTCGGGTTTTGCGGATTGCACAGAAGAATGGCGTGGGTGTCCGGCGTCATGCGTGCTTCGAGATCATCCCAGTCAATCTCGTAGCGGCCGTCTTTTAGGATCATCCGACTTTCGTTCTTGACAGTGCGGCTCCAGCGCAGGTCTGAGTAAAAGCCACTATAGGTCGGTGTAAGCAACAGGACCTTGCTGGCCGGCGGACACAATGTGTTGAGGGTCGCGATCAAGGCCGGGTGAACACCAGAGGACATCACAATCGAGTCCGGATCAACTTCTATGCCGTGGCGCTCCCTGTTCCAATCGGCAACCGCTTCAAAATAGGAGTCCGGCTGCATCATGTAGCCCCAGTTTTCGTGTCCGCAGCGGGATTCCAGTGCTTCGGTCACACACGGTGCTGCGCGAAAATCCATATCAGCCACACCCATGCCGACCTTGATGCTGCCATCGCCAAAACGCGAAGTCTGGTAGTCCCACTTGTAACTTTGCGTGCCGAAGCGGTCGTACGGGGTGAAATCAAATTTGCCCTGACGAGCGCGTCCGGCGCGCCGATTTTGCGCCACGGCCAGGCCACTGGTACCGGCCACGCTGGCAATTGCAGTCATACCGGCGCTTCTTAAGAATGCACGGCGGTTCAATCCTGTAGATGTCGACATTTTGCTCCCCCCTGGGATATGACGATCGTTAGTGACAGTCGGTTTGCGGCGTCCAACGCGTACTCGTGGATAAGCCTTGCGCTCCTAAAATATAAGACGAAGCTCGCGGCAAATCCGGTAACGGGCGAGTGGCCATGATCGACAAGGGCGCATGCCCGGGGCGAGCGCGGGGAGATTGAACGTGGCCTCGACCACAACGCCGAGGAAATGCGGCGCTACCGGAAATTCGACGCTGCGTACACGGCATACCCGTTGCCCGCACAGTTCATCGAAGTTGCCGAGCAGAATGAACGGGGCAAGGAATTCCCGTACTTGCACCCTTTCGTGCTCACTCTGTTGGTTGAAGGTCGCCAAATACTGTGGGTATCAACTCCGAAACGGTCGGATGAATGTGCATCGAATTCTGGATAGATGTGTAGGGCAGGTCTGCATTCATGATATCGATTATGCCGTGTATCGCTTCATCGCCGCTTAGCCCGAGAATTGCCGCACCCAGGATCTTGTTCGTCTCGGCATCGACAACAACTTTCATAAAGCCCTGAGTTTCTCCAAACTCGCGAGCGCGCCCGACGCGCGACATAGGCCGCTTGCCGACGCGCAACTTGAAGCCGGCCTCGCGTGCAGCACGCTCGGTCATCCCAACCCGGCCGAGGGGTGGGTCTACAAACAATCCATAACAGTCAACTCGCTCAGACACGGATCGACGCTTGTTCGAAAAAAGATTGGCTGCGACGATCTCGAAATCGTTGTACGCCGTATGCGTAAACGCACCGCGACCGTTAACTTCGCCCAAGGCCCAGACGCCATCCACATTCGTACGCAGTTGGTCGTCAACTACGATCTGACCTCTGTCATCGGTGTCGATGCCAGCCAGATCAAGGCCCAGATCGTGAGTGTTTGGTACGCGTCCGACAGCAAGTAGCAAGTGCGAGCCGGCTATTCGCGGCGCTTCATGATCGCAAGACACGGTTACTTCTATACTGGCAGACTGCGCAGCCGAGTTCGGCAACAAGCCGACGCATTTGGCACCGAGTTCAAAGCGAACACCTTCACGCTCAAGTATCTCCTGTACTGCTGTCGACACATCATCGTCATCGCGTGAGATCAGCTTGTCTGCCATCTCTACAACAGTCACCTCGCTCCCGAAACGACGAAACATTTGTGCAAACTCGAGGCCGATATAGCTGCCGCCGATGATGATCAAGTGTTCTGGTGCTGAATCCAGTTCAAGAATCGTCGAATTGGTCAGGAAAGGCACGTCATGCAAGCCAGGGATGTCGGGCACGCGCGCACGTGCACCAACGTTGATGAATATCTTGTCGGCCTCCAGCATTCTGTCACCGACCTGAACCCGGTTCGGGCCAACAAACTGTGCGTGCCCTTGAAAGATATCCAGGTTTTGCATGCCTTCAAGCCATGTCGTCACTCCCTGGTTCGACTCCCCGCGCACCTTGTTCATGCGCGCCATTACGCGTTGCATATCCACTGTTACGCCAGTCGTATCGACACCGAACTCGGCAGCGCGTCGGGCCATGTGTGCAACCCGCGCACTGCCGACCAATGTTTTCGTTGGTATGCAGCCAACATTCACGCAAGTACCTCCGAACTGCTGGCGTTCTACTATTGCAGTCTTAAGGCCCACTTGGGTGAGTCGTTCTGCCAACGGGGGGCCAGCCTGGCCGGCTCCGATGATGATGGCGTCGTATTTCATGCGCTGTTCCTTACTGTTCTATTCAATACGCTTCAACCTGTAGCATAGGATGCCACTGCGAAATGGCAACGTGAAACCAGGTAAATAGTCGGAATGGCAACGTGAAACCAGATAAATAGTAAGTGAGGATTAGGCAGCCGTTATCGATGGGGAAGGTTTCAAGCGCGTCGACACATCGAGCTCCCTACCGACCTGTGCGCCAGAAAGTAAAGTCGAGTCCAATCATGTTCGCTCCCGGGTTCGTGTGGTTTGTGCCTCCGTTAGATATGTGTTGATAGCGGAGCTTTACACTGTGCTCGCGTTGCTGTCCGAATCGCATTCCCAATGCAATGTGCGATGTAAAGTTGAGTGAAGTACCGAGGTCCCTGTCGTCATAGCGGGATCCATCAATTACAGTCGGACTCAGGCCGAGATCCATGAATAGTGGTGTACGCCAGCCGAGATTCGTAAACCGGACCGCGGGGCCGAATGACGCAAATGTTCTGTTGTCGTCACCTAAATGAAACCGACCAACTTCGAATACAAAGCGGGGTTCAGCGGTTATTTCTGGCCAGGGGGACCACAGTGCGGGCAGGTCAAAGTCGACAAACAGGGCATATTGGTGAAGTCGATCGAACTGGCCACCATCGCCGATCGCTGTACGCAAACCCATGCGCTTGAGGTCACCGAGCAAAGGAACATGGAATAGCCCGGTATTTTCCCGAGCAACTGGTACAGAGTTCATATGTATGCTCGACAATGACAGTGAAAACGGCGGCGTGAGTTCTGGCTGACCGACAAATGATCGGGCTGTAACCGACGTACCTGAAGTCACATTGGGTGACTCGGCGAAGCTCGCTTGATACGCCAGTATAAGCAACGAGATACCGCAAACCCGCCATAGTGCCCTCAATTTAATGTACGCCGCCATTGTCGATCCTTCCCTTTTCTGATCATTTATATGCGGGCGTGTGTGCTTGTCGAAATATCTGCCCGTCCTGCTGGATAGTTGCCGCAAGCGAAGAAAAGGTTACTGAAGGGTATTCACTACACCGCCAGAATGGGTGCAGCAATGGAAGTGCAATTGAATTTAGTTATTCGGCCTGGTGTTGCGCCGATGGGCCACGGCGGCATTGATCAAGTCCTCCGGCACTGTATCAGGCAAAGGGCCGTCGGGATCGTCGAACGCTTGTTTGCCGAGTGCAATGGTCTCCTCGTACTGGCGCACGAATTTTGCACAATGACGGCATAATTTTAGGTGCATCCAGCAACTGGCCCGTTGTGTAAACGGCAGATCCCGCTCAAGAAAGTCGACCATGAAATCGTCGAATTGTTTGCATGTGAGCATATTAGTTAAGCCGTCCTAGTTCCGGCTCCAGTAATGTTTTCAAGGCTGATCGGGCTCGATGCAGGCGCGTTTTAACAGCGTTTACCTGAATGCCGAGAATATCGGCCGTCTCCTGGGTCGAATATCCGTCTATGTCGCGTAGCAATAACGTGGTTCTGTAGTCATCCGGTAACTCATCTATCTTGTTGCGAACTACGATTTTCGTCTGTTTTTCATCGATCAGGTCACCGAAGTCCGATGGTTGCGCAGGCTCGAGTGCCGTTACTCGTCTGCCACTTTCGTCAAACTCGGGTAACAAGTGATCAATTGACTCTTCCCTGCGTCGACTGTTCGTGCGCACCCGCATAAGGCATTGATTGACGGTTATTCCTCGCAACCAGGTACTCAGGGATGAGCGTTGCTCGAATCGATTGATACTGTCGAACGCTGCGACAAATGTGTCCTGAAAGCAGTCTGCGGCATCGGCCTCGGAACGAAGATAACGCTTGGCGACGGCGAGTACTTTGGAACTGAAGCGACGGACAAATATGTCGTAACAGCGATTCTCGCCCGCGCGTACGCAGTCAACCAGCTCGTGGTCGTCCAAATCGACGGAATTGGCTACTTCTGATGTGGTTACCGTGTTCAGTCTGGTTTTCCTGTACTACGTCGGATGCTGTCGCTCCCGGGACACTTCCGGCCGCATCGGAAATGGCTGTTACCGGGAGGGTTATTCTGTCACCTCGTTGCACAACAGGGAAGCCCGTAACCTTTTACCGACGAGCGGCAACTAAGCTGTACAGCGTCTTTCACACTAGTGACTATCGCTTTGATCGGCTACCGAAAACAAGAATAGCCACTAATATTCAAATTGAGGAGAGAGAGATGAACAACATAGGACGGGGAATCGTTTCAGGATTGGCTGCCACGGCAGTGCTATCAATGATCATGGTCGCAAAAGGCATGATGGGCTTGATGCCACAGCTGGATGTCATAGGAATGCTGAGCAGCATGATGAATACAGCGCCTGCGATGGGCTGGGTCATGCATTTCGTGATCGGGGCACTCGCCTGGGGTCTGGGTTTCGTCGTGCTCTACCGCTTTCTGCCAGGTAGTTCGGATGTTGCCAAAGGCATCGCCCTCGGCGTAGCTGCCTGGGTCATGATGATGCTGGTCGTAATGCCAATGGCTGGAGCGGGACTTTTCGGACTCAAGATGGGCATGGTAGCGCCAGTCATGACCCTGATGCTGCACGTGATCTACGGGGCCGTGCTCGGGTTCGTCTACTCGAAGCTTGCTTCTGCGAACAACACAGTAGCCGCCTGACGGTTACCGTACCAATCTCGCTGGCTGGTGTCAGGGCGGTCTCCCCGCGGACTTCCCCTACGCCCGGCTGCTTTGGCGCCCGCTAGCGAACCTCATGTGAGTCCTCATCGGTCAACGCTGAGCAACGCATGCAACAAGTTATTCTGAAAATCGATATTGCCTGTGAGCTGGGTGTGCCGTTCGCAAAGAAAGATCGGATAGTCGACAGGAAAATCACTGTAGACATGCCTGGCAATTGTCGGATCAGTCGTATTCCTCGCCAGCAGTGACGCTTTCGTCACCGTACCGTCGCCTGGCTCCAGCATCAATCGGTCGTAGTCTACGCCGCGCAGGGGGTTGCGGACTTCGTCGGGATCCAGGCGTAGCGCCCAATCTTTTGCGACTGGCTCTACCACAGCTCGCGCCGGCGTTGGAATGCAGTCACCGCCCATAACCACATAGCGTATTCGAGCCTCCGGCATTCTCGAGAATTTTGAGGATCCGGCCGTAGTAGTCGACGCCCCACGCGCTCGTGGCAATGCCGCTGGATTGAATTCGAGAGGCTGCAGGGGTCAGGTTTTCCGGATCGATATCGTACTTAAGGACTTCATACTTGCTGAACACGATTTTTAGCATCGATCCCGGCCAGACTTCCTTGCCGCTGGCAGTGTCACTCAACTGACTTCCCAACGCCCCATGAATCAGCACAATCGGAGGTTGCTCGATATCGCCACCCCGTGAACTGTACAAGCGAGCAAGATCCGGGGTAGGGGCGCTAACGCATGATGACAATGTCCATGCGAATAGTGCCGCTACTAAAATGCGCGGAACTCTCCAATTTACGGATGTTAGTCGGCCCATAGTTGTCTCGAATACTTTTGCGCAAGTATCAGAGTGTAGCCAATAAATTCGTCTCGTTGCGTAACGCTTGCACAATCGTTGAAAATTCTGCCGGGCTTCGATACACCGCCGCGACTTTCGACTGTTATCACGTCCGGATTTGGGCTAGCCTGACAGTAGATCGTTGTCGGTCCGGAGGCCTCGCGAGCTCCAGCGTTTACACAACAATCTTCCCGGAAATACTACAAAGTTGCGTTCCGCGCTCACGACCGGGCCCCATCAGTTGTGCAGATGTTGTAAGTACGATTAATTGAACGGACTGGAAACGACGTAAATGACTACGGAAAAGATCGAAACTGACTATCTCGTGGTCGGCAGCGGTGCGGTAGGCATGGCCTTCGCCGATACCTTGCTGAGTGAGACTGATGCCCGCATTACTATTGTTGACCGCTTTCCAAGGCCGGGCGGGCACTGGAACGTCGCCTATCCATTCGTGACGTTGCATCAACCCTCAGAATTCTACGGGGTGAGTTCGCGTGAGCTGAGCAAGGGCCGCAAGGATGAGGTCGGCTTGAACAAGGGTTTGAGTGAGCTGGCGTCGGGTGCCGAGGTTAGCGCTTACTTTGGCGAAGTCATGCTGCATCAGTTTTTACCCAGTGGCCGCGTCCAGTATTTTCCAATGTGCGACTACAAGGGCGACGGCCGCTTCACCTCGAAGCTGACCGGCGCTAAATTCCAGGTAGAGGTGAGCAAGAAGATTATCGACGCTACTTACCTGAATACGAACGTGCCCTCAACACACACGCCAGGTTTCTCAGTCGCCAACGATGTGCGCTTCATGCCATTGAACGACCTGCCGACCGTAATGACGCCACCCGATGGCTATGTCGTTGTTGGTGGTGGCAAGACCGGCATCGACGCCTGTCTTTGGCTGCTGGAGAATAAAGTCGATCCCGATAATATCTGCTGGATCATGCCGCGCGATGCCTGGCTAATCGATCGCCGTAACACTCAGCCGCACGCGGAGCATTTCATGCACAGTGTGGGCTCGCAGGCGACGCAGCTCGAAGCCATCGCCAGTGCCGAATCGGTATACGACCTGTTCGACCGCCTCGAAGCCGGCGGAGTACTGCTGCGAATTGACACTGACGTACGGCCGAAAATGTTTCACGGCGCGACAATCAGTCAGCTCGAACTTAATGAATTGCGCCGTATCAAAAATATCGTGCGCAAGGGCAGGGTACAGAGCGTCACGTCGCGGGAGATCGTACTGGAGCAGGGTAAAATCAAGACTACCTCTGCACACTTGCACATAGACTGTTCTGCCAGCGCGATCAGCAACCTGCATATGAAACCGATATTTTCGGGAAACGTCATAACTCCGCAAACGGTTCGCTCTTACCAGCCGGTTTTCAGTGCCGCGTTCATCGCTCACGTCGAGGCGTCTTATGCCACTGACGAAGAAAAGAACGATATTTGCGGCGTAGTGCCTTTACCGAACCACGACACCGATTGGCTACGCTTGATGGCCGCGATGATGCGTAATCAGCATCGCTGGTCGCAGGACGACGCGCTGCGAGCATGGTTGTTCAACAATCGGCTTGACGGGTTCAGCAAGCTGGTGAAGAGCGCGCCGAGAGACGATTCCGAACAGCAATCGGTTCTGAAGCGCATGCGTAATGCAGCGATGCCCGCTGCGGGTAACCTGAAAAAACTGCTGGCGGAAGTCGGCCCAACTGCCGCGAGGACCAAGCATGGCTGAGTTCCAGGTTAGAAAAGATGAGTTTGTTAAACGGCGGGTTGTCGACGGTGCAGCCGCCAATGCGCCGCTCGGTCTTGCACAAGTGCGAGTTGCTATCGAGCGCTTCGCCTACACCGCTAATAACATTACCTATGCGGCAACAGGCGATCGGCTTGGCTATTGGCAGTTCTTCCCGCCCGCTGGCGATGATTCGAATGGCTGGGGAGTGATTCCGGTATGGGGTGTTGCGCGCATTATCATGAGCAACGTGCCTGAGCTCGCGGCTGGCGAGAGGCTGTTCGGTTACTGGCCGCCCGCTACATCGCTTGATCTGACGCCCGTGGATATCAGCAAGCAACGTTTTGTCGACGGCGCTGCCCACCGCACGAAACTGCCAGCGGGCTACAACAATTATCAGCGACTGGACAAAGAGCCGGGTTACGATCGGCGTGGCGACGAACTGCGCATGCTCTTGTGGCCGTTGCACATCACGTCGTTTTGTTTGTGGGATGCGCTCGCCGATCGTGACTGGTACGGCGCCGAACAAGTCCTGATCCTTAGTGCTTCAAGTAAAACCAGTATAGGTCTGGCTTACGCGATGGCCGACGACGACAAGGCACCGCCTGCGGTTGCCATTACGTCGGCCCGCAATCGTGGGTTTGTAGAGAAGCTGGGCCTGTACAGAGACTGCATAGATTACGCTGAGCTGGACAGCGTTGATGCCGATACGCCGACTGTTATTGTCGACATGTCCGGCAACGCGGAAGTGTTGTCAAAACTGCACAGAATGCTTGCCGACAACATGCGCCACTGCATTAACGTTGGGCTGACCCACTGGGGCGATACCGGCAGCAGTAGCGGAATGATCAAAGAGCGCAGCGAGTTCTTTTTTGCGCCGGCGCATATCCAGAAACGCTACAAAGACTGGGGTGCGGACGGCTTCGCTACGAAAACCTCACGCTTCATTGGTAGCACGGCGGCACGCAGCCGGAGCTGGCTGGAGATTCACAGGCTTGCTGGTCTCGCAGAGCTCTCAGCGATTCATGGCGATGTGTGCAGCGGAAACGTTGCGGCAAAACAAGGGTTAATCGTCGAGATGTGACGACGTCGTGCGCGTGCCGCCAGTTTATTCGTAGCGCAACGCGTCTATTGGATTCAATCGCGAGGCTTTTATGGCAGGCAGCATGCCGAAAGCTACGCCGACCGCTGAGCAAAATAGCAAACCGATCACCGCCCATTGAAGCGGCACGGCGCTCTCAAACGAATCCGACATGCCCAGTTTGACCAACAGGTTGCCAAAGCCGAAGCCGAGCAGTACGCCTATTAAGCCACCAACGTTGCACAGCACCACGGCTTCCAGCAAAAATTGTCGCAGAATGTCTTTTGGTCGCGCGCCCAGCGACTTGCGAATGCCGATTTCCTTGGTGCGCTCGGTGACGGAGACAAGCATGATATTCATGATGCCGATACCGGCAACAACGAGTGCGATAATACCGATAACAAATGCGCCGATTTTTACACCGAGGGTCATCTGGTTAAACTGCGCGATCGAGCTTTCACTGTTGTACATCGTGAAATTATCCTCTTCGCCGCGCGGAACGCTGCGAACTCGCCGGAGGACCTGGCGGGTCTCCTCCATGGCATCGTCAATCACGTCGGGGCTGCGGGCATGCACCGTAATATTGACTGAGCGCTCCCAGCCGTCGCGGTTTGTCAGCCCGTAAATACTCACGAAGGTCGACACCGGTATCAGCACATAGTTATCGTACTGGCCGCCGAATGCGGAATTCTTAACATCGAAAACACCGATGATCTGGTACTTGCGATTGTCCACCCGGATATCGCGGCCGAGCGGGTCAACAAATGGATAGAGTTGCGAGGCGAGTGCCGCGCCGATAACCGCCACCTTGCGCCCGGCCCGCACATCCATCTGGGAAATATTACGACCGTCACGAACAAAGTGACTGTTGTTCTGCGGGTATTCGGGCGTACCGCCAACTATCGATATGTTGTCATTGGTTTCCTCACCTCGGTATTCAGCCTTGAAGCCAAACTCCCAGATCTCCGCGCCGACGATGTCCACATTCTGCACGAAGTTGCGGATTGCATCGGCGTCCTCCAGGGTCAGCGGCGGGCGGCGCATGGCTTTGCGGCGTTCTTCGTCAGATGCAAATCCCGTCGGCCATTTTTGCACCTGAAAAGTCTGTGCGCCGAGCACCGTCATTTCTTTTTCCATGGTGCCCTGAACAATCGTAATGCCGGTCATTACGGCGATGATGGATGCAACGCCGAGAACAATGCCAAACAAGGTCAGCGAGGAGCGCAGCTTATTGCTACGAATCGCTTGCAGTGACATGACTAGTATATCGGTGCGCTTCATTGCTGGTTCCTCGTTACTCGTAGCGCAACGCTTCGATCGGGTCGAGGCGTGCCCCTTTCAACGCCGGCACAAGTCCGGCGGTTATGCCAACGAGCATGGAAATGATGACCGCTGCGAGCATGATTCCCGGCGAATTGCTTGCCGGTAGCAAGCCTGAAGAGTTGAGCAACACGGTCACGCCAGCCGCACCTGCTATACCCACGAGGCCGCCCAGGAGGCAAATCACCGCCGATTCAAACAGGAACTGCATCAGGATACTTCGCTTGCGAGCGCCGATTGCCTTGCGGATGCCTATCTCGCGCGTACGCTCGGTTACCGATACAAACATGATGTTCATGACCCCGATGCCACCTACGAACAGCGAAATGCTGGTTACCAGCAGGCCGATCAGCAGCACCGCTCCGACGACGTTGTTGAATGCGCCCAGCAGTGAGTCAAGTTTATTAATGGAGAAGTCATCCTCCTCGGCGGGGCGCAACTTGCGAATCTTGCGCATCTCGCCAATGACCTCGTACTCGAGGTCTACAAAATTCGTGCCTTCGGGCCCTTTAACGGCAAGGTCGACGTCCATCGACCGTCGGCCACCAAACACTTTCAGAAATGTCGTTACCGGTACAAACACTTGCCGGTCAAAATCCGGGCCACCAAACGTGCTGCCACCCTGACGCTCCATTACGCCTACTATCCTGAAGCGGTTGGCGCCGATGCTGATGTCTTTGTTGACCGGATCAACATTGCCAAACATGTCTGTAGCAATAGTGCTGCCGATCACTACGACCTGTTTCTTGTACTTGTTGTCGAACGCCATCAGGAAGCGGCCGAATTCGGGAATCCGGTTGGTCATGATCGGCAGCTTCTCTGTCGTCCCAATAACTGTGACGCCTTCCTGAATCCGCGAGCGGAACTTCAGGTCACTGCGCGTATTCATTGTCGGGTTTACGAGGGCACGACCAAGAAAGGCGTTGCGCAAGCTATCAGCTTCATCAATCGTAAGGTTCGGTCGGTTCCGGTACAGGAACCAGTCATTCATGACAATCCATGGCATGCGCGAAACATAAATCACGTCGGCGCCGACCGCCGCCGCACTTTGTCGAAACGCAGACTGCATGCCATTAAACGCCGTCATCGTCGTCGTGACTGCGATAATGCCGATAATAATTCCGAGCGTGGTCAGGACACCACGCGCCTTATTGGCAACAATCGCGCCGAGTGCAATACGAAACGACTCGCGGATATCCAGCAGGCCCTTCATGTCAGTGCCTGCTGTGTCATCAGTGCGTTCCTGCAACGTTGGCGGGCGATATTGTTGCTGCAGACTTTGCTGGCTGTCGATCAATGCCCGGCGGTGTCAGTACGTCGCTTTCGACTCGGCCGTCGGACAAGCGAACGTTGCGATGGGCGTGCGCAGCAATGTCATCTTCGTGAGTCACCAGGATGATCGTTTGACCTTCCTCGTGCAGGTCGTTAAACATGCCCATGATTTCCGCGCTGGTTTTGCTGTCGAGATTTCCGGTGGGCTCGTCGGCGAGAATAATGTTCGGATTGAAGACGAGCGCACGAGCAATGGCGACACGCTGTCGTTGACCGCCGGACAATTCATTCGGTTTGTGTTGCATGCGGTCGGCCAGGCCAACGCGTTCAAGGACGTGTTCCGCACGTATCCGGCGTTCTGATTTCGCGATACCGCCATAGATCAGCGGCAGCTCAACGTTGTGCAGGACATTTGCACGCGGAAGGAGATTGAAGGTCTGGAATACGAAACCAATCATGCGGTTGCGAATATCGGCTAGCTGAGCCTCGGATTTTGCATCGGCGAGTTCGCCGCCCAGTGTATAGCTGCCGCTCGTCGGCACATCCAGGCAACCGATAATATTCATCAACGTCGACTTACCCGATCCGGACGGACCCATGATGGCGACGTACTCGTTCTGGCCAATATCCAGTGATACACCGTTCAGGGCATGAATCTTCTCGTCGCCCATTTCGTAGGTCTTGACGATGTCGCGCAATTTCAGCACGGCGTTGCTGCCGCTCGGGTCAGTCACGCTTTGCTGCCGGTCAAGCACGTTTGTCGGTGTCGTTGTTAATCGTTACCTGTGCGCCATTGCTCAAGTCGGCGGATATAGCGCGGTAGCTGCCGGTGACGACGGTCTCTCCGGCATCAATGCCTGAGACGATCTCAATCATGTTGTCACTCTGAATGCCGGTCTTGACCTGGCGTGCAACGGCCTTGCCATTCTCTATGCAGAACACGATCTCGACAAATCCGTCGGCATCGGCGGTGAAACGCTGCTCTGCGTCTGCAACGGTTTCTTTTTCAAGCTTAAGTTGATCGATCGTTCGCACCGCGACGCTCTGGATAGGCACACCAACAACGTTCTCGCGAGTGAGCGTGGACACGTCGGCACTGGCCGTCATGCCCGGCCGCAAACGGGATATCTCACCAGAAATTGCGATCTTTACTTCAAATTCGGTTTTCTGGTTGGTCGTACCGGGCTCGGCAGTGTTGGCAGCATTCGAGATTTCGTAAACAGTGCCTATCAGGGTTTCGCCAAACAGAGCGTCAACTTCTATCTCTGCCGTCTGGCCAATCTGGACATTGACGATGTCGTTCTCATCGACATTGACCTGCGCCTCCATCTCGCGCAGATCGGCAACGATCAGAATCATGTCTTCCTGGAACTGTGAGCCTATGGCGATCTCGCCTTGTTCCTTATCAAGGTCGCTGATCGTCCCCGCCATCGGTGAGTAGATGGTGGTCTTGGATAGGTCATCCATCGCCTGTTTCAGTGTGGCCCGGGACTGTTCGATATCATCAAGTGCGGCTTCGTAGCGGGCAATCTCAACCTGGTAGGCTGCGACCACTGTGTCCATCGCTGACTGTGATTCGAGTTTGCGCGC
Organism: Woeseia sp.; assembly: GCA_037968755.1. Classification (GTDB taxonomy): domain Bacteria; phylum Pseudomonadota; class Gammaproteobacteria; order Steroidobacterales; family Woeseiaceae; genus Woeseia. The sequence goes on from JBBKWB010000045.1 coordinate 55,816, forward strand.
GATCAGATCGCGAGTCCGGTCGTGATCTTTCTCGGCTTTATTGCGGTTCTGTAAGACGAGTTTTGCATTAGCTTGCGCGGAACGAACATTCGCCTCTGCACGTTCCACTGCAGCGAGATAGCGTTCGCTGTCCAGCTCAACCAGCAGATCACCCTTTTTCACTGACTGACCTTCTTTGACGTGCAAAGCGATGATCTTGCCGCTGACGTCGGCGCTGATTCGCACCTGGGTCTTCGGCTGGATTCGACCCGTCGCATTCACTTTCTGGACGATCGTTTCCCGGCCAACGTCGGCGGTCTGCACTTCGAGCAAGGCCTCGTCTTTGTTGCCGATGACCACAGCGCCAGCGGCGGCCACTGCACACAGTGCAGCAACACCTATAACTAAGGTTCTACGCTTCATTCACTTCCCCGATATCGTTGCTGCCAAATCAGCACAGCGAGCGCAATGCGAATCGCATGCAGCAATGCGAATCGCATGCAGCCCGGTTCTGCTACTTCAGCCTGGTCCCGACCCTGGCAAAGTGCCCGTTGGCTCCCGCACGCAATGGCACTGCTACCCAGCGTTAGATTAGTTTCATTACAAAGGTTCGCATCTTACGGCGCACGCAGGTGAACGAACAGGTGCGTAACCGCCGACCCTTCTTAGATAGATGCGTCAGCAGCGTGATTCGTTTATCGCAGGTCAGACCGCGCACGCGACTGCCGGCGGCCGGCAACGCTCCCGCGGCAGAACTTATCGAAATAAAAGCGCAAAATCAGCCACTTAGAGCTCACAGGATCGGCATCGCGGCACATTGCTGTCAGCAAGCCCGCCCATCGCATGCGTTTAGACAGGGTCTAAAGAATTGTCGGAAAAATTTACAAAAATACCGGACCGTCAAATGCCGCAAAGTTCGTACGACTACCGTGTCAGGTCTTTTTCACACGCCGCCACTGACTACATCGCCGCCGATCGCGCTACGCTCCGCTACTGCTGCGCCCGGATTGTTTGACCCACTGGCGAACGCGGCGACTCAGTGTTTTGGTCACCGCATCGCCTTGCATGCGCCAGCGCCAGTTGCCGGCCGCGCGACCAGGCGTGTTCAATCGAGCTTTCGAACCGAGACCAAGATAGTCCTGCATGGGCGCCATGGCGAGTCGCGCCTCGGTCGCGAACGCCGCTTCAATCATTCTTTTAGCAACATCGCTACCATCCGACTTCACGATCCGCCGCACTGCTTTCTGAGTACGATGAATTTCATCCTCGTCGCGCAGGTCATCCGGGCTGCCGCAGTACCAACCAAAGCTGGTGTCATTGTCGTGCGTACCGGTGTAGCAAACCCGGTTCTCAGTCACCTGTTCAAGCTGGAAGTCGCCATCGGCAACAGCGAATTGCAAAACCACCATGCCTGGCAGGCCGTATCGGTCACGCAGTGCCTCGACTTCGGGTGTGATGATTCCAAGGTCTTCGGCTATCACTGGCAATGTGTCAAAGGTGTCGCGAAATGCGTCGAGTATTTTGTCTCCGGGGCCAGGCAACCACTTTCCGTTACGCGCCGTCTGTTCACTGGCTGGCACCGCCCAGTAGGATTCGAAACCGCGAAAATGATCAATCCGTACGTAATGGCACAGCTTCGTCGTCGCGGCCAAACGTGCGCGCCACCAGCTGAAGTCCGTTGCTTCATGTTGTTGCCAGTCGTAAAGGGGGTTGCCCCAAAGCTGGCCATCCGCACTGAAATAGTCGGGTGGCACACCAGCAACATTTTCGGGGTGCCCCCTATTATCCAGTTGCAATAACTCTGGATGCGACCATGCGTCGGCGCTATCGAGTGCCACGTAGATGGGTAGGTCACCGAGCAGGCTGACGCCTTTCTTTTCTGCGTAAAGCCGCAGTTTTTGCCACTGGTAGTGAAACAGGAACTGCAGGATTTTGATTGCAGTTATCGCAGTGGCGGCCTCTGTTGCAAACTGTTGCATCGCCGCCGGTTCGCGTTGAGCGTAGCACTCAGGCCAGTTGTTCCAGGATTGCTGCTCATGCCGTGACTTCAGCACACGATACAGCGCGTAGTCGTTTAGCCAGGCGTTTTCGTTCTGGGCACAAAATTCTGCGTACGCGGTTTTCACGGATTTGCTGGCACGCGACTTGAATCGATCCGCCGCTATCTGCAAGACGCGCCACTTTGCCGGGATCAGTCGCTCGAAGGCGACGTGACTGGCGGGAAGTTTGCTGAGCTGGCGGCAATCTTGCGTGGACAGCAAGCCCAGCTTGATGAGATCTGCGGCATCGATAAGTATTTCGTTGCCAGCAAACGATGACAATGCCTGGTAGGGCGAGTCGCCGTATCCCGTCGGCCCCAATGGCAGGAATTGCCAGACACTGAGATCCATTGAATTCATGGTATCGACAAACGCGCGCGCAGCCGTACCGATTTCGCCGATACCGAAAGAGCCGGGCAGCGAGGATATGTGCAGGCACACGCCTGCGCGCCGGCCAGCGAGGAGCACAGTTGAGCTTTCGTTCATGGAAAAATCGGATCGTCCGTAACAGTGGCACGTTTAAAGGAGTGAATTGTACTTAGCCTGAGAATTGTGACGACAAGGCATTCTTGCTTGCCCGCAAGTTTGTACTGGCACGTTCACCCATGGATAGTGCCAGTGATACGAGTAGCGCATCCAGTACCGCAAGATGTGCGAGCCGCGAGCTCATCGGCGTATAGACGCTGGTGTCCTCAATTCTTTCAGTTGGCAGGATAATGCTGGCCGCTGCCGCGAGGCGGGACAATGGATCAGTCAGGGCGATGACCGTTGCCCCTCGTTCTTTCGCGAGAGCCGCGGCGGTTGCGGTTTCCTGCCAGATGCCGTTAGTCGAAATCAGTACAATAACGTCGCCCGAGTCCGAGATTGCAGCGAATTGCGCAATGCTCGGGCTGTTGTCATGGGCCGAGCACGGAATACCCAGCCGGAAAAATTTATGGCAGGCATCAGTTGCGACATGGCCGGAAGCACCAAGACCTGCAAACACAATCTGCCTAGCATTCTTCATGGCAGCCACTGTCGACTCAAGCGGCATCATTGCGAGTTGCGCGCGTGCGCCGAGAAGAGCCTGAATCGATGCGTCGAGTACTTTGCTGACAGCATCAGGAAAGCCATCGCTGACCTCGACATCGCGGTGAACAAAACTGCTTGGACGGCTGAGCGCTTCGGTAAGCCGCAGGGTCAAATCACGGAATCCCTTCAGCCCTATGCGACGGCAAAAACGAATAACCGATGGTTCGCTGGTGCCGGATGAGGCCGCAACGACAGCCAGTGTGGCACCGGCAGCCTGCCGCGGATGGGCGAGAACCCAGTTCGCGACCCGCTGCTCAGCCCTGGAAAGCTTTGGCAGTTGTTGTTCGATACGATTCAGCATGGAGTAAAACTACATCTTGAGTGGAGTAAAAAGCAACAAATAACGCTGTTCTTGTTGATAATTGTAGTAAACTTACAAGCCTACTTGGGAGTCAGCATGGCCAAACTCATTCCGGTCGAGGTCTTCGACCTGATCATTTTCGGTGGCACCGGCGACCTTGCCATGCGCAAACTGTTGCCAGCGCTGTATCACCGCGAGCGCGATGGGCAGATTACAGGTAGCAGCCGCATCATTGCGGCCAGCCGCGGTGAACTGCAACGCGATGCCTATCTTGCGTTGGTCGAGGCAGCGCTTCGTGACAAGCTGAAAGACGGCGAGTTCGAGGACGAGCACTGGCAGAATTTGCAGCAGCGAATTCACTACGTGCAGGCGGATGCCCTGGCTCACGATCAGTGGGGCGAACTGTGTTCCCTGCTTTCGGAACACGAGCAACGCACTCGGGTCGCTTACCTGGCTACGGCACCGAGCCTGTTCGGCGCTTTCGCGAATGGCTTGCGCCACAACAATCTGATCACCGCCAATAGTCGCATCGTTCTGGAGAAGCCCGTTGGTCGCGATACCGAATCAGCGAAGGCCATCAACGATGCGGTAGGCGAGTGCTTCGCGGAGAACCAGATTTTCCGTATCGATCATTACCTCGGCAAGGAAACCGTGCAAAATCTGCTGGCGCTGCGCTTTGGTAATTCCTTGTTCGAACCCTTGTGGCGGCGCAGTGCGATTGATCATGTGCAGATCACGGTAGCCGAAGATTTGGGTGTGGGCGGTCGCATTGAGTTTTACGATCGCATTGGCGCATTACGCGACATGGTCCAGAATCACTTGCTGCAGCTCATTTGCCTCGTGGCGATGGAGCCGCCGTCCAGTTTGCATCATGACGAAGTGCGCGACGAAAAAATTAAAGTGTTGCGTGCGCTGCGACCCATCACTGCGGCGAGTGTCAAAACCAACACCGTTCGAGGTCAGTACGCCGCCGGCGCTATTAATGGTCAGACTGTCGACGGCTACGAGCAGGAACTCGGCGGGAAGCCGAGCTCGACCGAAACCTTTGTCGCATTGAAGCTCGAGATCGATAATTGGCGCTGGTCGAATGTGCCGTTTTACATACGTACTGGCAAACGGCTGAAAGCAAAGCATTCGGAAATTGTGCTGCAGTTCCAGGATGTACCGCATTCGATCTTTTCCGAGCAAAGCTACGACATCTCGCCAAACCAGCTGATGATCCGCTTGCAACCCGACGAAGGTGTAAAGCTTTCTGTAATGGCAAAGGAGCCGGGTCCGGGTGGTTTTGATTTGCGGCCCGTGTCGCTCGACCTGAGTTTTGAAGAGACCTTTGGTGTTCGTTATCCCGATGCTTACGAACGGCTGCTCATGGAAGTACTGCGTGGTAACCCTGCGCTGTTCATGCGCCGCGATGAAGTGGAAGCAGCCTGGCATTGGATCGACGCGATCATCGCTGGTTGGGACGAGTCCAAGCAAAAGGTTGAAAGCTATGTTGCCGGCTCCTGGGGTCCGACCTCGTCGTCGTTCCTGCTCGACCGCGATGGACGTGCCTGGCACCCGGAAAGCTGAATTATGACTGTGCATAAATTTGACACGCGCGAAGCCGCGTCCGCTGCTGCCGCGAAACGACTTGTTGTGACGCTGAACAAGCGTCTTGAGGCTCAAGGCAATGCTTCGCTGGTCGTCAGCGGTGGCACGTCGCCTGTGCAGTGTTTCGCGGAACTCGCTGCAACCGACATCGCCTGGTCGGACGTGAACATCGTCATGAGTGACGAACGCTGGCTACCCGCTGATCACGACGACAGCAACGAGAAGCTGGTTCGCACGCACCTGCTACAGGGCCACGCGCTCGGTGCTGGCTTGCAAAGTATGTATCGCGATGGACTTACGCTGGAGCAATCGTGTGCAGCAGTTGATCGGGAGCTGCGTAACCAGTACTTGCCGTTTGCTGGCGCATTACTGGGTATGGGAAATGACGGCCATTTCGCCTCGTTGTTTCCTGATGCTGAAAACCTGGACGATGGTCTAAACCCGGATTTTGCAACGTTGTGTATTCCGGTTAGCACCTCGGCCAGTCCGTATCCGCGTGTCAGCCTGACCTTGTCCGCGCTGTCGCGCAGTGACGAAATTGTGCTGCTGATATTCGGTGATGAGAAGTGGCAGGTTTTGCAAGACGCGTTGAGCTCTGCTGACGCCTACCCGGTGTCGCGACTGCTAAAACAGAAACGCGCACCTGTACAGGTCTGCTGGGCACCATAGCCTGCGCAGGCGCACAGATTTTTTGAGGTACAACATGCACAAGACAATCGCAAAGGTAACTCAGCGCATCATCGACAGGAGCCAGTCGAGTCGCGCTGCCTATCTCGCCCGCATTCATAAGGCGGCTGAAGAAGGTCCGCAGCGTCATGCGCTATCGTGCAGCAACCTCGCACACGGCATCGCTGCCTGTGGCCAGGACGCCAAAGAAAGTCTCGCAGGCAAGGTCGTGCCTAACATCGGTATCGTTTCTGCGTACAACGATATGCTGAGTGCGCACCAGCCGTTTGAAACTTATCCTGCGCGTATTCGCAAAGCGGCGAGCGCCAACGGCGCGGTGGCGCAGTTCGCCGGCGGAGTGCCGGCCATGTGTGACGGAGTCACTCAGGGGCAGGACGGCATGGACCTGTCCTTGTTCAGTCGCGACGTTATCGCATTGTCCACGGCGGTCGCGTTGTCGCACAACATGTTCGACGCGGCAGTGTGCCTCGGTATCTGCGACAAGATCGTGCCGGGCTTGATGATCGGATGCCTGTCTTTCGGTCACCTGCCAGTCGTTTTCATACCGGCCGGACCGATGACTACCGGACTTTCTAATAAAGAGAAAGCCCAGGTCCGGGAAGACTACGCAGCGGGTCGTGTGGGTCGCGACGAACTGCTGGCCGCCGAATCGGCCGCGTATCACGGTCCGGGCACCTGCACGTTTTACGGTACGGCCAACAGCAACCAGATGTTAATGGAGTTCATGGGGCTACAATTGCCTGGTGGTTCTTTTGTCAATCCCGGCACTGGCATGCGCGATCGACTGACGGATGAAGCCGTGCGCGTTGCAGTTGGAATTACCAACCTCGGTGACGATTTCACGCCAATCGGCGAGATCATTGACGAGAAGGCAATTGTTAACGGCATCATAGGACTGTTGGCCACTGGCGGTTCGACGAACCACACTATTCATATCGTCGCTATCGCGGCGGCGGCCGGCATCAAGGTCGATTGGAACGACATCGCCGAGCTGTCATCGGTAGTACCGTTGCTGGCGCGCGTGTACCCGAACGGCATGGCGGACGTGAACCAGTTTCACGCTGCTGGTGGTCTCGGTTTCGTGATTCGTGAATTGCTGGATGCCGGCTTGCTGCACGAAGATGTGCAGACCATCCTCGGCTCGGGATTGCGGCTATTCTGCAAGGAGCCATGCGTCGAAGATGAGGTACTCGCGTGGCGGGATGCCGAGGCAGTGTCACTGGACAACAATATCCTGCGTCCGGCGTCCGATCCGTTCGACAGCGAAGGCGGTTTGCGCGTCGTCGAAGGGGAAATCGGCCGCGCGATCGTCAAAGTGTCGGCGGTGGATGAGAAGTACCAGAATATCCGTGCGCCGGCGCGCGTTTTTAATAGCCAGACGGAATTTGTTGACGCATTCAACAATGGCGAGCTCGAGCAGGACCTCGTCGCAGTGCTGCCGGGTCAGGGCCCGCGCGCGACCGGAATGCCAGAGCTGCACAAGCTGACTCCTTACCTCGGCGTGTTGCAAAGCCAGGGACACCGGGTGGCCTTGCTAACGGATGGCAGAATGTCCGGCGCATCCGGCAAGGTGCTGGCAGCTATCCAGGTAGTACCCGAAGCGCTCGCGGGCGGCCTGATCGGCAGAATACGCGACGGCGACGTTATCGAAATTCACTCCGAGGACGGGCGACTTGAGGTAGTGAGCAACGAGCCACTTGCCAGTCGGCCCGCGCCCGAAATCGATCTCCGCGCCAGTCACGCCGGAATGGGTCGTGAATTGTTCCAGGTTTTTCGTAACAATGTGTCGGCTGCCGAAGCGGGCGCAACGATTTTCGGGGAATAGGACATGGATGCAAGTGAGCTGGTTAAGGCCTATCGGGTCGTACCTGTTGTTGCTATCGACAATCCCGACCTCGCCGTGCCGCTGGCAGAAGCGTTGCTGGGCGCCGGCATAGGCATCATCGAAATCACCCTGCGAACCGCTACCGCCATGAAGTCGATTGAGAACGTCATCAAGCAGGTACCGGACATGCTGGTTGGCGTCGGCAGTATTCGGCACGCCCGGCAACTGGCCGAAGTCGCCAATGCCGGAGCAAAGTTTGCGGTAAGCCCCGGACACAGCGCCGCGTTGCTGGAGGCAGCGACCGCTGCGCGCTTGCCGTTCATTCCCGGGGCGGCCACGCCATCCGAGATGCTCGGCTTGCTGGCCGCGGGCTACACGCTGCAGAAATTATTTCCGGCCGAAGTCGTCGGTGGCATCGCGATGCTGAAATCGGTTGCCGGTCCCATTCCGGAAGTGCGTTTCATGCCAACCGGCGGAATTTCTGAAGACATGGCAGGCGCCTACCTGGCGCTGTCCAATGTAGCGTGCGTGGGCGGGTCGTGGATCGCCCCGGGTGCACTGATCGAAGCCCGCGACTTCGTCGGAATTGGCAAACGTGCGGCGGCCGCTGCGCGGCTTGGCACCTAGTCGAAGCGCTGTGACCGGAAAGTCATTATTAGTTGGTGATATCGGCGGAACAAACGCACGCTTCGCGCTAGCCAACACGGATGCGCCGGGCTTCAGTGCTGAGAAGACTCTGCTATGCAGAGACTTCGCCACGGCGGAAGACGCAATAAAACATTACCTGGATTTCGTCGATGCGGCACAGCCCGCCGCGATTTGTCTTGCTGCAGCCGGGCCGATCGTTGACGAAAACGTGCGCTTCACCAACAACCCATGGACCCTTTCTGCAGCGGACCTGCGTGCAGATTTTGAAATCGATTCTGTGCGCCTGCTGAACGACTTTGAAGCCATTGCTTATTCAATACCGATACTGGGCAAAGAGTTCGCGCTGCCAATCGGTTTGCCGGAAGCTGTCGAACTGAATGCGGAAAAATTCACGATAGGCGTGATAGGCCCTGGTACCGGCCTCGGTTGCGTGGGCCTCAAGAGAGTCGGGGAACATTTTATTCCGATTGCAGGCGAATCGGCTCATGCTGGTTTTGCACCCGAAACCCAGGTGCAGCTCGATATCCTGCAACAACTTCGCGAACGCTTTGACCGTGTTTCGATTGAGCGGCTGGTATCAGGAGGAGGCCTCGAGAATTTGTACTGGGCGCTGTGCCGGATTCACGGGGAAAAACGCGGCGCGCTCAATGCGGCAGAAATTTTTGCAGCCAGCGGTGAGGGGGGAGATCCCCGCGCCAATGAATCGGTTGAGATCTTCTTCGAAATTCTGGGCCAGGTAGCTGGCGACCTCGTGCTGACACTCGGCGCGTTCGACGGCATTTTCATTGCCGGCGGCATTGCCAAACGCTACCCCGAACGTCTGGCAAACAGCCGGTTCCGGGAAGGCTTTGAACGCAAGGGTCGCTACCGCTCGTTACTTGAGCGTGTGCCGACGCAATTGATCACACACCCCGAACCGGGCCTGCTGGGTGCCTCGTTCTGCGCACTGCAACTACTGGCCAAAGACTAACCTTGTCGCAACCCCCAATGGCGTGATTCGGCACGAATCACTCAACGCCGACTGTCGATAGATCGAATGCCAGCGAAGTGCTATCGCCGCGAAGCTATAATGCGGTTTCACGGAAGTATCTGCTTTTCCGGATACTGCAATAACAAGGCAACGCATGGACATCGGAATACCATTACGCGAACTGGGTGCGGTCGACATCTCGGCTTTGCGCAAAGCCATTCTCGCCCAGGATGACGGCGCATGGAAAGAAGACAAGTACCGCCAGGAAGCGTTCGAAGTGCATCACGCGACGGAGTCTATCGTCATGGTGTTTGTCGATATCGAGCGCTGGCCCGAGATAGTAGTTAGCCAGGAACCGGGTTGGCCACGGCTGGCTGACGCCGCCTTGCCGTTAATGAACGACATTATCAGCCGCTACTACCCGCCCGGCGGCACTGTTATTCGCGCAATGGCCGCCAAACTACTGGCCGGCGGAAAGATTACTCCGCATACCGACCGGCATCCCTCATTCCACCGCGGTCACCGCATCCACATACCCATTACCACCAACCCACGAGTGCGCTTCATGATCGATGGCCAGCCCTACCAGTTCAAAGTGGGTGAGGCGTACGAGATCAACAACCAGAAAACCCACTCGGTGATGAACAAAGGGGTTGATGATCGCATCACCTTTATTTTCGACTACGTACCGAGTACGCAGGTTGCTGGCGCAGGTTGAATTTCGCACTTAGTGTCCTACCGTAGCGGACTAAACCTGAGCCGTTAGGCGGGGCGACAGACTAAGGCAGTGTCTCTCGGGACCTCTTTACAGGGAATAAAGCGGACCCACTCAATGAGGGCCTTCGGTCGAACCGTTCAGTTGAAATTTAACGGAACTATGGGAGCCACTCCTCCAAAGAGGTCGCGGGAGGCGCTGCCGACAGGTTGGCACGCCTATTCCACAGAGCAGAAACCTGTACCAACGCCAAAGAGGTGGCAAGTCCACGAGAAGGCGCCCGCCTGAGCCCTTTAGGGGGATGGCTCCCTTCGGTCCGCTTTATTCCCCCTAAAGGGCTCAGCCGACCACCTTCTCTTACTTCGGCGGTGGCTTTGAGTATCCGGGGAGCCGGATTCGACACGGATTGCGAGATTCAAATCTCGTTGGTCATCGGGCTTTCAATCAACACCGAGTATCAACTTCAACTCATCGAGTTCTGAGTCGAAATGTTTCCAGTAGCCTACCGCGTCGGTATAAATAGGCTCCCGAACTTGTTCGGAGCTGGCGGTATTGACCGCGCGCTTGCTGCGGTGGAATTCAAGGCAAGCCGGCTCGTATGCCAAGCCGCAGTGCTTGAGCAAGCGCTGTACCTGGCCTTCGAGGTCAGAGACTAATTCTTCGTATTGAACTTGTATTACGCGGCCGGGAAGAACTTCATCCCAGTGCTGCATCAATCGCAAGTACTCCAGGTAATACTCTCCTAGTTCGGTGAGATCGTAGCTTTGGTGTTTGCCTTGCGCGAACAGCTGGCGGAAGTTGGCGACGCACGTGTCTAGCGGATCGCGACGCGCATCGATAATCACGGCGCGTGGCAATAGCAGACTGATGAGGCCTACGTGTGCAAAGTTGCCTGGCATTTTATCGGTGAAGTACGGCGTGGTTTCCGATCGATGGCGGCTGCTGTGCGTGAGGTATTTTTTGCCTATGGCTTGTAGTTCAACGGTGCTCATTTCGAGGGGGTTGGGCGGCTCGCGATTGCTGTCTTTCGCGGCCAGTTCTGCTGCGAGCATGATGACGTAGGGCAGTTCGCCGCAGCCTTCGACCTGGCTGTGGCTGGCGAGGATCTGTTCAATCAGGGTTGAGCCGGAGCGAGGCAGTCCGACTATGAAAATCGGAACTGGATTGTCGTTCTCATCCTGCTGCTCGCGTTGTAGCGATTCGCGAGTAAACACGCGGATACGTTCGTCATTTTGCGCTTCGTTTTCAACGGGATCGTATGTGATCTGTTTGCGCCGGTCGCTGTTGCCTTGCACGTAGTGTTGCCATGCTGTTCCGTATTCCTTCCGTGCTTCAAAGCCGCGGGCCAGCGCGAAGTTGATTGGGATGTGCACAGCGGTATCCGTACTGGCCGCCAATTGCGCTTGCATCACCTGCATATCATCAGCGGAAAACGTGTGACCGCGCATGCTGGCGAGATTCCACCAGGCGTCGCCACATGCCGCTTGCAACGTTGTGCATTGGCGGTAGTGGTCGATCGCTTCCAAGCGCTGGCCAAGAATACGCAGCATGTGCCCACAGCCGAGCAGCGCAGGTAGTGACTTCGGGGCGAGCTCTGCACTGCGCTCGTACGCAGCGAGTGCTTTGTCCGGCCTGTTCATGATGGCCAGTGCATCGGCGAGTTGCAGATGCAGGCCGGCATCGTTCGGCTGCAATTCGCACGCTTGCGTAAACAGCTCGATGGCATCACTGAAGCGGCTTTGTCGCGCAAGCAAGTCGGCCAGTTCGCTGTAAGCAAGGTGCTGATCAGGTGTGATGTCTATGACCCGGCGCAGCAAACCCTCTGCCGCTGCAATCCGGTCGTTGGCGGCACTGACGCGCGCTAGCAGGCGCAGTGCCCGGGTATTTTTCGGGTCAGCAATTAGCAGCTCGCCGCAGAGTTTTTCCGCCGCAGCGGAGTCGCCGGCGGCAAAAAGTCTGGCTGCGTCGGCGAGCGCTTGATCTTGTGGCGATAGCTCGAGAAAACGTCGCCGCGCCGCCGCTGCTTCGGCGGTCTTGCCACAACGCTCGAGTGCAGTAGCCAGCCCAAAAAATGCAGACGCCTGTCCGGCATCGAGGCGCACTGCTTTCGCATACCAATCGGCCGCATCCCCTGGCCGTTGCTGGCTGAGGTGTAACGTACCGAGGTCTTCGTAAGGCTTCGCGAATTCGGGTGCGAGCTCTGTCGCGCGCAACAAAAGTTGCTCTGCCTCGTCGCAATCGCCCTGTTTCAGCAAAATGGCACCGAGTAGGCCAAGTGCGTTTACATCTTTAGCGTCCGCGGCCAGCAGTTCGCGGCAGGCGGCCATGGCCGCCGCTGTTTCGCCACTTTGCAGCAATGCGAAAATGGGTTCGAGTGGATTCGCGTGCGGCGTGCGGCTCATGCCAGCGGGCTGTTGTCACGCGCGAGGCCGGCAGCCTCGATCGCCGCTGGAATGGTGGCAAGATTGCGGGTTGCTACGAGATGAGCGCCGCTTATGCCAGGAATTTCCTGCAGCTCCTGCAATTGTTCGACACAGAAGCGCACGCTTTCCTGTTCGGGATCTCGCGCCTGCCGCAGCCGTTTTGTGTGGTCGTCCGGAATATTGACGTTGGGCCGGTGGCTGCGCAGCCATTCCGTATCCGCCGCGGAGTCGATAATCGCGAGTGCGACGCAGACATTAATTCGCCGTGTCAAACCGGCCGCGACGAGATGTTTCATGTACTCCCGCAAGGTGGCCATATCCATGCAAATATGTGTCATGACAAACTGCGCGCCTGCATCGATCTTGGCCGTGAGTTTTTGCGGTACCCAGCCGGGCTTTGGAATGTGCGGTGTCACGAGTCCGCCAATATAAAAATCCGGCAGGTTCACCAACCGTTCGTCGGTTTTCAGCTTGCTGGCAGTGGCAATGAGTTCAGTTGCATCGAGGTCGTGTACAGCAAGCGGTCGCGGGTTGAAGCCCTCCGGCACGCGATCGCCGCGGATCAACACAAGGCTGCTGACACCCAGAGCACCCGCACCGAGCAATTCACTCATCAGGGCAATGCGGTTACGGTTGCGACTGGAGAGTTGCAGTATGGGATCAACGCCATTCGCGAGTAACAGGCTCGCAGCAGCCAAGGTGGACAAGTGCAGGTGTCCGAACTGGTTGTCAGTTACCAGCACGCCGTCGACAACCGGCCTGAGTAACGCGGCCTGTTCGCGAATGACATCGGCGCCCGTATCCGGCTTCAGAAAAATCTCTGCCGATACTGAAAAATCACGAGTGGCCGCGGCTGCCTTATAGGTATTCACTGTGTAGTTGGGTACTGAGATAGGCTGGCTTGTTCTGCGGGAAGATAAGTTCGCACAGGTTATTGTGTTCCCCTCAGGCGCACAAGCCACACACCGCGCTGGCATCCTTGCAGGACCTGTGGTGAACTTTTGCGCGCGCTGTAGGGCTTGCGAACTTCAAGTGCTGCAACGGGGACGCTAGTCACGTGTTCCGGAATTGAGCGTAGTTTGCTGAACAGAATCCACTGGAGGGATGTATTTCCGAGTTAGATCAACAACGCGTGCTGTTTGATGAGGCACTGGCGTCGCTGCGCGCTGCCGACCCCGATTCGGCAGCCAAAATTTGTGCCGGCGGCCTGCAGCAATTTCCTGATGATGCCAACCTCATTTGCCTGGCGGCGCGCGCGAACCTGGCGCTGCGGCAGTTCACGTTGGCGGAGCAGCTCGTTGAGCGCGCATTGCGAGCGCATCCGGAATTCGCCACGGCCCACGACGTCTGCGGTGACCTGATGCTGGCGCAGGGCCGTGCTGCAATTGCAGTCAAAGCTTACGAGCAGTCGCTGCGCCTTGATCCTGCGCGGCCGGCAACACTCGCAAAGATTGATAAGGCGCGGGAGGTTGCGGCCACACAGGAGCCGGCGAGCCAATCGACAGAGCAGGGGGCGCCGCGCCAACGACGACGGCAAATGGCATTCGCAGAGGAAATCCGTAAAGGCGAAGAACTGGCTGGCGACGGTGATCTGCAGGCGGCCGAAGATATTTATCGCGGCGTGCTGAAGAAAGACCCTGATCATGTTGAAGCGGCGCGTCTGCTTGCCGGTATCGCCGTGGAACATGAAAGGCTGAATGATGCGGAAGTTTTTCTGCGTCGCGTTGTCAGCCTGGCGCCAGACTACGCCCGTGCCTGGGTCGATCTGGCCAATGTGCAGCGCGACCTGGACAAGTTTGTCGAAGCGGCGGAAAGCGCCGATAAAGTTATTGAGCTGTCGCCGGAAAAACCCGAATCATGGATGCTGCTCGCCAGTGTCGTTGGGCTGGCTGGTAAGCACGACAAAGCAATCGAGCTTTATCGCAAAGTCATCGACATGGCGCCGGACAAGGCGGGTGCGATGTCCAGCATGGCGCATCACCTGAAGACGATGGGAAAGCAGGATGAAGCGATAGCCCAGTACCGGGCTGCCATTGTTGCGCGCCCGGATCACAGCGAGGCGTACTGGAGCCTTGCAAACCTCAAGACATTCCGCTTCGAAGAATCCGAGGTGGCGGCAATGCAGGCCCTGCTTGCGAGTGATGAACTGGCGGACGCTGCCAGGGCGCAGGTTAACAATGCCTTGGGATTCGAGTACGAGGCGCGCACGGACTACGCAACAGCCTTCGCGCACTTTGAGCAGTGCAATATCGTTCGCCGACGACTCGAAGTTTACGATCCGGTAGACACCGAAAGTACCCATGATCGGGTTATCGAACTGTTTGACGAAGATTTCCTGGCGCAGGCCGTCGGCACGAACGTATCGCCCAGGCCGATTTTCGTTGTCGGCTTGCCAAGATCGGGCTCAACTCTCATCGAACAGATTCTTGCGAGTCACAGCCAGGTTGAGGGCACGCATGAGCTGAGCGAGTTGTCGAAAGCCGTGCAACAGCTGCGGCGGCGCGCGCCACGACATCAGCGCTACCCGGAGTTTTTGCGCAGTATGAAGCCCGCTGGCTGGGAACGCATCGGACGGGAATACCTGGAAACTACCGCCAAGTACCGCGCAGGTGCCCCGGTCTTTATCGACAAGAATCCGAATAACTTCGTATTCGCGGGGTTGATAAAGCTCGCCTTGCCCGGTGCCAGGATCATCAACGCCCGTCGACACCCTCTCGACAGCTGCCTCGGCAGTTTTAAACAGCTGTTTGCCAGTGGTCAGCCGTTCAGCTACGACCTGACCGAGTTGGGTGAGTACTACCTGCAGTACCAGCGACTGATGGATCACTGGCACTCGAACGCACCGGGCTTCGTACTCGACGTCCACTACGAAAACGTCGTCAACGATCTTGAGACTGAAGTGCGGCGCATGCTGGATTACTGCGAACTGCCATTCGAGGAGTCTTGCCTGCGTTTTCATGAAACCAGGCGGCCGGTCAAAACGGCTAGTTCGGAACAGGTGCGGCAACCCATTTATGCCAGCTCACTGGACCTCTGGCGCAGATACGAGCCACAACTTGAAACGCTGGTTCATATTCTGGAACCCTTGTTGAAGGACATGCCGGAAGAGAGGCGGCCCACGGCATTGCGTTCGCCAGCTGCGCCGGATTAAGGTAAATCGATAAGGCTCTGATTATTAAGTTAATTTCGGTTTTTTCTCCGGAAACCACAAGAAAGTGAATGCCGGGGCTCAGAATATCGTTGGCAGAAAATTCCGTTGCTATCGGGCAACAAGTTGGTGCAATTCGCCTAGCTACTATTGCGGCCCTTGTAGTTTTTTCGCCGCTGCAATAGATTCAGAGGTGTAAAAAAATCAGCATAGCGTGGGCCTTAATCGGTCGATTGTCGGGGGACAGCTCATGAAAGAATCATCCGCACTGACCATTACACCGGTGGCCGCAGCAGTCGCTGCAGCAATTGCACCCGGTCAGTTTGCACTTGCGCAGGAAGCGGCAACCGCCAAGCGTGGCACGCTTGAAGAAATCGTCGTAACAGCGCGGAAACGAACGGAGTCGGCGCAAGACATTCCGATTGCCATCCAGGCGTTGTCGCAGGACACGCTGGCGGCAATGGGCGCAAAAGCGATGGAGGATTACGCGCGATTTATTCCATCGGTCAACGTCGTCACCTACAGCAACAGCTCAAGCATTATCGTGTTTCGCGGCGCGATCACAGGTGCCGGTTACATCGCGCAGTCAACGTCGTCGGTCTATCTCGACGAAATTTCGATTACTACGACCGGTGCGCAGCCGAGTGTGCGCATGGTCGACATTGAGCGTGTCGAAGCGCTGTCCGGACCACAGGGTACGCTGTACGGTTCCGACGCCCAGGCGGGCACAATGCGCATAGTCACCAACAAGCCGGACTCGACCGCATTTTCAACGGTCTTCGACGGTGAGGTGCGCGGCGGCGGCGACAGCGATCTCAGTTATCGCGGTTCCTTGGTATTCAATGTCCCGCTCGTCGAAGACAAGCTCGCGCTGCGTCTCGTTGGCTACAACGATCAGGACGGCGGCTACATCGACAATGTGTTTGGGCATACTCCCGATGAATCGGCGGTTCAGGGTCCCGGCTTCTATCCGGCCGGATTCGGAACGCTGGATAACTCAACGGTCGTCAAGGATCGCTGGAACGATTCAGAAACCACCGGTGCGCGGGCATCGTTGCGTTGGGACATCAATGACCAGTGGGCGACCACGTTCTCCATTGCCACCCAGGACACGGATTCCGGTGCGGACAACTACTACGACCCGTACGCAGGTGATCTCAAGACCGTTCGCTTCGTCGACGAGTGGACAACCGATAAATTCAATCTCTACTCGTTCACCCTCGAAGGGGATCTTGGTTTTGCGCAGCTCGTGTCAGCGACCTCATACTATGAACGCAAACACAGCTACCAGGTCGACTCGACCACCTACGCGCATTACTGGACAGCGTCTTACTGCCAAGACTCGGCTTACACCGCGGCCGACTATCCGTACTACTGGACGAACCCGGACACGGGTTACATCGTCTGGTGGCCGGTGTACTGCCACGGCTCGACGGTTGATGGCGATTTCTTCAACGCCTCGAAGCTGAACGCGCAGCAAGACAAGTTCACCCAGGAAATTCGCCTGTCCCACCAGGGCGAATCGTTCGACTGGATTGTAGGCCTGTACTACGAGGAAAGCCTGGATGCCTGGCAATCGTCGTTCGCCGGGGCAACGAACCCTGCGGGCGATAACGTATACCAGCAGTCCATGTCGCTGAATTTCTGGGAATGGTATTTCTCGAATTACTACGGCACAGCGGTCACTTATCCGGATGCAACGTCACACTGGCAATCTGACAGCCGTACGGACTGGGAACAGAAAGCAATCTTTGGCGAGACAACCTGGCATATCAATGACCAGCTCGACCTGACGGTTGGCGGTCGATATTTTGATCGCAGCAACACCAATCGTTACTACGTGAACCACCCGGGTGGCTTCAATAATGCCGGCGAGCCAGCAATCACCGATCCTGAATTGCGTGCCGCGCGGCTTGCTACTGGCCAGGTGCCGGGACGCACGGGCCGCGACAAGCAGTTCATCCCGAAAGTTAGCATTAGCTATGCATTCGAGGACGATCGCCTTATGTACGGTCTGTACACGCGAGGCAAGCGTCCAGGCGGTATCAACCGGACCCGCGGTCAACCTTTCTTCCCGAGCAACTACGAATCCGACCTGATGGACAATTACGAAGTTGGCTACAAGTCGCTGTTCGGTGATGGCGCCGGCCGCTTCAATGCTACTGCGTACCACATGGTCTGGTCTGACTACCAACTGGAGCTGGTCGATCCATCCAGTGCGATTTGTGACGATCCCGGGACCGACGAGATTCCCAACGTCTGCGGTCAGCCCTGGCAACGGGTTGTCGCAAACGCGGGTAAAGCGCACATCACCGGTGCCAACATCGAACTGGATTATGCATTGAGTTCGAATTGGACGCTGGGTATGAACGCCGAGGTTATGCAGGCGGAGACCGACACCGAGCACGACCTGAACGGCGATGGCATCAACAACCTTGTCGCCGGTCTGCGTCTGCCCGTCGTACCTGAGTTCAAGGCAGCAGCCTGGGCCGAGTACCACTGGCCGGTGAACTGGAATGGTCAGAAGGACGCGTTCATCCGCACCCAATGGTCTTACACCGGGGATACCCTCAATATTCTCGAGCCATTGTCGCCGGGTAATGATCCCAATCCGCAGTTCAAGAATGACGCCTACGCAATCGGCGATATTCGCGCCGGCCTTACGGGCGAGGACTGGGAAGTATCCGTCTTCATCAACAACGTCACCGACGAACGCGCGCAGTACACCCACGCAGACGGCCTGTTTGACTGGGGTGCATCGAGTGTTGCTGACGGCAGGGAACGCCTGTCGACTATCTACACTAACCGCCCGCGTGAGTTTGGTATTCGCTACATGAAGCGCTGGGGCGACTAAACGCTGCAAAAGAAGCAGGAAAAAAGCCGGGCCAGTCCCGGCTTTTTTTCGCCCACCAAAACCAGGGACAGTTACCGGTTTTTTTCCAAACGAGGCACTAAATTAGGGACAGTTACCGATTTTTCTAAATCGGTAACTGTCCCTAATTTCGGTAAATCGGTAACTGTCCCTGGTTTATTTGCAAGGTCAGGCTTTGAGGCCGATTATGGTGTTTCAAAATTCCTTTGCAGCCCTGTATGCGCTTCCTGTTGCGGCTGCTGGCCTCATGATCTGAAATTCAACTTGCTCCGGTGGCCGGGTCTGGCATGCTTTGTACGGCCGCGCTTGACCAGTGCCTGACGCATTACAAGAAACAGGGCGACGCAGTGTGCCCATTCATATTCTTCCGACTACCGGGTGACGCATGACGAAAGTTTCCAGTTTGTTTCGAACGACGCTGTTGATCTCATTGTTCAGTTTGCTGGCCGCCTGTGGGGCGGAAAAGGCAGCACCCGGGGTGGACGCGGTGTACAACAATGGCCGCATTTACACTGTCGATGGCAAGCGCAGCTGGGCAGAAGCGATCGCTGTTGATAACAGCGCAATCGTCTTCGTCGGTTCGAATGACGGTGCCGCGGCACACGTTGGCAGCAAGACTACGGTTGTTGATCTGCACGGGCGGTTGATGTTGCCGGGATTGCAGGACAGCCACGTGCACCCGATAGGCGGCGGCATCGAGGCGTCGGCATGCGACCTTAACGGTTTGCCCGGAATCGCTGAATACCGCACCAGGATTGGCGAATACGCATCCTCAAACCCGGACGTACCCTGGATACTGGGTGGCGGCTGGGCAATGTCTGTATTCGGTCCCGGTGGCTCACCGAATCGCGACGTGCTCGATGAACTGGTCCCGGACCGACCCGTATTCCTGACCTCGCAGGACGGTCATACCGGCTGGGCGAACAGCGCTGCGTTGCAAGTGGCCGGCATTGATAAAGACACGCCGGATCCGGTCGACGGACGCATTGACCGCGATCCCGAAACCGGCGAAGCCAGTGGCAGTCTGCAGGAAGGCGCCATGAAGCTCATCACCCGGCACATTCCTGCCACTACGGATGAAGATCGCATTGCTGGCTTACGCTACGCGATGAACATGCTGAACGAGTACGGCATCACCGCGATCCAGGATGCTAATGTTAATGAAGATTCGCTACGTGCCTACAAGACGTTGCAGGACCGCGGCGAACTCAGCCTGCACGTTGTCGGTTCGATCTGGTGGGATCGAGATCGCGACATGGGTCAGTTGCCGGAAATTATCGCGTTACGTGATAAGTACACGGGTGGGCTCATTGATGCGGCAACAGTAAAGATCATGCAAGACGGCGTTATGGAGAACTACACCGCTGCGATGCTGGAGCCGTATCTTGTGCCAAGTGGCACCCGCGGCATTCCGATGGTCGAACCGGGCCTGTTGAAGAGCGTTGTGTCCCGCCTCGACAAGGAAGGCTTCCAGGTACATTTCCATGCGATTGGTGATGCCGCCGTTCGCCAGTGTCTCGATGCAGTAGAAGAAGCCGAAATCGAGAACGGCGCGCTGGGTCACCGGCATCACATCTCGCATCTGCAAATGATCGACCCGCAGGATATTCCCCGCTTCAAGCAGTTGGATGTGGTCGCCAACTTCCAACCGCTGTGGGCCTACGCCGATGATTACGTCACCGAGCTGACAATCCCGTTCATTGGTGAAGCGCGTGCGCGCTGGATGTACCCGATCAAAAGCGTGCAGGACGCGGGCGGACGCATTGCGTTTGGCAGTGACTGGTCCGTATCCACAGCAAACCCTTATCACCAGATCGAAACGGCCATCACTCGCAAGAGCTCCGTGAATGACGAGATGGACAGTTTCATTCCAGAGGAGCGCATCGATCTCGTAACGGCCATCGACGCTTTCACAATCAATGCCGCGTTTGTAAATCGGGACGAGGATAAGACGGGCTCGCTGGAAGTGGGCAAGTCGGCCGACTTTGTTGTACTCGACCAAAACCTGTTCGAGATCGAGGCGAAAGATATCTCCGAAACAAAATCACTGCTAACCGTCTTTCAGGGACGAACAGTGTTCGGTGACGCCACTGCATTGTGATGGGCAGCCAGCTCGGCTCCCGAACCGGGGCGGCGACCACAATCTGACATAGCCGGAACAAGTGGACGGTATTGATTCGTACGCGTGCTTGGCAGTCAGCGCCAAAGTGACGATTATCACTGCACGGCGATGTAGGAAGGCCTATTCGCCAGTTTCTACTCCGGTGTGAATGTCGCGGCAGCACCGCAACTGTTGTGCGGCCCCGAACGCGGCAACATGATCGCGCTGATCATCTTTAGTTCGGAGCCGAAGTACATCTGCACAAGTCTTCGGCCTGATTCCGGTCCTGCATGGCGATCGTCGCCGAAAATTCAGCCATCTCACCGCTGACTTGCGGCTGGCAGGCGTACGCATAGACGGCGCTGATCCTTAATCCGTAAAGTATCTATTGCATTGAAAGTTTAAAACATTCAGTATGTACTGAATGTTTAATGTGGATGTGTGATTGATTGTTAGCTACGCACGACTCCATAGCTTTTCAACTCACTGAAATAAAAGAGAAAACTTAGATATGCCAACGGACCAAACAGCGGCCAATGCCAAAGCTCGCTTCGTCGAGCGTATGGGCCAGATCATGCAGGATTCCGGATTGACCCGAATTGCCGGGCAAATCTGGGCGTCAATCGTAATCGCCGAGGACCCGATCAGTGCCTCAGAGCTGGTCGACGAATTGCGCATCAGCAAAGGCAGCCTCAGTACGAACGTTCGCCTTCTGGAAATGCTGAACATCATCGAGCGTCGCTCGATGCCCGGCGAGCGCCAGGATTTTTTCTCTATTCGAGAGAACCCTTACGCGGCGCTCATCGAAACCCAGGTAAAGCGGACTGAGCAATCGGCAGCGGCCGTCGCTGAGGCGCGAGTCGGTATAGAAGGTGAGCGAGCCCAGAAAAATCTCGCAGACCTTGAACATTTTTACACGCTTTACCACAAGTCATCGATTGACCTGTTGAAAGTCATGGAATCCTACTGAAAATGAATCAAGTGCAGAACTGTAGTACCGGAACGTTCAAACAGAGTCATCCGGTCAATCACCCTAATCACGTTTTCGCTGCAAGCCTGGCAATCCGGCCCGGCAGGCAAATCGCGTCACGCTACATTTCGCTCGCAGCCGGCGTCCTGTTCCTGACGGGTTGCGGCGAAGAGGCTACACCGCCGCAGATGCCGGTACCCCAGGTTACCGTCGTAGTCGCCCAGCCTGGACCTGCGGCAAACATCGTCGAGTTTCCCGGGCGCGTACAAGCAGTACGCAGTGCGGAAGTTCGTGCGCGAGTCACCGGTATCGTAGAACGCCGTGTTTACGCAGAGGGTGTAGACGTAAAAGAGGGGGAAGAACTATTCCATATCGATCCGCGGGAGTTGCGAGCGAACTTGAACGCGGTAAAAGCGACCCTCGCTCGCGCGGAAGTAACCGTGGCCAATGCGCAGCAGGACGTTACGCGCTTCAAAAGCCTGGTCGCCGATCAGGCGATCAGTGAGCAGGAATACGACGCCGCTATTGCCCGCCTGCGTACCGCTGAGGCGGACGTGGCCCAGGTGAAAGCACAGCGCGAAAGTGCCGAGTTAAGTCTCAGTTTCGCAACCGTAACAGCGCCTATAGCTGGCCGCGCCGGCCGCGCACAGGTCACCGAGGGTGCGCTCGTGAGCGCCAGCGCGGCAACCCTGATGACCACTATCGAGCAACTCAATCCTGTGTACGTGAATTTTTCGCAGTCCAGTTCAGACTTGCTGCAGACACGACGCGAGATTACTCAGGGCACGCTGGAAGTGCCGGAGCTGCAAAGAATAAACGTAAGTTTACTGCTCGAAGATGGTAGCCAGTACGAAATGCAAGGCCATATGGATTTCCTCAACCTGTCAATTGATCCGGCTACAGGTACTGTCGCACTCCGCGCGGAATTTCCGAATCCGGACCAGGTGCTGGTGCCGGGTCAGTTTGTTCGTGCCCAGATCAATGCAGGTGTCCGTCCCGATGCACTGCTGATCCCGCAGCGCGCCGTACAGTTGTCCCCACAAGGTGCCAGCGTGATGTTGGTCAACGCCGACAACGTCGTTGAGGCCCGGCCCGTTACAGTAGGCAGCCTGTATGAAGGCGCCTGGCGGGTGACAGCGGGTCTGCAAGGCGGCGAAAAAATAATTGTCGATGGCCTGCAAAAAGTGCAGACGGGGCAGGCTGTTGCCATAGCCGATAGCGGACCAGCGCAATGAGCCCAAAATTTTTCATCGATCGACCCATCTTCGCCTGGGTCGTCGCGCTAACCATCTTGCTGGCGGGCGTGAGTGCGTTACGCGATCTGCCGATCGAGCAATACCCCTCTATTGCTCCCCCCTCTCTCTCGGTCTCCGTCAACTACCCGGGCGCAGATGCGTCAGTACTCGAAACCAATGTCACCCAGGTAATCGAGCAAGCGCTAAATGGTGTAGAGGGTTACCTGTACATGTCATCAACCAGCCGTTCCAACGGCAGTGCATCGATTTCTGTGACCTTCGACTCCGGCACCGACATCGATCTTGCCCAGGTTGATGTCCAGAATCGGCTGAGTACCGTCGAGCAGCGCTTGCCTGAGGAAGTACGACGCCAGGGCATCCAGGTAAACAAAGCAAGTTCCAGTTTCGCAATGATCATCGCCATGACATCAAAAAGTGGCGAAACCAGCACCTTGGAACTCGGCAATTTTGCAACAACACGGGTCATAGACGAACTTCGGCGTGTTCCTGGCATTGGCGACATTCGTTCGTTCTCATCCGAATACGCGATGCGAATCTGGTTGGATCCCGACAGGCTCGCGAGTTACAGGCTGTCCGCAGCCGATGCGTTGAGTGCGGTCCGGGAACAGAACAGTCAATCGCCCGGCGGAACTCTGGGCGACCGCCCGATCGCCGAGGGCTTCGAGATCACAGCACCGATTCTGACGCAAAGCCGGTTTACCACCACAGATGAGTTCGCCGCAATAATTTTGCGTTCGAACCCCGACGGATCAGCAGTCCGCCTGGGTGACGTCGCGCGCATTGAGCTTGGCGCCCAGTCATATTCGTTCAATCTCGAGGTCAACGGCAAGCCTGCTGCCGGTATGGCGGTGCAGTTGACCAGCGGCGCGAATGCGTTGGCAGCAATCGCGGGCGTGCGCGCAAAGATGGCTGAGCTCGAGCCATCATTTCCCCAGGACATCGGCTGGACCGTACCGTACGACACGACGCCCTTCATCCAGATTTCAATCGAGGAAGTGGTCAAGACATTGGCGGAAGCCATGTTACTGATTGTCCTGGTCATGTTCTTGTTCCTACAAAGTTGGCGCGCCACGCTGATACCGACAATTGTCGTACCCATTGCTCTCGCCGGTGGCTGCGTAGGCCTCTGGCTATTTGGGTTTTCAATCAACGTACTGACTTTGTTCGCGATGGTACTCGCTATAGGCATCCTGGTGGACGATGCAATCGTAGTCGTTGAAAACGTCGAACGTGTAATGGTTGAAGAAGGACTCTCGCCATACGACGCAACCGTTAAGGCGATGGGCCAGATTACCTCGGCCATCGTCGGCATTACGCTTGTACTGGTTTCTGTCTTCGTGCCAATGGCATTTTTTCCAGGCTCTACCGGCGGCATTTACCGCCAGTTCTCCCTTACACTTGCTGTATCGATCGGGTTTTCAGCGTTACTCGCATTCACGCTCACGCCAGCGCTGTGCGCTACTTTACTCAAGGCACACCCGACCAAAGCAGACGATGAGAAAAAGCGCGGGCCCGTGCAGGCGTTCTTCTCGGCATTCAATAACTGGTTCGCACGGACGACAAACAGTTACCAATCTTCGGTCGGCAAAATACTGGTTCGCCCGTTACGATTCATTGTGCTGTTCGTTGTCCTTGTCGCGATCACGGTAGTGGGCTTCACCCGCTTGCCTGGCAGTTTTCTGCCGCAGGAAGATCAAGGCAGCGTCTTTACAGTTATCCAGGCACCGCCGGGCGCTACCACCGAGCGCACAAATGAGGCCATCGTCCAGGTAAGCAAATTCTATAGTGAGCAACCGCAGGTAAAGGCAGTAACGCTCGTGCGTGGCTTCAGCTTCTTTGGTAACAGTCAGGCCGATGCGATGGCATTCGTGTCATTGCACCCGTGGGATGAACGCCCGGGTGATGAAAACAGCGCATCGGCACTCGCCGGCAAGGCGATGGCCGTGCTATCGCGAGTAAAGGAAGCATTCGTGTTTACGCTGAATCCACCCGCGATTCGCGAGCTGGGCGTGGCCAGCGGCTTCACATTCATACTGCAGGACCGGGCCGGGCATGGTTACGATGCTCTGATCAGTGCGCGCAACCAACTGCTTGGTGCAGCTAACGGTAGTCCCTTGTTGGCGCAAGTTCGACCGGAAGGTCAGGCCGATGCGCCGCAACTGAGAGTGAAGATTGACCGTATTAAAGTGCGCGCACTCGACCTGGCCATCAGCGATGTCAACTCCACTCTCGCAATCACGATGGGCAGTGCGTACGCGAACGACTTCACGCGCGAAGGCCGCATTTTGCGCGTGCTACTGCAGGCCGATGCGCCTTATCGCATGACACCTGACGATGTGCTCAACCTGCGCGTACGCAGCGCAACCGGCGAGATGGTTCCGTTCGGTGCCTTCACAACGGTCGAATGGACCGCCGGTCCACCTCAGGTGAAGCGTTATAACGCTTATCCCGCTCAGACAATTTCCGGCATGCCGGCTGAAGGTCGTTCAACTGGTGAGGCGATGGCCGAAATGGAACGACTGGCGGAGCAGATACCGGAAGGCTTCGGTTACGAATGGACGGGATTGTCCTACGAAGAAAAGCAGTCGGCGGGACAGGTCGGTGCATTGCTGGCGTTCTCTCTTCTGGTCGTATTCCTGCTACTGGCAGCCCTCTATGAGAGTTGGTCGATTCCGCTGGCTGTCTTGTTGATCGTACCGCTGGGTGTCTTTGGCGCCGTATTGTTCTCCATAGCACGCGGCTTGCCTGCAGACATATATTTCAATGTCGGGCTGATCACGATCATCGGGCTGGCGGCCAAGAACGCAATTCTGATCGTTGAGTTTGCGATTGAAGAAGAGGCTGCGGGCAAAAGCCTGTACGACGCGACGATGAGTGCGGTCAAACTCAGGCTGCGCCCGATCATCATGACGTCGCTGGCGTTCATCCTGGGCATGGTCCCTTTGGCTGTGTCAACGGGCGCTGGCGCTGCCAGCCGAATCGCAGTAGGTACAGGTGTTATGGGCGGCGTTATTGCCGCGACATTACTAGGCGTATTTTTCATACCCCTGAGCTATCTCGCAGTCCGCCGCTGGATAGCGCGTGGCGGAGCACCTGTCATTGGCGACCACTCGCATGCATCAGAGGAGCGTTCCGATGCATAGGTTAGCTTTGCTGAGCGCACTAAGCGTGTTAGGCGCATGCCAGCTTGCCCCGCCTCACGAACGGCCAACGCTGCCAACCGCTGAACAGTTTCCCGTCGAGTACAACACTACCGCCGTGGGCGAAATACACGCGGCGAATATTAGCTGGCGAGAGTTTATTGCCGACCCGCAGTTCGAAGCGCTGATCGAGCAGGCGCTCGCCAGCAATCGGGACCTCGCGATAGCGATCGCCAGGATCGAAGAGGCTCGCGGAGCATATGGGATACAACGCGCAGACCGCCTGCCAACAGCAACCCTGAACGGCAATGGAACCCGTTCGCAAACAAGCAGCGCTGTATCCGGATCCGATGCTGTAACCACCGGCAGCTATTCGTTGGCCGTGGGCGTATCGGCATTCGAACTCGACTTCTGGGGGCGCGTGGCCAATCTGTCAGCGGCGGCGCGCGGTAATTACCTGGCGTCTATCGAGGCGACCCGCGCCTTTCAGTTGGCCCTGACTCGCAATGTTGCAGCGGCATATCTCCAGATGCTCGAAGCGAATGAGCGCATTAGCCTCGCCGAGCGCACGGTGAGAGCACGCAGCGAACAGATTCGAATTGCGAAGCGGCGCCTGGAAGCGGGTGTCACATCGGAGCTCGAGTTTCGCCAGGCTGAAACCCTGTTGACGCAGGCAGAGGCAGAACTGGCGGCATTGCGT
Source organism: Woeseia sp. (assembly GCA_037968755.1). Classification (GTDB taxonomy): domain Bacteria; phylum Pseudomonadota; class Gammaproteobacteria; order Steroidobacterales; family Woeseiaceae; genus Woeseia. The sequence continues at coordinate 82,251 of JBBKWB010000045.1, forward strand.
CTCAGTCGCGCCCAAAGCCGTAACCTGCTCGAAGTACTGGTTGGAAAACCGCTCGATGCTGCAACTCCGGCGGCGGCCCCTCTGGGTCAGCAACTGAGCGCCGATGTGTTGACCTCAGGTTTGCCCTCGGAACTATTGGAGACCCGACCGGACGTACGCGGTGCCGAGGAGCGCCTGATCGCGGCGCGTGCCAATATCGGTGCTGCGCGCGCGGCGTTTTTCCCGTCCATCAGCCTCACCGGCAGTACGGGTTTCGCATCAAAAGACTTGGACGAACTAACCGGCAGCAACGGCCGAGCCTGGAGTTTCGGCCCGTCAATTAACTTGCCGATATTCGATTCTGGTCGCCGCCGCGGCAATCTTGACGTAGCGAAAGCCCGCGAGAGTGTTGCGATTGCAGACTATGAACGCGTAATTCAGACAGCCTTTCGCGAAGTCGCCGACGCCCTGGCCGGACGCCGCTACCTCGCGGAGCAGGTTGCCGCCCAGGAACGTGGAATTGTGGCGCAGCGCCGGCTTACGGAATTGGCCCACATACGCTACAACGAAGGTGTGGTTCGCTATCTTGAGGTACTGGATGCAGAGCGAAACCTGTTTTCGGCTGAACAAGCCATGCTGCAGATTCGTCGCGTTGCAACGGCAAATGACATCAGCCTCTACATTGCACTCGGCGGCGGTGAGCTTACAAACGACTAGTTAGCCGCATGTTTACGGGTCCAGCCAATGCAAGCCAAAGCGCATCCGCGCTTTGGCTTGGTACGTTTTCGATCAGCATCGGTTGCTCGGACGATTGATGAACCTTCTTGCTGCAACCGGTGCGACAATCAAGCCTGCATCAAGATCGTAGCGGCGTGCTTCAGCACGCTGCGGATGCTTTGAATCATCGCCACTGATCCGTAACGATCGACAAGGCGGTGATCGTCGGAGAGTTCGGATGTAGCCGGCCGCCCGGTATCAACCGCCACTAAGAATCAGCGCGGGTGCCAGGGCGACTGCGATGATCAGCAGCGCGCCGTATGATCCAGCAGCAAGCAGCGCGGTCTTGCCAAAACTGAATTCTTTTGTCTCCACTGCAACGACATCGGCAACAGGTATCGATTGCCCATCGCCAATGATGACTTTTCGCTCGGTGTCGACGCGGGCAACGCGAAATTCATATCGCTTGCCCTCTGCTGTAACCAGTTTTATTTTCTCCCCGGGTTGCAGAATGTCCTGGTCCAGAATCATTTGTTGCAGGGATTCGGGTGGTAACTCTACCGGCTTCAAGGAGCTGCAGGCGCAGAGTGAGCCGGTGAGCGCGAGGATCAAGATGGCGCAGTGTTTCATTTGGAACTCCCGGCGGCCACAGCGTATGACGTGGCTGCTGTCATGTGAATACCAAGCTGTCGGGCCGCTTCAATTGCCGCCGCGTTAATCTCTGCCTGCAACAGGGCGCCGTCAAGGGCGATCCAGTCTGAAAGTTTGTGCGACGCGCGGTATTCGTGCCAATGTGCGGCCCCATTTTTTGGTGGATCCAGATCATAAAAGTCGAGATAGAACGTGAAAGTTGCCTCGATGCTGGCATCCAGTCCCGCGCCGCCTAGTTCGGCCAGTTCTATACGGGAGATATCGGAGACCAGCATGCTATCCAGTGCCGGCGATCTATCTGCCAACGCTTTTTTCAAGCTGCCGAGGTCGAGGTGATAGCGATAGTTGAGCTTTAACTCGGGAAGGTTTGTGTATCGATAACGTTCGGGAACCGGCTTCACTTCTTCAGCCGCCGTCACCGCTGCACTCAGGAGATCAGGGTATTGCTGCAGGATGCCGTCGCTGGCTCGGGTGAATATCGCCTGGAGCGCTTCTATCTCGTCAGGGTAGTCCTTCCTTAATGCGGTGGGCTCATGTGCCCAGCTGGCCGGCGCGCGAGCCAACCCGGCCGCTAGCCAGACTTGCCTCGGCCCGTTACGACGTCCGTACGGATCGACATCGCGATAGTGCGCATTGATCAGCCTAGCGGCCTTTTCAGCCTGCCCTCGTTCGGTCAGCGCGCCGCCGTCCTGGACGACATTCTTGTCGTTCGCAAGGATGCGAATAACACAGCCATTCCAGCAGACCCCGCGGGTTTCCCGAACCAGCAACCAATCATCTTTCCAGCTGGGGCTGCCGAATGGGTACATGGCCCAGAGTTTGACCGGCTCCACCGCAGCGGATGTCAGCGTCGAATAAGAAATGGTCGTTGTGCTGTGATAAATAGTCGTCGGCGTGATTAACAATGGCCCGCAGCCGTCCCATGTCAGGGTGTCAGTGTCCCGCAGCAAGCGCCCTGCGCACGCCTTGCCCTCAAACAGGATTTCTTCGCGTGCACGAATCAGGTCCGGCGTCTGGGTTTCAAATGTCGCGCAGCCGCCGACAACAAGTGCAAAGAGCATTGCGGTCGGCCACTGTCCACCTGCTCTGGAAATTGGCTGCTCGATCACTTATTCAAGCCAAGAATGATAGGTCTAGAACCATCGTCAACCGCTATAACAATAAAGTCGTTCGGTACAAACAGGTCACCCACCACTGCGAATCCCGAATAGTCTCCGGCAATAGGACACCCCGTGATCGTGCTGTTGATCTGGTAAAGATTGTAACGACTGTCAACGATAAGGAATGAACCCTGCGAGGTGCAGCTGGAAGCATTCTGCCCAGTAAACAGGCCGAGACTGTCAATCGTGAAGCTGGCAACCGGGTTTCCCAAGTCATCCACTTCAGACCAGACACCTTCCAGCAACGCCAGCGACGAGGCTCTTTCGTACTCGGAATCGTAGGCAAACTGGAAGGATCCGCCATCCCCGGAATCAGCGATCCATGTGCCCGCGAAGGTGGCTTTCTGACCGAGCTGACCGTCCGTGCTGATATTCGTTACGGTTGAGCCGTCAGGCCAGGTCTCGGTATTGGCTGTAGTTATGGCAATACCGCTGCCACTGACGGTGCCCGAATTGGTCGACTGGGTGCCGACAAACTGCTTGGGACTGTCCACGGATATGAAGCGAAACTGACCGTCCTCGGTTACCAGCCCGACGAACTCTTCCGTCGACTGGCTGCTGTCGAACGTCAAAATGCCGGTCCAGATGCCACCGAACACGGCAACTGGCGGAGGCGGAGGTGGCGGTGGGTTCTGGGTCGGTGCAGAGCTTCCTGAACCACCGCCGCCGCCACATGCAGCCAGCAAGGCTGCGACCACGATCAGTGAAGTCTTGTTTCGATTAAGCATGAAGCCCACCTGTGTGACTGACTGCCATAGGACGCAGGTCGGTCATCGCTGGCGAATCGCGCGGCCGGTCTGCTGCCCTAATTTACGCGCAAGGTGGGAACAGTCTTTTTCAAAACCTTTCTATTATCTTTTCTTTTCGTCATCGCCTGTTACGGGCTGGCCAGCCGGGCCCAGGGTCTTATCCAGCCATGCTGTGGTATCTCTCATCATCAGATTGCGTGGCAGTGGCCAGTGGCCGGACTCGTACAAGAGGCTGGACTTCTCGCCAGCGGGCGTCGCCAGCAAGTCGAGCAACGGTTGTAAGACGAATTGGTATGGTCGGATCGGATCGTAGCGGCCGTTGATAATGATGACCGGCTGGCGAACTCTTGCCCAGAATACGTTGGGATCGTTCTGCGGATTCGCGAATATCGGAATGGGCGGGGCAATACCAACGGAATACAACACGGCCGCTTTGAGTCGAGGCTCGGTCGCGAGGCTGAAAGGCGCAAGGGTGGCGCCGTGCGAAAGCCCCATCAGAGCCACCCGCGAGCCGTCGAACAGCGGCTCGCTTTCCAGGTAATCAATTACGCGGCCGATCTCGTCGCGAATGCGCCGATTGCGCTCCAATGCACGCCCACTGCGCTCGGGCCCCGGGTCATCATGATAATTGTCGTAGCGTTCGTGTGATCCCGTATATACCGGCCAGATCAGAACGCGGCCCGAACGCGGGACAAAATCAATCTGATAGTCGTCCAGCGAAATTCGCTGCGAACGAAAGCCCGGCGACCAGCTGTCCGCCGGCGGCAAGTAGATGACCGATTGATAGGGCGGAGAAAAGTGCCGTGGTATGAACAGGTACACCGGCATCGGATCGTCATCGCGACCGGTTGGTATCAGTATTTCGCGACGTGTCCAGTTCTCGAACTCGGTTTCTTCAACCACGCTGACATCGGCTGCTGTCACCATGCCGGGCAAGTAGGAGAAGTTATGTGCAATGCCTTCAAAGACGTCGTCGGACACCTGCTTCACGGTTGCGCTGAAATCATTGAACAGATCGAATGTGGGCAACTCGCTCGCGACCGAATCGGTGACCAGGCGAATTCCGCGGAATCCGGTGGTTTCATTTCGCGCTGCCGGGTCAAGCGGTTGCGGGAAATTATAAGCCCACGCTGGATCCCGAAAGCTTGCGCCTACCACCGCACGCGCACCTCGGCTTTGCGTTGATGTCCATTCGGCGACGTTGCCAATCAGGTCGGAAGCACCGTTGATTTCAGAGCCCGCTTGCCGATCGACTGGAAGCGGCATCGTGCCCGACAGGTTGCTGCGCGGCACCAGATAGGGCGCGAACGGAAATCGCCATTCCATTGGTCCAAGCGCCGCGCGCAGCCAGTGGTGCACACTGGGCAAACGCTTGTCGCGGAAAGCGAGATAGGTATTCGCTTCGTACCAGCTAATACCGGTGACGGGCAGGTTCTGTTCGCCCGTACCGAAATTGCCAAAAGCCCAGTCGGCCGGTCCGGGGTGGCCCGTGCTGTCGACGAACCGTTCCTGGATGCCAGGCCAGGTTAGCTTGCCCTCGGACTGATCAATCAGGGTTTGCCAGTAGCGTTGTTCGCGATAGCCGCCGGCTGCGACGAAGTCGCGGTAATCGCGGTTGCTGACTTCAAAGCGATCGATCAGAAATCCGCCAAGGTCCAGCTCCTCCACGAACCCCCAGACACCAAGGCGATACTTGCCAGCAGGGATGAAGACCATGTCAGCGGGCACGGGGGCAACAGGCATCCTGATTATGCGTTGTGCACGTTCCGCGCTGTTGAGACTGACTCCTGGGTGGGTGTCGTCCACAATGATGTTGTCGGCGAGGCGCAGCTGGTAATGACCGCGCGGCAAAGAGATTCCAGTCACTGGTGTCTTACCTAACGACACCCATTCAGCATCTGGCAGAGCGTATCGATACGCGACGTCGACACCTGCCGGTTCCGTGTAAACGGATATTGGCAGAAGCAACTTGTTCAGGAGCAGTGTTACCGCCGGCTCAGTTCGGTCCGCGAATGGCGCGATCGCGAAGTAGGCTTCCTGGTAGCGGTCTTCGGCCAACAAGGCTGTAGCAGAATTCAATGCCTCGGTGAACGCCGGTTTAGTCTGGTCGCGAAAGCCGGCCCACAAGGCAAATACCAGAATGAGCAACACGCTAATCGTGGCGACTATCCGCCGTACGGGCATACTTCGACGTTGCGCGGGTGCTCGCCGTGCAGCTGTGGTCCACTCCGCTTTAGCGACGAGTTGATAGCCGCGCTTGGAGATAGTGCGAATATAAGTTGGTTCGCGAGCGTCATCGCCGAGCTTCTTCCGCAGATCTGCAATACGCCGGTGCACCGCATCATCACCGACGATGCGGCGCTTCCAGAAATGCCCGATCAGTTCGTCGCTGGTTACCACACGATCAGCATGTTCTGCGAGGTACAGCAGGATGTTCATCGACAGCGGCTGGACATGGCGGGTTTCGCCGTCACGGCTGAGCGAATTGTCGGCGCCGTTTACGATCCAGGCACCAAGCTGAAGTGCGGAAGGTCCTTTGGCGCGGTCTTCATCTGACATTGATCGGGTTATCCGGGCAATCGACATCCAGGATGGCGAGCACGGCCCAACCGTGCTCCCACATTCTACGCTTTTGCTCGCTTGGTCAGGAGTTACCGTCTGTATCCGGCTCTTGCGGTTGGGACATCGACCAGCAGCTGGCGCCGGTTGCTGGACAGGTCGTCATGCAATCGCTAGGTCGACATGAAAATCGTAGCCGGGTGCTCCAGCATGCCGCGGATGCTTTGAACCATCTCCGCTGCGTCGTAACCATCGACAAAGCGGTGATCGAATGAGGATGACAGGTTCATCGTCAAGCGAACCGCGATCTGGCCGTTGATTACGACCGGCTTTTCGATAGCGCGGTTGACGCCAATAATGCCAACCTCCGGCATATTGATGACAGGTGTCGTCACAATGCCGCCGAGCTTACCGAGGCTGGTGATCGTGATCGTGGAGCCCGAAAGCTCGTCGCGGCGAATAGTATTGTCGCGAGCGGCGGCGGACACCTTGCGTATCGCTGCAGCCAGTTCATCGAGCGACAACTGCTCCGCATTCTTTACGACCGGCACCTTTAACCCGTCCGGCGTTTGCGTTGCCACGCCGAGATGCACGGGTCCGTGCTGAATGATGACGTTGCGTTCTTTGTCGTATGTCGCATTGCATTGCGGGAACTCATGCAATGCACGAATTAATGCGCGGGACAGGAACGGCAGCAGGGTCAGGCGTTCTTTGCGCCGGTCACTGGCGTTCAGGTGTTTACGGAGAGCTTCGAGTTCGGTGATATCGATCTCTTCGACATAGGTGAAGTGTGGAATCTCCTGCGTCGCCTGAGTCATGCGTTCAGCGATCATGCGTCGCAGCCCGATCACTTTCACTTCTTTCGTTTCGCGTGTTGCCACAGTTCTCGATGGTGACTGCAAGGCATCGCCCTGTTGTTCCAGAAATCCATCAAAGTCTTCGCGAGTGATGCGACCATTTGGGCCACGGCCCGGCACTTTCGCCAGGTCAACGCCGCTCTCTTTCGCGCGGCGTCTGATTGCCGGTGACGTCATTACGCGGCTGCCGGTATCCGCTGGTGTTGGAGCTTCCTTCGCGGCTGCGGGTTTCGGTGCCGCTTTAGGACTCTTGGCAGCGGCAACTGCGACGGGTGCTTCGTCTTCCGCCGACACGCTGGCCGCTGCATCCGTTGTGAACGTGATCAGCGGCGCGCCAACAGCAATCATGTCACCCGGCACACCTGCCAGCTTGGTTACCGTGCCAGTTACTGGTGAGGAGAGTTCGATTGCGGCCTTATCGGTCATCATTGTGCCGACAATATCCTCCTCTTCAACGAGGTCGCCGACCTTGACGTGCCACTCGCCGATTTCGGATTCGACAGTGCCTTCACCGAGATCCGGTAGCTTGAATATGTACTCGCTCATCCTGCCTCCATGACGTTCTTGATCCCGGCCGCGATGCGTTTCTGCCCGGGAAAGTACTGCCATTCAAACGCGTGTGGGTAAGGTGTGTCCCAACCCGCAACACGTTCAATGGGTGCTTCAAGATTCCAGAAGCAGTGTTCCTGGATGGTGGCCGTCAGCTCTGCGCCGTAGCCGCTGAAGCGGGTTGCCTCGTGCGCTATCAGGCAACGACCGGTTCTGTTTACCGAATCGACAAGTGTCGTGACATCAAGCGGGGCAAGCGTGCGGACATCGATAATCTCGGCATCGATGCCGGTCAGCTTCGCGGCTGCCTGCGCAACGTGCACCAGCGTTCCGTAAGTAATGATGGTCAGGTCGTCGCCAGTCTCAACTATCTCTGCTTTGCCGAGCGGTACGGTGTAGTAGCCTTCTGGCACTTCACCTTTCGGGTGTGCCGCCCATGACACTGCCGCTTTGTCCGGGTCGCCATCGAACGGCCCGTTATAGATACGCTTTGGTTCGAAGAATATGATCGGATCATCAGATTCGATCGAACTGATCAGCAAACCTTTCGCATCGTAAGGGTTAGACGGCATGACGGTCTTGATGCCGCTGATATGAGTAAATATGCCTTCCGGCGATTGCGAATGAGTCTGGCCGCCGCGAATGCCACCGCCACAGGGCGTGCGAATCGTTACGGGTGAAGTGAGGTCGCCGGCAGTCCGATAACGCAGTCGCGCGAGTTCACTCACCACCTGGTCGAAGCCGGGATAGATGTAATCAGCAAACTGGATTTCCGCAACCGGTCGCAGGCCGTTCACGCCCATACCGATTGCGGCGCCGATAATGCCGCCTTCTGCGATGGGGGCGTCAATGACGCGGTGCTCACCAAACTTGCGCTGCAGGCCGTCTGTGCAACGAAACACACCGCCGAAATAGCCCACGTCCTCGCCGAGAATTACGACGTTAGGATCCTTGTCCATGACGACATCAAGGGCCGAGCGGATGGCTTGAATCATATTCATCTGTGCCATCGATCAGTCCTCCAGCGCCAGCATTTGTTTGCGCTGAATCTCGAGATGCTCGGGCGTTTCAGCGTAGACGTCGTCAAACATGGTGGCGCAATCCAGTCGCGGACCTTCGGTCATCGTGCCGGCTTTCTGAGCTTCCTTCCAGGCAGCAAGTACCTCCGCGCGCAGTTCTTTCTCCAATGCAGCGTGTTTCTTATCCGACCAGTGACCTTCACCGATCAAATGCTGTTTCAGGCGTTCCAGCGGATCGCCCAGCGGGAATGATTTCCACTCGTCTTTCGGTCGATACTTCGTCGGATCGTCACTGGTGGAGTGTGCCGCTCCGCGGTAGGTAACGTGCTCGATGATCGTTGGACCACCACCACGGCGTGCGCGTTCTGCGGCCCAGACAGTGACGGCGTAGATAGCCAGCAGGTCGTTGCCGTCCACCCGCACTCCCGGTATGCCAAGACCAATGCCACGTGCGGCGAACGAACGGCGCTCGCCACCGGCGAAGCCCTGGAATGTAGAAATGGCCCACTGGTTATTGATGATGTTCAGGATGACCGGCGCCTGGTATACGGCAGCAAAGGTAATCGCGTGGTGAAAATCGGCTTCAGCTGTACTGCCATCACCTACCCAGGACGCCGCAATGTGGTCCTCGCCTTTAATCGCGGACGCCATCGCCCAGCCGACTGCATGCGGGTACTGTGTGCCGAGATTGCCGGAGATCGAAAACATGTTGGCATTCTTGTCGTGGTACATGATTGGCATCTGCCGGCCTTTGCACATATCCCGTGTGTTGGACAGGCATTGGCACATGAGCTCGACCAGCTTGGTGCCGCGATACAGATACAGCCCCTGGTTACGATAATGCGGGAAGCACATATCGCCGGGACGCAGCGCCATGCCCTGTGCGATCGAAATAGCTTCTTCGCCGAGTGACTGTATATAAAAGGAGATACGACCCTGGCGCTGAATCTGCTGCATGCGCTCATCGAAAATGCGGGTAAGCAGCATCCAGCGCAAGGCAACCTGCAGTTCGCCGGTATCAATATTAGGGTTCCACGGACCCACTGCTTTGTGGTTCTCGTCGAGCACTCGCACGAGGCCGTGGCTCAAGTGATCGATGTCGCGTACGCGTACGTCAACGGGTGGCTTGTCGATCTCGCCAGCCGCGGACAGCTCAAGATAACTGAAATCCGGCTTATCGCCTGGCCGCGCTGATGGCTGCGGAATGTGCAGTCTTGATCGAGTGCTCATGCGGTGGAGTCCTTCTTCTCGAAATCGGGCGACAACGCATCAGTTGCGAAACTGACGATTGCGCTGCAGCGCAACATCGGCCGCTACAGGAAACGCCCGATTCTACGCAAGTTGAGTGCTTATTGCCGACCTGACCGGGCCTCAGGGATACTCTCGGGCCGGTCGTCAATGGCGAGGCAAATTCTGGCGAGAGCGGCGGCGCTTCGCAATACCACAAATAGCTAAATGACAGCGGCTCTCACCGTCAGTCTGCTGCTTACTTGCGGTCCTCTTTCGGGTCCTTTTTCAGATGCCGTACGTAGCGCAGAGTAAAGAAGCTGATAATCGACATCAAAACCGCTATCTCAAAGCGATCGACGGCTACAGACATTCCGATCAGGCCCGTGATCCAAATCGTCGCCGCTGTCGAAGTACCGGAAACATTGCCATTGCCCTTCAGGATTGCGCCGCCGCCAATGAAGCCGATGCCAGTGATGAGGCCTTGCATAACCCGTGCTTCAGCATCTGTCGTATCCAGTACGCCAATGCCGACGAGCATGTAACCGCAGGCAGCGACTGCAACAAGGGGGAAGGTTCGGAGCCCGATCCCCTGGCTGGATTCTTCGCGATCGAAGGCAACCGGCAGGGCCAGGACGTAGGCAATACCGAGATGCATAAGGTTAAACCAGGTTTCCGTCCAATCGAATTCCATCTGTGCTTCCAGAACTGCGCCACAGCTGGCGGGAGACCAATATTAGCGCGAATTGGCACGATGCCGGGCTCGGCTCAGTCTGGCGCTACGTATCCACCGGTAGCGTCAAATTATTGAGGCTACTTACCAAGGCTCGGCAAGCGATCTGTACTCGCCCGCATAAAACAGCAAAGGTGAGCCCTCGCTGCTGCGGAATCGCTCTATGCGGCCGACGACGATGTAGTGATCGCCGCAGTCGTGAATCTGGAACGTTCGGCACTCGAAGCACGCCAGCGTGTCCGGCAGAAGTGGCACGCCGTCTGCCGATAGTAGCGTCTCGATGCTATCGAACAGTGTGTGATCGGAACGGGCGAAGTGAGCGGCGAATTCTTGTTGCTTCGCGCTGAGTACATTGATGGCGAACCAATCGCAATTGAGATACGCCTCGAGCGAATTGGACACCTTGGCGATATTCCACAACAGCAGCGGCGGTTCAAGTGATACCGAGCTGAAGCTGTTTGCGGTGATGCCGCAAGGGCGGCCAAGCGCATCATTGCAGGTCACGACGGTGACCCCGGTTGCGAACTGGCCGAGGCACTGGCGCAGGTCAAGCTCTGCAGTCATCGGCCTGCTCGAATCTGGGGCCTGTAAAAAAGCATGCATCGGCCAATCATTTGCGGGGGACGGCGCAATCTATCCTTTCCTGCTGGTCGATGCCACAGACGCGGTCGCTGGTTGAGCCGGCCGCGGCGGTTTCGGCATGCACTTAAAGCCAGCCTGTGTCGAGATCAGGGTCAACCCGGGCGTCGCAAACCCGGGTCGAGGCGCCACTATGCGGTGGCCGTTTAAACAGCATTCGAGCACGCCGCGCTGGCCAGTTTCGCCGCTGCATTGGCGGACAGCCTCCCGGCGTGACAAAGCTCTCAGTTCAACTACGGGATAAGTAATATGATTACCGTATTCGGCGATTTAAAACTGTCAATTAGAATATATAGTCAAACAAGACCATTTCTGATTTGCAGTAATCGTTACTACGACTCAAGTGTTGCCGCCATTTGCCGATAGGTACTTGTGCGGGGAGGGGTTCCCCAAGCGCGGCTGGCCAATGTGATCGCCAACGCGTTCGTGTGCCAATGGAATAACGATGTCTTTAAGCCAGAAAATTGCGTTGTACCTCGTTCTGCTGGGTGCCTGTATAGGTATCGGCAGCTACGCGGCTATCAGCTATACAATTTTTCCGGCATTTGAAGAGTTCGAGGAAAGAGCGGCGATGGAAACCATCGTCCGAGTTGATCGGGTAATTGATGCCGAACGACGAACCTTCGAAACCCTGGTCATCGAGTACGCGCACTGGAATGACACTTACAATTTCATACTCGGCAAACACGACGGCTATGTTGAAGAGAATCTGGATGCGGCGTACTGGCAAGCCATCGGCGTCGACTTCCTGCTGATCTTCGATGCTGACGGCAAACTGTTCTGGAGCATGGACGCTGGCAAAGGTGAAAAGCAGCCCGTCACTCTTGAAGCGTTCATTCCGGCCGGGCTATTTGCCGGGCACCCGCTGCTGACGTACGGGCCCAGCAAAGACCGAACAGGCGGTCTGATTCGAACAGCAGAAGGACCCATGCTGGTTGCAGCCGCGCCGGTGCTGACGACGTATGCTGAGGGGCCTTCTGTTGGCACTTTCATGATCCTGCGCAGGATTGGCGATAGCCTGGTGCAGGACGTTGCCGAACGAGCTACCGCAGAAGTCCGTTTTAAACCAATCAGTGATGATGGTGCTACTGGCTATCTCCCGGGAACGTTGGAGAAGATGGTAGTAACCGGTGACCTCCGGCACGTACAGATGACCGAAGCCGCCATTTATGGACACAGACTAATTCCGGATGTGACCGGCGCGCCAGCGGCCATGGTCGAAATAACCATGCCGCACATGATCACTGCGATAGGCGCGAATACGATTCGTGCTGCAATGATTCTTATAGTGCTGGTGACCGCTGCGTTCCTGGTGGTGGGTCTGATCATCCTGCGTTTCATGGTCGTTCGGCCTGTAAATGAGCTAGCCGAAAATATGAACCATATCCGCGAAACCGGCGATCTGAAAATCCAGGTAGAGCTGGGCCGTTCAGACGAGATTGGTGGCCTCGCTCGCGAATTTGCGGAGATGACTACCAACCTCGAAGTCACCCAACGGGAGCTCGAGGCGACTCGTGATGTTGCACTCGAAGCATCGAGTGCAAAAAGTGATTTTCTGGCTCGTATGAGTCATGAGATTCGAACTCCCATGAACGGTGTACTCGGGATGACCGAACTATTGCGAAACACCGCACTTGATTTCGAGCAGCGTAGATTCACGGAAACGATCTACTCATCAGCGGAAAGCCTGCTCGACATAATTAATGACATTCTGGATTTCTCCAAAATTGAAGCGGGCAAGATGAGCCTGGAAAATCGCGACATCAACCTCGGCGGCGTCATCGAGGAAACGGTGGACAGCCTGGCCTCGCAGGCGCACAAGAAAGGTCTCGAACTGATTAACGATGTCGCGCCTGCTGTACACACGTCCCTAGTAGGCGATGCGGTGCGTATTCGCCAGGTGCTTACCAACCTGACGTCAAACGCGATTAAGTTCACGAATCGCGGTGAGGTTGTTGTTCGCGCAAGTGTCGGCGAAGAAACCGATGAGTTTATCGATGTGGGTTTTGAGGTGATCGATACCGGTATAGGCATCAAACCTGAGAAGCAAGCATTGATATTCGATTCGTTCTCCCAGGAAGATGGCTCCACTACGCGTCTGCACGGCGGCACCGGCCTTGGTCTGGCCATCAGCCAACAGCTGGTCGAGTTAATGGGCGGAACGCTGGCTGTAGAAAGTAACCCCGGCCTTGGCTCACGCTTCTATTTCAATGTCAGGATGAAACGTGGCAGTGGTGATTCCAGGCAACAGCAGCCAACCATGAAGTCCGTCGCGGGCAAGCGCATCCTGGTTGTTGATGACAACGCAACAAACCGTGAGATTCTCGAGCAGCATCTCAGCAGCTGGCGCGCGCACAGTGACTGCGCTGAAGATGGGGCACATGCTCTACTATTGCTTGAACGCGCCTGCGCTGAAAATAATCCATACGAACTCGCAATTCTTGATATGCACATGCCGCGGATGGACGGTTTGCAACTGGCACGTCGGATACGAGAACGCAGCGAATTCGACAACGTCCCGCTTATGCTGCTCAGTTCGGTCGCCATGCCCGCGAGCGAAGCCACGCTGGAAGAGCTCAAAATCTCCGGGCAATTAACGAAGCCGATTCGCCAGGGCCAATTGTACGATTCATTGTCTGTTGTGCTGAGCGGGCAAATACTTGCCGATCGCTACTCACAGAATGGCAGTACCGCCATGCGTGCCTTGCGCGGCAAAGTCCTGCTGGCTGAGGACAACCCGGTCAACCAGGCGGTCGCCCTGGGCATGCTGGACTCATTAGGTATCGATGTGGCAGTCGTGACGGACGGCAAGGCGGCGATACAGGCAATAACGGGTCAGCACTTCGATCTTGTCCTGATGGATTGTCAGATGCCAGTAATGGATGGCCTCGAAGCGACACGCCAGATTCGCAAGGATGAACAGGAGTCTGGCCGGGAACCCGTTGCCATCGTAGCGTTGACTGCGAATGCCCTCGCGGGCGATCGGGAGCGCTGTATTGAATCCGGTATGAACGAATACCTCGGCAAGCCTTTCACCATGGATCAGTTACACGCCGTCCTCTCCATGTTCCTCAAAACGGAGACCGATACCGAGTTCGAAAATCCTGCGCCGGAAGAAGAGTTGTCCGCAGAAGCAGCAAGTCTCTTCGATACCCAGAGCATCACCGCAATGCCACTGGATCGCAGTGCACTGGCCGTGTTGAGTGATCTGCAGCAGCCCGGTATGCCGTGCCTGATCCGCAAGGTGATCGGCATTTATCTCGATAGCTCAAACGACCTTAAAGAACGTCTCGTCGGTGCGATCGACGGCGAGGATATCAATACAGCCAGAGAGTCAGCGCACGCGCTCAAGTCGAGCAGTATTAACGTTGGCGCAACCCGCCTGGCGGATTATTGCAAGACAATTGAAAACGATGCGCGGGAAAACAGCCTTGATGAAGCCCGGCAAATTAAACCGCGATTGGAAAGCGAGTATGTGCGTGTTATCAGCGCGCTAAAAGTTGAACTGGAGAGTGCCAGAAAATGAGTTTGCCTCCCAATACTGGATCCTTACCGCTTGCTCCGCTGGCATTGATTGCCGACGATGACGGCACCGTACGCACGATCATGCGGGAGGTGCTCGAACAAGCCGGCTTCCGCGTCGAAGAGGCCGCGGACGGGCAGACAGCCCTCGACCAGTTCGAACAGCTGTCACCTGATGTTGTGCTGCTGGACGTCGAGATGCCTCAGATGGACGGCTATACCGTCTGCAAACGTATACGGGCGCAGGAATCACTACGCGCGACGCCGATATTCGTCATTACAGGTCGCGATGACCCACAATCAATTCAGCACGCCTATGAGATTGGCGCAACCGACTTCCTGAGTAAGCCCATTTCCTGGACCATTCTCGCGCACCGGGTTCGGTTCGTGTTGCGCGCGAGTGATGCCCTTAACGAAATCCAGGGTCTCGTTCGCGCCATGCCTGACAAGATCTTCATTCTCAATGAAGAGGGTGAGGTGCTCGCCCGGCACGAGGAAGAGCGAGTCGGCCAGCCAACGGTGGCTGAGCTGATATCGAGCGACGATTTCAGCGAAGTATTTCCGGATGAAACCCGCGCAGACGTCAAAAGCAAAGTGGCGGTTGCACTCACCACAGGCAAACCGCAGATTCATGAGCACGCAATCGACAATGGTGGCCAGCATCTCGAGACCCGAATTGTTGGCCGTGACCGCAATTCAGCTCTGGCGATAGTCCGCAACGTTACTGCTCGCAAAGAATATGAAGACAGGGTCTATGACCTTGCTTACTACGATCAGTTAACAGGCTTGCCGAACCGGCTGCTGTTTCAACAGTCGCTGGATACGGCGATCAAACAGTCGGAGCGTCGGGAAAATCCGTTCGCGATACTGTTTGTGGATCTGGATCACTTCAAACGAATAAACGATACGCTCGGGCATTCAATGGGTGATTCGTTGTTGCGTGCCGTGGCGGACAGGCTGCGCACGTGTACCGGTTATGACGAGCCGGACAGCAAAGTCGAGATCGCCCGATTGGGCGGTGACGAGTTTGTTGTAATGCTCGGTGGTACAGATTGTGCATTTTCCGCATCCGCAATGGCGGACAATGTCGTGACGGCACTAAGCCGGCCGATGGAGTGTGAAGGTCACCGTCTTGTCGTTACGCCCAGTATCGGCATTACGTTGTACCCGCAGGACGGAAACAGTAGCGAAAGCCTGCTAATGAATGCCGACTCTGCGATGTACCGCGCCAAATCTTCTGGTCGCAACACACACAAGTTCTACTCCAATACGATGCGGATTCGCTCCCTGCATCGTCTCGACATCGAAAACGAATTGCGTGATGCGATTGCTGGCGACCAGTTCTCGCTACAATATCAGCCGAAGGTCGATTTGAAGAGTTGGTCTGTTGTCGGGCTGGAGGCGCTGATTCGCTGGAACCACCCGGAACGCGGCTGGATATCCCCAGGCGAGTTTATTCCTATTGCTGAAGAAAGCGGTTTGATTGTGCCCATCGGCACCTGGGTCTTGCAGGAAGCCTGCCGGCAGATACGGCGCTGGCGTAACACGTCGCTGCACAGCGCACGGGTATCAGTGAATATTTCAAGTGAGCAAATCTACACCGACAACCTGTTGCAAACTGTTATCGACGCAATGCAGGAAAACCAGGTTGGCGCTGAATCTCTGGAGCTGGAGATTACAGAAAGCCTGTTGATGCGCGATATTGATTCAACCGTAGAAACCCTGAACGAGTTCAAAGAGCTGGGGCTAGCTATCTCGATTGACGATTTCGGCACAGGTTATTCGTCGCTGAGCTACCTCACGCGCTTCCCTATCGATACGTTGAAGATTGACCAGTCCTTTGTCCGGGACCTGCATATTGACAGTGATGACGCTGCGATTTGTGCAGCGATACTGGCCATGGCGCGCAAGCTGAACCTGAACGTCGTCGCCGAAGGCGTGGAAATTGACGAGCAACTGCAATTCTTGCGCAGTCACGGCTGCAACCAGATACAGGGTTATCTTTACAGCAAGCCGTTGCCACCAGCGGATCTTGAACGCCTCATGGACGAGAAGGCGGAAAAGGCCGTCTACGCCTGATTCGAGCGGTGCCCTGAGGCGAAGTCGTAAGGCCCGGGTTTCACTATCTGGTATAGGTGACGGGAAATCCGGGTGGCCGATGCATAATTTGTTGTGAACAGACCAACAAACTGTGTGCACTCTGGAAGCCATGAGCAATACGACTAACATCGCCGAACTAATCGAGAGTCAACGACCGGGCTGGTCTCTTGATCAGCGCTTCTATACCGACCCTGACATATACCGCCTCGAACTGGAGCGCATCATTACGCGCAACTGGGTATTGGCCGGCCACCAGTCAGAATTGCCGCGGCCCGGTGATTTCAAGGTCGTGAAAGTGGCCAATGAGTCCGCCATTATTGTCAGGAACCAGCAAGGCGAGCTGCGCGCACACGCCAATGTTTGCCGGCATCGCGGTTCGCTGGTCTGCCTGGAGAATGCCGGCAACACGCGCAAGTTCGAATGCCCGTACCACGGCTGGATGTACGATAACGACGGTCAGTTGCTGGCGGCGCGCAATATGCCGGAGGATTTCGACAAGAGCGCACACGGCTTGCATCCGGTGTCGCTGCAAGTTCTCGGTGGCTTGCTGTTTGTTTGTTTTTCCGATTCACCGCCCTCTCTGGACAGCGCTCGCCGTGATCTGGCCGAACCCTTCGCGATGTTCGACTTTGAGAATCTCAAGGTTGTTGAAAAGAAAACTTATCCAATTGCCGCGAATTGGAAACTTGCTGTCGAAAATTACCAGGAGTGTTATCACTGCGCTACCGCTCATCCCGACTATGCGCGTATGCATACCTTGATGCTCGATTCGAGCAAACGCGAGCGGGTGCAGCAGCATATGCTTGATCGCATGGAAGACTGCGGCCTCAAGAATATTGAGTTTGACTGCGTTGATACGCTCGCGCCAGATGGCGAGCAGGGTTACGGCTATAGCCGTTCTGCAATGTTCGACGGCTACAAAACCGGCAGTCGCGATGGCCAGCCATTGGCGCCTTTGCTGGGAAAACTCACCGATTACGACGGCGGCGCATCGGATTTTACGGTCGGACCGTTCTCATTCCTGCTCGCGTACAGCGATCATGTTGTTGGCTACGTGTTTACGCCGGTCGATCAGCACAACTGTAACTGCGAGATTTACTGGCTGGTGCGCAATGATGCCGAGGCAGGCAAAGACTACAAGCTCGATGAGCTGACCTGGCTCTGGGATATCACTACCCTGGCGGACGAGCGGATTATCGTCAACAATTGGCAGGGCGTGCAGTCGCGCTATTACCGCTCTGGCCGGTTCTCTGGCATGGAACGTATGGAAGCGCGTTACATCGAGTGGATTCTGCAGCAGTTGCGGGCAGACTGACCGCCGCTCGCAGGTCCAGGTTCAACTCTGCGTACTACCGCGCCTTCCAAACCACCATGCGAGTGCTACGCCTGCTGTCACCAGCACGATAATCAGGGTAGCGAGTGCGTTGATATCCGGGGTCACGCCCAGTTTGACCTTGGAAAAGATCAGCATAGGCAACGTGCTGCCGCCGGGCCCGGAAACAAAACTCGCGATCACGAGGTCATCAAGCGACAACGTGAACGCCAGCAGCCAGCCAGCAATCATTGCGGGTGCGATTAGCGGCAAAGTGATGTCAAAAACGATACGCAACGGCCGGCAACCCAGGTCCATCGCGGCTTCTTCCAGAGAAATATCCATCGCTTTCAATCGCGACTGCACGATGACCGTGACGTAGGCAAGCGCGAACGTGGTGTGCGCGATCGTAATCGTGCCGAAGCCACGCTGTGCCGGCCAGCCGAGAAATTTTTGCAGGCTGACAAACAGCAGCAGCAACGACAAGCCCGTAATTACTTCCGGCATGACGAGCGGCGAGGTCACCATGCCGGACAGCAAGGTGCGACCGCGGAAGCGGCCGAAGCGCACCAGCGCCAATGCGATCATGGTGCCGAAAACGGTGGCAAGGGTTGCCGAGACCGCGGCAATACGCAGGCTCAGCCACGCCGCCTCGAGCACTTCTTCGTTGTGCAATAACTCGCCGTACCAGCGGGTTGAGAACCCACCCCAAACCGTTGCCAGCCGCGAGTCGTTGAACGAGTACACCATGACCGAGATCAGCGGCACGTACAGAAATGCATAGCCGAAGGCGAGTACCGAGAACAGGAACACGGGCTGACGGCGATTCATTGTGTGACCTCGTCGTCAGCACTTTGCCGTTGCAGAAACATGATCGGCACGACCAGTAACAGCAACAACACAATCGCAACCGCGGACGCCAGCGGCCAGTCGCGATTGACGAAAAACTCGTCAAACAACACGCGGCCGATCATCAGTGATTCCGGGCCACCGAGCAAATAGGGTATGACGTACTCGCCGATGGCTGGTATGAACACAAGCAGGCAACCCGCTATGACACCGGGCCGGGCCAGCGGCCAGGTAATGTCGCGGAATGCCCGCCAGGGGTTTGCGCCGAGATCCATAGCGGCGTCGACGAGGTCGTTATCCAGGCGCTCCAGCGTGGCGTAAACCGGCAGAATCATGAACGGCAGGTAGGAATAGACCAGACCGATGTAGACCGCGAGGTCGGTATACATCAACTGCAAAGGCTGGTCGATCAAGCCCGCCCACAGCAGCAGGTTGTTGATCACACCGTAGGTATTCATCAGGCCCATCCATGCGTACACCCGCAGCAGAAATGAAATCCAGAAGGGCAGGATGATCAGCAGCAGGAACAGGTTACGCAGCCCGGGGCCTGCCCGCGCAATCGCGTAGGCCATCGGAAAACCGAGCAGCAGGCAGAATACCGTAGCTGTTGCGGCGGTCATGAGCGATTTCAGGTAAGAGAGACCGTATAACTTGTCGGTCAGCAGGAAGCGGTAGTTATCCAGGGTGGCCAGCCAGTTGCCGTTGTCGTCAACGGTGGGCGTAAACGGCGGCAGGCCGATGACCGGGTCAGAGAAGCTGATCTGGAAGACGATCAGAAACGGCGCAAGAAAAAACAGCAGCAACCAGATGTACGGCAGGGCTACCGTTACTTTCTGCCAACGCATGTCTGCCGATTTTTGCATGTCAGCTCGTCAACACAATCGCGCTGTCGGTTTTCCAGGATATGAATACCTTGTCGTCCCACTCAACTTTGTGCTCCGGCGCGCGTTGCCGGTTCTGGGCGCTGACCTGGATTATCTTGCCGCTCGCCAGTTTCACCCGGTACAGCGACAGATTTCCGAAGTAGCCGAGGTCTTCGACGATGCCTTCCATGCAAGTGGAATCGGCGCCGCCAGGCCGCGACTGGCTGATGTAGATTTTCTCCGGGCGCACTGCGACCGTAAGTTCCTCGCCGACCTTGTGACTTAGTGTTGATTGAGCGTGCAGGAGCGGTTCTGCTTCGCCGGCTCGCACCGCAATCTGATCATCATCGATACTTTCAACCGTGCCATCAAACATGTTGATCGTGCCGATAAAGTCCGCGACAAAACGGTCCGCCGGGTACTCGTAAACAGTGCCCGGTTGATCAACCTGGCAAAAACGACCCTTGTCCATAACCGCAATGCGGCTGGACAGGATCATCGCTTCTTCCTGATCGTGCGTGACCACCACAAAGGTAACGCCAAGCCGGTCCTGGATACTCATCAACTCGAACTGGGTGTATTCGCGCAGCTTTTTGTCGAGTGCTGCCAACGGCTCATCCAGCAGGAGCACGCGCGGCTGCTTGACGAGCGCACGTGCCAGGGCAACCCGCTGCCGCTGGCCGCCGGAGAGTTGTTTCGGTTTACGCTCGCCAAGAGTGTCGAGTTTGACGAGCTTGAGCATGTCCTGAACGCGGGTGGTGATTTCGTCTTTGGGAACGCCCTCTTTCTTCAGCCCGTAGGCGACATTCTGTGTGACGTTCATATGCGGAAACAATGCGTACGACTGGAACATCATGTTCACGGGCCGTCGATACGCGGGTAGCTCGGTAACGTCGCGACCGTCAATCAGCACCTGACCCGCGCTCGGTGATTCGAAGCCAGCCATAATGCGCAGCAGCGTCGTCTTGCCGCAGCCTGAACCGCCGAGTATTGAGAACAACTCACCCTGCGCGACCTGCAGGCTGACATCGTCGACCGCCTTGAAGTCGCCGAAGCGCTTGCTGACATGGCGTAGTTCTATGATCGGCGTGCTACTTGTTTCTTCTGTCTGCATCCCACTCTCAGTGTTGCTGGTATTCAGATTCCGCTCTTCACCCGGGCCCATGCGCGAGTGCGCAGGCGTTCCTGCTTTGGCGATGCAGTGAGGATCGGATACATGATCTCCCAGGTTTTCTCGTCCGGATAAATGCCCGGGTCATTCAATACTTTGGGGTCCATGTACTCGCGCGCCTTCTTGCTGGCGTTGGCGTAGTACACGTAATTTGAAATGGCCGCGATGATGTCCGGCCGAATGATGAAATTTATGAACAAATAGGCATTCTTTTTGTGCGGCGCATCCGCAGGAATGTACATGCCATCGACCCACAAACCAGAACCTTCCTTTGGCACTGTGTAATTGAGTTTGATATCAAGGCCCGCTTCTTCAGCGCGGGCGGACGCTTGCGCATAGTCGCCCGACCAACTCATGGCCACGCAAACCTCGCGGTTCGGCAGGTCGCTGATCATTTTCGAATTGCTGAAATAGCGTATGTACGGCCGCACCAGTTTTAGCTGTGCCTCGGCAGCGGCAATGCTTTCTTCGTCAACGGCATTAGGATCGCGGCCGAGATAAGCGAGCACCATGGGGAAAATGTCGGTGGGACCGTCCAGAAGACTGACACCGCAGTCCGCTAGTTTCGAGATTACGTCCGGGTCGAATAGCACATCACCACTGTCCATCGGGTGATCCGGAAGCCGCGCCCGCACCATGTCCTCATTCCAGGCATAACCTGTCGTGCCCCACATGTACGGCACGCTGAAGCCAACGGTTTCTTCGTACAATTCAGTGTGTTCGAGAATGGCCGGATCGAGGTACTGCACATTGTCCAGCTGCGAAAAATCCAGCTTTTCATATATGCCGATCGGGGCAAGACGCGACGAGAACTGACTGCTGTGCACAACAATATCGTAACCGCTGGAGCCGGACAGCAACTTGACGTCGACGACTTCGGACGAGTCGTAGATGTCGTAGTTAACCTTGATGCCATACTCGGCTTCGAACTTGGCGATTGTGTCGGGGCCAATGTAGTCCGACCAATTGTAGATATTGACCAGCTTCTCGTTCGCCGTTGCGTCTTTTGTGCTGCCGCCGCAGCTCGCGAGAGACGCCATCGCGAATAGCATCAGCGAATAGCTGGAGAGGCGTTGCGCGATGGACGGGAAAGGGCTCATTAGTGCGATGATTTCAACACTTGCCCACGACTCTTACAATTGCCAATACAAAATATAGGCGCGTCACATGCCGTCGAGGCCGCGCTTGCTGAGGCCCCTGGCAATAATCAGTCTCTGGATCTCGCTGGTGCCTTCCCATATGCGGTCAACCCTCAGTTCGCGGAAAAAGCGTTCGGCAACATTCTCCCGCATGTAGCCACGACCGCCAAATATCTGCACGGCGCGATCGGCGACCCGGTTGGCCATCTCCGAGGCATACAGTTTTACCATTGAACAGCGCATGTGCAGCGAATGCAGCGATTCACCGCGGTCGTGAGCGCCGGCCGCCTCATAGGTCATGAGCCTTGCCGCCCACAATTCTGTAACAGAGTCTGCGAGCATCATCTGGATCGCCTGGCGTTCGATCAGCGGTTCGCCGCCGACCATGCGTTGCCGTGCAAACTCACTGGCTGCTTCGATCAAGCGTGCTGCCGCACCGCAGGAACGTGCTGCAATCATCAGGCGTTCGCGCCGGAACCAGCTCTTCGTATACGCCATGTTGTCGCCGGCCGTGCCTACCCGGTTGGCGGCAGGTACCCAGACATCGCTGAAACGATAGGTCGGATGATGTGCAGCAAAGGTATGGCTGAACGTCGGCGTGTCGATGATCTCGACACCTTTCGTACCCTGGTCAATGAAGAACAACGCATCGCACTGATCTTCTTCGACGCGACCCTGGAACCAGAAGTAGTTCGCGAGATTGGCGCTTGTGACAAACCATTTCTCGCCATTTAACCGATAGCCGTCGCCGTCACGCTTTGCAGTTGCGGTCAGAGCGGAGACATCCGAGCCGGGGCCTTCCTCGGTGATCGCATAGCAATCGTGTGCCTCACCGCGCATCAGCGGCAGGATGTAGCGCTCGAGCTGGTCTTTGCTGCAGGCCTCCAGCATCCAGCTTTGCGGCTCTGCAAAGCACCAGGCGAGGGCGTTGGTAATCCGGCCGAGCTGCTCCCATACGGCTACCTGGGTTTCAATCGAGAGGGCAAGACCGCCCAGCTCGGCTGGCATGTCCATGCGACTGAAGCCGAGCTCCCGGGCGCGAGTCTTGTTGCGCTTGCTAATGTCGGGCGGCAGCACGCCACCGTTGTGTTCGGCCTCGACTTCGTGTGGCAGCAGGTACTCGTCAGCAAATTGCCGCGCGGTTTGTTGCCACGCCCGTGCTTCATCACTTAGTTGTATGTCCAATGACGTCCCCGTGTTTATTTGTAGTGTTGCGGAAAGACGGCCTGCAGGTAGCTGTAGACTGCCACCATGGCCGCCTCGCGGCTGAAGTTTTTCGGGCTGATCAGGCAGGACAGCCAAAGTCCCTCGGTCATTGCCGACAAGGCAGTCGCCACGGTATTCGATTCGATCGTGTACCCACCTTCGTCGATGATTTCCCTGCACAAGCCGCGAATGACCGCGCCGTAGTGTCGGTCGCGGTCCTGGCAAATCTTCCGGTAGGTTGGCACTGCTTTCACTTCGCCCCAAAATGCGAACCAGACAGCCAATTTGTGTGGGTCACAGACGCTGGGCTTGAAATCCATTTCCATCAACGCCTGCAATTTGTCGGCGGCGGCAGGGCCTGCGCGCTCCAGTACGGATTCGAATTGCTGCCGGTAGTCCTCGGCCAGGTAGTTCAGGGTCTCCCGGAGGAGGTTGTCTTTGCTCGCAAAGTGCAGGTTGACGATCCCCTGGGACAGGTTGGCCGCTTTGGCTACATCGCTGAGTTTCGTGCCACCGATGCCGTTTTTGGAAATGCAGCGCAAAGTGGCATCGATCAGCTGCTGGCGCCGAATTTCGCGTTTCTCAGTCCGGCTCAGTTTCTTCTCAATGGCGGCCAAGCGGTGTCTCCGGGGTAGCTTGCATGGCCGCAGTTTGCCATAAAATGAATGGCCATTCATTCATTTTTCTGGACTTCAAAAGCATCTTCGTGAGACGCTTAAGTCCTTCATAGCCTGATGGAGGCTGTATGCGGTGTCTCGACAAATCTAATCGTCATTTCCAAAAAGCCATTACCCGCCTGCCGCTTGGGGTCTCTTCGAATTTCCGCTACTGGGGCGATGACAAGACTATTTATGTCAAACGCGGCAAAGGCGCGCGGCTGTGGGATATCGATGGCAACGAATACATTGATTATCGACTTGCCTACGGGCCGGCAATCCTCGGCTACGCAGATGAGCGAGTAGACGCGGCAGCCCGCGAAGGCATGAACGTCGGCGGCGTGTTTGCCCTGTCTACCGAACTTGAGTACGAAGTGGCCGAGCGCGTACATGACATGGTGCCCTCCGCGGAGCTGATCAGGTTCTCAAATTCAGGAACCGAGGCCGTTATGGCGGCGCTGCGGATTGCGCGTGCGCAAACAGGCAAAGACAGTCACATCTGTGTTGAAGGCGGCTATCACGGCGTCTTTACCGAAGTGCTCTGGTACTCGGATGTGGAAGACTGGAGTCCAAAAGACGGAGACCCGGAGCTACTGCCGTACGGCGATGGCGTGCCCGCGATCGTGAAGCCGCTGTTCCACACCGTGCCACTCAATGACGTCGATGCGCTGGAAGCCATGCTCAAGCGCTGGCACAAGGATGTGGGCGCATTCCTGATTGAACCGATCATGGGTAATTGCTGCGGACTGGCGGCAACTCGCGAGTACATGCAGGCAGCGCGCCGTTTGTGCGACAGCTACGGCGTACTCATGATAATTGACGAGGTGAAAACCGGGTTCCGCGTTGCCAAGGGCGGCGTGCAGGAGTTACTCGGTGTGCAAGCAGACATTTGTACATTCGCGAAAGCGATTGCCAACGGATACCCGATATCCGTCGTTGCAGGCCGCGAAGACATCATGCGCAACGTGGGTGACGGTGTTGTGCACGGTGGCACTTTTACGGGCCACAGCGTGTCGCTTGCGGCGGCGAATTGCACATTGCAGATCCTCAAAGAAACCGACGCCCTGGCCAGCATCGCTCGTTACGGCACCAAAATGAAAGCAGGTCTAAGCCAGATTCTGGGCAAGCGCGGCATCGCCCACTGCTTTACCGGGCACGAAGCGATGATGGGATTGTTCTTCGCCGAGAAAGCACCTGGCGATTACCGGGACTGGGTCAATACCGACTACGAGTTTTACAATTCACTGGCGCCGGAACTGCATGATCTCGGTATTCTGGTTGAGCCGGACTCACGTGAACCCTGGTTTTTCTGTGAGGCTCACGATATGAAATGCCTAGATGAAACGCTGGACAAGTTTGAGCGCGCAGCGGACATTACCTTGAACAAAATTGCTGCGAAGGCCGGTGCGAAAAAACGGCAATAAGTGGCACGCCGCGCCCGGCCGACACTCGCACGGCAGAACGGCACGCACGGACCCCGGGGAGCGATCCTGAACAATGAAAACTTATGACGCGATAGTCGTCGGCGCAGGCCACAACGGCCTGACCAACGCAGCCTTCCTGGCAAAAGCCGGGTTGAACGTGCTGTGTGTTGAAAAAAACGACTACATCGGTGGTGCGGCGGTAAGCCGTAATCTGTACAAGGACTGGATCTACTCCAACTGTTCTTATGTCTGTTCGCTGCTGCGCCCGGAGATTTTCCGCGCCCTTGAGTTGCACCGGCATGGCCTGCAGGTAACGCCCTACGGCGGCGGCGTTACGTTAATGGAGAACGGCGACTACTTTGGTTCGTATTGGGATCATGACGTTGCGCATCGTGAGTTCGCACGCCATTCCAAACACGACGCTGATGCCTATGACCGTTACTCGGCTGATGTCATGCGCCAATGCCGTTTCATTCGCGATTTCCTGATGCGTACGCCGCCCGACCCGACCTCGTTCAAGCCGCGCGACATCAAGGAACTTATCCATCTAGGTGGGAAGTTCATGGAAATGGGCGAAGACCGGATGTACGACACTATCCGTTTCTGGACCATGAGCGTTGCCGAGTACCTCGAGGAGTACTTCGAAACCGACGTGATCAAAACGGCGTTATCAGGCAGCGGCATCATCGGCACCGCACTCGGTATTCACTCGCCGGGCACGGCCTACGTATTGTTACATCACTACATGGGCGAAGTTGACGGCAACGTTGGCTCCTGGGGTTTTGCGCGCGGCGGCATGGGCTCGGTGTCCAAGGCTATTGCCGGTGCGTTTCAGGCCTACGGCGGCGAGTTACGTACCGACGCCGGTGTAGAGCAGATAGTCGTGAAGAACGGCAAAGTGAAAGGTGTTGCCTTAACCACAGGCGAAGAAATCGATGCGCCCGTCGTTGTCTCAGGCATGGACGTTAAGCGCACCTTCCTGAAATGCATGGACAAGAACGACTTGCCCGAGCCGTTCTGGAACCGGGTGAATAATTTCAAGATTCGCGGCTCCTCCGGCAAGGTCAATATTGCACTCGACGGCTTGCCGACATTCCCGGCGTTGCCAAAAGGCAGCCCGCTGCTTGATGGCGACATGCATTTTATTGACTCGATGGAACGCATGGAACGCGCCTATGACGACTGGAAGGAAGGCACCTGGTCGAAAGACCCGTACATCGACATGCTGATCCCGACCGTCAACGATCCGACGATGGCGCCGCCAGGAAAGCACTTCATGAGCTGCTTCGTACAGTACTGCCCACCAAAAGTGGAAGGTCGCGAGTGGACCAATGAGGAACGCGATGAGTTTGGCCAGACCGTGATCAACCAGATCGCCGACTACAGTCCAGACTTCAAGGACCTGATCCTGCATGCCGAAGTCCGCACGCCGAAAGAGATTGAAGATGAGGCGGGCCTGACCGAGGGCAATATTTTCCACGGCGAACTCACGATGGACCAGCTGTTATTTAATCGCCCTGTACCCGGCTACGCACAATATCGCGGCCCGGTCGGCGGTTTGTACATGTGCGGTTCCAGCACCCACCCCGGCGGCGGCGTCATGGCAGCGCCCGGTGCGAATGCCGCGCGTGAGATATTGCTGGACCTGAAACGTCACAACACCGTACCGGAGAATTTTGGCGATGACTGAGCGATTTGATGCCATTGTCATCGGCGCTGGCCACAATGGCCTTGTGTGCGCCGCCATGCTGGCGAAAGCCGGCCGTGACGTACTGGTCCTCGAGGCACGCGACCAGGTGGGCGGTGCCGCCGCCACCGACACCTTTGCGCCCGGTTTTTCCGTCTCCAGCGGCGCGCATCTGCTGTACGGCCTGCAACCCGATGTACTGAGCGACCTTGGTGTGAAACCCGAGCTTGCCAGCGACAACCTGCGCACGATCGCGTTGGGCAGCAATGGCAGCCACGTGCGTCTGCGTGGCAATGAAGTCGAGGGGGTCGATGCGGCAGATCAGCAGCAGTTTCGTGAATTTCACAAGAACATGCGGCGCTTTGCCCGCCTGTTGAATCGCCACCTGAATCGAAAGCCACCGCGTCTCGGTACGAAAGACCGTGGTGATCTCATGTCGCTGGCGAAACTGGGCTTTGACGTTCGCAGGCTTGGCAAAACCGACATGCGCGAGTTCCTGCGACTGATCGGCATGAATATTTATGACGAACTGGAAGAGCGCTTCGCGAATCCCTTGCTGAAAGGCGCGTTGAGTCTGGATGCTGTGCTGGGAACGCATCTCGGCCCGCGATCTCCGAACACTATTCTGACTTACCTGTACCGCATGGCTGCAAACGACGGCCGGCTCGCTACGCCAGTTGGCGGCATGGGCGCCGTTAGCGAGATGCTGGCGAACTGTGCGCGCGACTACGGCGTCAACGTTCGCACCGGCCAAAATGTGAAACGTGTGGTGGTTGAAAACGGCCGGGTTGCTGGTGTCGAAACCGACGGCGGCGAGATCTACGAAAGCCTGACCGTGATCTCGAACGCGGACCCGAAGCGTACGATCATGGACCTCACTGGCACGCGGCACGTCGAAACCGGCTTTACACGCCGCGTGCACAATATTCGCATGCGCGGCAACGCGGCGAAGCTGCATCTCGCGCTGGATCATTTACCGACGATCGCTGGCATCGAGAAAAAAGATTTCGCGGCGCGCTTTGTGATTGCCCCGGATGTTGATTACGTCGAACGCGCATTCAATCCAGCGAAGTACCGCGAGTTTTCGCCAAAGCCGGTACTCGAGATCACGTTTCCCAGTTTCCGCGACCCTGGCCTCGCGCCGTCCGGCAAGCACGTCATGTCGGCCATCGTGCAATACGCACCGTATGAATTGAAAGCAGGCTGGGACGATGCGGCCCGTGCGGCATTCGAAACCTGCATCATGGACACGCTGAACACCTGCATGCCGGACCTGGCCGGTCACGTAGAGGCGTCTGAATTGTTATTGCCCGCCGACTTCGAGAAGCGTTTCGGCATGGGCGGTGGTCACTGGCATCACGGTGAACTGACGCTCGATCAGTTCATGTTCGTGCGCCCGGTCGGCGGTGCTGCGCAGTACGCGCTGCCACTTGATGGTTTGTATCTTTGCGGCGCTGGCGCGCACCCGGGTGGCAACGTATCGGGTGCGGCGGGTCGTAATGCCGCGCTGGCGATACTCGCGAAGGAGAAAGGCGCATGACCGAGCGAAAGATAGTTCAGGTTGAACAAGGCCGCTTGCGCACGCCATTTCATTCGCGGATTAGCAAGCTTGACCGCCTGAATGAATGGCACGCGTGGAAGGGCTATACCGCCGCGGACGCGCTGTACGATGCCGAGCTGGAATACTTCGCGATACGCAAC
Source organism: Woeseia sp. (assembly GCA_037968755.1). GTDB lineage: Bacteria > Pseudomonadota > Gammaproteobacteria > Steroidobacterales > Woeseiaceae > Woeseia. Next base: position 110,720 of record JBBKWB010000045.1, read on the forward strand.
AGCACCGCAGTATTCGATCTCACACCAATGACCAAGTACCGAATCACGGGTCCCGACGCGCTCGTCTACCTTGATCGCCTCGTCACACGCGACATGAACAAAATACGTGTTGGCCGGGTGGCCTACGCTGCATGGTGCGATGACCAGGGGCAAGTAATTGACGACGGCACTATTTTTCACTTGCGTGACGGCGAGTATCGTTTGTGCTCGCAGGAGCGCCACCTGTCGTGGCTGACGTCGGCTGCCCTCGGCATGGATGTGACGATTCGCGAGGAGACGGCCGAGATTGCCGCGCTTGCCGTGCAGGGCCCGACGTGCTTCAGCATCCTGGAGAAAGTCGGCATCCCCGGCCTCGGAGAATTGAAGCCGTTCGGGCTGATGCATTCGGATTTCGAGGGCGAAGAGCTGATGATTTCGCGCACGGGCTTCACCGGTGATCTCGGCTACGAATTGTGGATCGACGCCAAAAAAGCCGGAGCGCTGTGGGACGCATTGTTCGAAGCGGGCAAGTTGCATGGCATCACCGCGATCGGTACGCATGCGCTGGACATGGCGCGTATCGAAGCGGGCTTCCTGACGGCGGGTGTCGATTTCGTGCCGGCGATGGAGACGGTGCGCAGCGGTCGTTCGCGTTCACCGCTGGAACTGGGCTTGTCCTGGCTCGTCGATTTCAAGAAACCGAATTTCAACGGTCGCCGCGCACTGGCTGAAGAGCAGCGCAATGGATCCACCTGGCGGCTCGTCAAGCTGGATATCGAGGGCAACAAGCCCGCGCACCACTCGTATATCTACACGAAGGTACGCGGTCGTCTCAAGCAGGCAGGCTTCGTAACGTCGGCTACCTGGTCGCCAGTGTGCAAACAGAACATCGCGATCGGTACTGTGCGCATGCCGTACGGTGAAACAAACAGTGATATGTGGGTCGAGATTTACTACCAGCGCGAAATGCACTGGTCTCGGGTGATGGCCAAAGCGACCGTAGTCGACAAGCCGTTCTGGGATCCCGCGCGCCGCCGAGCAACGCCGCCCGGCCCGTTCTAGCGACCCTACGCATGGGCGCCGCCACGTCACACCCGTTGGACAAGCTGCTACGACCGCGCTCGATTGCTGTCGTGGGAGCCTCGGCGCGGCCCGAAACGCTTGGCGACTGGACGTTACGCAATCTGCAGCGCGGAGGCTTTGAGGGCCAGGTTTATGCTGTCAATCCGCGTCGCGGCGCTATCGGCAGGCATCGCTGTTATCCACAACTTTCAAAATTACCCGCCGTGCCCGATCTCGTCATTTTCGCGGTGAGCGACGAACGGGTTGAAGCCGTGCTGGACGAGGCGATTGCACTCGGTGTGCCGGCTGCGGTCATCATGTCGTCGTTAATTATCGATGGCGACACGACACCAGCGCTGCGTGCGCGCGTGCAAACCAAAGTGGCTGAAGCCGGCATGCTGTTATGCGGTGGCAATGGCATGGGTTTCTACAATGTTCTCGATGGCGTCTGGGCCTGTGGCTTCGACAGTTGCGAGCATGCGTTGCCGGGCAAGATCGCACTGGTCAGTCATTCCGGTTCGGGCATGTCCGGCCTGATTGACAGCGATGCCCGGCTCGCGATTAATTTTGCAGTGTCGACGGGCAACGAACTCGGTGTGACGATGGATCAGTACCTCGACTTCGCACTGGAATTACCAGAGACCCGGGTTGTTGGCCTGTTCGTGGAAACCGCGCGCAACCCCTCAGGGTTTCGCGCCGCGCTGCAAAAAGCCTGCGACCGGAATATCCCCGTGGTCGCATTAAAAGTGGGCCGCACGGCGCGGGCGGCGCGCCTGACGGTGTCACATTCGGGCGCGATGGCCGGTGACAGCGCCACTTACGACGCCCTGTTTGCTCACTACGGCGTACACCAGGTTCGCGACATGGATGAACTCGCGACAGTGCTGATCCTGCTCGCAGAAATGCATCCTGTCGGTCCGGGCGGGCTGGTGTCGCTGCACGATTCCGGCGGCGAGCGACAACTGATGATCGATCTCGCTGACGCGGCCGGCGTAGCGCTGACGGAGTTGCAGGACAGTACGACGGCGGCGCTGGCTGCAGTGATCGATCCGGAATTGCCAGCTGTTAACCCGCTCGACGCCTGGAGCCGCGGCGGCGAGCTCGCGGCGCAGCAGATGCGCGATAGCTTATGCCTGATGCTGCAGGATGACGGTGCAGCCATGGGTGTCGTCCAGCACGATCGCGCGCCGGGCGGAAAAATTTACCGCAGTTACGTGACCTATATGGAAACGGCACATGCTGCGTCTGGCAAGCCAGTCGCCCTCGTAGCAGCGCGCCAGGGTAGTGGCTCCGATCCGGAGGTCGTAGCGGCAACCCGGCGTGGTTTTCCGGTACTGGATGGCGTTCCCGCGTTCTTGCGCGGGGTGCGCGCATTGTTTGACCAGCGCGACTTTCAGGGACGCCGTGACGACACGAACATTCCCGTCGTAGCGGACGCAGCTGTACAGCGCTGGCGTGACATTCTGGCGACGCGCGCAACACTCGATGAAGCCACGTCGCTGGCCTTGCTTGGCGATTTCGGTATTCCAGTGAATCAGGGCATCGTTGTTGATGACGAATCAATGCTTGCCGCAGCCGCCGATAAACTGGGCTTTCCGCTCGTTGCGAAAACAGCAGAAAGCGGCATCGCGCACAAGTCCGAACTCGGCGGGGTTCTGCTTAACCTGGGTGATCTGGCCGAACTGCAAGCTGCCTATCTTGATCTGCACACGCGTTGCGGCCCGCATGTATTGCTGGCACCGATGCTGCAGCCAGGCATCGAAATGATACTGGGTGCCAAACAGGACTCGCAGTTCGGGCCAGTTGTCATGCTGGGTTTCGGGGGTATTCATGCAGAGCTGCTCGCCGATGTGGCGTTTGTCTTGCCGCCGTTTACATCGGACCGGGCGAAACACGCACTGCAAACGCTCAAGTTGCGGCCGCTACTCGATGGTGTGCGCGGTCAGTCGCCGGCTGACATTGCGGGTTTTTGCGAGGTCGCAGCGCGCTTCTCGGCAATGGTCGCAGCACTCGGTGACACACTCCTGGAAGCGGACATTAATCCATTAATCGTCAGTGCCAGCCAATGCATAGCGGCAGACGCGCTGCTGGTTGGCTCGGCAAAAGGAATATCAGCATGAGTATCGAGGCACTAGCTAACTACGGCTTGACCGAGTGGCAGGCAACAGCCAGACGTGAATTGGCGCGGGTGGAAACGCGGTTATTCATTGATGGCGCATTTGTCGAAGCAAAAGCAGGTGGCCGTTTCGAAACCATTAATCCTGCCAACAATGAGGTCCTGGCAAACGTAGCGCTTGCCGATGCGAGCGATGTTGATCGCGCCGTCGGCGCGGCGCGTCGTGCGTTTCGTGCCGGCAGCTGGTCGCGCATTGCGCCGCGCGAGCGGATGGCGGTGCTGTACCGGTTTGCAGAGCTTATTGAAGGCAATGCCGAACAGCTCGCCGTGCTCGACACACTGGACATGGGCAAGCCGATTGCCGACATGCTCGAAGTGGACATTCCGTCGGTGATCGAGACGATCCGCTTCCTGACCGAATACATTGACAAGATCGAAGGTACCGTAACCAGCACCGAAGCTGACGTCATGCATTTCGTACTGCGCGAGCCGCTCGGCGTGGTTGCCGCGATCTCGCCCTGGAATTACCCGCTGCTGATGGCGGTGTGGAAAGTCGCACCCGCGTTAGCCGCTGGCAACACGGTTGTGTTGAAGCCAGCGGAGCAGGCGCCGCTGTCATGCCTGCGGCTTGCAGAGTTGTTCGTTGCGGCCGGCGGGCCAGCCGGTGTGTTCAATGTCATCAATGGACCGGGCGAAATTACCGGCAAGGCGCTCGCGCTGCACAATGACGTCGATAAGGTCACGTTCACGGGCTCGACCGAAGTCGGCAAACTGATGTTGCAGTACGCCGGCCAGTCCAACATGAAAAAAGTGTCGCTGGAATGCGGCGGCAAGTCGCCACAAGTGATCATGGGCGATGTGCAGGACCTCGACAAGGCGGTTGCCGCAGCCTACAACGGCGTGTTCGCGAACATGGGAGAGGTATGCAATGCGGGTTCACGGTTGTTGGTGGATCGGAGCATCCACGATGACTTTGTTGAGCGCCTCGTACGTGCCGGTAAAACGGCTTACGTTCCCGGCGACCCACTGGATCCCGAAACCAGCCTGGGTCCGCTCGTAACGGCTGAAGCGCAACAGCGTGTGCTGAAAATGATCGAAGCGGGTAGGCAGGAAGGCGCCACATTGCGGTTTGGTGGCGATGCACCAGAACTTGGTGGGTGCTATGTCAACCCTACCTTGTTCACTGAAGTAAACAACGACATGCGCATTGCGCGCGAGGAGATCTTCGGCCCTGTTGTTGCCGTGATTCCGTTCGATGGACTGGAGCAGGCGATTCAGATCGCCAACGACACCATTTACGGTTTGGCGGCCGGCGTCTGGACGCGGGACTTGAACCAGGCACACCGGCTAATTCGTGAAATTGAAGCCGGCGTGATCTGGGTAAACTGTTTCGATGAAGGGGACATGACGCAACCGTTCGGTGGCTACAAGCAGTCGGGCAATGCACGCGACAAGTGTATTGACAGCCTGTTGTCGTATACCCAGACGAAATCAGCCTGGATACGCCTCGGTTGATACTATATTGCCGGGCATGGCCGCGAAAAGTTTGATAGATTTACATGCACCGCCGCGCGCGGGCCAGATGTTAGAATGAGCGGTCTTTGCAGTAATTGAAGGAACAGAAAATGAGCAATAGCAAGTTGCGGTTGTTTGTCTTTGAACTGGTATCGGTATCCCTGGTCAGTCTCGGCTTCATGCAAATAGCGCACGCCGGAATGGTCGATACACAATCGTTGATTGAGCAGGAAGCCAGCAGTGAACGGCTCGCGAAGATCGAGTCCTTGCTTGCACGCCAGGACGTTGCCAGGCAACTGGTAGCACTGGGCGTCGATCCCGCTGATGTGCAGCAGCGCGTGTTGTATTTGAGCGATGCTGAAATCGCCTCGTTCGAGCAGCGCCTGGACACGCAGATTGCCGGCGGCAGTGCGGTGGGCGTGATCGGCACCGTATTCCTGGTTCTTTTGATTCTGGAGCTCGTCGGCGTCACGGATATATTCAAGAAAATCTGAGCCGGACATGAATGCCTCGTCAAGGGCCAGCATTGCGCTGGCCCTTTTTTGTTTTGCGCTGCTATCGGCTTGCGTGACCAGCCGCTTGCCCGCCGTTGACGTTGCGACCGTCGGTAGCGCCGCAGAACTCAGCTCAACAACATTTTATCCGCAGGAGCAATTTCAGTGCGGCCCCGCGGCATTGCTCACGGTGCTCACCAGTAGTGGTATTGAGACCGACATGGACTCCATGGTGAAGCAAGTATATGTCCCGGGCAGGCAAGGCAGTTTGCAAGTCGAGATGCTGGCTGCATCGCGCGCTGCGGGCCGCATCCCGTACCCGATCGATCGCGAGTTCGGCGCCCTGGTGGCGGAGTTGCGTGCGGGTCGTCCGGTGCTTGTATTGCAGAATCTAGGCACGAGCTGGTTCCCGCGCTGGCACTACGCAGTGGTGATCGGTTTCGACGCGAAGCGCGAGCAACTCACTCTGCGGTCGGGCGTGGATCGGCGGCGGCTAACCAGGCTCAGGACGTTCCTGCACACATGGCGTCGCGGCGATTACTGGGGGTTTGTGGTATTGCCGGCGAACGAGGTGCCGGAACAGGTAGATACGGCCCGATGGCTGGCTGCAGTGGCGGCTTTTGAACAGGCTGGCGCAACGGATGCAGCAAAACTTGCCTGGGTAAATGCTGTTGCGCGTTGGCCGGATTCAGCGGTTGCCCGCTTTGGACTGGCCAACAACAACTTCATGCAGGGGAACTGGCAGGCCGCAGAGTCCGTTTATCGTGAGTTATTGATGCGGCAGCCACAACTCGCAATTGCCCGCAATAACCTGGCGCTGGCGTTACTGCGGCAGCGGCGTTTTGTCGAAGCAGAGCAGGAGGCGCAACGCGCGTTAGTCGATCTTGACGACAACTCACCAATGCATGCAGAGCTTGCGAACACACTCAGCGAAATTCGTGAGTCGAGCGCGAATGGTCAATCGAGATCGGGCAGACCCTCCAGTACCAACAGGTAATAACTGACAATGCCGACAACTTTGTCATTCTCGACCACCGGCGCGTGGCTGATGCCAAATTGTTCAAAGAGTCGCGCACAATAACGAATGTTCATATCCGGACGTACCGAAATCACCGGTTTCGCCATGATCTCGTACACATTGGTGCGTTCCGGTGCACGGTCTTTCGCGATTACTTTCTTGGCGACGTCTGAGAACAGCAGCATGCCATATTCGTCTTGTTCGTCACGGCGCTTGACGATCAGGCAAGTCGCGCTGACTTTCTTCATGATCTTGAGTGCGGACAGGACATCGACTTTGCCGTCAACTTCTGTGACGTCCGTGCGCATTACGTCCCGTACGGGAACCCAGTTGCGATCGCTCATAGCTGTTCCTCCACTAGCTCACCCAATTCGGCACTTTGATGCATTACTCCTACCGCGTCTTCTACATCAATCAGCACGGCGATGCCGGTTCCCGGTTTGTCATCGAACTCCCCGACCTGGCCAATGTGCTCCAGTATCTGCCGACTCAAGTGCTTTTCTACCAGCAACAGGACCACGTCACGCTGGGTGGAAAGCGTCAAGCCGAAGAATGTCTTGTTCTGGGTAAGGCCTTCGCCGCGCGCATTGCTGATAACGGTACAGCCGGTTGCACCGGCTTCGCGTGCGGCGTCCATAACAGCATCAGTCTTGCTGTCTTCAACAAAGGCGATAATCAATTTAAAGTGCATGATCCTATTCCTGTGAGTCTTGCGTTGTTGGTGTCGACGTGGCACTACGGCCAGCGCGTAATACGGAGAGTTGTGCGTAAGCGAGTACGGAAATGACGGCGAACAGGCAGGCAAAGGCCACCAGCCCGAAGCCATCCAGTATTGGACTACGGCCTGGCACGGCCTCAGCAAGGCCGAGACCGAGCGCGGTAATGAGCGGTACGGTGACCGTTGAGGTTGCGACACCGCCAGAGTCATAAGCAAGCGGCACGATAAGTTTTGGTGCAAGCACGGTCTGAACGATGACCAGCACGTAGCCGACGGCGATGAAGTATTGCAGTGGTACTCCTGTGACGATGCGAAAACAACCCAGCGCCACTCCCGTACCTACGCCAACGGCGACGGCCACCCGCAATCCCCACACATGGATGGCGCCGCCTGATACCTCGTGCGCTTTCATCGACACGGCGAGCAGGGCTGGCTCGGCCAGGGTTGTGCTGATTCCCAATGCCAGCGCAAACAGGTAAATCCAGTAGTAGTCGTGCCAACGCATATCGACACCGCTGCTGCCGAGAAAGTCCGGCGCAGTCAGTTGTTCGGCCATCAGGCGACCCAGCGGAAACAGCGCCTGCTCAAGTCCGATCAGGAAGCAGCCGAGGCCGACTACGACGAACACGAAGCCAATCAAGATGGAATTCCTGTTGGGCATGGGTCCACCGATTACAATTCGCTGGAACGCGAACAGAAAAGCGGCCACCGGCAACACATCGAGCGCGGTGTTAGCGAGTATGCCCAGTGCAGTCAGGATCAACTCCACTGGGTTAGTACTCCGAACCCCATGACAAACAGTATGGGTGTAAGCGAGGCAAATGCGATCAGGCCGAAGCCGTCGAGCATCGGATTGCGGCCGCGCACGGCGCTGGCAAGGCCGATGCCAAGCGCGGCGACCAGGGGCACTGTGACGGTTGACGTAGTAACCGCACCGGAATCGTAGGCGATGCCGACAATCTCGGCAGGCGCGATCGTGGTCATAATGATGACCAGCACATAACCAGAGATGATCATAACGGGCAACGACCATGCTGCCAGGATTCGTAACACACCGAGCACGATCGCAACGCCAACGGCGCACGCAACGGTGATTCGCAACATGAAGGCATACTCGGCGAGCGACTCAGCCGTATCGATAATGGCACCGCCGGCGGCGGCAACCCGGGCGGCCTCATCGGCAACCGCGAGCAACGCGGGTTCAGCTATGGTTGTGCCAAAGCCTAGCAGGAAGGCGAATGTCAGGAGCCAGAAGGCACTGCCCTTGTTCGCGAGCGAGTACGCGAGTCGTTCGCCAATTGGAAATAACGCCAGTTTGAGGCCGTAAATAAACAGCGTGAGCCCTAGCAAAACCATCAGCCCGCCGGCGGCGAGCGGCGCAAGCCCCGCGACAGGGTTGCCGAGCACGAGTACCTGGAATACGCCGATCACGAGGACGATGGGCAACAAGTCGCGGACGCTGCCCATAGCATCCGCGAACAATGCCGACAGCGCGTCTTTCATGATCCTGGGAGAAGTACGGCGGCGTTGCTCATACAGAACATCATACTCGTTACGCCGGTGGTGCACGAAGGTGCCGGGATTCCTGCTTGACGCTTGTGTCTTGCGGCAGGCTCAGTAGGCTTAACGCAACGCACGCTTGGTCACGAAGGCAATACCATGAATTACGGCTGGCACGATGTCATCGGCAACCTCGGAGTTCTGCTGATCCTGATTACCTATTTGTGGCTGCAGCTGGGCCGCATGTCAGCCGAGTCACTGCGGTACTCCGTGGCGAATGGCGCAGGCGCCGTGCTTATACTTATCTCGCTGGTATTCGACTTCAATCTCTCGGCGTTTGTGATGGAGGCCGCCTGGCTTGTGCTCAGCTTGTACGGCATTGGCCGCTATTATGCCGCGCAACGTCGCTTGCAGAATTCTGACGAAGGCGCAAGTTAGCGCGTTGTAGTTGCACGCAAGCTGGCGAATTGTTCAGTGTGCCGTTGCTCGCGATCTCTACAATGAAACGCTTCGCACAGGCGTGATATCAATTCAGTGACCCTTCCTCAACCACCCGCTGACGGCAGCCGGCCAGCAAAGGCATGGCCGTCTTTTTGTGCCGGTTTTCAGGCAACCGGTGGCCTCGGCTTTGCCGCCGGCGTATTCGGATTTCTGTTCGGCATCATCGCCATGGGCCGCGGTTTCGATGCAAGCATTACCGTGTTGATGAGCGCGGCAGTTTTCGCCGGATCCGCGCAGGTTGCGATTCTTGAATTGTGGTCTGAGCCGTTGCCGTACTTCGGCCTGTTCCTTGCGGCAGCCCTCGTTTGCAGTCGCCACATACTGATGGGCGTGACGTTGCACGATACGCTTTCCGCGAATCGTAAGCGGCCGCCATTCCTCACGCTGTTCGTGCTGACCGATGCGAACTGGGTGCTGACGCGGCGCGAAACCCGGGTCGAGAACCGAGTCGCGTTTTTCGCCGGCAGTGGCGTGGCAATGTACGTAGCCTGGGTGATCGGTACCGCACTCGGTGCAGCCGCGCCAGGAATCCTCGATGCTCGCACAATTGCCGGCATGGCGATCGGTGGGGCTTTGTACATAGCCATCTTGCTCTGCATCTATTTTCGCGGCGCCCGGCCTGCGAAGTTGATTGCGCCAGTGATCTCCGCCTGCATCACCTTATTAGCCAGTCGCTACGTAGATGCGTCATTAGCCATTCTTGCTGGCGTCAGCGCGGCAGCCGCCGTGACCGTATTGCGGGAGTGGCGACGTGCCTGACCTGACCGCAAGTTTGATCGGCATAGCGGTACTCGCCGTGGCTACCTACCTGACGCGCATTGCTGGCTATTTTCTGGGCAGTCGGATTCGGCAAGATTCGGCCCTGAGCAGGGTATTGGAGACATTGCCAGGCGCCGCGCTGGCGAGCGTTCTGGCGTTATCGCTCAGTGGTGCGACCTTCATTGAGCTACTGGCGGTCGTTACCGGTGCTGCAGTATTCCTGCTAACCGGCCGGACGCTGGTTGGTATCCTGGTCGGATTGGCTATTGCGGTCGCGAATGCACATTGGCTGGCCTGACGGAGAAGAACCGTGCCCCGGCTGCGCTCGGCGCCGCAGTATTTGTGTTAACTACCGCATAGAGGCCCGGACCAGTTGGCGGTACTATCCGGGGTCCTGACTCGCTCGGTACGCGTATGCGCAGTTTTCTGTTGATCGGCCTTTTCTTGCTGTCCAGCACAGCGATTGCTGCTGTACCGGATCGGGTACCGGCCTGGTTGCTTGAATTACCCGATAGTGTCGACGAGGTGCTCATTGCGAACGCCGACGGTGCTGAGCTTTACCGTTTCGAAAACAACGGTCATGGCATTGTGCAGAAAGACACGCGTTATATGTCGATAGGGCGCAATGGCGTGGGCAAAGAGCGCGCCTGGGATCGCAAGACGCCGCTTGGCATCTACTTCATTACTGAAGAGCTCAATACGGCACGCCTGCACGACAAGTACGGTGATGCGGCGTTCGTGCTGGATTACCCGAATGCATGGGACCGCTATCAGCGACGAACCGGTGATGGCATCTGGCTGCACGGTGTGGACCGCAACGATCCGGAACGACCACCGCTGGATACGGATGGCTGTCTTGCGTTGCCAAACGAAGAAATCGTGCGCATTGCAGCTGACCTGCAACCGCTCGTGACGCCGGTTATCGTTGCCCGTGAACTACGATGGGCGACACCGTCGGAGGTCGCCGCGACCCGCAAAGAATTTCGCAGGGCCCTCAACCGCTGGCAGCAAAGTATCAACGCGAATGACGTTTCAGCCTATCTCGCAATGTACTCGAAGGACTTTCGTAAACAGGACATGGCTAAGGATGATTGGGCGACCTGGCGCGCTAACGTTTTTGCGGCGCGTGGCCCTGTAAAAGCGAGTTTGCGGGACGTGGTGCTCCTCGCCGACCCGGAAGAGCCCGAACTCTATCTTAGTCGCTTCACGCGCGTGCTGGAGCAGGACGGCCGCGAGGTCGTGACGCGCAAACGTTTGTACTGGCGTCGCGTTGGCGTAAGCGATTGGCAGATCGTGACGGAAGACAACGGCTAGGTGTGATAATTCAGATCGGATCGCACAGACGGTGTCAGGTGAAATCACACCTCGACCGATTGGACCCACAACCCGAAGCAGCAGTTCTCGACGTGACAAGTATCGGCCAATACTTGCCGCTCATCGTTTTATTGCGATCCCAAAACCTCCCGATCACGAACGGCTGCATTCGGTGAATGACGGGTGGCCGGTGTGCGCGGCCACAGGACGGCACCCAAACGCTAGTATTGAGCGAATTTGAAAGTGGTGCTACTGACCGTGCGCCCACGCTAAGTTAAATCCGCTCAGCGAAGCGTAAATCCAATACGCCAGCAGAAGCATCTAATAGGTGCTCTTTAACAAACTACAAGCTTTTCGGAGAGCCAATAAATGCTAACAAACAATTTACTGAGCTTTTTGTCGGTATCGTGCCTGCTGCTTTCGTCGTGCAGCTCTTCAGGTTACCAGGAAAAATATCATTCTGAGTATATGTTCAGCGAAGCACAAAACGAGAAAATTGAAGCTCTTATGGCCGAGTACAATGCCCCTTCTTTGGGAATCGCGGTCATCAAAGGCGGAAAACTGGTTTGGACAAAATACTATGGATATCGATCTCCTGGCATTCCTGTCGATGCCTCAACAATGTTCAATACTGCCTCGGTTCAGAAAGCTGTTACGTCAGAAGTGGTAATCCATCTTGTCGAGAAGGGATTGGTTGATCTCGACGAACCTCTATCAGCATATTATGTGCACCCGGACATCGCAGATGATCCTAGACACGAATTGCTTACCCCACGAATCGTACTCACTCATAAGACAGGACTTCTAAACTGGCCCTACGAGTACGAAGACGGCAAACTATCCTTTGTGAATGATCCCGGCACTGTATACGGATACTCAGGCATGGGGTTCATGATATTGGCTCGGGCCTTAGAGAATAAGTTAGCTACGCCGTGGCCGACGATCGTCCGTGACGAGATTTTTGATCCATTGGGAATGCGTAACGCTTCGGTGATTCAAGAACGATGGATGGACGGAAAAGCCGTAGTTCCTGCGAATGCCAAAGGCGGGTTTCAAACAGACTTCACGCTCGACTACGGATACTGGAATCCAGCTGATGATCTTTACGTAACCGTCGAAGACTATGCCAAATTTCTGATCGGAGTCGCGCACAATGAAGGCGTCGGGGAGGAAATGTCCGCCGAACGCGTTCGGGTTCAAAGTGACTTGACCGAGAATGAGATTTGGGGTTGCGACGGTGTAGTGGATCCGTGTCCATCACCATTCGGTCACGGCCTGGGTTGGTTTGTTTTTGGATACGATGGTGTATTGAACATCAACCATGGCGGCAACGATCTGACTGAGGCAGCCATCGGCTACATTGAACCGCAGACCGGCGACGGTGCAATCGTTTTCGTGAATTCTACGCAGGGTGTATTGCTATGGCCGAAAGTTGTCGACGTCATCGATAGTCACCAGAAATTTACGAGTGTCTTCCACCACGTTATTGACAAATTTCTCACGCCGAAAGAGTAGCTGAGCCTCAGGTTCGTATACCGATGTTGTCTCCTTCTGGCCGAGACTGACATCCAGATATCCTGAAAACAGCCATTCGAGCGGCAGGTTTCGGGAAAACAGGACACGCAACCTGGGCGGTAAGAAAGGGTCAGGACTTGCCGCTTGATCTATATACAGGAGGCTCGGCACTGCTTCCCACTGCGCCGTTTTCGCAGAATTGCCGGATTGTGTCGCCAACTTCTTCAAAGACTGTCTTCTCGTAAGTGGTCGACGAGAAATGTGGCGCACCCCAAATAATGGTCTTGCCAACCCTATCCAATTGCCCAAGAGCAAACTCCCGTGGCAACCAGGCGAAGACCGAGTGTTCTTTCCTCGCGTGACGCATGTACCTAGATACCAGGCTCTGAGAGACCAGAATAAGTCGTGGCCCCCCTGTATTCACCAGATCATCAATGTGACGGGCGTGATCAACGTTGAAGAGAGACCAAAAGCTTTTCCACTCTGTTCGACCTGTGGTTGGTCTGTCCAGAAGCTCCAAGAAAGAGACATGCGACGCATGTTCTTGACCAAGCTTCATCCAGGAAAAGCGACGATGATACGGGACTCCACCGGTGTTCTTCTTTAACGGGTAGTTCGGCAACAGAAAGGGGTGGTGCACACCGTACTTCTTCCAGAACGCGACACCGTCCTCATGATATTCGACCACGTGTCGAAAGAAAGGCGGATCTGCCGAGATTTCGGGTGAGTAATTCGCATCCAGCCCAAGGACTATGATTTTTGACTTATATGGATCTTGGCCCTGATGCGGAAACGGATCTGCTGCAAAGAGATCGCGCAACTCTGGAGATGCGTGCAGTCCGTAGTTCATTGCCTCATTGTACAGGGGTGGTTTGAACTTGGCGGCTATTCCTGACCCTGCTCTTCCCGCGGTTTGAGCACTTAGTCTGGGTCAGAACCTACCGCTGCCGCGCGACCTCTGTTGGCTGGGTGCCGTCTGTCACCATGGCAGTTCGCGGTGTTTCTGATCGTTTGCTATTTTGGTGCGGAAGCAGCCAGCCATGTGCAACACAATCTGGCACTGCATGTACGGCCAGATCCGGGTTATTACAGCTAGGCAAGGCTACCCGGCGGTATCATCTACTGCGAACGCTGTGACGATCATCCCTGACTCCTGGACGGTGAAAGCCGTTGTTGCAGCAAGAGATGACAGAGTTTCCAGGCGGAAACCCTGCCACTCTGAACGCTAACGTACCGTTTCGCGATCAATCAGCTCGTCGATGAGCTGAATCAGCTGCGGGTAACCGCCGGCTTCGCCCGCGCCAGTGCGGTACTTGCCGTTCACGACGATAGCCGGAACGCCGGTGATGCCGTAGCGCCGCGACAGGTCTTCGGCCTTGCTCATTTTCTGAGCAACTTCAAATGACTTCCATGCGTTGCTGAAGTCTGCAGCGCTGACACCGAAGCGTTCGAAGATCGGCTGAATGGCCGACTCGGACGTCATGCGATTGCCTTTCTGGTGGTATTCCGCGAACACCGCCGTACGGAACGCTTCCTGGTCGGCCAGCTTGCCGTTCATGGCCAGCACTTCCTCGGTGTAATAGAGCTGGGCGTGCAATTTCACGAGCGGATTCCACATGGCCGGGATGCGCACGAAGCGGGCATTCGCCGGCTTGGCTGCTGCCCAACGGCTGATGATCGGTTCGAAATCGCGGCAATGATTGCAGCCGTACCAGAAAATCTCGGCAACCTCGACCTTGTCTGCGCCACCGATAGTCGGCTGTGTTGGCACCAGTCGCTGGTAATGTTTGCCATCCTGGAACTGCCATTGGCGGGCGGCGGACGTGTCGGCCTGCGCCAGCATCAGCGGGACTTCATCCGCGCTGACTTCTTCGGTGTCTGCCGAGGATTCTTCGACCAGGGTCGGCGTTGTGTTGCTGTCCTCGGCCGGCGGCTGGATGATCTCCTCCGGCGCGGGCTCTGCAATGTCATTACGCGGCGCGTCGGCCATGGGATCGGCGCCTGAGTTTGATTCTTCAGCGCTACAGCCGCCTAAAGCCAATGCAGCAAAAAACGCGTAGACCAGCAGGTTCTTCATGAAATTACTCCGGGAACAATATGCAGTTTCTGACCGGGCGCGGCCGGAAAAGGTTCAGGGCTTACTCGCCCGATGGGACAACACCGCGCAGGCCTTGAACATAAGCGGCAACTGCCTTGATGTCGTCTTCATTAAGACGGGAGGCCACATCGCGCATGACGCGGGTGATGCCGTCGGATTTGCGGGTGCCGCTGGCGTAGTCGCGCAGTTGTTTCGCGGTATAAACCGCGTACTGGCCGCGAATGACCGGGTAAGCTGCAGCCGGGTTGCCTTTGCCCGTAGGGCCGTGACACGCGATGCAAGCTGAGATGGACGAGTCACGATCACCACCGCGGTAGAGTGCCTCGCCCTTGGTAACCAGGCTTTCGTCAGAAACTGCCCGGCTGGCCGCCCGCTGCTCGGCAAAATACACGGCCAGATCGCGCATGTCCTGGTCTGACAGGAGCATGGACTGGGCGGTCATCAGTGGATCGCTGCGGGTGCCGTTCTTGAATGCCTGGAGTTGCCCCAGAATATAGCTTGCATGCTGGCCAGCTATGCTGGGCCACATCGGGTTAACGCTGTTGCCATCGCTGCCGTGGCAGGCACCACAGGTGATGGCCTTGGTCTTTCCGGCTTCGGCCGAGCCATCGACAATGCTCTCGGCAAAGGCCGTGGTAACCAGCAACGATGCAATTAGCGCAGTAGCAGCAAACTTCAGGTTCATATCGTGATCCGTACTCTGCGGTCGGCAGTCCGTTGCTGCCGCCAGCGGTTTTTGGAAGAAAGTCTTCTGATCTCGCCAGTGCCGGCTTGCCGCGTGCGGTTGCCGCCCGAGCGCTTAGGCGTCAAACTACGCCGCTCACATCCAGCGCACCCATCACTGATCGCAGAAGGCCCCAAATTATACACATATCGGGGCGGTATCCCATGTCCCAGTACCCCGATGCACATTTCCTGACTAGCGCCAATGCGCCCTCCCAGTTCTTCGCCGACGATGGCCGGGAAGTGGCGGTGGCCGGCCGCTCCAATGCCGGCAAATCCAGCGCGATCAACGTGATAGTGAACCGCCGCCAGTTTGCCCGGACCAGCAAGACCCCGGGCCGTACCCAGCTCGTCAACTTTTTCCATCTCGATGACGGCGAGCGTCTGGTCGACTTGCCGGGCTACGGTTTTGCGAAGGTAGCGGAACGGACACGCGAGCACTGGGGGCGGCTGATCCAGGATTATTTCGAGTCCAGAAAGAGCCTGCAAGGCTTGCTGCTGGTCGTCGACATACGCCGCGGACTCACTGATTTCGATCGTCAGCTGCTGGCGCTGTGTGCGTCTGTTTCAGTGCCGGTGCACGCGCTGCTGACCAAGGCTGACAAGCTGAAGCGTGGCCAGGCGGCAACGGCATTGCTCACCGCGAAAAAGGAGCTCGGCGATACCGCGAGCGCGCAGCAATTTTCATCGTTGAAGCACACAGGCGTCGAGGAAGCGCGCAACACGCTGGCACGCTTCCTCGCGCCCCGCTAGCCGCTACTCGTAACGAAGTGCGAGTACCGGGCGGGCACGCGCGGCGCCCGAGGCTTGTACGGCAATCGTCAACCACGCGACCACCAACGCCGCGATACCACTCGCCAGGAACAGCCACGCCCAGCTGGCGAACGGTGCCTGGTAGGCGAAGCCTGTCAACCAGCTGCGCATGAAGTAGAAGGCAACCGGCCAGGCTATCAGGTTCGCGAGCAGCACGAGCCGCGTGAAGTCGGCGGTGAGCAACAATACGATATCCGTGACCGACGCCCCCATCACCTTGCGTACACCGATTTCTTTGGTGCGCCGCTCGGTCGTGAATGATGCGAGCCCGAACAGGCCGAGCGTCGCGACAAAAATGGCAAACGCCGCGAACGTCGCAAACATCTGTGCCTGGCGCTCCTCGTTGCGATACAGCGCATCGAAGCGGTCATCGAGAAACTCCCAGTGCACCGGCTCGTCGGGCAGGATCTTTTTCCAGACCGTCTCGAAATGGCTGATGGCGGCGCCCGGATCACCCGGGGCGATCTTGATCGACAGCATGCGTCGTCGGCGAGGGTGCTGCTCGACGAAGATCGTGGCTTTGATCTGGTCGTGCAGCGACGAAAAATGAATGTCCTCGATGACGCCGACCACCTCGCGCTCGATGTAGCTGCTGCCGTCATCCGAGGTAAGCTCGAATACGATTTTCCCGACCGCCTCAGAAGGCGACCAGCCAAAGCGTCGCGCGGCGGACTCGTTCATGACCATGGCGCCTTTGGTGATCAGTTTTTCGTCGCTGGGATATTCGATCCGCCGCTCGTTTTCCCGAAACGGTCGACCAGCAAGGAAGCGAATCTCGTAGTGATCAAACCACTGGTAATCGACCATGATGTCGGAAATACCCATAGAATTTTCACGAGTGAATTGCACCTCTTCAGCTATAAAGCCGGAGCCGTCCACGTTTGTCATGCCGGGTACCCGGGACGAAAGAACAACCGATTCGATGTCCGGGTGCGCTTCCAGCTCGGCTTTCATCGGTTCGTACGTTGTCCAGATATCGGATGAAAACGGGATCTGAGAAATGAGATTGTGTGACCGCTCGTAGCCGAGTTCGATATTGCGTGCGTAGTGTGTTTGCGCAACGACCACGCCTGTAGCGATCAGCAGAGCAATCGAGGTGGCGAACTGGAACACAACCAGGAGCTTGCGCAGCAGTGCTGAACCACCGGCCGCTGTCCCGCCCTTCAGCACTTCCGCCGGACGGAATTGCGACAGGTAAAATGCCGGATAGCTTCCTGCAACAATACCAACCAGTGCTACACCCGCCAGCAGTTGCAAGGACAGGCGCGGGTCGGAAAATGGCAGCACCAGCGGGACCTCCAGGAATGCTGCGAAAGCGGGTAAAGTGATTTCGACTAATGCCAGCGCGAGCAGCATAGCCAATGCGGTCAACAGTACCGATTCACCCAGGAACTGTACGATCAACTGCTGACGGGTTGCGCCGACTACTTTGCGGATGCCGACTTCGCGCGCGCGCTTCGTCGAGCGTGCCGTTGTAAGGTTCATGAAGTTAATGCAAGCGATCAGCAAGACGACCAGCGCAACCGCCGAGAATGTGTACACGGAGGTGATGTTGCCGTTGTCGGTCCACTCGCCATCGCGCTGTGAACGCAAATGGATGTCCGTTATCTTTTGCAGGTTCAGGCCCAACTGACTCGGCGCGTCCTCACCCTGGTGCTTTGTGAGGAAGTCCGGAAAGCGCGACTCTAGCGCAGCCGGGTCGTAGCCCGGCGGCAAGCGCAAATACGTGAAGTAAATGTTTCTGCCCCAGGACTGAAGCTCGGTCGGCCCCAGCATGGTCGGAACCACCTGAATCGAAATCAGCAGTTCGAAGTGCATGTGCGTATTAGCGGGCAGATCGGCCATCAAGCCGACGACGGTCATCGTGGTCTGGCCGGACAACAGCATTTGTTTGCCAATGGGGTTTTCATTGCCGAAATAACGTTGCGCGGCTGCTTCGGTAAGGACGATGCTGGACGGGTTATCGAGTGCCGTTGCGGGATCGCCCTCGATCAGCTCAATACCGAAGAACGTCAGGAAATTGCCATCGGCGATGGCGAGTTCAGTCTCGCGAAACTGGCGATCGCCAACGTCAATAGGCAGGTTGCCGGAAGGCATGATGCGAGTGATCTCTTCAATTTCCTCGAAATCTTCGCCTAGCAGCGGTGCGATGGGTGGCGCAATTGCGGCGAGCCGCAGATTGTTGCCGTAAAAATCGCGCGTGACCCGGTACACATCGTCGGGACTTTTCCAGTGCTGGTCGAAGGATGTTTCGTAGCGTACGAACAAAGTAATGATGATGCAGCACGCCAGGCCGATTGCGAGGCCGACGATATTGATAGCACTGAACAGCGGATTACTGACGACGTTGCGCCAGGCGATCTTGAAGTAGTTAGCGAGCATGCCGCACCTCGTTCGACTGCAGGTTGACGATGTTCTCGGACAGCACTTTGCCGTCGAGCATTTGCACTACGCGGCTGGCGTGATCGGCATGACTGCGATCGTGGGTCACCATCACGATCGTGGTACCGTCGCGGTTGAGCTGGTGTAGTAGCTCCAGGACTTCTTCTCCATTGCTGGTGTCAAGGTTGCCGGTTGGCTCATCGGCAAGAATCAGTTTCGGGCTGCTCACAACAGCGCGTGCCACGGCTACGCGCTGCTGTTGGCCGCCTGACAACTGCTGCGGCCGGTGATCGGCCCGGTGCGCGATGCCGATGCGCTCGAGTACCTCCTGAACACGCTCGCGTCGCTGGGCGGCGGGTATCTTCTGATATAGCAACGGCAGGTTGACGTTCTCTGCGACTGTGAGTTCGTCAACAAGATTAAAACTCTGGAACACGAAGCCGATATTGTGTTTGCGAATCACGGCCAGTTCGGACTCGCTGCACCCGGCGACATCTTCGCCTGCAAAGCGGTAGCTGCCGGCATTCGGTGTATCGAGCATGCCCATGATATTCAGGAGCGTTGATTTGCCACAGCCGGACGGCCCCATGATCGCGATAAACTCGCCTGCCTGTACCTCGAGATTCACCTGGTCCAGCGCAGTAGTCTCGATGTTAGCCGTACGATAAGCGCGGCTCAGGTTATGCATTTCAATCATCTGTGTGCTCCTTAAAGCAAAGTTTGCTTATCGCTCAACAAAGAGTCGGTCGACGTCGATAAAGCTGGCATAGGACGAGACGATCACGCGATCGCCGGGAAGGAGCCCCGCCAGCACTTCAATGCTGTTTGGATTGCGGCGGCCGAGTTCGACCTGGCGGCGGCTGGCAACCTTGCCGTCGGCATCCAGCACGAAAACCCAGGCACCGCCGGTGTCGTTATAGAAGGGCCCGTTCTCGATCAACATAGCCTCGTCGCTCGCATCACTTAGCACGAGACGCGCCTGCAGAGTCTGGCCGCGGCGGATATCGGTCGGCGCTTCTCCTGCAAAACGCAGGTCAATTTCAAACTGGTTCGCCTGCACCTCTGGATAGATCTTGCTGACTTCGAGCGCGTAGGCGGCGCCGTTAACCGTGAGCTCGGCGCGCTGCCCTGTACGCAAACGATTGACATAGAACTCGTTAACAAGCGCGTTCGCCTTGAAGCGATCGATGTCGTCGATTTGACCAAGCCGCTCACCGTGCGCCTTGGATTCGCCGATCTCTGCGTTTAGCGAGGTCAACTGGCCGTCACGAGGCGCACGTACCAGCAAGTTGTCGAGGTTCGAGTGGGCGAGCGTCAGGTTTTTCTCGAGCTGCCCGATCGAGTTGTTGAGTTGTTCGATCTGCACCAGGCGGATTTTTTCGTCCTGTGCCTGGCTTGCCTCCGTGATTCCGCGGCGCGCACGCCAGTAAGCCAGTTCGTCCTGGCTGTTTTCGTATTCACTCTTCGACAGGAATTGCTTGCCTTCCAGACTCTCGTAGCGGCCGACGAGACGGGAAAGGCGGGTGATCTGGTAATCGATCTCGATGATGTCACCCTTCAGTGACAGCCGGTTCTGCTCTATGGCGAGTTGCGTGTTACGCAGGTTGTTGAGTTGTTCACTGACCTCGGCTTCACGGGCAATTACGTCGAGCTGAAGTGATGTATTCGAGAGTTCAACCAGCGGCTGGCCAGCCGTCACCGTCGCGCCTTCTTCTACCAGCACTGCCTCGATCCGCCCACCCTCGATGGCATCGAGATACACGGTGCGCTCCGGTTCCACCGCAGCACGCAACGGAATGAAATCCTCGAAACTGCCGTGCCTGACTTCCGCAATGCGGATACGTTGTCCGTCGAGCGTGAACGAGGTGGAGGTGTCGACCGAAAGCCACGCCCCCACGGCCAGCAGGACAAGCAGCGCCACGATGCCCCCGGTGATCCACGGCTTGCGTCGCCCGCCGGCAAGCGGCCGGTCCATCGCATGTGTGTTCTTGTCTGTCATGCCCTACTACGTTGCAGGGACCGTGCCACGTCGGCCCAACCAAAAATCAGAGGCTTACAACAATAAGGACACCCATAATTGAGTCGGTGTGTCCGATTTCGTAACAAACTGATCGATTTCGAACACTCAGCGGGCTACATTTCGGTCATGTCTTCCGCTGCCAGCATCCTCGTTATCGACGACGACCGAGACGTCCTGACAGCCGCGCGGCTGGCGCTCAAGAGCCACTTCAACGACGTGCGGGTCTGCGATTCGCCAGCCGGAATCGATGCACTGCTCGCGGAGCGCCCGGTGGACGTCTATCTGCTGGATATGAACTTCACTATTGGCAGCAATGCCGGTCGCGAGGGCATGACCTGGCTGCGGCGGCTGTTGCAGCGGGATCCCGATGCAATCGTTGTGATGATGACCGCCTTCGGCGACCTCAATACCGCGGTACGCGCAATGCGCGAGGGTGCAGCCGACTTCGTGCTGAAACCGTGGCACAACGATAAGTTGCTGGCGACAATGAACGTCGCCGTGAACCTTCGTCGCTCGCGCGTATCACTTCGGGCGCTGGCAGCGCCTACGCCCGCAGGAGACATGATTGCCGGGTCGGCGGCAATGCAGGCAGTGTTGCAGACCATCGAGCGTGCTGCACCAACGGATGCCAGCGTGCTGATCCGCGGCGAGAACGGTACCGGCAAGGAACTCGTTGCACGCGAGCTGCACCGACGCTCGGCCAGAACCGGACAGCCGTTCGTCGCTGTTGATCTGGGTGCAGTGCCGGAAACCTTGTTCGAAAGCGAGTTGTTCGGGCATTCGCGAGGGGCGTTTACAGGCGCGGACAAAGACCGCGACGGGCGCTTTCGTGCCGCGCACGGCGGCACCTTGTTCCTCGACGAAATAGGCAACCTGCCTGCATCGTCGCAAGCCCGGTTGCTGCGCGTTCTTGAGAGCGGCGAAGTCACGCCGCTCGGTCGTAGCCATGCCGAGGCCGTCGATGTCCGCCTGCTGTCCGCGACCAATCAGCCGCTTGAAGAGATGCTCGCGAGTGGCAGGTTTCGCGAAGACCTGTTTTATCGACTGAACACCATAGTTGTCACGTTGCCACCGCTGCGCGATCGCCTCGACGATCTACCCGCGCTGGTTGCGCAGTTTCTGGAACGCTGCTGTCGCAAGTATCGCTTGCCCGAGCGCCGTGTTGACGACGCCGCGATGGCGACCCTGCGTGCACATCACTGGCCTGGCAATGTACGCGAATTGTCACACACGATAGAGCGCGCGTTGATTCTGGGTGACGCGCCGGTCATCACGCCGGCCGACCTGCGCATTACGCCTGCGGCAACAACGGCAACTGACGACGACCTCAATCTTGCCGCGAGCGAACAACGGCTTATCAGCAAAGCCCTCGAACGCCGACACGGCAATGTGTCGCGCGCGGCGACCGACCTCGGCATTACACGGGCTGCGCTATACCGGCGCATTGAGAAGTTCGGCCTGTGAAACAGCACTTCCGGAGGCGTTTCAGGCTGTACACGATCGTGCAGGTAGTAGTGCTTGTCGCAAGTTGCCTGCTGTTCGCCTGGTCCGTGCTCAGCCTGTCACTGGTCGCGGTACCCACTGTCATCGCTGTCGCTATTGCGTTGCAGGTCTACGCGTTGCTGCATACCGTTGCCGCACATGTCGATACGCTTGAGGAGTTTTTTGCAGCGATCAACTACGAGGATTTCACACGCCGCTTCGTCGAGGGTGACGTCGACGCCGAACTGCGCGATGCATTCAATCGCATCATCGAACGTTTCCAGGAGGCGCGCGCGGAACGTGATCTGCAATCCGCCTACCTTGAGACTGTAGTACGGCACTTGCCCGTGGCGTTCCTCGCTGCGCGTGCCGACGGATCGCTGCGCCTTGTTAACCATCCGGCGCGGCGCCTTACCGGGCTGTCCACCCTGACCCATCTCGACGAACTTGCGACGCTCGATCCGTCGTTGCCTGAACGCATGCGCGCGCTCGAGCCTGGATCGCAACAACTCATGCAGACGCGCCTACGTGGCATACCCGCCGAACTGCGCGTATCGGTTGCCGAGATTCGCCAGTCTGGCAGGAGTGAGCGTCTTTACTCGCTGGAAAATTTGTCAGGCGAGTTGACCGCTCGCGAGGCCAGCGCCTGGCGCGATCTGATCCGCGTGCTGACGCACGAAATCATGAATACCCTAACGCCGGTAACCTCGCTCGCTCAAAGCTGCGTGAGCATGATCGATAACGCAGCAGCGCTAGACGACCTGCGCGATGCCGTTGCTACAATTGCCCGCCGCAGTGAAGGCCTTACTGATTTCGTTGCGAACTACCGTAAGCTCCTGAAAGTTCCGGTACCGCAACTAACGAGTCTGTCGGTCGACGAGCTGCTTGGCGGAATCCTGCGGCTCATGAGCAAAGAGCTCGACGGTATCGACGTCACAGTAAGTGTTCAGCCCGTCTCCTTGACGGTGAATGGAGATCGCGCATTACTTGAACAGGTGCTGATCAATATCGTGCAGAACGCTATTGATGCCATGTGCGAGAGCACCGACAAGGCGCTGACATTCCGGGCAAGCCTGAATTACGGGAAAGTGTGTATCGAGCTCCGCGATACCGGACCGGGCATTTGCGCTGAAACCTTACCGCAGGTATTCGTGCCGTTTTTTACCACGCGTCGCCAGGGCAGCGGCATCGGCCTGAGCCTGTGCCGGCAGATCATGTCCGCGCATGGCGGCGAGATCGTGCTGGCGAACGACGAACGCGGCGCACGAGTGACCTTGAGATTCTGATCCGGCCAATAAAAAACCCCGGATGTCGGTTGGTTCCGCGACATCCGGGGTCAAGTTACACAGCTGGCTTGGGGCGGCCAACTGCAAGCCTGATTAGGGAGGTAAACAGGCGAGTGACAAGCACTCAGAAGATTAGAACCAGTCCAGATCGAAGAGTTCCCGCGATACCGTAACTGATTGAAAATATTATAAAAGTGCTCAATGAGCCTCGTCCCAGTTGGCCCCCGTGCCCGCTTCGACGAGCAACGGTACCTTGAGGGTGGCGGCGTCGCACATCAACTTAACGATAGCGTTGCGCACGGGCTCAACGTCTGTCTCAGCAACCTCGAATACCAGTTCGTCGTGGACCTGCATGATCATGCGTGCAGGCGGCTTTTCCTGCTCAATCCAGGCGTGCACATCCAGCATGGCTTTCTTGATGATGTCGGCGGCCGTGCCCTGCATGGGCGCGTTGATCGCACTGCGTTCGGCGTATTGCCGACGCGGCGCATTGCGATCGTTAATCTGCGGCAGATAGAGGCGGCGACCGAAAATGGTTTCAACGTAACCGGCTGCACGCGCCTGCTCACGAATAGAGTCCATGAAAGCTTTTACGCCCGGGTAGCGGTCAAAATACAGATCGACATACTCCTGCGCTTCTCCGCGGCTGGTACCGAGCTGCTTGGCGAGTCCGAATGCTGACATCCCGTACATCAAGCCGAAGTTAATGGCCTTGGCCGAGCGCCGTTGGTCAGTTGTCACCTCGTCTGTCGTTACGCCGAAAACTTCGGCAGCGGTCGCCTGGTGCACGTCACGTTCTTCATTAAACGCCGCAACCAGACCGGGATCACCGGACAGGTGCGCCATGATGCGTAACTCGATTTGCGAATAGTCAGCTGCCAGCAGAATCGTACCCTTCGGCGCGACAAACGCTTTACGAATGCGTCGGCCTTCTTCGCTGCGAATCGGTATGTTTTGCAGATTCGGATCAGTCGAGGACAGGCGGCCAGTGGCGGCAACGGCCTGGTGATACGAGGTATGAATACGCCCGGATGCCGGGTTGATTTGCAGCGGTAGCTTGTCGGTATAAGTGCTCTTTAGCTTACTGACACTTCGGTACTCGAGAATGATGCGCGGCAGGTCGTAATCATCGGCGAGTTCGGCCAGTACGTCTTCAGCAGTTGAGGGCTGGCCCTTCGGCGTCTTGCGCACGACGGGCAGACCGAGTTTCTCGAAAAGAATTTCCTGCAACTGCTTCGGTGAGCCCAGATTAAAGGGACCGCCGGCCGCTTCGTGCGCTTCCTTTTCCAGCCGCGCCATGGTCTTCGCGAGCTCGCCGCTTTGCTTTCTGAGCATGGCGCGGTCAACCAGCACGCCAGTTTCCTCCATCCCAAGCAATACTCGCACCAACGGCTGCTCTATCGTTTCGTAAAGCGTTTGCAAGGGTTTGATCTGACCGAGTTCGCTCCACAGTTTGCGGTGCAAGCGCAGGGTGATGTCGGCATCTTCGGCAGCGTAGGGCGCCGCTTCTTCCAGCGCAACCTGGTTAAACGTTATTTGCTTCGCACCCTTGCCGGCGACGTCTTCGTAATGAATGGTATCGATGCCAAGATAAAGGCGTGAAACGGAATCCATGTCGTGTCGGGTCGCGACACTGTTCAGTACATAGGACTCCAGCATCGAATCAAACTGCATGCCGGCAAGCTTGATGTCGTAACGCGCAAATATATGCGCGTCGTACTTGAGGTGGTGACCCAGTTTTTTTCGGTCCGGATCTTCGAGCCAGTCCTTCATCGCCGCGAGCACGTCAGCCCGCGCCAGTTGATCAGGCGCACCGGGATAATCGTGCGCGACAGGAATGTACGCGGCTTCGCCCTCAGTGACGGCAAGTGAAATGCCGACGAGCTCCGCTTCCATGTAGTTAATGCTGGTCGTTTCCGTATCCAGCGCAGTGAGCGTTGCTTTGCTGATTTTTTTCAGCCAGCGATCAAGTGCGGCTTGGGTGAGTACGGTTTCATATTCGCCCTTGGTTTGGATGGGCGGATCGACAGCTTCGTCTGCGGCGGCCGCGCTGTCTTCCGGTGTGCTGTCCTGCAACTGCCGCAACAGGGTGCGCAATTCGTAGCGCTGATAGAAGTCGCGCAGCTTGTCGTTGTCTGGCACACCCATGCAAAGTTGCGAAAGCGTGCTATCCAATTCGACGGTCTGGTGAATCGTGGCGAGTTGTCGTGACAGTTCGAGTTGCTCAAAATTCTCGCGCAGGCTTTCGCCAACCTTGCCTTTGATCTCCTCGGCACGCGCAATCAAGGTGTCGATGTCCTGGTATTCATTGAGCCACTTCGCCGCCGTTTTCGGACCGACCTTGGGCACGCCCGGTATGTTGTCGGACTTGTCGCCGACGAGTGCCAGGTAATCGATGATCTGTTCGGGCCAGACATCGAACTTGGTCTTGACGCCGTCGCGATCCATGACGGTATCCGTCATTGTGTTCACGAGCGTCACCTGGTCATTGACGAGCTGCGCCATGTCCTTGTCGCCGGTGGAGACGAGCACGTCCATCCCGGCTGCCGTTGCTGTACGACAAAGCGTGCCGATCACATCGTCCGCTTCCACGCCTTCAATTCTGAGCAGTGGGAAGCCGAGAGCAGCGACGACCTCAAGCAGCGGCGCAACCTGGGCGCGCAAGTCATCCGGCATCGGTGGCCTGTTTGCTTTGTATTCTTCGTACAGATCGTCACGAAAGGTCTTGCCGGGCGCGTCGAACACGACTGCCACGTGCTGAGTCTCGTATTCGCGCAGCAGCTTGATCAGCATGTTCAGCACACCGTGCAACGCACCGGTAGGTTCGCCCTTGGAAGTGGTGAGTGGTGGCAGGGCGTGAAAGGCGCGGTACAGGTACGACGATCCGTCCACGAGTACGAGTTGATTCTTGCTCATGGAAGTCCAGTCAAGGTTGCGGGTCGTCGTTGTCGTCTTCGTCGTCAGTAGACTCGCTGTCGGTTGCGGGTACTTCCGAGCGAACCTCATTCGGGTCACCGGGCAAGTACAGCGCGCCTTTCTGGCCGCAGGCGGCAAGTAATAGCAGGATAAGCGTGAAGCTGCTGAGTTGGCGTAAACTAATCATGTGTCGCTGCCGATGGTCGGGTAGACGCATGGTATACCAGATCGCCGCGGATGCCTCGCGGCGGAATATAGTCAGCTATTCTCGGAGTCTGCGCCGTATTGTTTTGCTACGCGCCGATAGGCCTCTCGGAACGGAATACCTTCGTTCGCGACCAGCGCATAGGCGCGCTCTGCGGCCAGCAGGCCATCATCCATGCGAATATTCTCAGGACGAAACTGCATACGCGAGATCAAATAAGCCATGATGTCGACGCTTTCGATGGTCAGATCAATACCGCGAAACAGCGGCGCCTTGATGCGCTGTGCATCGCGCTGGAAACCGGAGGGCAACTTCGCAACAGTCATCAGGCATTCCTGCAAACTGGCCTGCACGGTGGCGGTTGCACCGCGGACCAGTTCGAGTACGTCCGGGTTGCGTTTCTGCGGCATGATTGATGAGCCCGTAGTGACGTCATCAGCGAGTGCTATAAAACTGAATTCCTGGGTGTAGAACATCAGGAGATCACTCGCGAGTCTGCCAAGATCCTGCATCAGCAGGGTCAGTTCAAACAGCAGGCCTGCTTCCGCTTTGCCGCGTGAGAGTTGCACGGCCGTAACCGGAACCTGGGTCTCTGCGAAGCCAAGCATTTTGGTCGTTGCGTCGCGGTCCAGCGTAAGACCCGGCGTGCCATAGCCTGCTGCACTACCAAGCGGGTTCTTGGCCATGCGCCGGCGACTGCCATCCAGACCCGCGAGGGCATCGTCGAAGGCTTCAGCGAAGCCGCCGGCCCACCAGTCCACCGACGATGGCATTGCCTGTTGCATGTGCGTATAGCCCGGCAACGGGATGTCACCCTGTCGTTCTGAAAGATCGGTGAGCGACTTGCGTAAGCCCTGCACGCTGCCCTTGACCGCCTCGACAGCTTCCAGCAAGTACAGGCGCAATGCAGTGAGGACCTGGTCATTGCGTGACCGGCCGAGGTGCAGGCGGCCACCGGCCTCGCCAATGTTGTTGGTAAGGTGGGTCTCGAGCGCCGTATGCACGTCTTCATCCGCAAGTTCAATCTGCCACTCGCCCGCCGCGTGTTGTTCGCCGAGCGTTTGCAAGCCATCGCAAATGGCCTGGCAATCGGCTGCGCTGAGCAGGCCCTGTTGCTGCAACATTCGTGCGTGTGCAATCGAACCGCGTACATCGAATTCAACGAGGCGGGCATCCAGTTCGTGATCCTCGCCCGCGGTGTAGCGCAGCACCCGTTCGTCGAGCGGTAAGCCTTTCTCCCAAAGCCGGCTCATGCTGTTTCACCGGCAGCACTTTGTTCTGCTGGCGTAAGCGCGCCGATATTGTCGACCACGAGGGTGCCTGTGCCTTCGTTGGTGAATACTTCCAGCAACAGACTGTCAGGCATCTTGTAAGAAATGATGTGCACGCGACTGACGCCATCGGCTATCGCCGCATCTATAGCTGCCGCTTTAGGCAACATACCATCGGCTAAATGCCCATCCGCACCCAGTTTCTTGAGACCGGCGCGATCGATATAGGAGATCAGGGATTGCGGATCATTGCGGTCCTGCAAAATGCCTGGC
Source organism: Woeseia sp. (assembly GCA_037968755.1). Classification (GTDB taxonomy): domain Bacteria; phylum Pseudomonadota; class Gammaproteobacteria; order Steroidobacterales; family Woeseiaceae; genus Woeseia. Next base: position 138,680 of record JBBKWB010000045.1, read on the forward strand.
GCACCGGTTGCGAGGATGAGTTTCTCGGCTTTCAATTCCGCGGCAATAGCGGCAGCAACGGTATCGGCATTAATGTTAAGTATGTTGCCGGCAGAATCGCAGGACAACGGGCTGACGATAGGCATCAAGCCATTGTCGAGTTGCTTGCGCAGCACGTCGGCATCCACTGCATCGATATCACCAACGAAGCCGTAGTCAACAGATTCGCCGCCGGCCTTGGCGACCGGCGGTCGGCGGTGCGCGCGAATCAGGCCGGCATCCACGCCGCTGATACCGACTGCAGGAATCTCGAGGTCGCGACAGACTGCGAGAATCCGGGTGTTGATCTGGCCATTGAGCACCATGGTTGCAACATCCAGGGATGATGCGTCCGTTACCCGGCGACCGTCTATGAACTTGCTGTCGAGCCCCAGCGCTTTGGCAAGCTCGGTGGATTGAGGTCCGCCGCCATGCACCATGACCACGCGTATGCCAACCTGGTGCAGGATGCCAACCTGCTCCATCATCGCGCGTGTTGTGGTTGCATCGGCAAATATTTCACCGCCAGCTTTCAGTACGAAGACTTTGCCTTTGAACAGCCGGATATACGGCGCCGCGTGTTTCAGCGCCGAAACAACGACGGCACGATC
>JBBKWB010000046.1:0-2573 GCA_037968755.1 Woeseia sp.
GATGCCAGGTTGTGTGCGCTCATTTTGGGACGCTCACGTTTTCCGGTTCCGGGGTTAGCAGCTGCCTTATCAGCTCAATCAGGCGGCGTACGCTTACCGGCTTCTCCATGAACCACAGATTCGGGATATTGCGCGTCCAGTGGCGGTGCTCCAACTCGGTGCGGGACGTGATAACGACAATCGGAAACTGTCGACCCGGAAACTGTGTTTCAATTTCCTGGCACAACTCTTTGCCACTCATGCGTGGCATGTCGATGTCCGTTACCAGGAAATCCGGATGCTCGTTCTGCAATGCCGCCAGACATTCCGAACCGTCCCTGGCGGTGACTACCCTGAATTCGGCAGCTTCCAGGGCCAGTCGCATTACCCGAATGACGGGTGCGTGATCGTCGACAATGAATACCGTCTGCATCGTCAGATAGCCTGCCGCGCAGATGTCGAATCTTTCCAAAGCGTGATGAGAAACTCGGTACCGGTGCCTACTTCACTTTCGAATGTCAGCGCGCCGTGGTGGAGATCAATAATCTGCCGCGCAAGCGCGAGTCCGAGGCCGTGGCCGTTCTGGGACGTAACAGCCTGGTCACCGGAGCGGAAAAACTTCTCGAACACTCGCGTTTGATCTTCTTCGCTAATTCCAATGCCGGTGTCACGGACGCGTATCTGAACGGCATCCGCAGTTTCTTCTGTGGACAGAGTCACGCTGCCGCCACTCCGGTTGTATTTGACCGCGTTGGTAAGCAGGTTTGATATGGCAATTCGCAACAGATCCTTGTCGACCTTGATCGGACACAGTTCCTTTGGAATATCGATATTCATGGTGATGTCGCGGTCTTTCGCGCTGCGGGTCGCTTCTTCAAAAACGCTGCTCAGGACATCGCGAAGTTTGACCAGGGTTCTGTCGGGAACAAGACTGCCGCTCTCAATCTGGGTCATATTCAGCAAGCCGTTTATCAGGGTGCTGAGCTGCTGTACTTCTACGGCGATGGCATTGGCTGCTTCGATTCGGAACTCCTCGGAGTGACCGGCCTCGCCCAACAGGGATTCGCTGTACAAGCCGAGAACGTTCAGCGGTGATTTCAGTTCGTGCGACAGATGGGCAACGAAATCGCTGCGCGCCTGGCGGGCGAGCGCTTCGTGCGTCTCGTCGCGAAATACAACCAGCGTGCCTATTGCCACCGAAGGATCCTTCGGAGAAAACAGGGGATAGGTCTTGGTGGCGTAGTTCTTTTCTGCGATGGAACCGGACATGAAGCGCATGGTGTCGGTGAGGCTATGCAGTGTTCGCTGTTGCTCGAACTTGCCGAACATCGACAGAACATCGGGGTTGTCACACCACTCATGTGGGTGTCGATTCATGATCGTTTCGGAATTGGTGCCAAACAGTGCGGCGACTTTCTCGTTGGCAAAAGTGACGGTCCCGGTCTCGTCCAGAACCATTACGGCCTCTGGCAGCGTTTCCAATACGGACTCAATACGGTTCTTGCGATAGCTAACCAGCTTGCTCGAAGTCAATAGCTGCGTTCGGTCGTTTTCCAGGCTTTCTATGCGTCCCTTGGCGAGCGCTACGAACTGGTTGAAGCGCTGCATGAAGTCGCCGAGTTCCGGACTCACGGTCAATTCGGAGGGTCCGAAATTGTCTTCGCTCAGAATTTTCGAGATTTCGACGTTGGCGTTACGAATCGGTCGAACCTCGTGACGCAGCAGGAAGTAAAAGAGTGGAACGAGAAGGAATATGGGCAATGCGACCGTTGCTACAAACGGCAATTGGTCAACCGTCAGGCCAAAGGATGGGTAGAAGTAGCCAATGCGGGCGAAGCCCCGCAAAGTGCCGTCCTGAAACAGCGGCGCGTGGAACTCAATGATACGACGCCCATTGACCGGCAAAGACAGGTCGCGCTGACCGAGCCAGGTCGCCGGACTGTCAGGCAGCAACGCGGGCGGAGCGATAATGCCATCCGATGAATATTCGTAAACTGAACGGCCGTCTGTATCCACGACACTGCTGTAAGCAAAATCGCCGTGGCTGACGGTGTGATGCAGCAGCTGCACAATCCCCTGTTGTTGGCCGCCCCTTGCGATTTCATCAAATGGAACACGCGTGAGGATGCGTGCAACACCGACGCCCTGGTCGCGAATGCCCGTGATACGTGCGTCTTGCTGATTCTGAAACAGCAGCAGGACGGTCGATGCAATTACCAGCAACGACGCGAACACCACGAGCAGCCCAATGCGCTCAAGCTTCCACAAAATGCTTTCTCCAGAGATGATCTGTACGACTACACGACAGATATCGACGGATCCGGCCAAATCTTTAGCGGTTCGGGAGCGGTGACACCTGTCTGCGGGCGTAAGGGCCGTGCCGGGGCGAAGGTGAGCGGTGGATCCCCAGCTCAGGAGGTCTCGGGCAGCTGTTCAATGGTGGGGGTTACCCGTAGCGGCCCAGCCGGTGCGGCCGGCAGCGATCTACGAGCGGCAGCGCCGATCAGGCAACCAAGGGCGCTTGTGGCGAGGGCAGCTCCAGACCGAGACGAAGAGCCCCGACGCTCGAAAACCAGGGACAGTTACCGGTTTAA
>JBBKWB010000047.1:0-7775 GCA_037968755.1 Woeseia sp.
ATGTTTCGATCGCCGCTCGCGGGGTCACACTGAGTCCCGGATCGCCATCGAATATCCACGTGCCGAGCTGCTCGTATGGCGAATCGGACAGTGGTCCAATGACCGCAATCGATTCCAGCTTGTCAGTCGACAAGGGCAGGATACGATTCTCGTTCTTCAGCATGACGACACTTTGCAGTGCTGATTGCCGTGCAACTTCAAGCGCGGCTGCACTACCGATTGCTGGATAGTCAGCCGGGTTTGTGTACGGATTTTCGAACAGGCCGAGCCTGAATTTCGCGCGCAGGATATTGGCGACAGCCACATCTATGGTGTCGGTATCAATTTTTCCGGCCTCGACCAATGCTTCGAGATGACGCAGGTACGAGCCGCCTTGCATCTCCATGTCGATGCCCGCTGTCACCGCCTCGTATGCGGAACCCTCTTCATTGGCTGTGAGCCCATGAATTTGTAGTTGCCGCACCGAGTCCCAGTCACTGACGACAAAGCCATCGAACTGCCACTCCTCACGCAGTATTTCGGTCATCAGGAAGCGATTGCCTGAGGCCGGTATGCCATTGAGGTCGCTGAACGAGGCCATCAATGTCATAACGCCTGCATCAACCGCAGCTTTAAACGGCGGCAGGTAGATATTGCGCAGCTCGTTTTCCGGAATATTCGTAGTGGCGTAGTCGCGCCCTGCCTCCGAGGCACCGTAACCTGCAAAATGTTTGGCGCAAGCCGCTATCGTGCCCAGTGCCGAAAGGTCATCGCCCTGAAACCCTGCGACCATCGCGACCCCCAGTTCACTTGCGAGATACGGGTCTTCGCCCAGGCTTTCAGCGATACGGCCCCAGCGCGCGTCTCGCGAAATGTCGATCATTGGAGCAAACGTCCAATTGACACCCGTTGATGCTGCCTCCAATGCAGCTACTCTGGCGCCGTCGCGAACCAGGTCAGGGTTCCAGGTCGCGGCCTGTCCGAGCGGAATCGGCAAAACCGTCTTGAAACCGTGAATGACGTCGCGCCCAATTAATAGTGGGATGCCAAGTCGCGACTCCTCGACCGTTATGCGCTGCATCTCGTTCACGACTTCTACGTCAACGATATTCAGGACCGAGCCAATCCTGCCCGCTCGCAGGTCGTCGCCAGACATTCCAATCGGGTTGTCGGAATCGGCGTTGATTTGGTTCATCTGGCCGATCTTCTCGGCAAGCGTCATTTTTTCCAGCAGGTCTGTCACGCGGAGCTCAACGTCCGGTGAACTGCTGCGTATTTCCGCGCTAGCAGTGTTCATTTGTGCACTCATAAGCAAGCCAAAAGGAGCGGCGATCGCCAGCAACCGCGAACATCGCCCTGGATTTCCATGTGGGTAAATCATGACGGGACATTAATGAAATTTGACAGCGCTGTCAATTTACCTGAATATTTGCTGATTATCAGCACGTATGAAGTGGGGGCACGCCGTGGCTAGTGGATCAGAACAACTCAAGTTCAGCGAGAAACTGGGCTACGGCCTCGGTGATACCGCCTCGAATTTCTACTTCCAGGTCTTCAATATCTTCCTGCTGTACTACTACACGGACGTTTTCGGCATCCCGGCAGCTGCTATCGGCACAATGTTCCTTGTCACCAAAATCGTCGACGCGGCGAGCGACCCGATTATGGGACTCATCGCTGACCGAACCAACACGCGCTGGGGCAAGTTCCGACCTTATATTCTTTGGGCTGCCATTCCTTACGCCGTGCTGGGCTACGCGATGTTTGCGGGTCCCGAATTGTCGGACTCCGGCAAGCTCGTCTATGCCTACGTAACCTATACGCTAATGATGCTGGCCTACACTGCCATCAACGTTCCGTACTCCGCGTTGATGGGCGTAATCTCACCGTCATCGATCGAACGAACCAAGGTTGCCAGTTACCGCTTCATCTGCGCGTTTGGCGCCGCGTGGCTGATCGGCACGTTCGTCACACCCTTGAAAAATATTCTTGGTGGCGGCGACGAGGCGCTCGGCTTTCGATTGACAATGGGGATTTTTGCTGTTGTTTCGGTCGCCCTGTTCTGGGTCTGTTTTGCAACGACGAAAGAGCGCGTTCAACCCGTACGGGAAAAATCGGACATGCGCGGCGACATTAAGGCACTGATGAGCAACGGACCGTGGCTTGCTCTGTTTGCCGCTGCAATCTTCACTCTGATGAATGTAGCGGTACGAAACGGCACCATCCTGTACTACTTCAAGTATTACGTCGGCGACGACGGTACAGCAATTTTCCTGATCTTCGACAAGACGGCCGTCTTCATGTCGACGGGACTGTTCGCCATGATTATCGGCACAGCGCTGACATCAACGCTGTGCAAGTACTTCGAGAAGCGTGCGATGCTGATCACGCTGACAATCCTGAATGCACTGACTATGGGACTCTTCTACATAACGCCCCCTGACCAATACGGGCTTATGGTCGCCATTAACTGCATTGGCACGTTGATCATCGGCCCGACGCCGGCGCTCGTCTGGTCCATGTACACGGACACCGCCGATTACGGCGAATGGAAAACCGGGCGCCGTATTACCGGCCTGACCTTCTCCAGCTTGCAGTTCGCCCAAAAGCTGGGCCTCGCCGTTGGCGCGGGACTTGCGGGCATCATTCTCGGTATGTTCGGTTTCGTTGCCAACGAAGCGCAGACACCCGAATCGCTGGCCGGAATTCGCTTCCTGTTCAGTCTGATGCCAGCGGCGCTGGCCATCGCAGGCGCGTTGGCAATCTTCTTCTATAAGATAGATTCGAAGATGATTAGAACGTTCGAGGGCGAATTGAAAGTGCGTCACGCAGCGACCTGATAGTAGCGAGTCAAGGGGCTTCATCGTGTCGACCGCGCCGAATCATTGGCCGCGCAGGCTTCCGTAACGAGTAATTCGGACGGTGCGTATTCGAGCTATTCGGCGATGAGCTGCGAAGCGAGAATGCGAGCACAACGGACAGCCGAAATAGATTGCGTCAACTCATCGCAGTGGAGCTCGGACTGCAAGAGCGCGCTGGCCCAACAGGCCAAGATACAGATGAAGAATTTGTTGCCGCACGAGCTACACAGGACGTCGATGCAATTGTCGAGGTTATGTCCGCAGTCGTTGAGGAACACTCACGCGAATTGAACTGAGCCTGCGACCTTATCAAAAAGTCGAGCAGCGACATTCCCGAACTGCCGTTCGTACAAGCAGCCACCTGATTGGCGATGTGCCCATGCCGTGATAACGTTGCGACACCCCGGCACAGGAACAAGAGAGAATCGGCAATGAACCGAACGACCGCCCACCTGTTAGCTGCTCTGCTTTGTCTCGCCCTTGTACCGGCTGCCGCAATTGCTGGCCCCTGCGATGCCCATTACCGCTTTGACGGCGACCTTGTCGATAGTAGCGGCAACGGCAATGATGGCCAGATGCTGACAAAGGAAGGTGCACTTGGTCGCCCCGATTTCGTCGCAGGCCATTCCGGTCAGGCGCTGAAACTCGATGGCACGAAAGCCATGCGGGCTTTTCTCGACCTTTCCTACCGAAAATGCCCGCAGGTCACTTTCACTGCCTGGGTCAATGTAGAACCCGCGCCGAACCAGATGATCTTTGGCATGAGCAGCGCTCAATACGTCATGGCGAGCAACAGCACGTTGATTGCCCGTGCCGGCGGCAAGGACACTTCGGCAAGAAACGCTGTCATGTCAAATGCAGGTTGGTTGTTCATCGCCGCAAGCTGGGATGCACAAACGAAGAAGGTAACGCTGCACTGGCGTGGTCGCAGCATAGACGGCGTCATAGGCGATTCGCAGCGTGAAGCCGATCCGAGTATTTGGCTGGGCGCACTTGATTCAAGGCTGGCCTTCGCGGCGCGCCAGCTTGTCATCGACGACGTGCGCATTGTCGGTGAAGTGCTGGATCATGAGCGCATCATGGCACTACAGAACACAAAGCCTGCTGTCGCAATCGCGGCCACAGGATCAGACCGTCGCGCTACAGATTCCGGCATGACGGGATCTGATCGCCGCTCCAGCGAATCCGGCGCCACGACCGCGAGTTGTGCCGCTGCCGGTGACTGTGCGGCCGGCTTCTACTGCGGCGTCGACAACTTATGTTATCCCGACAGCCAGCGACCGATGGAAAGTGCAGCAGCCACCAGCAGCGGAACCGGTAGCGTACCAACAGGGAGACTGGGTGGTACTTTCCGGCCGCCACCCACCATCGGCGGAATCGAACGCCCCGATCTCGGGCCACGCCTCCAACCATCGGGATTGGGCACTATCAAGCCGGTCGCATCATTTGGCGACGGGCTTGCCGGACGCTGGCAACACTTCGAAAGCAATGACAGCTCTATGCCCGGTGCCGGCGCAGCCATTGCCGTCACATTGGACCTGCGTGGACCGGATACTGCATTGGTCGGGCATATCTGGATCGACGCGATGTCGATGTTCGGCCCAATAAACGAAGATGAGCCGTTGAGTAGCGTCAACCGCAACGGCGATATCATCAGCTTGTCGTCACCATCACTCGGCACAGTGTCGGGCCAGGTCGCCAGCGATAACAATTCAATGACGCTGTCTGATGCCGGTCAAAATATGACACTGGCATTGCAACGCGTATCGACGTCCGGCGATTTTGCGACCGATACGTCACAGCTCATGGCCGGTAGCTGGTCGCATCTGACCCAGGGGCAAAGCGGTGGCCTGATACCCAGTTCATCCGTTGGGCTGACATTCGAGTTCACCGGCTACGATGCTGCGCTGTCGGGCAAGATGATCGTCACGGGTCAGGCATTCGGAGCCCCGATCAATCAGGAAGAAAGCCTGCGCAACATTGTCGTCCAGGATAGAGCCATCAGTTTCTCTACGCTGTCTTCCGGCAGCTTCAGTGGTGAGGTGTCTGCAGATGGGACAACAATGACGCTGGTCAGCGACGATTCATCGCGCGCTGCCGCCATCGTATTGTCGAAGAACTGACGCAACGCTTGCCGCCTGCTTCTCGCTGCTGCTGCGTATCGATAGCGTGCCGCTCTCGTTCGGACGGGCGCAGTCCGCGAAGGGGTCCGGCTTTGAGCACCTTACTTTGCTGGAAAGCGTGGCCCGGGCGCGACGAGGTTTCGGAAGCATTCATGCAGGGCGATTCAGAGCAGGTTCACGCAAAATTCACGCAGCCGTAGCTATGAGATTTTTCCGCCCGAGGTGTGATATTGCCCCTGCTCACGCGAATAACTGTCAGCGTCGGGCTGATTCGATGAATGACTCTACTTCCTGCTGTGTCGGCGGCGAGCAGCCGACCCGTGACACATTTATTGCCGCGGCAGCACATGCAAAGTCGACTGCATCGCCGAACTGCTGCTGAGATACCGACAGCGGAGACTCGTTGTCCCTTGCCGCCCTCAAGAGCGCAGCGAGGAATGCAGAATGAAACGTGTCGCCGGCACCAACGGTGTCTGCGACGTTAGCGATCGGATAGGAGCTTTTCTCGATCGTTCCGTGTTCATTGATCAGCAATGCGCCGCCACGGCCCTCTGTGAGGACCAAAAGCCCGGACCCTATATCCTCGTACGCGATTGCAGCCGATTTTCGCGGATCCTTGTCGAGTTCAAACGCTTCCAGGTCCTCGTCACTCGTCTTGACGATATCTGCCATACGCAGCAGCGAACGGACGCCAGCAAGGTACGCTTCAGTATCAATGCTGGCGCGCAGCCGGATATTGATATCGACGCTGATCAATACGCCCTGTGACTGCAGCAGTTCGAACAACCGGCGAATCTTGGGCAACTGACTCGGGGTTATTGCGAGTGACCCGGTGTGAAAAATCTTCAGGTCCGGGGGCAGGTTTGCCTGGATTTCCTCGAACGAGGTGTCCTTGTCCGCGATTCCCTCGCGGTAAAGCCGGTAGGTGGGTAAGCCTTTTTCATCGATCGTTACGAGTGCCAGCGAGGTTGGCCACAAGGACCTTCTCGTGTTTGGAACGTGGACGCCCTCCGCAACGAGGGAGTCGCGAAGCTGGTCACCGAAGGTGTCGTCAGAAAACGGCGAGAGGTAACTGACATTGATACCCTGCCGCGCCAGGCCAATCGCGACGTTAAATGGAGAACCACCGAGATGTGGCCGGTAAGCGCCGTCCTCACCGACGATAAAGTCGATCAGCGCCTCGCCGAGTACCGCTACAGTCACCGCGTGCGCACCTCATGCCTGGCCAATTTCATGCTATTGCATCCCGTGCAATCCGCGATGCTCAGCTTGCCGGAACTGCAGCAACCGGCACCTCGTTCTTGCTCAATGCCTTGCCGCGCTGCAGATCCCACCAGGCAAACACGAAGTAGATAAGCGTGCACCAGATGGTCAGGTCGTAAAACAACTCACGATTCACGTAGTAGTCGTAAAGATTCGGGCTGTTGAACAGCACCCGCCATGCAAGAACGAACGGAACAATCAATCCAATCACAATCCATACCGCCCGAATTAACTTCGTCAGGAGAGACGTGTCCTTGACCGAAGCATGGCTTTCCTGCGTCGCGAGCCGGGCATGATACGCCTTGACCTTGCTTTCGAATTCCTGCTCCCGCTGCTCGGCTTCCGGATAACTTTTGTCGGCGCCAGCCGACTTCGCTAACAAGGTGTAGCAGACGATCGAGACCACCCAGGTCGGCAGGAACAGGTACACGAACGGAATGACGTCGAGAGAATCCAGTCCGAATCCAAACACCAGGCACACCGCCCAGGTTATCAGTGCCGGCTTGTTATTCGTGACGCCCTTCAGGAGGTGCCAATTGCTCTTGTAGCCGAGACGGGGAAAGATGTGTTGCTCGGCGAATACGACGCCGCCGATTGGCACCAGGACGAGTCCTGCGTACGCAAGAATCGGCAGGATGCTGCGGTAGATGAACGGGAAACAACTGCCAACGACAACCACCGCACCGACGGCCAGCGTTACCTTCTGGCGCGGAATTTCAGGGAACACCGCCTGAGCCGCGAGACCTGCTCGATAGAGGTTGGGGTTGGCGGTCGTCCATCCGGCGATGATGACGATGACAAAACCGGTAGCACCAAGCGCGTAGTAGGCAACATCACCGGGTGACACAACGGCGATACTCAATTTCATGATCGACGCCGTCGCCGCCCCCATCAGGGCCGCGGAAATCCACGCCACGTAGTGACCGAACATCATGCCGGTTGCGGTGCAAAGGCCGTAGATCGATTTCTTTGCGTAGCGCAGGAGCGCCATGTCAACGAGGCCGAAATGCGCGAACGTGTTCGCCGCCCAGGCGAAGCCGATCACCTCTATCAATCCGATCCCGGGTTCTCCTTCAGCATTGATGCCGGTAAACACGGTTGTGCCCGCCAAGTTCACGAAATCGGAGAAACTCGCCAGCGTCGTGTACCCGGTGAGCGCTTCGTTCAACGAAGGTATCAGCACCATGCCGCCTGCGGTGAACATCACCATCAGCCAGGGCGTGCAAATGGTGGCAAATTCGGCCACCACATTGAAACCGTAGTAGGCCACCGCCACCGCGATCACGCTTGCGGAGCCAGCAATGAGTGCAAAGTAGAGATTGGTCGGATACGGATAGATTTGCGGCGGAATCTCGAACAGCACCCGCACCGCGGTCGCCGACACCGTGATCATCGCGGCCGAGATGGCCACAAAGATCAGCACGTTGGCGCCGTTGTATAGCCGCGAGGCCAGCTCGCCCATGTTGTGTTCGATATAGGTGTAGAGGCTGAGCCGCGTCTTGACCGCAATCGGCGCGGTGATAAGCCAGAAGCTCAGCGCGGCGAGCAC
>JBBKWB010000048.1:0-4445 GCA_037968755.1 Woeseia sp.
AAAGCCGATCCGCATGTCGGTCTGTTGCATCGCGGTACCGAGAAACTGGCCGAGTCAAAACCGTATAGCCAAAGCATTGGCTATATGGATCGCCTCGATTACGTTTCGATGATGTGCAACGAGCATGGTTACGTGCTGGCCGTCGAGAAGTTGCTGGGCATTCAAGCCCCGGAACGTGCGCAATACATTCGTGTCATGTTCGACGAGATAACTCGCATTCTGAATCACTTGATGTGGCTTGGCGCGCACGGCCTTGATATCGGCGCGATGACCATGTTCCTGTATTGCTTCCGCGAACGTGAAGACCTGATGGATTGCTACGAAGCGGTCTCGGGCACGCGGATGCATGCAACGTACTATCGCCCGGGTGGTGTGTACCGGGACCTGCCCGACTCGATGCCGAAATACCAGGCCTCTAAATGGCGCAAGCAAAAAGATGTTGATCAACTCAACAAGGCTCGCGACGGTTCGATGCTGGACTTCATTGAAGCATTTACCGATAAATTTCCAGGCTGCGTGGATCAGTACGAGACCTTGTTGACCAACAATCGAATCTGGAAGCAGAGAACGGTAAACATTGCAGTGGTTTCTCCGGAACGAGCGCTTGCGCTGGGTTTCACCGGACCAATGTTGCGCGGTTCGGGCATTGAGTGGGATCTGCGCAAGAAGCAGCCGTACGCGGTGTACAACAATATGGATTTCGACATTCCTGTCGGTGTAAATGGCGATTGCTATGACCGCTACCTGGTGCGAGTTGAAGAAATGCGCCAGTCGAACCGAATTGTTAAGCAATGCGTTGACTGGTTGCGAGCCAATCCAGGGCCGGTGATGGTTGACGATCACAAGGTCGTGGCACCAAGCCGGGTCGAAATGAAAGACGACATGGAATCGCTGATTCATCATTTCAAATTATTCACCGAGGGCTACTGCACGCCAGCCGGTGAGGCTTACGCCGCGGTCGAAGCACCTAAAGGCGAATTCGGCGTGTACATGATTTCTGACGGTGCTAACAAGCCGTACCGCGTAAAAGTGCGTGCACCTGGCTTCGCGCATATCGCGGCGATGTCGGAAATGGTTGAGGGCCACATGTTGGCGGACGTGGTTGCTGTAATTGGCACCCAGGACATAGTGTTTGGTGAGATAGACCGATGAAAGAATCGGCAATACTGTCGAAGCATGTGTGCGCGGAGATTGAGCGCTGGACTGCACGGTTTCCGTCGGAGCAGAAGCGTTCCGCTGTTATTGGCGCATTGCACGCGGCACAGCACGAGAACAAAGGCTTTCTCACAACAGAGATAATGGACGGCGTAGCCGAATACCTGGAGTTACCGCCAATTCAGGTCTACGAGATTGCAGCGTTTTATTCAATGTTTCAGACGGAGCCGGTTGGCCGGCATAACGTCGCGATCTGCACCAACGTGTCCTGCATGCTGCGCGGAGCTGAAGAACTGGTCGAACATGTTGAGAAAAAGCTGGGTGTGCAAACCGGCGGCAGTACAGCCGATGGTCGCATCTACCTGAAGCGCGAAGAAGAATGCCTTGCCGCATGCTGTGGCGCGCCGATGATGATGGTCGATCACAAATATCACGAGAACCTGACAATCGAGCAGGTTGACAAGATTCTGGACGGGCTGGACTGATGGCGTACGAACAAAATCTTGTTAGTTTCAGTACTTTCGGTTCCAACCAGCCGTGGTCAATGGCGACTTACGAAAAGCACGACGGCTATAAGGCCTGGCGGCGAATCCTCGCTGGCGAACTGACGCCGGAACAAATTATTGAAGAAGTGAAAGCGTCCGGACTTCGGGGCCGCGGCGGCGCAGGTTTTCCAACCGGGCTCAAGTGGAGTTTCATGCCGCGTACTGCGCCGGTGCAAAAGTATCTCGTCTGCAACTCGGATGAGAGCGAACCTGGCACCTGCCATGACCGCGAGGTGTTGCGTTACAACCCGCACTCGTTGATTGAGGGCATGGCAATCGCCGCCTATTCGATGGGCGCAACGGTCGCATACAATTACATTCGCGGTGAGTTCATCGATGAACCTGTGCCGCGATTTGAAGCAGCCCTGGAAGAAGCCTACGCCGCGGGATTGCTCGGCAAGAATATCCAGGGTTCGGGTATCGATTGTGACATCTATACATTCGTCGGTGCCGGTGCCTATATCTGCGGTGAAGAAACGGCGTTGATTGAGTCGCTGGAAGGCAAGCAGGGTAAACCGCGGTTCAAACCGCCGTTTCCCGCCAACTTCGGCCTCTACGGCAAGCCGACCACGATCAACAACACCCAAAGCCTTGCCAGTGTCCCGACGATCCTGACCAAGGGCGCGGTCTGGTTCGCAGCGCTCGGTCCCGAAAAGTCCGGGGGCACGGCACAGTTCTCGGTGTCGGGTCACGTAGAAGCACCTGCGAATCTTGAGCTGCCTATGGGTATCCCGTTCAAGGATTTGCTGGAGCTCTGTGGCGGCGTCTGGAAAGGACGCAAACTGAAAGCGGTGATTCCGGGCGGTTCTTCAGTGCCGGTGTTACCTGCTGACATCATCATGGGCTGCACGATGGACTACACCTCATTGCAAGAAGCAGGCTCCTCTTTTGGAACCGGTGCCGTCATGGTGATGGACGAGACAACTTGCATGGTTCGGGTACTGCGGCGAATTTCACGTTTCTATATGGCGGAATCCTGCGGTCAATGTACGCCGTGCCGGGAAGGCACCGGTTGGCTATACCGAATGCTTAACCGAATTATTGAGGGTGAAGGTCGTATAGAAGACCTTGACCGCCTGGTCGCGGTCGCAAACAAAATCGAAGGCCACACAATCTGTGCGTTGGGCGATGCGGCCGCCTGGCCGGTACAAAGTTTCTTGCGACATTTTTATCACGAGTTCGAATACATGGTAGAGAATCGCGGCCGTAGTATTGTCGAGGGCATTGCCGGGGTTGCTGCATGAGCGACGATACCGTAACGATTGAGGTCGACGGCAAGCCGGTCGAGTGCCGAAAAGGGCAAATGCTGATCGAAGTAACGGATGCGGCGGGTCAATACGTGCCGCGCTTCTGCTACCACGAAAAACTTAGCATTGCGGCAAATTGTCGCATGTGTCTCGTTGAAGTCGAAAAAGCACCGAAGCCGATGCCGGCCTGCGCCACCCCGGTTGGCGATGGCATGAAAGTATTCACGCGGTCGCCCAAAGCGATTGCCGCGCAGAAAGCGACAATGGAATTCCTGCTAATCAACCATCCGCTCGATTGCCCGATCTGCGACCAGGGTGGCGAATGCGAATTGCAGGATCTGGCAATGGGCTATGGGCGCGATATATCGCGCTATAACGATGGCAAGCGCGTTGTTAAAGACAAAGACCTGGGTCCTCTGGTCTCGACCGACATGACACGTTGCATTCACTGCACACGCTGCGTTCGCTTCGGCGAGGAAATTGAAGGCCTGCAAGAGTTGGGGACCATTGGTCGCGGCGAGAACATGCTGATTAGCATGTACCTCGAGAAAGCCGTTGATCACGAGCTGTCCGCGAATATCATCGACCTGTGTCCGGTCGGCGCACTGAACAACAAGCCGTACCGCTATAGTGCACGTGCCTGGGAAATGGTGCAGCACGCGGCCGTATCACCGCACGACTGCGTCGGTTCCAACCTGTATGCGCACGTACTGCGGGGTACCGTTAAACGCATCGTGCCGAGAGAGAACGAAGAAATTAACGAGACCTGGATAGCGGATCGCGATCGTTTCAGCTATCAGGGAATCTACAGTGACGAGCGTCTAACCCGGCCACGCATGAAAGTGAACGGCGAATGGCAAAACGTTGACTGGCAAGCAGCACTGGAAAAACTGGCTGACGTATTGCGCACCAGCAGCAAAGGCAAAACCGGGATTCTGAGCTCGCCTGGCGCGACGCTGGAAGAGAGTCACTTGTTAGTACGAATTGCTGACAAACTGGGCACGAATAATATCGATCATCGATTGCGGCAGCGAGACTTTGCGGACCAGGGCAATGATCCGGCTGTTCCGGGTCTGGGTTGCTCGATCGCGGATCTGGAGTCGCGCGACGCCATCCTGATTGTCGGTTCAAACTTGCGTAAAGAGGCACCGATCCTTGCGCACCGCGTGCGCAAAGCGGCGCTGGCCGGCGCCAAAGTTATGTTCGTCAACAGCGGCCAGCAGGAGTATCACTTTCCGGTTGCGCAGTATGTTGACGACGACGCCCTCGTAGCGCAGCTTGCCGGCATCGCCGTTGCTTTGGCTGCCGGCAACGCGTTGCCGGAATCAATTCGCGCGATATGCGAAGGCGTAACAGCAACAAGTGAGCAGCAAAGTATTGCCGCTATGCTGAAAGAAGCGAATGCCGGGCACGTACTACTGGGCAATGTCGCGGGTCGACATCCCGCGTTTTCCGCATTGCGGGCGTTGGCGTCCGCCGTCGCCTCACTGAGTGGTGC